>CAZVZK010000200.1:0-16160 GCA_964630925.1 uncultured Alcaligenaceae bacterium
CGCAAGCTCAAGGACGGCAGCTAACGGTGGTAAGTCACCTTGGAAGGGCTGGCCCGTAGCCCCCGCCTGCCCGGCGAGGACGTTCGCCGTCGAATTGGGGATGTCGTGTTCGGACGTGGCCCAGATACTCGGCGAACCCCATGGGGTGATCGGCGGGAACAGCACGCATCTCTTCTACTTCGACGAGCCCCGCGTCCAGATTGGATTGGTGATGGGGCGCGTCGTTTGGATTTCGGAGGAGGGGCAGCCACTCCGTTCCAGGTAGGCCGTTCTCGGGGGATATCGGCCCGCGCTCGCAGAGCAGGAGTGGGATGCGCACGCTTTCGCCGCCGACAGCGTTGCGAAGGCGGCGATCAGCCGCAAGCCGGCGCGGTGAAACGGCGTGATCGGCGGATAGGATGACCTCGGCACAACGACAACCGGGGTCACGCCATGCAGCCAGCCGACACTTCCTTTCCGGAACGGCAGCCGACCCCAGAGAGTCCGACGGGGCGGGCCTGTTGTCTGGTGGGTTTCTTCGGCCTATCGTCCTTGGCCCTCGTCGGCGTGGTGTTCCTCCTCGTCTGGTGGTTCTGGCCGTTGACCCGCCAACAGCGAGTCGATCGGCTATTCAAGGAGTGGGGCGCCGCGCCGAAGCCCGCCGGCAGAACCATCCCGGACCTCACTTACTGGGGCCGCGACCCGAACCTCATCGATGAGGACATCGAACGTCTCGGCCCGGACTACCTCCCTGAGCTCTGCGTTGCCCTCAACGGGGTCGGCAAGAAACCCGAGATCGGGCTCAGGATCATTCGAGAGCTGGAGCGGCAAGGAGATCCGCAGGCGGTGGAGGCGCTCTTCCTCTGTGTCCGGCACGGCGGGGAGTCGGCCAAAGCGGCGCTTCAGCTCCTTCTCAAGTTAGCGAGCAAGGAAGATGCGGCACGCGTAGATGAGTTGCTGGCCGAGTGTCTCGATGGACGGTACATTGGATGCTACTTCCCGGCGGTCTTGACACTGGCATTTCGAAAGGATCGACGGGCGGTCGAGCCGCTACTCCAGCGGTTGAACGACAACTCGAGGCATCCGTCTTATGGCGAGCGGGAGTCCATCATTCGCCTACTCGGCGAGATCAAGGACCGCCGAGCCGTCGAGAGCATCCGCCCGTATCTGCGGAGCGAAGACGAGTCCGTCCGCGAGGCAGCCACGAAGGCCCTGAAGGCACTCGGGGAGCGATGAGCCTCAGCCCTGCTTCTCCGCTGGCGAAGGGACGCCAGCCAGCTCATGCGTCCACACCGGGTGGACGTGGTTCATCTCCACATCCAGGATCGTAACGTTCGCCAGCACCGTCGGGCCGAGGCGGTACTCGCCGCGGCCCTCGTGGATGTGGCCGTAGATCGCCAGACGCGGCTTGATCTCGCGGATCTTCTCCGTCAGCGACGGCGAGCCGGTGTGCTGCACCACGCCGCCACGCGGGACGCCGTCGCCGTAGCCGTGCGGCGGGCCGTGCAGGACGAGGATGTCTGTAACAGGCGGGATCTTCGCCCAGACACGCTCCAGCTCGTGTTCGCGCAGGTTGAACGCCCAGTCGTAGAACCACGGCTGCCACGGCGTGCCCCAGAAGCGCAGGCCCTCCCACACGCAGCCGCTGTCCTGCAGGTAGGTCCACGGCAGGTCCTGGGGCACCGCCTCGGGGAGTTTCTGGAAGACGAAGTCGTGGTTGCCGCACACGCCGATGATCTTGCGTGCGGGGGCGGCGGCGAGCCAGGCGCGGAAGGTGGTGCCGAGCCAGAAGGCCTGGAACAGCGGGTCGTGGTTCTCGACGGGGCACACGTCGCCGCCGATGAGGAGCAGGTCGCACGGCGGGATCTCGGGCAGGGTGCCGTGCATGTCACTGACGGCGGCGATGAGCATCGGTGGGTCCTTTCGCGCTCCGCGGCGCTCGCAGGCGCGAGCCCCGTGTCGCGCCGGCCTCTCTGTAACAAGGGACGTCGGGGCCGTCAGGATTCTTCGTGGAACCCTTGACAGCCCCTCGGCGTCCAAGTACGATAGTAACGTTGAGATTCAGTCTCAATATCCCACCTTTGACCCCACCGGCGTATCCAAGATGAACGCCTCCCACCCCACGACGGACTGTGCGGCCTGCCCGAGCCGGCTCGTCTGCCGCTGCCTGCACGTGACCGAGGAGATGCTGCTGTCGGCCATCGAGGAAGGCGGCTGCGAGACGGTGCGCGACCTGCGCAAGCACACGGGCGCCGGCGGCGGCTGCACCGCGTGCCAGCGCACGTTGCGCGTCATCCTGGAGCGGCGCACGTCCCTGGCCGTCCTGCAGACGGCCTGATCCGGCCCGCTCAGCCCTCTTTCTCGTCGGCCGTGGCCATCTGCGTCTGCAGGTAGTTCTGCAGGCCGACCTGGTTGATCAGGCTGAGCTGGGTCTCCAGCCAGTCGATGTGCTCCTCGCTGTCCACGAGGATCTTGGCCAGCAGCTCGCGGGTGGCGTTGTCCACCAGCTGCGTGCAGAGCGTGATGGTCTTGTTGTAGTGCGTCGCGCCCTTGGTCTCGAGGACGAGATCGACCTCGAGCTGCTCCTTGACGTCGGCGCCGGCGCGGATGACGTCATAGCGGGCGATCTCGGGGACGCCCTCCAGGAACAGGATGCGGTCGATGAGCCAGTCGGCGTGCTTCATCTCGCCGAGCGACTCCTCGTAGTGCTTCTTGTAGAGCTTCGTCAGGCCCCAGTTCTTGCACATCTTGGCCTGGATGAAGTACTGGTTGATGGCGGTCAGCTCGACGGTGAGCGCCTGGTTGAGGGCCTCGATGATCTGGTCATTCCCGCGCATGCTCGTTCCTCCGGGAGCGATGTCCCCTCATGATAGAAGAAGAAGTTGTCCACGGATCACACGGAAGACACGGATAACAGCCAAGACAACAAGCATGGAGAACAGCAGACCCGCCTCTTCCTGCCTGCTTGGCTGTTATCCGTGTCTTCCGTGTGATCCGTGGACAACCTCTTCCTCTCCCACTCACTCGCTGGACTTGCCCTCGGCGGGGTCCTTGCCGCCCACCCACGGGCCCTCCAGGGCCTGGTACTTCGGCGGGATGATCGTGCTGCCCTTGTCGCCGCCGTCCCAGCCGATGATCTGCGACGGCTTGCCGCGGTCCTTGCTCCGCTTCTCCAGGGTCGAGGCCCACGAGGCGTCGGCCTCCTTCGGGGCCTTCTTCTCCTTGTCCCAGAACAGCACCTTGCCGTTGCGGTAGGACTGCACGCCCATCGCCACCGTCGTGAACGCCGCCGACCCCAGCTCGGGCGTGCTGAGGGTCTCACGCTTGTGGCCCTTGACGCACTCCAGGAAGTTCTCCCACAGCGCCGCCGTCGCGTTGCCCTTCTTCTCGTTCTTGTACTCGTGGACCGGCGTGCCGAAGCCCTCCTTCGGCTTGGCCGGGCCGCCGCCGATCTCCTGGCCGTACACCTCGAAGCCCTTCATGTAGTCGCCGCCGCCGGTGAACTTGATGGTGGCGAGCCGCCCGCGGATCACCTCGCCGAGCTGCGTGTCGTTGCACATGGTGGCCGAGATGATGACCTGGCACCCCTCGTCGTAGTCGGCCACGATGGTGGCCACGTCCGGCACGTCGCGGCCGTCGTACTCCATGTAGATGCCGCCACCGCCGACCACCCGGCCCGGGAAGCGCACGCCCATCGCCGCGATCAGGTGCGTCGTCTGGTGGACGAAGAGGTCGGTGAACATGCCGCCGCCGAACGGCCAGTAGCAGCGCCACTGCGCCCACAGGGCGCGGTCGAACGGCATCTCCTTCTCCGTCGGGCCGATCTTCTCGCCCAGGCACTCGACGCCCTCGCCCAGGAACTTCTTCCAGTCGATGGTCTTCGGCGTCATGTCCTTCGTGAGGGGGTAGTAGCGCCACTGCCCGCCGATGTAGTTGCGGTAGTAGCTCGTCTGGCCCTGGAGGACGTGGCCGATGCTGCCGCCCTTGATGTAGTCATAGGCGGCCTGCCAGGTGGGGTCGGCCATCGACTGCACGCCGACGGTGACGACGCGCTTCTTGTCCTGGGCCATCTTGGTGACGGCGATCGCCTCGGCGATGGTGCGTGTCATGGGCTTCTCCATGTACACGTCCTTGCCGGCGTCCATGGCGTCCATCGCCATCTTGGCGTGCCAGTGGTCGGGCGTGGCGATGCAGACGACGTCGGCCTCCTTGCACTTGTCGAGGACCTCCCGGTAGTCCTTGGTGACGGTGCGTCCGTCGATCTTCTCGCCGAGGCCGCAGCGCTTGGCGGAGGGGTACAGGCCGCGGCCCTTGCCGCGGCCGAGGGTGCCGTCGCCGTCCCACACGTCGCAGACGGCGGCGGGGGCGACCTTGGAGCCGGCCTTCTGCATGTCGAGGATGACGTCGATGTGCTGCTGGCAGCGGCCGCCGACGCCGAGGAAGGCGATGCCGACGCGCTCCATGGCGCCGTAGACGCGGGAGGCGCTGGCGGCGGTGAGGGCGAGGGCTCCGGTGACGGTGGCGGAGGTGTTGAGGAAGTCGCGGCGCGTCACGGGGTCGGTGTTTTCGGTGGTCATGGATGTCGCCCTCAGCGTGGGTCAGGTGATCCCATCAGGATACGGGATGTCCGGGCGGATTGCCATTGCTTCACGGGACAACACCGACTATCGCCGGGCGAATTCACACGCGGAGGGGTCGCCATGTCTGGACGGGGCGTAATTGCGCTGTTGGCCGCGGTGCTGCTGGGTGGCGTGTCGTGGGCCGACCCGCCAGCGGCCACGCCGCGGGTGCAGCTCCAACTGGACGTGCTGGCGGCGCGTCTGAAGCCGGAGGCGTGGGAGGCGCTCAAGGGGGCGTTGAGCCGCTCCACCGTGCCTGCGGCGCTGAAGGGCGATGCGAAGGCCACGTTCGCCGGCGTCCTGCGGCCCGAGCAGGACGGGATCAGCGCCATCCTCAAGAAGATGGAGAAGCAGGGCCTGGCGAAGATCCTCAGCAGCCAGAGCATCGCGGGGGCGAGCGGCCAGCCGTGTGACTTCGCCACCAACGGCCCGCGTCCGGAGTCACCCCGCAGCGTTGCCGGTAGCCCCGCCTACTTGGACGTCGGCATCCCTTTCCACCTCCGCCCCACCGTTCTCGGCAACGGCCGCATCCGCCTTGAGATCGAGCCTTACCCTGGCTCCTCGTTGGAGACCCGAAAATACGCACGCATCCAGGCCGCAGCAGAGATGTGGGCCGGGCAGACTTTCGTCCTCGGTGGTGTCAGCAGGCACGGGACGATCACGGACCGGGAGTGCGTGCCGGCGCTGCGTGGCGTGCCGTACTTGCGGCACCTGTTCAGCCACGAGGCCACGCGGGAGAGCGACTACGAGTTGCTGGTCTTGGTGACGCCGCGGGTCGCCGCGCCGGCGGCCGGCAATCCCTGACCTTCCGGACGATGTCTGCACGAGGTATCCTGACGTCAAAGCCTGCCTGGAGGTCCCGAACGTGTCCGCCATACTCACTCCGCCGACTCCCTCCCCGGCCCCCTCGCCCGCGGCCATGACCATCGAGGAGTTCATCGCCCGGTACCAGGGGACGAACGCCGAGTACGTCGATGGCGTCGTGAAGGAGCCCCACATGGCCTGGATGAGGCACGGGAAGATCGCGATGAGGTTGGCCGCCCCGCTGGCCGTCTGGGTGGAGGAGAATGACCTCGGCCACGTCATGGGCAACGACTCGTGGTTCCGCACCGGTGCCACGAAGATGCGCGGCGGGGACGTGTGCTTCGTCTCCTACGAGCGCCTCCCGAAGGGGCCGGTGCCCGATGGCGAGCTCGATGTCATCCCCGATATTGTTGGCGAGGTGAAGTCGCCGTCGGATCGATGGGGCGACATCTTCATCAAGGTGGGGGAGTACGTCAACGCCGGCGTCCGCGTCGTGATCGTCATCGACCCCGAGACCGTGACCGCCTCGCTCTACCGGCAGGGACCGCACCAGATCATCCTCCAGGCCACCGACACCCTCACCGTCCCCGACGTGCTTCCCGGCTTCAGCATCCCCGTCGCCCGATTCTTCTCCTGAGCCCTCAGCGGATTGCCATTGCTTCGCTTCGCGGCGAAGGATATCGCACCCCTCAAACACTCGGGAGGGGATGCCATGTCGGGACGGGGCGCGGCGGTGCTGCTGACGGTGGCGACGAGTGCGGGCCTGACCTGGGCCGACCCGGCCCCGGCGGTGCCGCAGCCCGATGTGCGGCTCGACGTGCTGCTGGTCCGCCTACGCCCGCAGGCCTGGGACGCCCTCAAGGGGGCGTTGGGCCGCTCCGTCCTGCCGGCCACGATCCAGGGCGACCCCAAGGGCGCCGTCGCCGGGGTGCTGCGCAAGGAGCAGGAGGAGGGGATCACGCGGATCATCGAGAAGCTGGAGAAGCGGAAGCTCGCCAGGGTGCAGGCGAGGCCGCGGCTGGTGACGAAGGGCGGCAGGCCGGCCAGCTTCCTCGACGGCGGCGAGGCGGCGGTGCCGGTCCCGGCGGGGCGCGGATCGGTCGGCGTGCAGTTCGAGGAGTTCGGCACCCGGCTGAACTTCCTGCCCGTCGTGATGGCCGACGGACGCATCCGCCTGGAGGTGGAGCCCGAGGTCAGCGACCTCAAGGACACGGGGTTCGCCATCGCCGGGGCCACGGTGCCGGGCCGGGTCACGCGGCGGCTGAACGCGGTAGCCGAGATGGGCGAGGGGCAGATGTTCGTGGTCGGCGGCCTAGGCGGGAAGGACAGGGTCACGGAGATGGAGTGTGTGCCGGCCCTGCGCGAGCTGCCCTACGTGCGGCACCTGTTCGGCTGGGAGGTGACGCGGGAGGAGGAGTACGACCTGCTCCTGCTCGTAGTGCCGCACGTCGTCAAGCCGGCAGGCGCCGCGCCCCGGTGAACGACAAGGGCGAGCGGGGCGGGGTGAGCCCGCCGTGCCAGCGCACCTGCTGACTCGGGCCCCTGACGGGGCCAGCTCGCCTGATCCGAAGACACGGCCAGCGTACGCCGGGCCGCTCGCCTTCGGGATTCACTTCCACTCGAAGTAGTGTAGGCGCTCCGCCTTCGTTTTCAGCACCACCTTCAGGTTCTTGCCGTCGGCGTCGCACACGCACAGCGTCGCCGCCCCGCCGCGCGGCCAGCGCCACCAGGGCTCGCCGGGCACCTCCGTCACCGGCAGGTGGTAGAACGCGATCTTCTTGCCGTCCGGCGACCAGCGGGCGCGCTCGATCACGAAGTCCTTCGCCGGCAGGCCGGCGAGGGGCAGCACCGTCTGCTTCTTCGTCACCAGGTCGCTCACCATGAGCCGGCCGTGCCGCGCCTCGGGGTCGCCCAGGACGCTCAGCAGGCGCCTGCCGTCCGCCGAGAGGTGGTCATTCGCGGTCATCCGCTGGTCGGCGCCGAGGTCGAACGGGGACGACTCCTTGCCGTCCGGTGACAGCCACGACCAGCGGAACACCCAGCCGCCGCCCTTGGCGGCCATCGGCGAGCTCGTCACCAGCAGCCTCCCGTCGGGCCGCTCGCCCAGCAGATGCTCGCCGGCCGGGACGGGGACATCAGACCGCTTCCTCGTCGCCACGTCGAACACCACGGCGCGGTCACGCCCGAACGGCGGCGCCTTGCCGGCGGCCACGGCCTTGCGCATCTCCGCGGGCGTGGGGCCGGCGTCGCCGTACAGGCGTTTGCCGTCCGGCGACCACACGAGCCGGCCGCGGAACGTCAGCCCTTCGGACGGCATCAGCACGCCCGGCCCCTTCTCGTCGATGCCGCGGATGTACAGCTTGTGGATAGTGACGAAGTACGGGCCACCGAGCGCCTCGGCGCTCTGTTGCGCCAGCACCGCCACCCGCTTGCCGTCGGGGCTGACGGCGACGCACCCCTCGGCGGCGTCGTAGTCGTCGTGCCACAGGTCGCGGTAGTGGGTGCCGTCGGGACGCAGCAGGACCGGCCTGCCCTTGCCCCACAGGGCGAGCAGGCCGTTCTTCGGCGGCATCTCCTTCGGGACGGGCGCGAACGCGCCGCGCACCTCCGGTGTGGGCCGAGGCCACGCGAACACCGCCCCCGTGCCCACCAACGCCAGGATCGCCACGCCGGCCACGAGCTTCATCATCCAGTGTCGCATCGGCATCGCTCCTTCCGTCAGGGCCAGCAGGTGAGCCGGGGCGGCGGCCAGGGACGCCTTGACCGCCACGCCGAGACGCGCCGTCGCGGCGGACAGGGCCGCCGGCAGGGCGAGCATGGCGGCGGCCAGCAGCACTTTCGGATCGGCCGCGGCACGCTCGCGCAGCATCGCCAGGCCGCGCGACAGCCGCGCCGACAGCGTCCCCTCCGGGCAGCCGAGGACGCCGGCGGCCTCCGCCTGCGTATGCCCGGACAGGTAACACAGCACCACCGCCTCGCGGTACTTCTCGGGCAGCGCGAGGAGCAGGGAGTCGATGTCGATGGGCGACTCCGCCGGCGCGGGCGTGGCGAGGCCGTCGAGCGGTGCCGTGGGCGCGTCCTTCGCGAGCCTCTTGCGCAGGGCGAGGGCGGTGCGCGTGGCGACGGTGTGCAGCCAGGGGCCGAGCGGGCCGGACAGGCGATCGAGGTGGCGGACGGCGGCGAGGAAGGTGGCCTGGAAGGCGTCCTCGGCGTCGGCGGGGCGGCGCAGGAGCCGGCGGCACACGCCCCACACGAGCGGGCCGTGCCGATGGACGAGGCGCGCGAAGGCCGCCTCTTGCCCGGCGCGGAACGCGGCCAGGAGGGCGTCATCCGGGCGCGGGTCGGCGGCGGGCAGCCGGTTGAGGAAGTCGATGAGCGTGCTCATACCCGTATTGTTGCGGGCAGGAGGCCGGATCCCTGCAAGAATTCCGGCACCCTCGCGGGAGTTACCCCCCGAAGGGCCTGGTTCAAAGGCGGGGGGGCGCTGCTGTGGGCAGCGTAGCGGGTGTGAAGCCGCCGGGGCTGACGCGGCTGACTCCCCCGTCCCGCCGGGCCAACGCGGCGTCACTACCGCCGGGGCCATGCGCCGGATCGCCGGGGGCGATTCGTTTCCGTGGCGCGGGGGGGTGTGAGGGGGGTCGGGAAACGAACTTCCGCAAGTCGTTCTGCCGCTCGCACTTGCGGCGGGCAAGTTCGTTTCCCTGGTTCGTTTCCCTCACTGACTGGCGTCCATCCGCCCCCATCCTGTGAAGTGCAATGCCATTCGCCCACCGCCGGCCCACCTCCCCTGTCTACTTCCGTCCATTCCCACCCCTGGCTGATCGGTTACGGGAGATGAACGAGGCCGGCCGTCAACCGGCGATGTCGGACGTGTCGAGCGTCCCCTCGGCGTGCAGCTTGCGGAACAGCGTCAGCGTCTCGCGGACGCCGTCGGCCAGCGGCGTCTTCGGGATCGGGCCGAGGTCACGCTGCAGGGCGTCGTCGGACAGGTCGTAGGCGATGCCGATCTGCCGCTCGCCGTGGGTGATCAGCTCCTTCGCCCGCGGGTCGGCGGCGCACATGGCCGCGTGCAGCGCCGGCATGTCCACCACGTCGCCACGCAGGTTGTACGACTTCGCGCCGTCGTACGGCGCCTCCAGGCAGCGCACGAACGCCCCGGCCACGTCGTCGACGTACTGCATGTCCTGCCAGCCGCCGTAGGTGATGTGGTACGGACGCCCCAGCGCCAGGCACTTGATGGCCTTGGTCGGCTCGCTGGTCATGCCGAAGTCGCGGCCCGCGCCGTACACCGTCCAAGGCCTCAGGCCGATGGACGACAGGCCGAAGTCCTGATGGTAGATGCGGGCGTTGCCCTCGTTGCAGCACTTGAAGTAGCCGTAGTGCGTCGAGGGCGTCAGCTTCACGTCGTCGGGCAGGCGGCGGGCGTCCCCGTAGTCGGACTGCGGCCCGAAGACGGCGGCGCTGGAGGCGTAGACGAGGCGTTGCACCTGGGGCCGGTGGGCCTTGACCGCCTCGAAGACGGCGAGCGTTCCGATGACGTTCACCTGCGCCCCGAGGATGGGGTCGGCCCGGCACGTCGGCACCTGCAATCCCGCGAGGTGGACGACGTGCGTGATGCCGTGCGTCGCGATGGCCGACTTGAGGCCGTCGAGGTCGGTGACATCGCCCTGAACGAACTTCACCTGTTTGACGTGATCGGGGGGCATGACGGGCTGGAGGCGGCGGGCGTCCTCGCGGAGGTCGTAGACCCAGACGCCGTCGCCGCGTGCGAGGAGCCGGCGGACGATCCAGGCGCCGAGGAAGCCGTAGCCCCCGGTGATGAGCACGCGCATCGATGGTCTCTCTTCCAGGCGGGCGGCGTATCCGCATATGGTAGAAGGGACGCCCCCGGAGGACACACACCCGTGATCACCCGCCGCCTCTTCCTCGGCGCGCTGGCCGCCACGCCGGCCCTGGCCGCCGACGCCAGACGCCTGCACGTCGCCACCAACGTCTACCCGTGGCTCACGTTCTACGGCCGGGAGAAGCGCGACTTCCACAAGGACGCCGACGCCTCGCTGGCCGAGGTCGCGGGCGCCGGCCTCGACGGCTTCGAGCCGATCATCAACACCCCCGCCGACGTGAAGGCGCTGCTGCCGCGCCTGAAGAAGGCGAAGCTGGAGATGCGCTCGCTGTACATGAACGCGAAGCTGCACGAGCCGGCGGAAGACGTGATCAGGAACGCCGTGGCCGTCGCCGAGGCGGCGAAGCCTGCCGGCCTGCGCTGGATGGTCGTCAACCCGACGCCGCTGCGCTGGGGCGGCCCGGACGACAAGGGCGACGAGCAGCTGGAAGCGCAGGCAAAGAACCTGGGCTTGCTGGGCAAGAAGCTGAAGACGGCGGGCGTGGTGCTGGCGTACCACAACCACGACGCCGAGATGCGGCGGTCGGCACGCGAGTACCACCACATGATGAACGGCACCGATCCGGCCGACGTGTCCCTCTGCCTGGACGCCCACTGGGTCTACCGCGGCGCCGGCGACTCGCGCGTCGCCCTCTTCGACGTGTGCAAGCTGTACCTCGCGCGGATCGCCGTGCTGCACCTGCGTCAGTCGGCGAAGGGCGTGTGGACGGAGGCGTTCGGCCCCGGCGACATCGACTATGGCCGGCTCGTCGCCCTGCTGGCGGCGAAGAAGATGACGCCTCACGTCGTGTTGGAGCAGGCCGTCGAGGCGAAGTCGCCGCGGCTGCTGAAGGCGAAGGAGGCCCACGCCGCCGGCGTGAAGTACGTCCGCGAGGAGATGGCCGCCCTGGCGTGAGCGGGGGCGCGGAGGGACGCGATGGACGCGGAGTTGCTGCGGCTGCTTGGGGCGTGCAAGGACGCGCCGGACGAGACGCTGCCGCGCCTCGTCCTGGCCGACTGGCTGGACGACCACGGCGACGCGGAGCGGGCCGAGTTCGTCCGCCTGAGCGTGCGGCTCGACCGCGGAGTCGATGGCATCGCGCCATTGCCGGAGGACGAGCCAGACTGGGCGGGGATGGCGGCGCGGCGACACCGGCTGTGGCTGAAGAACCGCAAGCGCTGGCTGGGCGGGCTGGCGTCGGAGGCCTGGCTCGGCAGCGTCGGCCATGAGGCGGGGATGCTCTGGGTGCTGGTCGGGATGGACGACCTACCCACACTGAAACCGGAAGTGGCTGCGTGGATTGAGGAAGCGAGGTTGTCCGAGCCCGAGGCGGGTGAGGCCGAGGTTGAGGCGTGGAGCCGGTTGTTGCCGGTACGGTCGTTGGGGGGCTTCGGCCCCCTGCCCTCGCCAGCAGCTCTGACTCGGCTGCTTGAGGAGCCCGGTCGGCCTCCCCTGCGGCGACTGTCGGTGGGCCTCCCTGACGAGATCTGGCGGGTGCGGGAACACGCCCGGACCCTGGCGGCGTCGCGGGGAATCCGATGGCTAGACTTCAGGGCCGGGCTGGAGGAGCAGGGGGAAGCACTGTATCCGGCCCTGGCCACCGGCTCGGGCCTCGCCGAGTGCCGAGTTCTGGGCTTGAGCTTCTGCCCCAAGGCCTGTCTTCCACACGTGGCTCGAGCCGTACCCCGCATCAGGGCCCTGCGGACGCATCAGTCGGAGCGGGGTGACGCGATGTTGGGTGCGCTGGCGGCGAATGAGACGTTGGCGGGGCTCGAGTCGTTGGCCTCAGACTACGACAACGTGAGCGACACCGGTCTGAAGGCTCTGGCGGCGTCGCCATACCTTCGTCGGCTGAAATCGCTCAGTTTCGAAGAATCGAGTCGGATCACTGGCAGAGGCCTGGCCGCCCTGGCTCGGTCGCCGGTGATGGCGTCGGTCGAGCGGCTCAGCCTCCTGTGGTCGTGCCAAGTCGGGGTCGAGGGAGTGCGCGCCTTGGCGGCATCTCCGTTCGTCGGCTCCCTTCGTGAGCTGGCTCTCAGCGGCCCGCTAGGGGATGAGGGGGCGGAAGCTATCGCATCTTCTCCGGCCCTCTCGGGGCTTCGCGTACTCCGACTGGACAATTGCGGCATCGGGGCAAGGGGGGCCGAGAGATTGGCGTCTTCGCCCCACTTGAGCCGGCTGGAGGTGCTGTCGCTGCGTGGGAATAGCCTGCTTCAGTCCGGCGTGGAGGCCCTTGCGCAAGCTGGGGCGCTGCCGGCGCTTCGGTCCCTCCGACTCTTTTGGGATGGCTTGCCTGCCGCGGCGGTCCGTGCATTGGCCGCGTGCCCCATGTTCCGTCGGCTTCGGTGCTTGTCACTGAGCTGTCCGCGGGCCGGCGCGGCTATTGGGGCCGACTTGGCGGCCTCGCCGTCCCAGCTGGAGTCCCTCGACTTGAGCAACTCGCGTCTGCGGGATGACGGCCTGGCGGCGCTGCTCCGCGCGCCCTGGGTGAAGAATCTGCGGAACCTCAGGCTGGGTGGCAACAGGATCTCCGCCGCCGGGATCGAGGCCCTGGTCAAGACACGGATGCCCCAATTGGCTTTCCTTGATCTGCAAGAG
Source organism: uncultured Alcaligenaceae bacterium (assembly GCA_964630925.1). GTDB lineage: Bacteria > Planctomycetota > Planctomycetia > Gemmatales > Gemmataceae > RGDT01. Next base: position 12,884 of record CAZVZK010000200.1, read on the forward strand.
AACTCGATCAGGCGGCAAGGGGGGCAACTCCTAGCCGCGTGGAGACAGGCGCGGCAAATGAGCTGGCTGGGGCTTCCACAAGGCATGCACCCGGACGATCAGGCGACACTCTTTCGCTCGCAGTCTCGCTGAACAAGGACGCTCCCATGACCCTGCTCTACACCGACCCCGTCTTCCTCCGCCACCGCACCGGCGCGCACCCCGAGCGCCCGCAGCGGCTGGAGGCGATCCTCGCCCACATCGAGGCAAGCGGCCTCGCCGCCCGCTGCACCCGCCTCGCCGCCTCGACGATGCCGGCCGCGGACCTCGTCCCGATCCACGCCGCCGAGCAGGTCGAGTACGCCCGTGAGGCGTGCGCCGCGGGCGGCGGGCGGCTGGAGGCCGACACGCCGGTGTGCCCCGAGTCGTTCGACGTGGCCCTGGCGGCGGCGGGGACGTGCCGCGCCGCCGTCGATGCCGTCCTGGACGGGCGCGACACGACGGCCCTCTGCCTCGTGCGTCCGCCGGGGCACCACGCCACGGACACCCACAGCATGGGGTTCTGCCTGTTCAACAGCATCGCCCTGGCGGCCCAGCGGGCGCGCGAGCGCGGCGTGTCGCGCGTCCTCATCATCGACTGGGACGTGCATCACGGCAACGGCACGCAGGACATCTTCTTCGCCGACGGCGCCGTCACCTTCCTGAGCATCCACCGCTTCGGCCACGGGTTCTACCCCGGCTCGGGGCGCCGGACGGAGACCGGCACGGGGCCGGGCCTGGGGCACATCATCAACGCCCCGCTGCCGTACGGCACCACCCGGCACCAGTACCACGCCGCGTTCGCGGCGACGCTGGAGGACGCGGCCAGGGTGTCGCGGCCGGAGCTGGTGCTGCTCAGCGCCGGGTTCGACGCCCACGTCATGGACCCCATCGGCTCGCTCGGCCTGGAGACGGAGGACTTCACCGCGATGACGGCGCTGGTGCGTCAGGTGGCGGCGACGCACGCCGGCGGGCGGCTGGTGAGCTGCCTGGAGGGCGGCTACGACCTGGGGGCGCTCGCGGAGAGTGTCGGCGTGCATCTCGAGGGGTTGCTCTTGTGAGGCGGCGGCCATCGCGGCAGAACGGCGGCCATGATCCAGGAGGGCCGCCTCGTGGGGCGGATCGCCCTCGCCCAGTCGATCCTCGGAGACCCGGCCACGCCCGAGGAAGAGCTGCTGCGACGATCCCCCGAGGATCTGGCGGCCCTGGCGAAGTCCCTCGAGGAGCGCCTGCGCGCCCGGCCCTCCGCCTGATAGGATGACTCCGTCCGTGGGGGGGGGACGTGACGTATGAAACTGATCCTGGCCGTCATCCAGCCGTCGAAGCTCGAGGCGGTCAAGGAGGCGCTCAACAAGGTCGAGGTCTTCCGCCTCACCATCGTGGACGTCCAGGGCTTCGGCCGCCAGAAGGGCCACACCGAGGTGTACCGCGGCCACGAGCTGACCGTCAACCTTCTGCGCAAGGTGCAGCTGCAGATCGCGGTCAACGAGGACTTCGTCGAGCCCACCGTCAACGCCATCATGGAGGCGGGCCGCAGCGGGCCGGAGGGCCGCATCGGCGACGGCAAGATCTTCATCCTCCCCCTGGACGACTGCGTCCGCATCCGCACCGGCGAGCGTGGCCCCGAGGCGATCTGACCCATTCACCCCCGGCGACAACCGATGCTGATCCACAAGATCGAGAAGCTGACCGGCGAGAAGTGGCTCAACCTCTTCGCCGCCGAGTTCGAGAACCGCGGCCACAAGGGCCGCTGGGTGTTCGCCTCGCGCAAGGCCGAGCCGCACCGGGGCGGCGACGGCGACGCCGTCATCCTCGTCCCCGTGCTGCGCAACCCGGGGGAGCCGCCCCGGCTGGTGATGATCCGCGAGTTCCGCGTGCCGGTCGCCGGGTGGGTGATCGGCCTGCCCGCCGGCCTGATCGACCCCGGCGAGGACGCCGAGTCCACGGCCCGGCGCGAGATCGTCGAGGAGACCGGCTACGAGGTGACGGCGGTGCGCAAGGTGTCGCCGCACCTGTACTCCTCGTCCGGCATGACCGACGAGGCGGCGTGCATCGCCTTCGTGGACGTGCGTGGCGACGCGGGGTGCGCCCCGGCGCTGGAGGCGAGCGAGGCGCTGGAGGTGCTGCTGGTCGATCACGCGGAGGCGTGCCGCATGATCGACGACGCGACGCTGAAGTTCGACATCAAGGCGTGGCTGGTGCTGTGGATGTTCAAGCAGATGGGGCGCATCGAGTGAGCCGTCCGGCGTGAGGGGGTGAGAGCCGTGACCGAGGAGCGGGCGTTCATCGATGCCCTCCTGGTGCCGACGGGCGAGGACGAGACGCCGCTCGTCTACGCCGACTGGCTGGAGGAGCACGGCCAGGCCGATCGCGCCCTGCTCATGCGCGTCCAGGCCGAGTACGCCAGGACACGCACCTCGGAAGTCGCCGAGCGGCTGAGCGAGGCCCTCGAACGGTGCAACGCGGCCCTGCCGCTCTCGGCGTCCCTGCGCGCCAGGCTCAGCCTGTACTGGCGCCACGGCCTGCTGTGGGCGTCCCTGCTGGAGGGGGGGCGGTGGAGGCAGGACGACCTGGACGAGCTGGCCGAAATCCCCTTCCTCACGACGCTGTCGAACGTGCGGTGCCTCGCGCCCGGGCTGCTCGCCGAGCTCTCGGGCTGCCCCAACATCCGCTGCCTCAAGCAAGGCACCCTGCCGGCCCTCACCGCCGGGCAGGTCCGGGCCATCGGCGGCCTCGCCCACCTCGAATCGCTCGCGCTCAACGGGCCGAGCGGCACCGACTCCGGGCTGGCCCACCTCCACCCCTTGAAGCGGCTACGGGCGTTCGACCTCTCCGGCTCGTACGTGACCGACGAGGGGACGCCGCGGCTCCGCCCGCTCACCGGGCTGAAGGTCCTCTCCCTGGCCATCTGCCGGCAGGTGGGCGACCGCGGGGTGGCGGGGCTGGGCGGGCTGGCCGGCCTCGAATCCCTCTCGCTGTCGGGGACGGCGGTCACGGACGCCGGCCTCGGGCACCTCGCCGGCCTCCGGGAGCTGCGGTCCCTCGACATCAGCGAGACGGGGGTGACGGGCCCCGGCCTGGAGGCGGTCTCCCGGCTGACGAAGCTGACCTCGCTCAACCTGTCCCGCAACGATAGCATCGACGACACGCACGTCCTGCACCTCGCCCGCCTGACGGGGCTGCGCGAGCTGGACATCTCGTTCACCGGCGTCACACGCGCCCACCTGCCCCGGCTGATCGAGGCGACGGGGCTGAAACG
>CAZVZK010000201.1:0-16060 GCA_964630925.1 uncultured Alcaligenaceae bacterium
TTGCGTTCTCGGCCGCGAGGCGAGCGGCACGGCGTAAGCGTGCCGTGTCTGCATCGCACGGCACGCTTACGCCGTGCCGCTCGCCTCGAACGCAAGTGCCATTGGGCGAGACGCCCCCAGCTCGCAGCGCGAGGGGGGCTGGGGGGGTGAGGTAGACGCCGGCACGTTCAATAGCGGTCCTGGCCGCGTGGCCCGCCCTCGGGCGTGAAGCCGTCGCCGCCCCTGGGGCGGTCGGAGGTGAAGCCGTCGTCGCCGTCCCGGTCGCGGCGGCGGTACTTGCTCTCGTCGGAGTCGTCGGGCGCGCCCATCGTGGCGGCGACGAGGAAGGCGATGAGCAGGCAGCCGAGGGTGACGCCGACCTCCAGCAGGATGAAGGTCATCTGCCACTCCTGGAAGTTGAACTGCCGGCCCTGTGACGCGACGGTGAGGCCGACCACGAAGCCGACGCCGAGGTTGATCGGGAGGGGCGCGATCATGATGAGGCCGGCGAGGCGGGCGGCGGCGCCCTTGAGGGTCATCGCCTTCGTGAGGCTGAGTTTGCCGCTGAACAGGGCGATCAGCCCCATGACCAGCATGCCGATTTGCAGGACGAGCATCAACATCCGTTCGGTCTCCGTGTGAGCGACGCAGCATTATCGGGGAATCGCCCCCGGCCGGCAATCGGGTATAATCCACGCATCGGCCCGCACACTCTCCCGGAGCCAACGATGGCCACCGTCCACGACACCGCCGCCCACGACCGCTGGGAGCAGGAGGCCGCCAAGGCCCCCACGCGGGCCCAGCCGCCCACCACCGTCTCCAGCGTGCCCGTCGAGGCGCTGTACACGCCCGACAGCGCCGAGGTGGACTTCGACGCCGACATCGGCTATCCGGGCCAGTACCCGTACACACGCGGCGTCCACGCCACCATGTACCGCTCGCGTTTATGGACCATGCGGCAGTTCGCCGGCTTCGGCACCGCCCGCCAGACCAACGAGCGCTTCAAGTTCCTCCTCGGCAAGGGGCAGACCGGCCTGTCCACGGCGTTCGACCTGCCGACGCTCATGGGCCTGGACTCCGACGACCCGAAGTCGCTCGGCGAGGTCGGCAAGCTCGGCGTCGCGGTGGACACGCTCGACGACATGGCGACGCTGTTCGACGGCATCGACCTGGCCGACGTGTCGGTTTCGATGACGATCAACGCGCCGGCGGCCATCGTCATGGCGTTCTTCCTGGCCAACGCCCAGGACAGGGGCGTGGACTGGAGGAAGCTGCGCGGGACGATCCAGAACGACCCGCTGAAGGAGTTCCACGCGCAGAACGAGTTCGTCTTCCCGCCGGGGCCGCACGTGCGCCTGGCGTGCGACGTGATGGAGTTCGGCAGCCGGCACGTGCCGCAGTGGAACACGGTGTCGATCAGCGGCTACCACATCCGCGAGGCGGGCAGCACGGCGGTGCAGGAGCTGGCGTTCACCCTCGCCGACGGCTTCCACTACGTCGAGCACCTGATGGAGCGCGGCCTGCCGGTGGACTCGTTCGCCGGGCGGCTGAGCTTCTTCTTCAACGCCCACAACGACCTGTTCGAGGAGCTGGCCAAGTACCGGGCGGCGCGGGTGCTGTGGGCGGAGGCGATGCGCGGGAGGTACGGGGCGAAGAGCGAGAACAGCTGGAAGCTGCGGTTCCACGCGCAGACGGCGGGCTGCTCGCTACAGGCGGTGCAGCCGGAGGTGAACCTGATGCGCGTGTCGTACCAGGCGCTGGCCGCCGTCCTGGGCGGGTGCCAGAGCCTGCACACCAACAGCATGGACGAGACGCTGGCCCTGCCGAGCGAGCACGCCGTCACGCTGGCGCTACGCACCCAGCAGGTGCTGGCGTACGAGACGGGGGTGACGAACACCGTCGATCCGCTGGGGGGCAGTTACTTCGTGGAGGCGCTGACGAAGCAGATGCGGGCGGACGCGGAGAGGTACTTCGAGCGGATCGCCGAGGCGGGGGGGATGCTGGCGGCGCTGGAGGCGGGGTTCTTCCGCCGCGAGATCGCCGACGCGGCGTTCGTGTACCAGCGCGAGGTCGACGCGAAGCGGAAGCTAATCGTGGGCGTGAACGCCTTCGTGGAGAAGGACGGGAAGCCGCTGGATACGCTGGTGGTGGACGACGCGGTGGAGAAGGAGCAGGTGGCGCGGCTGCGCGAGGTGAAGGCCAAGCGCTCGGCGGAGGACGTGCGGCGGACGCTGGACGGGGTGCGCCGCGCGGCGTCGAGGAACGAGAACACGATGCCCGCGCTGATCGAGGCGGCGCGTGCGCGGTGCGGCGTGGGCGAGATCGTGAAGGCGCTGGCGGACGTGTTCGGGCTGTACGAGGGCGCCGCGCGGTGGTGAGGTGGCCCGATGGCCGACTTCGACGGCGGGTTCAAGATAGCGGCGCGGGCGTCCGGGCCGGGCCTGTCGCGGCTGGCCGGCGTCGCGGTGGACGGCTGGGAGCCGATCCCCGACACGGTGCAGACGACGGAGCGGCTGGCCGACCGCGCGTTCCGGGCGACGAGGGGCGGCGAGCGTTTCATCGTCTACATGGAGGCGTACACGCGCTGGGCCGACTCGGCCCCGTGGAGCGTGCTGTCCAAGAGCGGGCTGCTGTCGGAGCGGGAGCGCCTGCCGTGCGAGAGCCTGGTGTTCGTGCTGCTGCCGCGAGGGTACCGCCCGCAGGAGGGGACGTTCCGGCTGGCGGTGGGCGGGGCGGCGACGCAGCAGGTGTGGTTCCACGAGGTGCGGCTGTGGGAGGTGCGCCCGGAGGAGTGGTGGGGGCACCATCCGGGGTTGATGGCCCTGTACCCGTTGTGCGATCATGGCAGGGGTGCGGGGGACGCGGTGGCGTTCGCCGCCGAGGCGATCAGGCACCGGGCCTTGGACGCGACACGCCAGCGGGATCTGCTGGCGACGCTGGCGATCTTCGGCCGGCTGGCGGACGAGACTACCGACACCATCTCCATCATCGGGAGGGAACACGTGCGCGACTCACCCGTCATCAAGGAGTTCATGCTGGAGGCCGAGCAGGACACCCTTCGCGCAGCCGTGCTGGAGGTGATCCAGCTCCGGTACGGCCAGGCGGCCGCCGACGAGTACGGCCCGCGTCTGGCGCGGGTCACGGACGTGGGGCGGCTGCGTGAGCTGCACCGCCTGGCGATCCAGGCCAAGGGGGTGCGGCATCTCCGCAAGGAGATCTCGGGGCTGTTGCCGGAGGGATGAGGGCGTCTGTCATGAACGTCGAGCTCGAACGCACCCCGCCGCTGCGGAACGGCGACCACCTGGACGCAGACGAGTTCCTGCGGCGCTACCACGCCATGCCGGGCGTGAACAAGGCGGAGCTGATCGATGGAGTCGTCTACATGCCCTCACCCGTGAGCGCGGAAGACCACGGCGACCCGCACGCCGACCTGATCGGCTGGATGGTCATCTACCGGATCAACACCCCGGGCGTGCGGGTCTCGGACAACGCCACGGCGCGTCTCAGCACCGCCGACGTGTCGCAGCCCGACGGGTCGATGCGCATCGTCGCCGGCGGCCGGACGAGGATGACGGACGGCTACATCGTCGGCGGGCCGGAGCTGGCCGTGGAGGTGGCCGCGTCCAGTGTGAGTATCGACCGCAACGCGAAATGGCGATCGTACCGGGCGGCGGGCGTGTTGGAATACATCCTCTGGCGGACCGAGGACCGGGCCATCGACTGGTTCGTGTTGGAGGCGGGGGCGTACGTCTCGCTGCCACCGGGGGCGGATGGCGTCCTCCGGAGCCGCGTCTTTCCCGGCCTGTGGCTGGACGCGGCGGCAATGGTGGCGGGGGACATGGTCCGCGTCGAGGCGGTGCTGCGTCTGGGGCTGGCGACGCCGGAGCATGCGGCGTTCGTGGCGCGGCTGCGGGCGGCGACGCCGTGATCGGACGATAGCCCGTGGTAGTCCAGACCCGACGTTTGCAGGATGCCCGTACTCACGCCCTCTCCCCTGCACCGCCGAAGAAGTCCCGCGCTGCCTTCACGGCGGCCCGGAGCTGTAGCCGGACGAGTTCGATACCGGCCTCGGTGGCACCGATGCGGAAAATGCGGTAGCCGGACCATTCCTCCTCGGTCCGGGGCAGGCGCGAGACCCATCCTCGCACGAGTTCTCGGAACTCAGCCGACATTTGACCGAGGATCGTGGGGTTGTTCTCCTCGGTGAGCTGGGCCAGGAGCCAATGACGGTACTCCGCCTCGGAGATATCCCCGTTCGCGTGGAGTGCCTCCATCTCGGCGAGCCTCGTCTCCAGCGACTCTTCATCCATCCGGTGTTGCTCCCCGGTTTCATGCTCGAACCCTCACCCGGCGAACGACTCCAGCAGTTGTAGCCGCACGCGGTTCCCCGGCGCCTCTGCCGCCGTGGACGGCGGCGCTTCGTCGTGGTGCCGGCCGTCCAGCTCACGCCCGGCACGGCTCTTGTGGACGCCGCCCCACTGCTTGAAGAAGAACGGCACGCCGGCGGCGGCGCACTGATCGCGGATCGAACGCACCCACTCTGGGTGCATCGGTCGCGCCCCGTGGCCGCTCTCGCCGCCCACGATCACCCAGCCGATGCCCGTCAGGTCCAGCGTGCCGAGGTCTTCCAACAGCGGCTCGATGGAGAGGAAGCGGACCGACGCGGGGGCCGCGCGCAGGGCGTCGATCCGCGGCAGGCCGTGACGGCGGTCCTCGACGCTCACGCCCCACCACACGTTGGGCAGTGCGGCGGCGGACGCCAGCGGCCCCGTCAGCATGTCGCGCAGGCGCGTCGCCCGCTTGGTCAGCACCTGATAGGTGTGCCAGTTCGCCGAGGCCATGACGCGGCACACGTCGGCGATGTAGGCGTCGGGTACGCCCTCGTGGAAGAGGTCGCTCATCGAGTTGACGAAGACCCGGCGCGGCGTCCGCCAGCGGAACGGCTCGGGCAACTTCTCGGGGACGAGGCGGAGGTCGAAGCCCTGCTCGTAGGGGTGGCCCGGAACACCGCGGAAGCGCTCGGCGAACGTCGCGGCGTAGCAGTTATGGGTTAGGTAGCCGTTGGCGATGAAGGTACCCGACGAGGTCTGGATATCGACGAGGTCTTGCTCACCGACGTATTCCACCGAGACGACATGGGGCTTCCCCCCCTCGATGCGGCTCCCGAACGCTGTCTGCATCTTGGAGGTGAGCGCGGGCCTCACCTCCCCGAGGAATCGCCCGGCCACGTCAAGTGTCCCGTACAGGCGGGCCGTCTTGCAGTGTTGGCCGTGGAAGTTCTCGACCTTGAACGTGAAGCCGGCCACGGCGCCATGATCAACGATGGCTCGGAGATAGCTCTCGCTGGTGTTGGAGATGCGGAGGGAGCCGGGACGTTTGGCCGAATGCCTCGCGAACGATCCTTCGGCGTCGAAGATGCCCGCGAGGTAGCCCCGCGAGTAGTCGAGGCCCGAGAGATCCCAAAGGGCCCCCAGTTTGGCGATCTCCTCGAACCGTCGCGTCTCGACCTTGATCATGTCCGACCCGGTCCCGGAGTCGAACGGCTTCGCATCGAGGGGGATCCCGAACCGGGCGGCGCACTCGATGAGGCGCTGGATGAATTCAACCTGTCTGCTGGTGACCGCGACACGCCAGTACCATTGGAGCTGGCGGTAGGGCGTCGTGCCGTTCCGCTCTCGCATGGTGCCGTCGCCGTCCGTCGCCCCGCACAGATAACCGGCGCAGTATAGGTCGCTCATCCCCGCTGACGGAGTCGCGGCGGCGATGCGTCGTAACCGCGACTGAAGGACCCGCGCGTTGCCCGCCTTGAACCAGCCGCGTGGCGGTTTCAGGAAAAGGTGATCCGTCGAGGCGACGATCTCGCCCCCGTCCTCCGTCCGGAGGCGGACCGCGGGCTTGCGTGTCCACCACACCTTTTCGACTGTGGCCCGGCCGTACGTCTTGTTGACCCCGACCCCCGACGACCCATCATCGAACGAGATGACGGCGTCCCCTTCGCGGAGCTCCTGGATGGCACGGCTCGTCCAGTCCGCCATGAGGACCGGGGTCCCAGGCGCGAGGCAATGAGTGCAGCCCGGCGAAATCCGGGTGCAGCCACGGATGGGGTTCCAGCTCGCGTCGGTCCACTCGATCTTGCTGCGGTCGCTCATGCGGCACCTCCGTCCGCTTGTATAGTATCCGTCGCCGTGGCCATGATCGACTCCAAGAGGCGGGCACCCATCATGCCGTATGCCGTCCTGCTCCTTTTCCCGCTGCTCCTCGCCGATGCCGGCGAGAAGGCCGCCCGGCCCAACGTCGTCCTCCTCGTCGCCGACGATCTGGGCTACGGCGACCTCGGGTGTTACGGCTCGCGCGAGATCCGCACGCCGCACATCGACGGGCTCGCCAAACAGGGCGTGCGTCTGACCGACGCCTACGCCAGCGCGTGCGTCTGCTCGCCGACGCGGGCGTCGCTGCTCACCGGACGCTACCCGCAGCGTCACGGCTTCGAGTGGGTCATCCGCTACAAGGAGAAGTTGCGCGGCCTGCCCGTCATGCCCACGTCCCTCCCCGCGCTCCTCAAGGCGTCCGGCTACGCCACCGGCCTGTTCGGCAAGTGGCACCTCGGCTACCAGGAGCGATTCGCCCCCAACGCCCACGGCTTCGGCGAGTTCTTCGGCTTCCTGGCCGCCGACCTCGATTACTACTCGCACAGGGACGCCAACGGCGACCCCGGCCTCTACGAGGACACGAAGCCCATCAAACGCACGGGCTACCTCACCGACCTCATCACCGAGCGCTCCCTGGCGTTCATCGACAGGCACGCCGGACGCCCGTTCTTCCTCCAGGTGTGTTTCAACTCCCCGCACTGGCCGTTCCAGCCGCCCGGCAAGCCCGGCGACGTGCGCGGCGAGAAGACCTACGGCCCGGCCAACGGCACGCGGGCCGACTACGTCCGCATGGTCGAGAGCCTCGACGCCTCGGTGGGCAAGCTGCTGGCGCGGCTGCGCGAGAAGAAGCTCGACAGGGACACCCTCGTCGTCTTCCTGAGCGACAACGGCGGCGAGCGGTTCTCGGACAACGGGCCGTTGTTCCACGGCAAGTATTCGTTGTGGGAGGGGGGCATCCGCGTCCCGTGCATCGCCCGCCTCCCCGGCACGCTGCCCGCCGGCAAGACCTCCAACGTCCCCGTCATCGCGATGGACTGGCACCGGACGATCCTGTCCGCCGCCGGGGTGGCCCTCCCGCCCAAACGCCCCACGGACGGCGAGGACATCCTGCCCGCCCTCGCCGGCAAGCGGCCCCTCCCCGAGCGTGCCCTGTGCTGGCGTCTGCTGCGTCCGGGCGAGACGTTCGGCCAGAAGGCGGTGCGGCGCGGCAAGTGGAAGCTGGTGCAGGACCGGGGCATGAACCTGCTTTTCGACCTCGACGCCGACATCGGCGAGCGGAAGAACCTGGCGTACCGGCACCCGGAGAGCGTGGCGGGCCTGGTGCGGGATCTGGCAGACTGGGAGTCCGCCCTGCCGAAGCCGTGAGGCAAGGTAGAAGAGGGCATACCACGAAATACACGGAAGACACGAAAAAGAAGAGAAAGAAGCAAAGCAGATATCAAGCAGAAAGGAAGGGGGGTACTCGCTCTCTTCTACCTCCCTGCTTGCTTTGTCTTCCTTTCGTGTCTTCCGTGTATTTCGTGGTATGCCCTCTTCACTCCTCACCGCAGCAGGCGGCGGAGGGCCTTGCCCGAGGGGCTGCGCGGCACCGACTCCACGAACTCCACCGCACGCGGCAGCTTGAACGTCGCCAGCGACGGACGCAGGTACGCCACCAGCTCCTCCGCCGTCAGCGTGGCATCCGGCTTGAGGGCGACCACCGCCTTCACCACCTCGCCGAGGATGTCGTCCGGCATGCCGACCACCACGGCGTCGGCGACGGCGGGGTGGCGGAACAGCACCTCCTCCACGTCACGCGGGTAGCACTTCTCGCCGCCCACGTTGATCATGTCCTTCGAGCGGTCCACGATGTAGACGTAGCCGTCCTCGTCCATCCGCACCACGTCGCCCGTGCGGAACCACCCGCCCTCGACGAACACCTCCGCCGTCGCGTCCGGCCTGCCGTAGTAGCCCAGCGAGATGGCCGTCCCCCGCGCCCACAGCTCGCCCACCTCGCCTGTGGGGAGCGTCATGCCCTCTGGGCCGACCACCTTCAGCTCCACGTCGCCCATCGCCTTGCCGCACGAGCCGGGCCGCATCTCGGCGTTCGTGGTGGTGGTGATGACCGGGCTCGTCTCCGTCAGGCCGTACGACTCCGCGTAGCCGACACGCCACGACTTGGTCAGCACGTCGATCAGCTCCATCGGCATGGGGGCGGCGGCGCACAGCACCGTCCGCAGCGAGGACAGGTCGCGTGACTTGATCGTGGGCGAGCGGTTCAGGTAGCCGATCATCGTCGGGACCGCCATCAGCACCGTGGCCCGCTCGGCCTCGAGCAGGTCGAGCAGCGGCTCCGGCTTGAAGCGGCGCATCACCAGGGCCGTCGCCCCGACGCGGAAGATGGCGATCAGCCCGCTCATCAGGCCCCAGGCGTGGAACAAGGGCGCCGGGATCAGCACGCGGTCATCCTCGCGGTAATGGGTGCGCGAGAAGTGCTCGGCGTTGTCGAGGATGTTGCGGTGCGACAGCATCACGCCCTTGGGCCTGCCCGTCGTCCCCGACGTGTACATCAGGCACGCCAGCGTGTCCGGCGGCAGATCCAGGCACGGCCCCTCGCCCGGTGCGCCGTCCAGCACGGCCTGGAAGTCCTGGGCCAGGATGGTGCGGCGCGTGCCCAGGCCCTCGCGGGCGGAGCCGAGTCCCTCCCAGCGCTCGGCGTCGGTGACGAGGAGGGCGGCGCCGGAGTCGGCCACCACGTTGCGGACCTCGTCGGGCCGCAGCATGGCGTTGACGACGTTGGGCACCACGCCGGCGCGGAACGCGCCGAGGCATGCGATCAGGATCTCCGGGCCGCTCTCCAGCAGCAGCGCGATGACCTGGCCGGGCTTCACGCCGTCGGCGGCCAGGGCGGCGGCGAAGTTGCCCGACAGACGCTCCAGGTCGGCGTAGGTGAGGGCCCGGCCCTCGAAGACGAAGGCGGGGTGGGGGCCGCGCGTCCTGGCGGCTTCGCTGACGAGGTGCGCGATGTTCACGGGAGGGTGCCTCGCGGTGCGGTGCGTCTGGCGGGGAGGGCGGGATGGGGATATGGTAAGCGGCATGACCGACCCCGTCCCGCCGACGTTCGTGCGCCGCCCCGACGGGCGGCTGGAGCCGTTCGACGCCGGGCGTATCAGCCGGGCGCTGTACGCCGCCGCCGAGGCCGTCGGCATGCCCGACCCGTTCCTCGCCCGCGAACTGGCCGACGGCGTCCTGCACTTCCTGGCCCTGGAGTGCGAGGGCGAGTCGCCCACCCCCGCGCGCATCGCCGAGGTCATCGCCAAGAACGTCCGTGAGCTGGGCCAGCCCGCCCTCGCCGCCGCCTACGAACGACGATTGCCGCGCCATGATGTCGAGGGCGAATACTCGCGCGACGTCTTGGCGGCGGCCGCCGCCGGCCTCCTCCGCGTTGACGCCATCGGACGCCCGGCGGCCCGCCTCCTGCCCGGCTACCGCGTCGGCATCGTCAACCGCAACGTGGCCGCCCGCACCGACGGCGGGCCCCTCTTCGGCCCCGGCCCCGACAGCCGCGCCGACCTCTCCGTCGAGACGCAGGGCGGGGCATCGTCCATCGACTGGCACGTCAACGAGGCCGACGAGGACGTGGGGGAGGGGGCCGACGCCTACGTCTTCGACCGTCCCGGCCGGCCGGTGGCGCTGGGGTGCGGCGTGGACCGGGAGCACCCGGCGGCGCTGGCGCGCGTCGAGATCCACTTGCCGGCGCTGGCGGGTCAGGCAGGCCTGCTCGCCGACGAGGGGCGTTATCTGCTCCAGATGGAGCGGCTGGCCCGCATCGCGCTGGACGCCGGCGTGCAGAAGCGGGCGCATCTACGCCGCGAGAAGGCGCTGGCCGAGGGGTTCATCCTGGAGCGGGCGCGGTTCGTGGCCGTCGCGTGCGGGCTGGACGAGGCGGTCCGGCTGTTCACCGGCTGGGGCCTGGCCAACGGCGGGCCGTCGCTGGACCTGGGCAAGCGGATCGTCCGCCGGCTGCGCGACGTGCTGCGTGCCGACGGGCGGGCGGCCCAGTTGGAGACGCACCTGGAGGCCGACGTGGCGGGCGGGGCCGGCATGAGCGTGGCGGTCCAGATGCACGCCGGCAGCGTCATCCACGCGGGTGCCGACGGCGGGACGCTGTTCCTCCACCTCCAGGGGGAAGATCGCCGCGCCGTCCTGCGCGACGCCTACGGGCGCACGAGCATCCATCGCCTGGTGTTCTGTCGAGAGTGAGGGGCCTCATGCTGCGAGTCGGCCTGATCGGTGCGGGGGCGAACACCCGCCTACGCCACATCCCCGGCCTGCTGGCCCAGGAGGGGGTGACGCTCACCGCCGTCTGCAACCGGCGTGCGGAGTCCACCGCCCAGGCCGCCGCCGAGTTCAACATCCCCCACACCTTCTCGAAGTGGGAGGACCTCGTCGCCTGCCCGGAGGTCGATGCCGTCGTCATCGGCACCTGGCCGTACCTGCACTGCCCCATCACCCTGGCGGCGGTGGCGGCGGGGAAGCACGTCCTGACCGAGGCCCGCATGGCGATGAACGCCGCCGAGGCGCGGGCCATGCTCTCGGCCAGCCGGTCGAAGCCGGGGGTGGTGTGTCAGATCGTGCCGTCGCCGTTCGGGCTGGCGGGGGACGGGTTCGTCAAGCACCTGCTGGCCGGCGGGCACGTCGGCGAGCCGTTGGAGGTGAGCGTCGTGCATCGGACGGGGGCGCTGGCGGACCCGTCGGCGCCCTTGCACTGGCGGCAGGACGCGGCCCTGTCGGGCGTGAACATGCTGACGCTGGGGATCGTCCACGAGACGCTGTCGCGCTGGCTGCCGCAGCCGGTGCGTGTGACGGCGCAGGCGCACGCCTTCACGCCGCGGCGGATCGACCCGCACTCGGGCCAGGTGCGGACGGTGGGCACGCCGGACAGCGTGCAGGTGCTGACGGAGCTGCCCGGCGGGACGCGGGGCGTCTACCAGATCTCCGGGGCGACGCCGTTCGGCCACGCGGCGACGATCACGATCTACGGGACGCACGGGGCGCTGGAGTACGACCTGTCGTCGGACGTGGTGCGCGAGCTGAGGACGCCGGGCGGCAAGTGGCAGGAGGTGGCGATCCCGGAGTCGACGCGCGGCGGGTGGAACGTGGAGGCGGACTGGGTGGCGTCGATCCGGACGGGGGCGCCGGTGCGGTACACGACGTTCGAGGAGGGGCTGGCGTACATGGTGTTCACGGAGGCGGCGGCGCGGTCGGCGGCGACGGGGTCGGCGGTGACGCTGGGGTGAAAACAGGAGGGCGAGCCCTTCCCAAAATCCCGAGACGCGGCGGTCACACGCGGCCACGGGGCGCATCTCGGTTGTGGGAGGACGGCGGCCGGCAGGGCCCGCCGGCGGCCAACCGGGAGAAGACCATGAAGTCCGTCAAAGCCGATCTGCGTGACCTCGACAAGCTCGACATCCAGAAGCAGGGCAAGGCCCTCACGCCGATCCCGGCGCGGAAGGTCCTGACCGCCGCCGAGAAGACCGCCCTCAAGGGGGCCGTCTCCGTCGGCGGGCTGTTCAGCAATTCGGTGAAGCTCCTCAACGAGCCGATCGGCGTCTCGGACACCAAGCCGTCGCTGTCGATCACCATGCCGTCCAAGGTGCCGGTCGGGCTGGCGGCCAAGCCGCTCGTGTCCGACGTGACGCTGGCCGTCGGGATGAGCGCGTCGGCCTTCGCGGTGCTGGGCGTGACGGGGTCCTTCGGGCTGTACGGGTCCTCGACGCCGGAGCTGGGGCTGTTCTCGTCCATCGGCGGCGGGTGGTGGACGAACGTGGGCGTCTCCGTCGGGCCGCAGATCACCCTGATCTTCGGGCCGCCGTCGGACCTCGCCGGCGTGTCGTGGGGCATCGGCTGCGACTGCAAGTTCATGGCGGGGTCCATCGGCGGGCTGCTGCTGTTCTCGCCGCCGCCGTTCAAGTTCCTGGGCATCTCCGTCAGCCTCTCGGTGGGGCCGTCGGCGATCCCGGCCTTCGACGTGACCATGCAGGTGTCGGCCACCAACATCCTGCCGATCGCGAAATAATACACACGGGGGTACGAGCCATGGCCATGTTCCTCAAGCAGGGGTCGTCCGGCCCCGACGTTCGCAGCCTTCAGGAGTCGCTCAACTTCGTGACCCGCGGGGTGTTCCCCGGCATGATGGACATGCCGCTGCAGGTCGACGGGGTCTTCGGCCCGCAGACGCGGGCGCGTGTGGTGAAGTTCCAGGGGGCGGCGAAGCTGGACGCGGACGGCGTCGTCGGCCCGAAGACCGCCAACGCGCTGGTGGCGACGATCATCGGCGTGATGGCCGCGCTCAAGAAGTAGGGCGACCTTGGAGGAGGCGAGATGTCCACCAGGCTGGATGAGTACGGAGGCGCGCCGGAGCTGGTGGGGCGCGTCATCTACGAGCCGGACTGGTACCTCCTGAGTGTCCCCGCCGAGGGGCACGCGGCCCTCCTCCGCCTGCTCGACCCGCTCGGGGTGCCGTTCAAGCCGGCGGCACGGCCACACGTCTCGATCATGAAGGACGAGGCCCCGAGCCGGAACAAGGCCGACTGGGGAGTGGCGTTCGTAGACGAGGAGGTCCGCATCCGCTACAGCCCCGTCCTGCGCGGCGAGAACGGACTGCACTTCTGGGTGGACTGTCACTCCCCGCGCCTGTGCGAGATGCGCGAGCACTTCGGCCTGGTGACGCTGCGGCGGGACGACGGCGCGTACCTCGTGAACTTCCACCTCACCGTCGGGCGGCGCAAGAAGGCCGTCGAGGCACAGCCTCGGCCGCGGCTGCGTCTGTGCCCGCAGAGCCACATCGACGCGGAGACGGGGATGCAGCACCTGTAGCCGCCTCGGCCGGGGCGAGATGTCGTCCCCAGGCCGTCCGTTGGCGATGAGCCGCCGCCCGCAACCGATGGATCGAGGGCCCCATGTGCCGGTCCGCGTGCCTCCTCGCCGTCCTGCTGTTCCTCCACATCAACGCACCTGGCGAGGGCCGGCCGGCCCCGCCGCGGACGCTCCCCGACGGCGTTTACGCGGTGTTGCGCGAGGGCCGCGACGAGAAGGACGTTCTGCCGCTCAAGGACGGCGAGGCGTTGGCGGTCCACCGTCCTCGATCTCTGAAGGAGGGGGAGAGGGAGCCGCCACGCCACCTCGTGGTCCGCGCCGCGCCGGACGTCGTGCTCGCCCTGGCCTCCCCGCCGAAGGCCGAGAGGGAGGGCGGCGTGGTTGTCAGGATCCTGTTGAAGCTCGAGCCGAAGGCGGCGGCGGCGCTCGCGCGGCTGACCTCCGGCAACGTCGGCGGGCAGGTGACGGTCAACATCGGCGGGGAGGTCGTGACGGTGCACAAGATCCGCGAGGCCATCAAGGGCGGCGAGGTGCAGATCACCAGCTGCGCCCCGGGGGCCGCGGATCACCTGCTCGGCCGGCTGAAGGCGCTGCACAAGAAGGGGTGAGCGGGCGTCTGCGGGTAATCGCGGCACGGCCTTGCCTCGTCGTGACGGTGGACACCGTCCGGAGGGCAAGGCCTTGTTCGCGTTCCTGCTCCTGCTGCCGTGCGCCGACGCCGAGCCGACGGGCAAGGCGGAGATCAAGCTCGAGTTCTCCCACCCGAGGTTCGCGCCGCTCAAGCCGGGCAAGGAGACGGTCAAGGCCGTCCTCGTCAACAACACCGGCAAGCCGATCAAGGTGCCCGCCCGGCTCGACAACGGGGCCCTCCGCCTCGTCGCGCCCGCCGAAAAGGCGGCCGGCATCCGCTTCGAGATGACGCTCTTCGTCCGCGACAGGCGCGAGGCGGAATGGGCGGAGGTCAAGGCCGGGGCGCGGCGCGTCCTGTTCGAGCTGGCCCTGGCCGACATCCTCCCCTCGAAGCGCGAGCCGAAGGCGATGTACGGCTGGGACTGGCCGGCGCGGATGATGTCGCCGCCGTCGCCGGCGCACGGGAGCAAGGGCGAGGTGGCCCACGGCAAGATCCGCCTCAAGGCGGTGCTGAACGGCATGGGGGTGAAGGCCGAATCCCCCGCCGCGGAGCTGGAGATCGTGCCCGCGGGCAAGTAAGGGCCGGATAATCCGACTGCCGTGGGGCGGTTTCGTCGGCACAGCCGTTGCCGGCGCGCGCGCGCCGTGTTAGAAAGGGATTGGCCCCTGCCTCCGTTCCTACTGGGGACGGGGTATCCCCTCCCACGTCGGGGCCGCAAGGCCCGGCCGCCTCAGGCACAGGGAAACGCGAGCGAACATGCCATGACCCCGAACGCATCCCAGCCGAAGATCCACATCGAGCGGATGATGTACCGCTCCAGCATCAGCGTCAGCGGCGAGACCGCCGCCAGCTACGCGCTGATCAAGCTCATCCCCGCCGGCGCCGGCACCTCCAAGCCGCTGCCCCTCAACCTCGCCATCGTCCTCGACGTGTCGGGGTCGATGTACGAGGAGGACGGGACGGGCAAGTCGCGGCTGGCCCGCGTTCAGGAGGCGGCGGCCGCCGCCGTCGAGAAGTTGAAGCCCGAGGACCACCTGGCCATCGTCGCCTTCGCGCACGACGCCCAGGTGGTGCTGCCCTCGACGCCTCTGACCGAGAAGGCTGCCGTCCTCGACGTGGTCGGGCGGATCGACCGGTTCGACGTCGATCCGGGCGGAACGGCCATGGATCAGGGCATCGCGCTGGGCCTGGCCGAGCTGCACAAGCACCACGCGCCCGGCATGCTCTCGCAGCTCGTCGTCCTCACCGACGGCGAGACCTCCGGCGAGCAGACCTGCAAGCAGTACGCCCAGCAGGCCGCCGCCGACAAGATGAAGCTCAAGGTGATCGGCGTCGGCACCGAGTGGAACCAGTCCCTCATCAAGGACCTGGCGAGGCTCAGCGAGGGCGACTGGGGCTACATCGACGTGAACGACGCCGGCGCGGCGGAGCGGGTCATCGTCGAGCAGTTCGAGGCGGCGGCCAACGTCGGCTTCCTCGACGTGGAGATGAAGATCAAGGCGATGAAGGACATCAAGGTCAAGCGCGTCCGCCAGGTGGTGCCCGACATCAAGGACCTCAACGCCGCCGAGCCGGAGGAGCGCTCGTTCGTCGCGAAGCTGGGCACGCTGGAGCGGGATAACTCGACACGCTACATCCTTGACATGAGCCTGCCGAAGCGTCCGGACGGCAAGTTCGTGATCGCGCAGATCGAGGTGACGTGGGACTCGGGCAAGGGCCGCGAGACGACGGGGATGGTGCCCCTGGAGGTGACGTACTCGGCCCAGCAGGGGTACGTGAACGCCGAGGTGGCCAAGCACATCGACGAGGTGCAGATCTTCGAGGCGAACAAGAATCTGCAGCAGGCGTTGGCCGCCAACGACACGGAGAAGGCGAAGCAGGCGGCGCAGACGATCGAGAAGAAGGCCGAGGTGATGGGGCCTCGGGCGGCCAAGAAGACGATGCTCGCGAAGCAGGTGTTGCAGGAGCTGAACGTCGGCGGGCGGGTGTCGAAGAAGACGCAGCTGGCGGTGGACGACGTGGCCCGCATGGTCGAGGAGAACACGCCATCGTGAGGCCGGGCGTCCACCACCACACGGAACAACTCTCCCGAGAGGTTGAATCATGATCAAGTGTCCGTTCTGCCACTTCGACAACGAGGACGGTGCGCTGTTCTGCGAGCGGTGCTCGTCGGACCTGAGTAGCGTGGGCGCGCCGGCGGCGAAGCCGGCCCCGCCGCCCCCGCCGATGCCGATGCCGATGCCGATGCCGATGCCGCTGGACGACCCGCTGCCGATGGCGGTGGCCGAGCCGCTGCCGGCGAGCGCGTTCGAGGCGATCCCGGTGGCGGTGGCCGAGCCGCTGCCGCTCGGCGAGCCGCTGCCGATGGCCGCGCCGCTGGCCGGCGCGCTGCCGGCCACGGCGCCGCTGCCGATGCCGCCGGCGCTGGACCCGCTGCCGGCGG
>CAZVZK010000202.1:0-15979 GCA_964630925.1 uncultured Alcaligenaceae bacterium
CCCACGTCAACAACAACCGGCGGCTCAAGGACGAGCTGCTCCCGCCGTTCGACCGGTGCTTCTCGGCGCTCGTGGAGGACCTCGCCCAGCGTGGGCTCCTCGAATCCACCCTGGTCGTGTGCATGGGCGAGTTCGGGCGCACGCCGCGGTTCGGGCAGTTCACCGGCAACGGCGTGGACGCGACCGGGCGGGACCACTGGCCCCAGTGCTACTCGCTCGTCCTCGCCGGCGGGCCTCGGCCGGGCGGCCGGGTGGTCGGCCGGTCGGACCGTTTCGCCGCCTACCCGGCCGACGACCCGATCACCCCGCAGGATCTGGCGGCGAGCCTGTTGCACGCGCTGGGCATCGACCCCACCCGGAAGGTGAGAGACAACTTCCTGCGGGACGTCCCCCTCAGCGAGGGGCGGGTGAAGCCGGTGCTGTTCGGCACCTGACCGCTCCGGGGCCTCTTGCGGACCAAGCCCCCCGCCCCGACAATGACGCCGTCCCGATCTCGCACGGAGGAACGACGTGGACGACCCCTTGCACCTCGCGCCACTCTTCGAGGGCGGCGAGGAGTGGCTGCCCGTCCTCAAGCCCGTCATCGAACGGCAGCCCTCCGCCCCCATGTACATCGGGCCGGACCGCGGCTCCGGCATCGTCCCGGTCCGCGAGCTGACATTCCAGGCACTCAAGCCCAACCCCCCCGCGGGCTGGAAGGTGGTCGCCTTCGGACAGAACCCCTACCCGCGCGTCGAGTCGGCCACCGGCATCGCCATGTTCGACAACACATTCGGGAAGTGGTCGGATAGCCAGTTCGGCAAGGTCCCCTCCATCCGCTGCATCATCAAGGCGGCCTGCATCTCCAAGCACGGGATCGATTTTAAGACGCCCATCGCCGACATGCGCAAGCTCCTCGCCGACAGGAACACCGTCCAGCCGCCCGAGTGGTTCTCCGCGATGCTGGCCCAGGGGGTCCTGCTGCTCAACGCCTCGCTGACCGCCAGCGCCGACAAGGCCCTGTCCACCGACCAGCATACCGCCTTCTGGCGCCCCGTGGCCGAGAAGATCGTCGAGGCCATCCTCGAGGCCAAGCAGTCGGCCGAGCCCGCGCAACGCGGCGTCGTCTTCGCCTGGTGGGGCGCCCACGCCCGCGCCCTCAAGTCCGTCGTCCAGTCCCTCCAGCGCCGCTTCCCCTCGGTGCCGGTCCGCCACCTCGACCACTGCAACCCCGCCGCCCAGGGTGACCTGTTCTGCAAGGGCGATCATTTCGGCGACATCAACAGGGCACTCCGCGACCTAAGCGCCGAGGAGATCGACTGGCTCCCCGCCGTGGGGTGGGACGCTGGCCGCGCCGACACCGAGCGCATGGGCGCGTTCATCGAGCGGACCCGCGAGCTGCACAAGGGGTACCTCGACCGCCTCCAGGAGGTCCGCGACGAGGGCGTGGAGCTGCCGCCCCTCGAAGGCGTCCTCTCCGGCCCGATGCCGACCTTCTCCGCCGCCGCCGCCCCCGTCCTCCGCATCCTCCCCTCACTGGAGGCCAACGTCGGGCAGGCCGCCGTCTTCGCCCGCATGAGCGTCACCTCCGGACGTGCCGTCGGCCTCACGGAGGACGAGGTGGCCGCCTTCTACCTCTACACCACCGAGTCGCCGTTCTACCGCCGCCTCAACGTCGCCCTGCGCGACGCCGACCGCAAGGCCGTCGAGCCGTACCGCCCGTACCTGCGGCTGTTCTTCTCCGCCGTGGCCCGCCTGGAGGGCCAGCGCCCGAGCCTGTACCGCGGCGTGGCGATGGACCTCAGCCCACGCTACCCCGTGGGCCGCGAGGTGACGTGGTGGGGCGTGTCGTCCTGCACCACGAGCCTGGAAGTCGCCCGGCAGTTCCTCGGCACGAAGGGCAAGCGGACGCTCTTCGAGATCGTCCCGCTGCGTGCCTTCGGCATCCGCCCGTTCTCGGCGTTCACCGAGGAGGAGGAGTACGTCCTGCCGCCAGGCACGCGCCTCAAGGTTACGGACGTGGTGGCGGAGAAGGGCGGCCTCTGCACGATCAGGCTGGAGGAGCAAGCCGGGGCGAGGATGGTGTCGTGAGTCACGGCTCGTCGCGGCGCCAGACGGCGAGGATGTTGCTGAACTGGTCGGTCCACACGGCCCCCGGCACCACCTGCACCCGCTGCCAGCGTCTGTCCTTGCTGACCGGGGCCAGGGCTTCCTCGCTCCGGGCCATGGCCACCCAGGACGACGGCGACTTGCCCGCCGCCGCCTCCCTGTCGGTCATGAAGAAGTCGTGGTCCACACGCACCGCCATGCCGCGCTCCTCGGCCAGGCGTGCCAGGAGAGGGGGCAGGTCGAGGTAGCGGTTGGAGACGTGGAAGGCGATCACGCCGTCCGGGGCGAGGCGGTCCAGGTAAAGCCCCATCGCCTCGCGCGTCAGGAGGTGGACCGGGATGGCGTCGCTGGAGAAGGCGTCGAGGAGCAGCACGTCGAACTTCTCGGTGCTGGCCGCCAGACGGCGGCGGGCGTCGCCGAGGTCGATGTCCCACCGGCCCTCGCAGGTGGCCAGGTAGGTGAAGTACGGCAGCTCGCTGGCGATGCGCACCACGGCGGGGTCGATCTCGAAGAACGTCCAGCGCTCCCCCGGGCGGGCGTAGGCGGCCAGCGCCCCCGTCCCGAGGCCGACCGCGCCGACACGCCTGCGCCGCTCTGGGGGCAGGGCGTTGAGGAGCCGGCCCGCCGGGCCCGTGGGGTAGTAGTACATCAGGGGCACGGGCTTGCCCTCGGGGCGGGCGGCCTGCTGTCCGTGCTGCGTCGCGCCGTGGATCAGGCGGACGAACTTGCCGTCGGGGGGCTCGACGACGCGCAGGCTGCCGAAGAAGTTGCGCTCGATGTACAGCGGCCGGCCGGTGCTGACCGTGTCGAAATGGCTCGCCGCGAACAGGGCGACGAGGGCCAGGGCGAAGCGCCACGGCCTCCACACCAGCGCGAACGCCGCCACCAGCGGCAGGGCGTACTGGAAGGCGTTGCGCACCACACGAGCGACCACGATCGTCGCGGAGTTCTCCGCCGGCAGGGGCCCCAGGACCGGCGTCGCCGCCAGGATCAGGCAGACGGTGAGCCCGGCCACGCCCGCCGGCAGCGCCACGTCCAGCCAGTGGAACGCCGGCTCCGGCGGCGGGGCGGCAGGCCGGGCCTCGGGCTGGGTGTGCTCCCGCACCCCCTCCACCGCCGCGCTCTCCACAATGCCTCCGCCCTGGCGCGATGTGGCGGGTATCTCGGGGATATCCTCTCTCTCCGCCTTGTCATCGGGCGGGCGCACGAGCGTCGCCAGGATGAGCGCCAGGGGGTACTCCACCAGCCCTGCGCGGCAGAACACCACCGGGGCCAGAAGGCCGGCGGCCAGCCCGCCGAGGACGCCGCCCGCGGACAGCGCCAGGTAGAAAGCGGTGAGCTGGGCGGGCGGCGGCTTGCGCCGCACCAGCTCGCCGTGGCAGACGAGGCAGAGGAGGAAGAAGGCTCCGAGGTGCAGGGCGCTCACCAGGAAGAGGGGCTCGGCGGAGCGGGTCAGCAGGACCAGGGAGACGAACAGCACGCACGGGACGCTGGCCCGCCACGCGAGCCGGTGGGCCCACGCGGGCCACGCGGCGAAGACGATGATGAAGCTGATGAGGTACAGCCCCAGAGGCACCACCCACAAGAGGGGCACCGGGGCGACCTCGGTCGTCAGCACCGCCGAGACGGAGGTGAGCAGGGCGGCCGGCAGCGCGGCCAGCGCCATCCAGTGGAGACGGGCCCACAAGGGGACGGGCTCGGCGGGGGCCGGGGGGGCGTCCTCCGCGAGCCAGGCGCACCCGGCGATCAGCCCCAGGCAGCACGACGCCGATACCGCCCACACCCACTGCTGCGTCGCCAGGGCCAGCCACGGCTCGACGAGCAACGGGTAGCCGAGGAGGCCCAGCAGGCTGCCGGCGTTGCTGGCGGCGTAGAGGGCGTACGTCCCCGGCCCGCCGCCGTGCCAGCGCTGCAAGAGCGGGGCCGTGGAGGCCAGGACGGCGAACGGTACGCCGGCCGCCAGGGCCAGCACCGCCAGCAGGGGGAGGATGGGGTTGTCCTGCGTCGTCGGGAGCAGGGACGCCACCACGGGGATCGGGGTGCCCCCGAGCGCCGCGGCCAGTCCGAACGCCAGGATCGGGAGGACGAGGACGGCGAGGTGGAGGCGCGGGCGCGGGGGCGCCAGGTGGGCGTAGAGGTAGCCGAGGAGCAACGCCGCCTGGAAGAAGACGAGGCAGGTGTTCCACACCGCCGGCGTGCCGCCGAGGAGCGGCAGGAGGAGTTTACCGACCATGGGCTGGACGGTGAACGAGAGGGCGGCGGCGAGAAACATGGTGAAGGCGAAAAGCGTGGTCCGTCCCGTCATCTCCAGTCCCCCGACAGCACGAAAGCGGCCCAGTAATACGGCGGCAGACGCGGCTCAGATACGCCCGAGAAGGCGTCCTCGGCGGGGTCGAGGCCGCGGCCGATCCCCTTCTTGACGCCCCCATGCAAAAGGGCGAGCTGGGCCTGCCGCAGCGCATCGGCTCGGGCCAACGGCTTCTTGGCATCCCAGACGCGGGCCGACAGGCCGGACATCAGCTCTTTCGTGGCGCGGTCATCGACCTTCCACAGCGACGCGACCACCGTCCGCGCCCCGGCCACGGCGAACGCCCGTTGGAGGCCGAGCAAACCCTCACCCGCCGCCTCGGCCCCCAGGCCCGTCTCGCACGCCGACAGCACGGCGAGGTCCAACTTCGACAGGTCCATCTCGGAGACCTCCAATGCCGTGAGGATCCCGCCCTCCTCACCCTCCTTCGGATCGCGGTTGGCGCCGGACAGGACGAGGCCGGACAACAGCAGCGGGTGCCAGCCGCCGCCCGCGTCGGCGCCACGGGCCGTCGCCGGGGCGAAAAAGCCGTGCGTCGCGAGGTGGGCGTGCCGCGCCTTCGGCAGGGCCTCGCGCACCGCCTCGCGGGTGGCGTCGCCCGCGCTCAGAGCGGTGACGCGGCCGCGCGGGTGGCTGCGGGCGAAGGCGCGGCGCACGTCGGCCAGCTCGGCGGCGGTGCCGGGCAGCGCGGCCCACGTTGGCACGCCCTCGCGCGGCGTGCCGAAATCCACGTCGCCGACGGCGAGGAGCGACGGCGTGTCGTCGGGCGGGCGGTCCAGCGCCAGCATCTCAGGCAGTATCCGCGGCACCGGCACCAGGGCGACGGCCACGTCCTCGATCAGGAACGTCCCGGACCGCCGTCCGGGCAGGGCGGCGAAGGGGAGCGTCCCGAGGGGGCCGTCTGGCGAGATGAGGACGGTCTTGGCCCCCTTGAGGTGCGCCTCCAGCGGCGCCCAGATGAGGCGGGCGAGGACGCAGCCCTCGCGCAGCCCGCCGCGCCGGGCCAGCACGGCCGAGCGCCATTTGCCGGCGGCCTCCAGGGCCGGCCCCGCCGGGCCGAGGTGGACGCGGGCCACGGGACGCCCGCGCCGCGAGACGAACGCCGACAGATGCCGGCGGTTGGTGACGGAGTGGAACAGGTAGTCGATCAGCACGGCGTCGGGGGGCAGGGCGGCGGCCAGCGCCTCGGGCGTCGGCGGGCGCGTGCGGAGGAAATCGGCCGACAGGGCCGACAGCTCGGCCTCTCGGCGCTCCTTGCGGCGGGCCGCCTCCTCCTGGCGACGCCCCGCGGATGCCGCCAGCTCGGCGGCGGCGACGCGCAGGGACGCGGCGGCGCGGGCGGCGGGGCCATCGGCGGACTGGAGCGCCGCCACGACGCGGCGCTTGCGGGCCAGGGCGAACGCGGCGCCCTTCCACTCCAACACGCGGCCGAAGGCGAGGGCGGCGGGCGTCTCGGGGATGGACAGGAGCATGTCGAGGAAGTGCCGCGCCGACTGGAGGGCCGCGTGCTGCTGGCGTTCGGACTGGACGGTGAACGCCACGTCGAGGGAGTCGAGCGAGACGCGCACGGCCTGGCCGGCGGCGGGGACGGCCGCGGAAGGGCGGCCCAGCTCCCGCCACTGGCCGGCGAGGTTGAGTAGCGCGTCGGCGTAGCGCGGGTGACGCGGGCCGAGGGCGCGGGCGGCCAGCGACAGCGAACGCAGGGCGTGCGGCAGTGCCTCGGCGGCCGCGCCGTTGCGCGAAAGGGCGACGGCGTAGTTGTTGAGCGCCGGCAGGATCTGCGGGTTATCCCCGCCCTGCAACTCGGACAGGGCCAGGGCGCGGCGGGCTAGCGGCAGGGCCGCCGCCGGGTCGCCCGCGTTGGCCGTGTGCATCGCCAGGTTGCCCAGTGCGATGGCGTACTCGGGGTGGGCGGGGCT
Source organism: uncultured Alcaligenaceae bacterium (assembly GCA_964630925.1). GTDB lineage: Bacteria > Planctomycetota > Planctomycetia > Gemmatales > Gemmataceae > RGDT01. Next base: position 6,316 of record CAZVZK010000202.1, read on the forward strand.
CATCGAGGCGCCGGTCCGCGTCAGGGCCTCGGCCGAGAGGACGCGTGCCTCTCGGTGCCGCCCGAGCTGGCCCAGGACCGCCGCGAGATTGTTCAGGGCCAGGGCGTAGGCGGTTGATTCGGTTCCGAGGGCGGCCTTGCGGATCGCCAGGGAGCGGCGGAACAGGTCCAGGGCGGTGCGCAGGTCGCCCATCTCGAGGTGCAGGTAACCGAGGTTGTTGATGGCGACGGCGTAGTTGGGGTGGGAGGTGCCCTGGCCGGCGGCGATGACCTCTGCGGCGCGGATGGCGGCGGGCAGGGCGGCCAGCAGGTCGCCGCGCTCCTGGCGGATCGACGCCAGGCTGCCGATGGACTCGGCGAGGAGGGGGTGCGCCTCGCCGAGGACCGGCCGGCGCAGCGCGACGGCCTCGCGGGCGGCGGCCTCGGCCTCGGCGTAGCGTCCGGCCCTGCGCTGCACGTTCATCCGCCCGGTCAGGGCGAAGGCGCGGCTCAGGGCCTGCCGCTGGGCGGGCGTGCGGGCCTGCTGGGCGAAGGCCTCAGCGATCTCCTGGCGGGTGTCGCGCACGCGCCAATCTTCCACGCCGTACAGACGCAGCCGCGCCTCGAGCACCACGCGGAGGTAGGCCTCCTCGTCCGCGAAGCGTCCGCCGAAGCGGCTACAGAAGGCGGCCTGAAAGGCCACACGCTCGGTGTTCTGGTGCCAGGGGCCGACGGCGGCGATGGTCAGCGCCAGGGCCTCCTTGCTCGCGGCGGCGCCGTCCTCCCAGTCGCAGGCGGCCAGCGCCTGGCTGACGCGGGCGAGGAGGGGCCGCCGCTTGAGGAGGAGGCGTTCCTGCTCGTCGGTCAGCGAGGGCACGGGGGCGGCGGCGCACGTCAGGAGGGCCAGCCCGCACAGCAGGAGAATTCGACACCTCGTCATCTCCAGTCCCCCGACAACACGAAGGCGGCCCAGTAGTACGGCGGCACACGCGTGCCGGCCTTCATGTCCTTGAGGGCCTCCGGCTTGAGGCCGACGCCACGAACTTTGCCGCCCTCGGCCTTGCCGTTGAGCATCGCGAGCTGGGCGCGGCGGAGGGCCTCGGCCGCCCCGAGGGGCCTCTTCGGGTCCCACGCTAGCCCGTAGAAGTCGCCCATCAACGCCCGCGTCGCATCATCGTCTACCTTCCACAGGGATGCGATCACGGAGCGCGCCCCGGCGGCCTGGAAGGCGCGCTGCATGCTGAGCAGGCCCTCGCCACCCGCCAGGACCCCGAGGCCCGTCTCGCAGGCGGAGAGGACGGCAAGCTCCAGCCTCGTCAGATCCATCTCGGAGACCTCCAGTGCCGTCAGGATCCCGTCCTCCTCGCGGGGGCCGGGGACGTGCCCGGCGTCGCTGAGGGCCAGCCCCGAGAGCAGCAAGGGGTGCCAGCCGGCGGCGGCACGGCCCTCGGCGAAGGCGGGGCCGCCGCCTGCGAAGGGGCTCGTCGCCGTTTCGGGGGCGAACCAGCCGTGGGTGGCGAAGTGCGCGTACCGTACCGCCCCGATGGCCTTGCGGACGGCGGGCTTCGACGCCCCGCCCTCGGTCAGGGCCCTGGCCGTGCCGCCCTTGAAAAGCTTGCGGAAGGAGGCCTCGACGGCCAGCATTTCGGCACGCGTGCCGGGGAGGGGGGCGAATGTCTCGCGGCCCGTGCGCGGGGCGGCGCGTGTGTCCTCGCCGGCGGGCGGCCGCGTGTCGCCCTCCTCGGGCTGGTAACGCAGGCCGCCCAGCACGAGCAGCGAGGGCGGCAGGCGGTCCTCCTTCTTCACCGGCCGGAGCATTTCCGGGAGGGCCGAAGGCACCGCCACGACGGCCAGGGCCACGTCCTCGATCAGGTAGGTGCCCAACTTCGCGCCCGGCAGGGCGGCGAAGGGGGCCTGCCCCAGCAGCCCGTCGGGGGAGACGAGAACCACCTTCGCCCCCTCCAGGTGCTTCCCCAGCGGCGTCCAAACGAGGCGCTTCAGGGCCTCGCCCGTCTTGCCGTCATCAAGCCCCCGCTTGAGCCGGGGGAGCCAGTCGCGGACACCGCGGCCGATGTCGGCGGCCCTGCCCAGGTCGATTCGGGCCGCGGCCCGACCGCAGCGATGCACGAAGGCGGTGACACGCATCTCGCCGCGCGGCCTGCCGTCGCCGCCCTTGAGGCCGTACTGGCCGTGGACGTGGTAGTCGATGAGGGCGGCGCCCTCGGGCAGGGCGCGGGCGATGGCGTCGGCGTCGTGGGGTGTGGACTGGCGGCGGAAGTCGGCGGAGAGCAGCGACAGGCGGGCCTGGGCTTCGCCCTGCTCCTTCTCCAGGGCGGCGCGGGCCCCGGGGGTGGCGCGGGCGGACAGGCGCAGGGCGGCGAGCCGGCGGGTGACCGACTCCAGGTCGGCGGCGGCGGCGCGTGCCTCGGGGTCGCCGGACAGGCGGAGGAACAGCCGGCGGTGGAGCTGGGAGAGGAGCAGCGAGCCCTTCGCGGCGAGGGCGTGGCTGGCCGCCGAAGGCTGGCCCGGCGCGTCGGGCAGCGAAAGGCGCAGGTCGAGGGCGCGGCGCAAGTCCAGGGCCGCCTCCATCTGGGCGCGGTCGGACTGTAGCGCGGCGATGTCGCTGCGGTGGGCCGACGTGGCGGCCAGGGCGGCCTCGGCGAGCCGGAGGGCCTCCTTCTCCCCACCCAGCACCAGGTGCGTCATGGCGAGGCTGGCCTGGGCGGTGGCGGACAGCGGGTGCCGCTCGCCCAGGAGCTTCTGGCGCAGGGCCAAGGAGCGGCGGAACAAGGGGAGGGCCTCCTTGTATTCGCCCAGGGCGTAGTGCTGCGAGCCGAGGTTGTGCAGGAGGGTAGCGTGGAGGGGGGTGGCGGTGTGGCCGGCCTTCTCCTGGATGGAGAGGGCGCGGCGGAGCAGGGGCAGGCCCGCGCCGTGGTCGCCGCGCGCGAAGTGCAGGCGGGCGAGGTTGCCGAGGGCGGTGATGCAGGACGGGTGGCCGCGTCCCGAAAGCGCCTCGTGCAGGGCGAGCGAGCGCTCGAAGTGGCTCTGGGCGGCCTTGAGATCGCCCCTCGCCTGGTGGAGCATGCCGAGGTTGTTGAGGCAGATGGCCAGATAGGGGTGGCGTTCGCCGAGGGAGTCGTGGACGTGAGCGTGGGCCTGCTCGAAGAGGGGGAGCGCCGCCCGCAGGTCGCTGAGATCGAAGTGGAGGGAGGCGAGGTTGTTGAGGCCCATCGCGAGGGAGGCGGCCTCGTGGGAGTGTTTGCGGCGGAGGGCGAGGGCGTCCCGGCACAGGGCCAGGGCCTGGCGGTATTCGCCGCGGGACTGGTGGAGCATGGCGAGGTTGTCGAGCAGCGTGGCGTAGGTGGGATGCCCCCGCCCCCGCGCGCGTCCCATCGCCAGGACGGCGTGACGCATGTGGGGCAGGGCGCCCTGGAAGTCGCCCATGTCGCGGAGGTGCATGCCGAGGTTGCTGGCGCTCTCGGCGGTGTCAGGGTGCCAGCGCCCGAGGACCCCCTCCCTCACTTCGAGCGCCTTTCGGAAGAGGGGGAGTGCGGCCCCCAGATCGCCGGCGCGGTCGTGCAGCATGGCCAGCTCGTTGAGGAATCGGCCCGGGCGCGGGGAGCCGCTCCTGCCGAGGACGGCCTCTTCCATCTTCACCGCCGCAGCCATCTCGGCGATGGCCTCCGCGTGCTTCCCATCGCGGGACAGGCGCAATGCGTTCTGGCGGGCCTCGCCGACGCGGGTGAGTGCCTGGCGGAAGGCGTCGCGCTGGGCGGGGGTGCGGCGGGCATGGGCCAGGGTGACCTCCCATTCGCGGCGGGCGTCGATGGCCTGCCAGTCGTCGGGGCCGCGCAGGGTTGACAGGATGCGCCACGCCCGCTCGCCATGGGCTGCGGCCTCGGCCCAGCCGCCGCGGCCCGCCTCCATGGTCCCGAGCCGGAGCCGGGCGAGGTAGGCGCGCCAGGAGATGGACCCGTGGAGGTGCTCGATGACGGCCAGCGCCTTCTCCTGTTCGGCGAGCGCCTCCGCGTGTTCCCCGGCCTTGTAGCGGGCCTCCGCTCGCTGGCGCAGGGCGGCGATGGCCCGTGCCATCTTCTCCTGTTCCGGCGACAGCAGCGGCAGGGGCCCTGCCGCCAGCGCGAGCGCCGCCAACACGAAGAACGCCAGGCGAGCCACGAGCGATCCCTCCGGAGGTCCCGGTATCCTACCGCGCGAACGGCCGCGGTGAAACACCCCGGACGAAACGGCGTATCTTGTCGGCAGAGACACGTCACACCACGAGGCCCACCGATGGAATCCAACGACTACCTCAATCAAGTCGTGAAGCAGCAGGCGGCGGTCGAGGGCGAGCTGCGGAAGCGGAACGCGCCTGGCCCCGCACGCGTCCCTGCCGCACCCGCAGACCTCGCTGCCGGGGAGGCGCTCGGCAAGGGTGTCGTCGAGTTCCGCAAGGGCATGGCCGGGCTGACGGACAACGACGCCGGTCAGTCGTCCAACGCGGTCGAGTACCGGATCACCGGCTGGTGGTGGAAGACGGTGGTGGTGCCGCCGAACGTCTACGTCGTCCACACGCGGCGGGGCGTGGCGGAGCCGGTCCACATGGGGCTGGGCATCTCGTTCAACTATGACCCGTACACCGACGCCTTCCTCGTCATCCCGGCGGCGGTGCAGACGTTGCTCATCAACGCGCGGTGCATCAGCTCCGAGCGGCAGGGCGTCCTCGTTCAGGCCTACGTCCAGTGGGTGGTGGACGACCTGAAGACGGCGTACCGTCGGCTGGACTTCTCCGACTCGTCGGACCCGATGCGGATCGTGAACGTGCAGCTGCGCGAGCAGGCGGAGGCGGCCATCAAGGACAAGGTGGCGACGATGCCCATCGACGACATTTTGTCCGACAAGCAGCCCGTCATCGAGGAGCTGGCGACCCGCCTACGGGCCGTCGCCGAGGGCGGCGGCGGGTCGGCGGGCCTGGGCCTGAAGATCGTGACCATCCAGATCAAGGAGGCGGTGGTCAGCTCGACGAAGCTGTGGGAGAACCTCCAGAAGCCGTTCCGCGCCGACCGCGAGCGCCAGGCGAAGCTGGCGGAGATCGATGCGGCGCAGAAGGTGGCCGTGAAGGAGATGGCGGTCAAGCAGGCGCGGGAGGCGGCCGAGCTGGAGGCGCGGCGGCGGATGGACGAGCTGAAGGCGGCGCAACAGCGCGAGGCGTACGACCGCGAGCAGGCGGAGAAGGCGCGGCGGGTGCAGGTGGAGCAGCAGGCGGAGCAGGCGCGGCGGGTGTCGGAGGAGGCGTTGGCGGCGCAGATGCACGAGCTGGAGGCCGCCCGCATCGCCCGCGAGATGGAGGGGGTGCGGCGGCAGCTCGATCTGGAGCGGGCCAACGCCGAGCTGGAGCAACTGCGGCGTGAGCGCGAGGACCGCGACCACCAGTCGCGGACGGCACGGGAGGCGGCGGACGTGGAGGTGTTCCACAAGCGGCGGCTCGCGGAGAACGACGTGTCGGAGGGGCACGTCAAGGCGCAGCTGATCGCGCGGCTGCCGGAGATCGCGGCGGCGATGCCGAAGCCGGAGGAGCTGCGGCAGATCACGGTGGGCGGCGACGGGGGCAACGCCCTAACGGGGCTTGTGGCGCAGCTGCTCGGTGTGATCGAGGGCGCGGTGAGCAAGAACGGGAAGGGGTGATCAGAGGCCGGACTGTTCCAGGTAGTCCTGGAAGTTGTCAACGTCGGCGGCCAGGAGGGACCACTCGCGGGGCTAGGGGAGGTCCTCACACCGGTTGATCCTGGCGGCTGATTCCTTGGGAAGAACCGCCCTGTATCGGCCGTGGATCGCCTGAAAGATCGACTCCCGGCATGCTTCGAGGCGCCCCTCCTGCCGCGTCCGCTCCATCGTCTCGGAGCGGACGTATGTGCGCGCGCCTTGCCGATGCTCCGTCACAGGCCCGCCTCCGTCCTGAACTGCTCCAGGGACTCGGCCTTCACGGCCACGGCCAACCAGGCCCGCAACTGGGAGCGGTCGGTGCAAGCGCGGATCTTGGTGGAAAGCTCCTCCGGGACCTCCTGCCCCGTCACCAAGGCGAGCGTCTCCACCAGTGTCTCGGCTCGTTCCTCGCCACGGGTCTTCTCCATCGTCTCGGAGCGGATCATGCCCCAGCCCTCCAGTGCCTTGCGCCAAGCTCCGGGGTCGGCGCACTTCTCCGCGAACACCAATGCATGATACCCGAAGCCTGCCTTGCGCCTCCCGTCCGGTTCCTGGCCGGCCAGGTCGGCCCAACGCTTGATGACCGCCTCGTCGCTGCCGCCGAGCATGAGCGGCACCCAGGGAAGCAATGCCCGATCATACAGGCCGGAGGCGACCCCATCCAAGACCTCTTGGGCCGACTCCTCGGCCAGGAAGACCTCGCGGACGTTGAGGATGACCTCCACCCTGTCCGGCCCCGGCCACACGAAGCTCGCGGACACCGGGTGCGACTTCGACGAGCCGGTCAGGTTGATGACGCAGGAGGCGAGTTGGTAGCGGTCGCCGGGGTTGCGGTCCGGGCGGCGCTCACGCCAGAGGGTGCCGAGGTACACCATCATCCGCCCGAACATCTCGGGGTCCGGCTCGATCTGGAACTCCAGGGCGAGCGCCCACAGGGGCTGCGCCTTGAGCAGGGCCTCGATCTCGAAGACGAGGTCGCCGGTCTGGTCGGGCTTGTCGGGGAACGGCAGGCGGCGTGTGTCCACCCAGCCCCGGTGCCGCGCCACCTTGTCGAACTGCTTGAACAGCCAGCGCAGGAACGCCCTCGCGTCCGACTTCACCATGCGGCGGCACGCGATGTCGTAGTCGCTCATTGGAATCACTCGCGTTCAGGGGGTCGGGTGCTTCGCGAGGACAGCGCTCGTCGGCGTCTATTGTCTTCCGAAATCGCCCCCGCCGTGGTAGGGTAGATGGAGGTGTTCACCGGACTTCCGGAATTGGACAAAATGAGACGGGGTGTGCAGACGCGGTGCCGGTGTGGGTGGCCTGACCACTGGCCCTGCAATGCAAATTCCCGGCGAGAATTGCATTTCAGGGGGGTGTCTGGGGGGGTGCAATGCAATGCAATTTGCCCCCACCGGCCACACCTCCCGTCTACTTCCGTCTAATTCCTAACCCCGGCTGAACAGGCCTGGTCGGCATCCACGCCCGGCACGAGCTGCGAGGTGACCCCAGCATGTCCGCCGTCAAACTGGCCCCGTCCATCCTCGCCGCCGACTTCGCACGCCTCGGCGATCAGGTGCGCGAGGCCGAGGCCGCCGGGGCCGACCGCGTCCACGTCGATGTCATGGACGGGCACTTCGTCCCCAACCTCAGCATGGGCCCGGCCGTCATCAAGTGTCTGCGTCCCGTCACGCGCCTCCCGCTGGAGGTGCATCTGATGATCACCGACCCCGACAGGTACATCGAGCCGTTCGCGAAGGCCGGGGCCGACAGCCTGCTCGTCCACGTCGAATTGCCGGGGCACCTCGACACGCTGCGGCGCATCCGCGCTCTCGGGAAGAACGTCGGCACGGTCCTGAACCCCGAGACGCCGGCGTCGGCGCTCTCCGACGAGGTCCTCCAAGCCGTCGATCTGGTGCTGGTGATGACGGTGCATCCGGGCTTCGGTGGTCAGGCGTTCATCGAAGCGTGTCTGGAAAAGGTGCGGCAGGTGCGTGGGCGGTTCGGTGGCGAGGTGGAGGTGGACGGGGGTATAGACGCGGCGACGGGCCGGCGGTGCGTCGAGGCGGGGGCGGACGTCCTCGTCGCGGGGTCGTCGGTGTTCGGGGCGGCGGACGGCGTGGCGGCGGCGATGCGACGTCTGGGCGGAATGTCGTGAGCGAGTGGCACGGGATGCGCAAGTTATCCCCGCACGCCCATTCGTCTTGCGCCCCCCAGACGTGTACAATAACACCGATGGGGACGCAGCGAGGGGAGGCCAGCCATGAGACTCACACCATACTGCCAGGGGATCGCCACCCTGTTCGCATTTCTCGTCCTCGTCGGGTCGGCGTCCGCGCAGGGGACCGACCCGCCGCCGTTCGACCGCGACGCGCCGCCCGGCGCGCCGCCGCCGGTGCCTGACGCCGACGCGCCGGTGCCGCAGACGCGCGGCCCCGTCCACGAGGGGTTCGCGCAGCCGGGCACGCTGACGCCGACCCCGCGCTTGCCTGCGCCCAAGGCTCCGCCCGCGCCGCTCGACGAGGCGCCGCCGGATACGCGGCCCGAGGGCGACGGCGTCATGTGGGTGCCCGGCTACTGGAGCTGGGACGATGACACCAAGGACTTCCTGTGGGTGAGCGGCTTCTGGCGCGTCGCGCCTCCGGGCCGCAAGTGGGTGCCCGGCTACTGGGCGCGCACGGAGGACGGCTACGTGTGGGTGTCCGGCATGTGGGCCGACGCCAGCGTGCCCGAGGTGCCGTACTACCCCGAGCCGCCGGATTCGCGTGAGGAGGGGCCGGCTTTCCCACCGCCGGATGATTCGTCCATCTACGTGCCGGGTGTGTGGATGTTCCGCGACGAGCGGTTCCTGTGGCGTCCGGGTTACTGGCTGGGCTTCAAGCCGGGCTGGGTCTACTGCCCGCCGCGCTGGTTCTGGACCCCGCGAGGCTGGTTCTGCAACGGCGGGTACTGGGACCGGCCGCTGGACCGGCGTGGCCTCCTGTACGCACCGTATGCCGTGCCGCGCGGCCTGTACGCCCGCGCCGGCTACCGCTTCACGCCGCGCCATGCCGTGGGCGCCGGGGCGCTGACGGGGTCGCTGTTCATCGGGCCGAGGGGCAATTACGCATTCGGCGATTACTACGGGGTGGTGAACGCCCGGCGCGGCTACCAGTCGTGGGCAGCGAACGGGGCGCGCGTCCGCGATCCGCTGTACGGCTACTACCGTGCCGCGAACCGGGGCAACCCGGCGTGGGAGCGCGACCTGATGACGACCTACCGCGGCCGCGTGGCCGGGGACGTGGCGCGTCCGCCGCGTAACCTGGCGGCTCAGGATCGTCTGGCCCCCTCCGCGGCGGTGGTTGCGCCGCCGGCCCGACTGGCCGACGCGCCGCGAATGAGGGCGGTGACACGCGAGGACCGCGTCGCCGTGGACCGTGTGTCCGAGGCCCTGCGTCGGGCGAGCGTCGAACGGCGCGTGGCGGAGGTGGAGCGTCCGAGGGTGTCGGCGGGCCGGCCCGCGCCGCTGTCGCTCCGTGACTTGCCGTCCCCTCGGGGCGACACCCCGCGGGTGACGACGCCGAGGCCGGAGACCCCGAGGATCGAGGGCCCGCGTGGGACGCCGCGGCCAGAGACGCCGAGGATCGAGGGCCCGCGGGTGACGCCGCCGCGATTGGAGGCCCCGAAGACGCCGACGCCGCGGCCGGAGACGCCCAAGACCCCGGCGCCGAAGTTGGAGACGCCACGCATCGAGACGCCGCGGCCCCTGCCCCCGGCCACGCCGCCTCGGGTGACGACACCCCCCGTGACGCCGCCTCGCGTGACGACGCCGCCGAGGATCGAGACGCCGAGGAGCCTGCCTCCCCGGGTGACGACCCCCCCGGTGTCCCCCCCGAGGGTCACGACGCCTCCGCCGGCACCTCGGGTGACGCCGCCGGCACCCCGCGTGACGCCGCCGGCGCCCCGCGCGGCTCCGCCGGCGCCCCGCGCGGCTCCGCCGCGTCGCACGGCAGAGGCCCCGCGTG
>CAZVZK010000203.1:0-15843 GCA_964630925.1 uncultured Alcaligenaceae bacterium
CAACCCCTACCCTGCCATTCTATGCAGACTGTTCGCCCAAGTAGGCCTCCACCGAGACGGACCACATCCACAACCTTCCCGGCCTGCTGCTCGATTTCCACCCCGAGCTGCTCCGCTACTACCTCGACGTGGAGAGGACATCCTACCGGCATTCGAGCGGGAGGGAGGAGTTGGGCACGCTGCCCGTCCTGTGGGAGGAGTTGGAGCGGGCGGCCCGCGAGTGCATCCCGGCGCCGGCGTAGCCGGCTCAAGGCCCTTTCGGCCCATCGCGCCGGTCAGATGAGCCGGGGCCGAGGAACATCGGGGCAACAACAATCGTGAGGAGGAACAATCCGACGAGAAAGGCCATGACCGCCGGGACGGCGTCGTTGAGCGTCGGGCCGCGCGGGTCGGACCACATCATCGGGGACGAGAGGAGCATGACGCCCATCATCAGGCATCCCACGCCCACACAGCCCAACTTGAGCGAGCGGTAGGCGGCCAGGATACCGCCGGCCGCCTGGAGGGGCGCATTCTCCTCCTCCCGCTTCGCGGCGGCGAGGTCCTCCAGCGCGGCGGGGTCGTTCGGATCGAGCATCCCGCCCGTCTGGCCGCACGCCGAGCACTTCACCATGTCATCGGTGTACAGCGTCTGCCGGCAGTGCCTGCAATACATCGGCCGTAGCTGGGGCATGTCCGCCTCCCACGGTCAATCGAAGAGGCCCGCGTCGAAGGCCGGCCCCTCCGGCGTCGCCGGGGGTGGCGCGGCGGCCGCCGCCGTCTCGCCCTCCACCACGTCCGCCGCGTGCGCCGACTGGATCATCTGGTCCGTGCTGGCAGGGTCCACCGCCCGGCAGCTCGCCGTCAGCGCCTCCGAGATCTCCCGCATCTCCTGACGCCACGCCTCCGGCTCGATGTCCCTCGGCGTCACCTGCTCGAACTCCCCACACAACAGGATCAACCGCAGGAGGTGCCGGAAGATCAACCCCTCCTGCTTCGTCAAGTCCTTGCCGCGGATGTACAGGTTGAAGTTGCCGCCGTAGCCACGCAGCAGCTCCCCGGCGCCCCACACCGCCGCCGTGTTCAGCTCCTCCATCTCCGGCCAGGTGCCGTCGAAGTACAGCCGCAGCTTCTCGGCGATGGTCGGCGGACGCGGCTTCCAGCCCTCGTCCTCCTCCTCCTCCTCCGGCGGCACCGGCGCCGCCATCAGGCCGCGCGTCAGCAGCTCGGGGTCGAGACGCGCCGCGAGCGGGCCGTCGGGCAGGTTGTCCGGCCACGGGACGCGGACGTACTTCATCAGCGGCCGAGGCAGCTCCAGCACGCTCTCCAGCGCCTGGATTCGCTCCCAGCGGTCGGCGACGCCCAGGTGGTCGAGGAGGAACGCGGCGTACAGCGGGTGGATGCTGCGGAAGACGAGCAGCGTGTCGAGCGCCGGCGTCGGGTGCGCCCGGTCGGTCTTGTAACCCTCGCGCTGGTGCGGCAGCGGCGGCGACGGGTCGAGCGTGACGAACCCCTTGTCCGACAGCGTCAACAGCATGAGGTCGAGCTGCTTCTCGCTCGACCGGATGCGTGGCTCGTCCATCAATCGCTTGCGGAGGAACGTGCGGACGAACTCCACCTCGGGCGACACCTTGAGCAGGTAGGCCAGCAGACGCCACGGCAGCGGCCCCTTGCTGTAAAGTTTGCCCGGCGGGGCGGCCTGGAGCTGGCGGAACTGCCCCTCGGTCCAGTAGACGACGGTGGTGCTCCTCGTCGGCTTCTTCTTCTTGAGGGCCTTCTTCGCCTTCAGCAGCCCCGGGTCCTTCGTCGTCTCGGGGATCTGGTCGTACTTCTCCTGCCAGCGCAACAGCCGCACGTCGTCCTCGTGCGCCACGGCGAACACCAGCCCCTTGTCGTCGAACTGGGGGCGGCCCGCGCGTCCGAAGATCTGGTGGGCCGTCGAGGCATCGATCAGCTTCTCCTTGCCCCGCGGCCCCTTCACCAGGGTGGACAGCACGACCGAGCGCGCGGGCAGGTTGATGCCGGCGGCCAGCGTCTCCGTGCAGACGCACACGCTGAGCAGCTTGCGGTTGAAGAGGTCCTCGACGGCCCGGCGGTACTTGCCGAGCATGCCGGCGTGGTGGACGCCGACGCCGCGGCGGAGGATCTGCTTGAGCTTCGGCCCGACGCCCTCGTGCCAGTCGAGGTCGTCCACGGCATGGTTGAGCGGGCCTTTTACGCCCGGCGGCAGCACGTCGAGGCCCTTGAGCTGCTCGGCGACACTCCAGCACTCGTCGCGGTTGAAGCAGAACAGCAGGGCGGGGATGGCCCGCGCCTCGCCCTCGCCCTTGGCCATGCGCACGATCTGGTCGCCGAGGAACTCGTCGTTGACCCAGTGGAACGTCAGCGGCACCTTCCGCTCCTTGCCCTCGACCAGCTCCACCTTCCGATTGTGCGAGCGTTCGAGCCAGGAGAGGAACTCGTTGGCGTTGCCGACGGTGGCCGACAGCAGCAGCAATCGGACGTGCGACGGCAGCAGGCCGAGGGCCAGCTCCCAGACGATGCCGCGCTGGATGTCGGCGAAGTTATGGAACTCGTCCATGACGACGGAGGAGACGTGGGAGAAGTCGAAGGCGCCGTCGCCGGTGTGGAGGAGGCGGTTGAGGAGGATCTCGGCGACGACGACGAGGATCTTCGCATCCGGGTTGACGCGCCGGTTGCCGGTGACGAGGCCGACGTCCTCCTCCTTGAAGCCCCACTTGACGGCGAGGGCCTGGGTCTCCTGGAACTTCTGCTCGGTCAGCGCGATGAGGGGGGTGGTGTAATAGGAGGTGGTGCCGGTGTGGAGGGCCTCGAAGAGGGCCGCCTGGGCGATCATCGTCTTGCCGGTGCCGGTGGGCGCGCACACCAGAACCCCTTGCTCGGCGGTGAACCAGGAGAGGAGGGCGGCCTCCTGCACGGGGTAGGGCGGGTAGGGGAGCTGGGCGAAGTAGCGCTCGGCGAGGTCGTCGCGGGTGGGAGGCATCATCGGTCCCCGGCGGGCGGGGGTTGTTGTACCGGAGGGCCGCGCCCGCGGCGATGGACGGCGGCGAGGCGTGCGTGTTACAATGACACCTCGAACCGGAGGAGGGGCCGCCGATGAAGCCCGACGATGGATACCGCCACCCGGCGACGGACGAAGAGGACAACCGGCCGCACAACGACTACTGCTGGGTGATGGGCAGCGAAGAGGTCCGCTCGGCCTACGGCGGGCGAATCGTGGCGGTCAACCACAAGAAGATCTGGGGGGCCGGCGAGACGGACTTCGACGCCCTCGCCGACGCACAGGCGAAGCCGGGATGCCCTCATCGCCTCGCGCTGACGTTCGTGAGTGTCCCCCTCGATTACTCCGACGCCCTCGGGGAGGAGAGTCTCTGGCGGCCCGTGGCCGGGCTCCCTTCCCTGGAACAGCCTTCGGTGGAATCACCCCAGGGATGAGGGGCGGGACATGGCAAGACAGCCAGCGTTACTCCAGACGCCCCTCCGGCCGTTCGCGGATGAGTGGGCGGACGGCCGGGGGCACGTCCGCCCCTTGGTCCGCATCGGGACCTGGGCAACGCTGGGCGTCCGTCGAGGCGGGCCTCCACTCGTCCGAAGGGGCGTACTACGGACGCGCATCCGTCGCGCCGGAGCTGCCCTTCTCCGTGGTGTCCGCCTCGGCGAGGGTGCTGGGCGGGATCCTCTGGACGGAGCTGCCCGCATCGGCCCCGACCTGGCGCGGCATCCCGTGCAAGTGGGGCAACACCCAGCTCTGGCTGCGGAATAACCTCCGCCCGGCGTTGCACCCGGACGCCTGGATGCCATTCTCCGTGCTGGCCCTGTTCCCCGACCGCGACTTACCCGGCCCAACGCCCGCCTTCTTCCTCCTCGGCACCGACTTCTTCAAGCACCACAGCCGCCTGCGGATCACGCTCCGATACGGCGACATCGAGTACGAGGCCGGCCCTCGGGGGCCGATGCCGCGCGCCTTCTCCGACTGCGGCGAGATCAGTGCCTGAATGCGCCGCCCTCGCTGGGGTTGTCCCCGCGGGGATTCGGCGGTATACGCCCACCTCCGAACATCTCATGCCGGAGGAGACGCCATGCGCCCGGCCTTGGCCGCTGCCGTCGTGTTGCTGGCGTCGTGCGGCTGCGGCACGGTGATGAACCTCGCCGCGCGACCAGGGCCGGCGTCGGAGCCGGAGATCGTCCCGGATACCTGCTACCCGTTCGGCGGCGTCCGGCGGTCGTCGCTCCTCGGCGTGTACGGCGTCGGCTCGGGCGTGTTCTCGCTCTGCACCGGAGACATCAAGGGCGCGGGGTGGGTCGGCGTCGGCGTGGTGTCGCTGGCCGACACCCCGGTCTCGCTCGCAGGCGACGTGGTGACCCTCCCGGTGGCCTTCGCACGGCGGTACGAGATGACGTGGGCGACGTGGTGGTGCCGCGAGCCGCTGACCGACAACTCCCATCTCGCCACCTACAGCGATGACGGGAGACTGCTTGGGCCCGATTGATGGGCTTGCCCCCGTGGCCGTGAGGCGGTATCCCCTCCCGGCCAGATCCACGGAGGTCCCATGCGCCACGCCCTGCTCGCGCTCGCCGTCCTCGCCCTCGGCAACGCCGGCTGTGGCACCGTCATGAACCTGTCCACCCCGCCGACCCCGGTCAAGGACAAGGAGACCGGCGAGATCACCGAGCCGTCCTACGTCTTCGGCGGCGTCCGCCATTCCGTCGAGGTGGGCGTCGGCGGCGTTGCGGGGGGCACCATGTTCCTGTGCACCTCCCCTTTCTTCCTGATCGTGCCGCCGATGTCGGCCCTCACGGCCGGCACGGGCGCGGGCCTGTTTGCCTGCGGCGTCGTCTCGCTGATCAACGTGCCGTTCTCGCTCGCCGGCGACGTGGTCACGCTGCCGCTCGCCTTGCATCGGGAGCAGGAGGCCCACCGCCTCGCTGACAAGGCGCGCGCCGCCCAGGCCGCCTTGCCGCCCCCACCGCCGGCTGAGACGCCCAGGACGCCCGCCGAAGCACCCAAGCCCGTCGAACCACCCAAGATCGAGCAACCCGCACCCACGCCGGCCGCCCCGGTCATCGCCACCACCGCCCCGGCCGCGAAGCCGAAGTAACTCACGCCGCCCTCGGGTCGCCACGCAGCGCCGCCGTCAACGCCTCGTGCAGCGGGCCGTTGCTGGCGGCGCAGTCGCTCCGGTACGGGTCGTAGGGCGTGCCGTCGGCGTTGGTGATGATGCCGCCGGCCTCGCGCACGATCACCACGCCGCCCGCCACGTCCCAGACGTGGTTGTCGAACGCATAGAAGCCGTCGAACCGTCCCGCCGCGAGCCAGCACAGGTTGATCGCCGTCGATCCCAGGCGCCGCAGCGACCGCGCCCGGAACGAGAAGTACCGCCACCAGTCGAGGACGCGCTCGTTGGCACGCACGTCCGTCGGGAACCCCGTCGCCAGAAGCGCCTTGTCCACGGTGTCCGTCGCGCTCGTCCGCAGGGGCGTGGTGTTCAGCATCGCCCCCTGGCCCTTGGCGGCGTGAAACATCTCGTCGCGGGTCGGCTCGTAGACGGCCCCGACCACCAGCTCGCCCGCCACCTCCAGGCCGATGCTCACGCAGTACAGCGGCAGGTCGTGGACGTAGTTGGTCGTGCCGTCGAGCGGATCGACGATCCACGTCGGCGGTGCTCCGGGGCCGGGCCGCGACTTCGCCCCGTCGCCCTCCTCGCCGAGGAAGGCGTGGCCGGGGAAGCGTCCGAGGAGGTAGGTGCGGATGGCGTTCTGCGCGCCGACGTCGGCCTCGCTGACGAGGTCGGCGTGGTGGCCCTTGTCGCGGACGTTGAACTTGCCGCGCCACTGGGCCAGCACGGCGGCCCCCTTGCGGGCGGCCTCGCACGCCGCCGCCCGCCATTCCGTCAGGTCATCCATGAAGGCCCTCCGTCAACTCACGCGGACGCCGCCGTCGCGCAGGAACTCGATGTTCAGCCCCCGGAGCAGGCCCCAGCGGAACTCGACCCGGTCACGCGAGGCGTTGACCCGCCGCGGACGCACCGGCAGCTCGAACTCGACCTTCACCGGCTTGCCCGTGTAGGGGTGCTCGAAGACGACCTCATACTTGCCCGCCTCGAACGCCTTGGCCCGGTTTACGAACGCCGCCGGGGTGACACCACGGGGCTCCTCACGGCCGGCCCTGTCGGCCGGGGGCTTCGTCAGGCTCGTCCTCGTGCCGGCCACGGGTGGGGGCGTCCGCGTCTCGATGCGGTCCACATCCGGCACCGGCGGCACGCCGTCATCCACGGGCGGGACGGGACGGGCCGGGGGGAGGATCGGGGGCATCGGCGGCGCGGGGATGCGTGGCGTGCGCGGCACGACGACGGTGACGAACGGGGCACGCACGACGACGGCGGGGCCGACCTCCACGTACACGAACGGCACGCGGATGATCACGTCGGCCCGGGCGGCCGCGGGCGCGGCGAGCAGGGCGGCCAGCATCAGGGTGCGCGTCATGGTGTCATCTCCTAAGTGTGTCGGCGCCTGCCTGGCGGAACTCCACGCGTCCTTCGTGCCGCGGGACGAGGGCCATCTGCCCGGCGTTGTGGAACCCGCCGTCGCTTCCGCCCGCCCTCGCGGTGCGGGCGTAGGACACGGTCAGCGTGTCGCCGTCCTTCGCCGCCCGCGTGATGACGACCTGCCGCGTCCACGGCGCGAGGCCGCCATCGACCTTGACGATTATCTGGGTGCGGAAGTCGATGGACGCCCGGCCCATGCGGGCCGCGATCAGCTTGGACGCCGTCTCGCCCGCCGTCGGCCCGGCGATGCCCAGATGCTCCGCGAGCTGCTCGGGCGTGCGGATCACCGACGCCATCACCGAAGCCGACGCGGCCTTGCCGAGGCGCAGCGCCAGGTCGGCGCGGGCGAGGACGCCGTCCGGCCCCGGGCCGTCGCGGCCCGGCTTGACGATGCGGCCCGGCCACAGTTTGGCCGGCGTGCCGGGGACGACCTTGCCCACCAATTGCACATGTTGTTCCAGAAGCGGCGCGAGGAGGTGGGCCTTGCCCGGCGCGTGCAGCTCGACGGCGTTGGACGCGCGGCCCAGGCCGTCGAGGACGAACAGGCGGAACCCATCCGGCGACTGACGTAGCCGGCCGGCGTAGGACTGTTCGAGTTGGGTAAGGGCGGCGTATTCGGGGGCGCCGGCCAGCACGACGACGCCGGGCGGCGGCGGGGCCGACGCGCCGGCGGCGAGGATCGAGGCCAGCACGAGCGCGGACATGGGACGCCCTCCGTGGGTATTGTCCCCGATCCGGGCGGGCGTGGCAAGGGCGAAGGCGGGTGAACCGGACCGAAGGCAAGGGCAGCCCGGCCGTGAGCCCCGTTCACGGGGCATGGGTTTGTCGACCCGCCCTTGAGGGCAGGGCTTCGAGGTTACTTGGCGGCGTCGCCTTCGCCCTCGCCCTTCTTCTTGCCGTACTTCTTGAGGAAGCGGTCCACGCGGCCGGCGGAATCGACCATCTTCATCTTGCCGGTGTAGAACGGGTGCGACGCCGACGAGATGTCGAGGCGGACGACGGGGTAGGTCTTGCCGTCCTCCCAGACGATGGTCTCGCCGGTCTTGACGGTCGAGCGGGTGACGAAGCCGAAGTTGACGGAGGCGTCGAGGAAGACGACCTCGCGGTACTCGGGATGGATGCCCTTCTTCACGGCGAGGCCCCTCACTTCTTGGCGGCGAGCGCCGCGGCGAGTTTCTTGCGCGACTCCTTGGCCGGGGCGATCTTGCCCAGCGAGGCGCCGCTCTTCTTGGCGTAGCGCTCCTTGCTGCCGTCGGTCAGGATGCGGACGCCGACGCGCGTCGGGCGGTTCGTCTGCGGGTCGATGAGCGCGACGTTGGACACGTCGAGCGGCATCTCCTTGGACAGGCGGCCGCCCTGGGGGTTGCGGCGGTTCGGCTTGACGTGCTTGTAGACGAGGTTGATGCCCTCGACGACGCACTTCCCCCTCTTGGGGTGCATGCTCAACACCTTGCCACGCTTGCCCCGGTCGTCGCCGGCCAGGATCTGGACCACATCGCCCTTGCGGATCGCCATCGTCGCCCCCTACCAACTGGGGGCGGGACGCCCCCTAGGCCCTGCTTGTCGAGATGGGGGCTGGACGCCCCCGAGTGAGCCGGGGGCGAGACGCCCCCAGACCCGCGCTTCGAGCCGGGGGCGAGACGCCCCCAGACCCCGTCTTACATCTTGGCTTCTTTGTACAGGACGTGCTTGCGCAGGGTGGGGTCGTACTTCCGCAGCTCCAGCCGGCCCTGCATGTTGCGGCGGTTGCGTTCGCTGTAATAGCAGTGCTTGCTCTCGGTCGATTGCAGCTTGACGACGCCGCGGGCGTCCTTCGCTTTCTTCGCCATGAACCGATCCCCCCGCGCTGCCCCCGTCCAATCCACGAGGCCGGCCACGCCTCGAAGCGTGTCCGGCCTTCATCCCGCCGATGCCATCCCAGCAATATAGGGACGTTTGCCGCGCTGTCAACCCCCCGACGCGATCACGGCTCGATCAGACGCCTCTCGACCAGGTGGCGGAGCAGGGCCGTGGCGTCATCGAAACGCCGCTCCGGCAGCTTGGCCAGCAGACGCATCACCACGTCCTCGACCGCCTGCGGGATCATCGGCTCCAGCTTGCGTGGGGGGGTGACGATGTCGTTGCGTGCCTTGGCGATGATCTCCAGCGGGCTGGAGCCGACGAACGGGGGCCGGCCGGTGAGGGTGGCGTAGACGAGCGCCCCCAGGCTGTAGAGGTCGGAGCGCTCGTCGCCCTCGGAGGCGTCCCCCGCCCGCTCCGGGGCCACGTACGACGGGTCGCCCAAAATAACGCCCGTCGAGGTCAGGTCGTCGTTGGGCTTGCCCTCCTGGGACTTGGCCGTCATCAGGTCGCCGACCTTGACGACGCCGTCGGCCCGGCTCATGAGGACGTTCTGGGGGGTGAGGTTGCGGTGCAGGATCTGCTTGCCGTGGAGGAAGATGAGCGCCCGCGTCCCGTGCAGGAGGACACGCATGGCCGCCGGCCAGTCGGCGTTGCCGGCGGCGGCCTGCTGGACGAGCCACGCGACGGCCGGCCCCTCCACCAGCTCCATCGACAGCCAGCACTTGCCGTTCTCGCGGCCCGCGCCGTACAGCTCGACGAGGTTGAGGTGGCGCAGCGGGGCGATGGTCCGGGCGGCGCGTTTGAAACGCTGCAGCTCCTCCTCGTCGCGCGAGAACTCCGGGACGAACACCTTGAGGGCCACCTCGCGGCGGTCGCGGTTGTCCAGCGCCCGGAAGACCACCCCGGTCCGCCCCACGCCCAGGACGGCCCCCAGGGTGAAGTGCCCGAACGCGGTGTTCACCAGGGAGGCGAGCGCCTTGACCCCCTCGGCCGGCCTGGGGCCGGGCGCGGGCCTCGCCGCCGGGGGCAGGCCCAGGGTGGGCGCCGGGGCCAGGGGCGCGGGCCTGGCCGGCGCGGCGGGGCGCAGGACCGGCAGCGACGCCGTGGTGTCGCCGGCGGCCGCGGACGAATGGACCTGGATGTGCGACTGCCCGGCGACGATCACGTCGCCGTGCTTGAGCGGCGTGGCGGCCCGCGCCGCGGCGCTGTTGACGATGGTGCCGGTGCGGCTGCCCAGGTCTTGCAGCGACACGCGGCCGGCGGCGGCGGTGAGGCGGAAGTGCTGCCGCGAGATGGTGCCGTCGGTGAGGACGATGTCCACCTCGCCGCGGCCCACGGTCAGGCTGCCGTCGGCGGGGACGGGGAAGGCCTTCCCGGCGTCCGGGCCGGCGATGACTTTCAGCAGGAGGGCCATGGGCGGGTCCGGTGGGTGAGTGACCTCGGGGGGCGGCCCGACGGAGGGCCGGCCGCTTCACTGTACACGGCCGGGCCCGGTCTGAAAAGCCTCGGGCCGTGACGGCCCGTTGACGGGCGCGGGCCCGCGACGCACGATATCGCCGGGAGGGCCGTCCCATGACCGAGGCCGAGTGGCTGGCGGGCGAAGACCCACGGGCGATGGTCGCGTCGCTGCCGCGCGTCGCCGTCGCCGCCCGCCGGGACCTGCGTCTGTTCGCGTGCGTGTGCATCCGCCGGTTCTGGGGGCTGATCGCCGACGCGCGGGTGACGAAGGCCGTCGAGATCGCCGAGAGGCACGCGGACCGGCCGCTGCGGGACCGGGGGCAGTACGTCGGCGACGTGTACCGGGCCACCTTGACGGGCCGCGAGAACGGCGGCGAACAGGGCGCGGCGCATCTGCTGGCGTCGGCGGCCCACGATGCGGTCTGCGATTACCAGGACGACACACATTGGACGCCGCACACCAAGTGCGCCGCCGTCGCCGCCCTGGGTGGCGGCGAGGACGCCCGCCGCGCCGAGATGCGCTGGCAGGCGGCCGCGTTGCGCGACATCGTCGCCGGGCCGGGGCGTCTCAGGCCCCTGCCCGCCGGGGTGTTGACGCCGACGGTGCGTTCGCTGACGCGGGCGGCCCACGCGGCGCGGCACAAGGTCAGCGGCCTGCTGGACGGCGTTCGCCTGGGCATCCTGGCGGACGCGCTGGAGGAGGCGGGGTGCGCCGACGGGCGCCTGCTGACGCACCTCCGCTCCCCGGGCCCGCACTACCGGGGGTGCTGGGCGCTGGACCTCGTGCGCGGGAGGCGGTGAGCGATACAACGTCTGGAGCGTCCCGTCGCGAGGCGAACATGAGCGAGGAAGACTGGCTGACGAGCGGCAGGTGGCTCGACCTGTGGTTCCACTCCGCCGAGGCCGGCCTGCGGACGGAGCGCAAGACGCGCCTGTTCGCCGCGGCGGCGTGCCGGCGGTTCGTCCACCGGCTCGTCGATCCGCGCTGCCTGCGGGCCGTCGGGGTGTGCGAGCGCTACGCCGATGGCGAGGCGAAGGAACGCGAGCTGGAGGCGGCCAACACGGGCGCGAGGTTCGAGAAGGGCGGGGAGCGGGCGGCGGGACAGCGGACGGCCATCGGCAGGGCCGCCGCCGTCGCCACCCACTGGCTCTGCTACGCGGAGTACAAGGTCGGCCGCTCCACGGAGGCGGCGCCGTCGGTCCACGGCCACGAGGCGCTCATCGCCGCCGGCCTGATGGCCGAGGACGCCGAGAAGCCACCGGGTGGGCCGGAGGCGGAGCGTGTCTACAAGGAGGGGCTGGCCCTCGGCGGACGCATCCAGGCCGACATCCTGCGCGAGGTGATCGGCAACCCATTCCGTCCGCTCACCCTCGACCCCGCCTGGGCCACGCCGGCCGTCCTGTCGCTGGCCCGGGCCGCGTATGACGAACGCGTCCTGCCGTCGGGCCGGATCGACCCGGCGCGGCTCGCCGTCCTCTCCGACGCGCTGGAGGAGGCGGGGGCTGATGAGGCGATCCTGACGCATCTGCGCACGCCCGGCCCGCACGTGCGCGGGTGCTGGGCCCTCGACCTGATCCTGGGGAAGTCATGACCAACCCCGCCCCGCCCGGCCCGCGGCACTTCTTCGCCTGCCCGGCGTGTGCCTGTGCCTGTTCGGCGTACGAGCTGCCCGAAAAGCCGGAGTGCCGTGCGTGCGCCAGCGCCATCCCCGTCTCCGACGCCACCGTCGGCCAGCCGCCGGCCGAGCTGACGCGCCTCATCGAAGACCTCACGCGCCTCCGCGTGCTGCCCCGCGGCGCCGGGGTCCATCTGGCGGGCGGCGTCGGGAGGTACCCCTCGCCGGCGGCCGTCCTCGCGGAGCTGGCCCGCATCGGCTGGCTGACCCCGTGGCAGGCCGAGCGCCTCCGCGAGGGCAAGGGGGGGTCGCTCGTCATGGGCCAGTACGTCCTGCTTGACCGCCTGGGCGGCGGGGGGATGGGCGAGGTGTTCGAGGCCCGGCACGCCCTCATGGACCGCGTCGTCGCCCTCAAGGTCATGCGTTCCGGCGACCTGGAGCGCTTCCGCCGCGAGATCCGCGGGCTGTCGCGCCTGGCCCACCCCAACGTCGTCGTCGCCCATGACGCCGGCGAGTCCGACGGCGTCCTCTTCCTCGTGACGGAGCTGGTGCCGGGAACGGACCTGGCGCGGCTCGTCGCGGAGCGTGGCCCGCTGCCTTACGCCGAGGCACGCGAGTTGGCCCGGCAGGCCGCGCTGGCGCTGGCCCACGTCCACGCCTGCGGGATGGTCCACCGCGACATCAAGCCGCACAACCTGATGGCCGCCCGCGACGACAGGGGCCGGGCCGCGGTCAAGCTGCTCGACCTCGGGCTGGTGCGGATGCGCGAGGGGGGCGACGACATCACCGGCGACGGGGCGATCATGGGGACGCTCGACTACATCGCCCCGGAGCAGGCGGAGGACTCGAAGAACGCCGACATCCGCGCCGACCTGTACTCCCTCGGCTGCACGCTGTACTTCCTCCTCACCGGCAGGCCGCCGTTCGCGGGCGGCTCGATCACCGAGAAGATCGCCGGGCACCGCGAGCGCGAGCCGACGCCTGTGGAGCGGGTTCGGCCCGACTGCCCGCCGGCCCTGGCCGCCGTCGTGCGGCGGCTGATGGCCAAGCGCCCGCGGGACCGCTTCCAGACGCCCGCCGAGGTGGTGGAGGCCCTGGCCGCCCCGCCGGCCGACGACTCGCCCACCGAGCCATTCGCCCCGCCCCCGTCGCGGCGCGCCGGCGTCCCGCTGGGCCGCCTCCTCGTGGGCGTCGTGGCGCTGGGGATGCTGGCTCTGGCCGCCGTCCTGGCGTGGCGCTTCTGGCCGGCGGCGGGCGCGCCGCCCGACCCCGGCCCCGGCCCCGTGGCGAAGGGCCGCCCACGGCCGGACAGGGTGGGCGAGCTGTTCCGCTGGCAGGCGCGGCGGTTCGACCTGTCGGCCTCGGGCCGGGGGCTGTGCCTGGGCGACGAGGCGGCACTCGTCGTGGACCTGTTCGACGGCCAGGTGGTGCGGAAGTTCGCCCCCGCCGGCTGGGGCCGGCTCTCGCCCGACGGCAAGCGTGTCTTCCTGGCCGACGGCGGTCTGCCGTTCAAGTGCCGGCTGGTGCGTGTGGACGACGGCGGGCAGGAGTGGGACTTCGGCGGCATCTCGCCGGCGCTGTTCCAGGGGGCGTTCTCGTCCGACGGCAAGCGTCTGGCACTGGCCCACGAGCGCCGCATCGTGGTGTTCGACCTCGACGCACGCAAGGAAGCGGCGGGCATGGCGGGGCACGAGGCGGGCGTGTCGGAGATGGCCTTCTGCCTGGGGGACCGGCGGCTGGTGACGGGCGGCAAGGAGCGCACGGTGCGGCTGTGGGACGCGGCGACGGGCAAGGAGCTGGCCCGCGAGGCGGGGATGCTGCCGACTGCCATCGACACACACCTGCTGAACGCGGATCGGACGGCGTGCCTGGTGTCGGACAAGGGGGAGGGCCTGCTCGTCCGCGGCATCGAGCCGTGGAAGACGCTCTTCCGCCTACCGGGGCAGGGGATGGCGCGGATCGGGGAGGGTGGGCGGGTGGTGGCGTTCACGGCGGGGGCCGTGACGTTCTGGGACGCGGGGGGCGGGCCGCTGGGGCGGCGGCCCTCGCCGGCGGGGAACATCCACTCCGTGGCGATCTCGCCGGACGGCAAGCGGGCGTTGACGGGCCACCGCCTCGGCGAGGTGCTGCTGTGGGACGTGGACGCGGAGGCCGCCGCCGCCCCCACGGAGCTGAAGGGCCACAAGTGGGGGATCGACAGGATCGACTTCCTCGACGCCCACCGGGCGGTGACGCACTCGGCGGACGGCGTGGTGATCGTGTGGGGCCTGCCGTGAATGCCCGCGGCCCCTCCGGGACGGTGGCGGGCGAAGCTCGCCTCCGCGGCGTCACGCGAAGAACCTGTCCTGCGGCTCATACCGGAAGCCGCACTTCTCCGCGAACGTGCGGTCCGTCCCCTGGTCTCCCACGTAGACGCACTGCCGCGGGTCCAGCCTGTGCCGCACGATCAATTCCACCCCCATCCCAGGGTTCGGCTTGCGGCAGTAGCACGTCAGCGGCGGCACCTTGTGCGGGCAGAACAGCACCTCGTCGAACGGCACGCCGAGCTGCCGCACCGTCTCCTCGATGCACGCCCGCGCGTCGTCCGCCGTCAGGAGCCCCTTCGCGACACCCGACTGGTTCGACGCCCCCAGCAGCAGATACCCCTCAGCACGCAGCCGCCTGAGCTTGTCCGCCCTCTCACGCATCGCCCGCACCTCGGACGGCCTCACCGGGAACTTCTGCTTGCCCTCGTGCGTCCGCAGCGTGCCGTCGAAGTCGAAGATCGCCGCCTTGTTCACCCACTCGGCCGGGTACCGCCGCACGAACGGCACCGACTCGATGTGCTCGAACGCCTCGGCGTCCGTCGGCTCCTCGAAGTCGTTGCGGTACTTGTAGAACACCGCCACGGGGTACGCCGACGGGTCGTCCTTGTACGGCGGCTTCTTCAGATCCTCCGGCGACAGCACCCTGCCGTGCCGCTCCATCATGCGCAGGCAGGCGTTGAACATCGCGTCCTCGATGCCCGTCTCGACGTGGACGAACCGGAACAGGTCCGGCCAATCATCCCCGAAGGCGTCGGCCACCGCCTTCCGGCTCGCCCGCGTGGCGTACAGGTTGTCCAGCACCACGGACCGGCCCTCACGCAGCAGCGGCATGATGCGGGCGTGCAGCTCCTCCATCGAACAGCCCGCCTCGTCGCGGTTGAGCCGGACGTACCCCCGCTCCACCAACTGTTGAACCAGCGTCGACTTGCCCGCCGACGGGTACCCGCCCACGACGGCCACGTCGCGTAGCTCGGGGACCGCGTAGCTGATGGACATCCCCTCCGCCTTCGGGGTGGCGGCGGGCCTCGCCGCCCCCGCCGGCAGCGGCACCCCGCGCCCGCCCTGCGGCTTTGCCTTCTTGCCCTCGGCCTTCGCCAGCTTGCGGATCGCCTTGGCGTCGGCGTGCCCCGCCTCCTCCAGCGCGTCGCCCAGCGGCCCGAACGCCGAACGGTCGCCCTCCAGCACGGCCATCGCCAGCGGCCGCGCCGCCGGCGGGCCTGAAAGGTGCAGCGCCAGCAGACGCGCCGCCGGCGGGTGGACGCGGGCGAGGTCGACCAGCGCCCGCCCGTAATCGCCGTAGACCACCGACGTGCCCATGCACACCTCGACCTCCTCGCCGAGGGGCTCCTCCGGCAACGGCACCTCGTCCTCCGTCGTCCAGAACCACACCTCGCGGACGCCCTTCACCTCCGCCCGGCCGACGACCTGTGCGGGGTCGTACGCCCCGTCGAGGATGACCTCGTCCTCCGGCTCCTCGATGAGGTTGAGGTTGACGCGTTCCCACTCCCGTTCGAGGGCCGGGTACTGGTGCCGCTTCTTCTTGAGCGTGACGTGCCACCCTTTCTCCGGCAGGAACAGACGCATCGGCGGACCTCCTCGGGGCGACGGTGGCATTGTGGGAATCGGCCCGCCGACGCACAATGTCCGTTGGAGGGGATCGCCATGACCGAGGCCGACTGGCTGGCGTTCACGTCACCGTACGCGATGGTGGAGGCCGTACGCGGCACCGCCGGCGATCGCAAGCTGCGCCTGTACGCCTGCGCCTGCGCGCGGACCGCCTACGCCGCCGTGAGCGAACGCCGGCGGCGGGCCATCGAGGCGGCGGAGGAGGCCGCGGAGGGGGAGGCCGCGGAGGGGGAGGCCGCGGAGGGGGAGGCCCCGGCGGCCTCGCTGGCGGCCCACCGCGGCGCGGGCATGGGGGTGGCGGCCGGCAGCGCCGCCACCGCGGCGCGTGAGGCGGTCCGGGCCGCGCGCATCGTCGCCCGACGTCTGTCACGGCCGAGCCCCGGCTGGGGCCCCGACTCCTTACAGGGCTACGTTTCTTGTGAGGGCGAATTCAGGTAGCGATTCTCGGGC
>CAZVZK010000204.1:0-15574 GCA_964630925.1 uncultured Alcaligenaceae bacterium
GGCAACCCGATCCCGGGGGGTATCGCCCTTTAACCCCCCGCAACCCGTTTTCCGACACCGCGGGGGGGGGGGGCCCCCCCCCCGGCCCCCCCCCACGCCGGCTTCTCTTTTCCCGGCAGACGGCCTCCTCACCCGGCCCACCGCGGCCGGGTGCCCCCCCCACGGACCATCGCCCGGAGAAGAACCATGAAACTGCTCGGCATCGGACTGATCATCCTCGGCGTCCTCGCCCTCGTCTACCAGGGGGTGAGCTTCTTCATCCCGAAGGAGACCATCGATCTCAGCTTCCTCAGCATCACGGTCTATCAGCAGCACACGGTCCCGCTGCCGCCGATCGTCGGCGGCATCTCGCTCATCGCCGGGATCGTCCTCGTCATGATGGGCGGGCGGGAGTAGCCCGGAGACGCGCGCCGCGCGTCTGTCCCGAACGGTTCGATCCGCCCCCCCGATTCCCGGGGGCGGGGATCGGGATGCCGAGTGTCCCTCGACACTGGAGGATGAACATGGCGATGTTTGCCGAGATGTCCCTGGAGGCTCAGGGCGTCGTGAGCTGGCTCGCCGTCGGGCTGCTCACGGGCTGGCTGGCGGCGAGGGCCCTGAAGGGCGGCGGCTACGGGCTCGTCGGCGACCTCGTCGTCGGGATCATCGGCGCGGTGGTCGGCGGGGCCCTGCTCACCCAGCTCGCGGCCGGGACGCGAGGCCCGGGCGAGGGCCTGTTCGCCGCATTCATCGGCGCCTGCACCCTCCTCGCCTGCCTCCGGGTCTTCGCCCGTGAGAGTGTCGAGGCCTGCCCACCGCACCCCCTCCCGATGAGCGTCCACACCCCGGCCGAGGGGCCACGAACGCCGGGCGACGAGGTCCGCCACGAGGAGGGGTGCGGGGCGCCGCCCGGCGGCCGCCGGGAGATGGAGGAGCGGGTGGCCCGGCACGCCGCGGGCGGGCCCGTGGACATCAGCCGCCGCCTGGAGGAGCTCGGCCACGAGCCCGGCTCGCGCCAGGAGCTGGACGCCGAGGAGCGGTGCGCGCTCAAGGCCCTGCGTGGCGACTTCGCCGCCCTCTCCCCCCTCGCCACGGCGGAGGACCGGGCCAGCGTCTCGGCCTTCGAGGGGGAGGGCGGCAGGGCCACGGTGCACGAGGAGGAGGACGCCAGCGGCGGCCAGGACCGGGTCGCCGTCTCCGAGGCGCTGAGGTCCGCACGGGGAACGTCGTGATCGCCCGCCCCGAGCACCGCCCATTCAGCCCTCGGTTCATTCAGGAGCAACCCATGAGCAGCATCAAGAGGGCCGTCGCGGCCTGCCTCATCGCCCTGGCCGCCCTCGGCCTCTTCACCCCGGAGCGGGCCGAGGCGGGCCGCATCGGCGGGCCTGCCTCGGAGGCCGGCGTCATCGGGCCGGGCCAGGAGGCCTGGTTCGACGTGCCGTTGCAGGAGGGGACGTGGACGCGGGTGACGGCCCGCGGCGACGGGCGTTCCACCATCAGCCTGACCGTCTTCGACGGCGACGGCAATTCCGTCGTCGGCGCCGGCGTCCTCGGCACCCGCGTCGCCAACGTCTACGCCGCGCGAGGGGGCTACTTCCGCATCCTCATCCGCAACGCCGGCAGCACACTGGCCACCCGCGTCACCGTATCGGCCAACTGACCCGTGACGGCGGCCCCCTCAACGAAGCAACCCCCGGAGGGCCGGGGGTTGTGCCATTCCATGACCCCACCGGCCGGCGTCGTGGTATGGCGAGGGCGGCCGCCGGCCACCTCGAGGCCGATGCGTTCCAGCCTGCCCGAGCGTCGGGCCTAGCGTTTCCTGGGGTCGCGGGAGTCGGGGGCGGAGGCGAGGGTGAAGAGGATGACCTCCTCGCCCGTGACGGTGCTGATGTCGTGGTGCAGGCTGACCACCTTGACGCCGGTGACCCCGAGGATCAGCACCTCCAGCGCGGGCCGGGCCGTCTCGACGAGTTGGGTGCGGACCTGCTTGAGCAGGTCGCGGCCCTTCTCCGGCGGCAGCGTCTTGACGAGCTGCTGCTCGGCGGCGGTCAGCACGCCCTTGAGCCGGACCACGACCAGGTCGCCCAGCAGGTGGGCGCGGATGTCCTTCGGCCCCCGCCCCATGTACTCCTGCTCGAAGCGCGTGACCCCGTCGCAGATCCCGGCCTCGATCTCCCCCTGCGTCTTCATCGCCACCCCCCCGCCCGCCGTCCCCGCCACGCCCCGCCCGTGCAGAATACCGGGAGGGAGGGGGGGTTGTCACTTGCAATCCCCACCACCCCTGCCTACAATGGTAGTTGACGTAGTCGGATGACGATTCAAGGGGTGATCCGCCGGCCGATGGCGGGGTACCCGTTGACGAGTAAGCCGGCGTGGCGGGGCACCCCAGAGGCGCCCCGCCACGCCGGCTTTTTTTTTCCCCGGCAGACGGCCGATCGGGCCAAGGGCGGACATGATGCACGAGCCAAAGTCGGCCGTGGCGGAGCGGGTGGCCCAGGCCGCCGCCCTCTTCGAGAAGCAGAGGACCGGGCACGCCCCCTCGTCCGTGGCCGTGGTCCTGAGCGGCGACACCCTGGTGGTGACGCTGTACGGGGCCCTGTCGCCGGCCGAGCGGGCCCTGGCCTCCAGCGCGGCGGGCGCGGCCAGGGTGCAGGAGTTCCACAGGGAGCTGTTCGCCAGCTCCTCCGCCGGGCTGCTCGAGGAGATCAGGCGCATCACCGGGGCGGAGGTCCGCGAGGCCGCCGCGGAGGTCGAGGGGACCACCGGCACCGTCGTGCGGGTGTTCACGACCGGGACCGTGGTGCAGGTCTATCTGCTGGCCCACCCGGTGCCGGCGGACGCCTGGAGCGGCAACGGCGTCGTGCCGCCCGGCCAGACGTGATGGCCGTGTCGGAATCGTTCACTTCCCAAAGCTCTCGATGGAGGATCGGACAATGACAATTGGTGCATTCTTCTGGCTGCTGATGATCCTTTGGCTGATCTTCGGCCTCTACTGGAACCGCGACGACATCCGCGGCGGCAAGTACGGCCTCGTGGGGGGCAACATGATGCTGTTCGTCCTGCTCTTCCTCCTCGGCTGGAAGGCCTTCGGCTTCCCCATCCAGGGTTGACCGTCGCCCCTCCCGCCACACACACCGAACGAAAGAGGTGCTTCGATGCCACTCGGAACGATCGTGCTGATCCTGCTGATCCTGCTCCTCGTCGGCGCCATCCCGCGATGGAACCACAGCCGCGATTGGGGCTACGGCCCCAGCGGCGGCCTGAGCTTGCTGCTGTTGATCGTGCTGGTGCTCGTGCTCAACGGCCGGTTCTGATCGCCGCGCTCACCCGCCCCCGCAGCGGGGCGGGGCGTCCGCGGCCGAGCGTCCTCTGAGCGGGACGCCACGGCCGCCGGAACGCAGTTGATGCCCACCCGTCCGCCGCGAAGGAACGATCCCTCGGGCGGCAAGGCCCCGGAGCGGCCGGCCCGCCTCACCCGCACAATGATTGCTGGACAACCGGCCGCCGATCAGGGACAATGACACTTGATCCCGTCGCACCACGGCAGCCAACCATCGCATGAGCATCCCCTCCAGCCCGCGCATCCGCAAGGCCCTCGGCATCGACCTCGGCACGACCAACAGCGTCGTGTCGATGCTCGACCCCGCCGGCACCACGCTCCTCACCGGACGCGACGGCCAGAACCGCCTCACCTTCCCCTCCCTCGTCGCCTGGGACGAGGCCGCCCAGCAGCTCACCGCCGGCCACGACGCCCGCAACCTCCCCGGCAGGCTGCCCCTGTCGTCCATCAAACGCTACATGGGCCTCGATAAACGCTTCCCCGTCGGGCCGCGCTCCCTCACCGCCCCCGAGGTCTCCGCCGTCATCCTCCGCCACCTCCGCGGTTGGATGGAGACCACCCTCGGCCCCGACGCCGAACGCC
The DNA here is from genome assembly GCA_964630925.1 of uncultured Alcaligenaceae bacterium. Classification (GTDB taxonomy): domain Bacteria; phylum Planctomycetota; class Planctomycetia; order Gemmatales; family Gemmataceae; genus RGDT01. Next base: position 3,902 of record CAZVZK010000204.1, read on the forward strand.
ACCTCCTCGACCTCGCCGTCATCACCATGCCGGCCTACTTCAACCACTCGCAGATCGAGGCCACACGCCTCGCCGGCGAGCTGGCCGGCTTCGAGGTCGCCGAGCTGCTCCACGAGCCCACCGCCGCCGCCATCTTCTACTCCTGGATCGAGAGCCACGGCGACGCCACCTACCTCGTCTACGACCTCGGCGGCGGCACCTTCGACGTGTCCATCATCCGCCGCCGCCTCGGCGATCACGAAGTCCTTGCCGTCAGCGGAGATCCGTTCCTCGGCGGGGATGACTTCGACCGCTCCCTCGCCAGCCACCTCCTGACGGCCGGCAGATGGCGCCTCCACGCACCCGGTGACGACTCCTCCGGCGAGCCGTTCGACCCCCTACAACACTTCGATCCCACGGGGGAGCCGTTCGCCCGCCTCGTCCGTCAGGCCGAGTCGCTCAAGATGGAGCTGTCCGAGAAGCCGCAGGTCGAACGCTACGTCCCGCGCCTCGCCACCCTCGACGACGGACGCACCGTGTCGGTGGAATTCACCGTCGCCCGCCCCGCCTTCGAGAAGCTCATCCGCGAACGCTGCGTCCGCACCATCGAATGCTGCCACGAGGCCCTCGGACGCGCACGCGAACGTGCCGGCATCCGCCTCAGCGACATCGACCATGTGATCCTCGTCGGCGGCTCCAGCCGCGTCCCCCTCGTCCGCCAGGTCGTGCAGGAGGCGTTCGCCAACCCCGCCCTGCCCGAACGTGTCAAGTCGCCGTCGCTTCTCTGCCACGAGCCGGACCTCGCCGTCGCCTACGGCGCCGCCCTCCGCGCCGCCGGCCACGGCACCCGCTTCCTCTGGCCCATGCGTGGCGGCTCGCTCGAATTGCACGTCACCAGCCCGCCCACGTCGCCGACGCCCGAGTACGAGGCCGCCGGCGTCGTCCGCGTCCACAACGTCCCCGGCCAGTCCCTCGAAGGCGCCTCCGTCCGCCTCCGCTCGGCCCACACCGGCCTCATCGACGAGGCCTTCCTCGACTCACGCGGCGCCTTCACCCAGTTGACCGAGGTGTCGCCCGACGGCGAGACCACGCTGGAATGGACCGTCTGCGACGCCGACGGCCAGCCCCAGGCCGCCGCCTCCAGCCTCGTCGGCTGCCGGCCCGCGGGCCGTGTCCTCGGCCAGGGCGTCCTCGCCACCCAGCTCATCACGCGCCCCCTGGCCATCGAGGTCCTCACCCGCGGCCGCCAGCGTGTCAAGCAGACCGTCGCCCCCGTCGGCGCCGCCCTGCCCGGCACCTTCCGCTGCGTCTGCCGCACCGCCGACCAGTCCGGCCGCATCGTCGTCCCCATCTTCGAGGACAACCGCGTCATCAAGCACCTCGACATCCACGGCCTCGACCCCCTCCTCCCCGTCGGCTCGCCCGTCGAGGTCACGTTCTCCATCGACGCCCGTCACCTGATCGAGGTTTCGGTCAAGGTCAAGAGCGAGCACCGCCTGGAGCACGAGGAGACGGCCACCATCGAGCCGCCGCCGCCCCCCACGCGCCCCACGCGCCAGGAGATCGAGGAGGTGATGCAGGAGCTGGAGGGCGAGATCGACCAGCTGTCCGGGCGGCACCGCACGCGACTCAAGGCCAAAGCGGCGCAGCTGCACGCCGACCTCCTCGAGGCCCTCGGCTACGATGACGAGGCGCGGGCGATCCAGCGGATGAGCGAATTGCGAGGCCTGGTGGCCCAGGCCGAGCGTATCCGCGGCCTCGTCCTCGACCCGCCGTGGACACGCTTCGCGCAGCTCGTGCGGCACGCGATGGACAACGCCGCCGAGGTGGCCGACAAGACGGGCCGCGCCCGCGAGGAGCTGTTCGGGCACATCCGGGCGCAGGAGAAGTACGCCGAGCAGGCCCACGACGAGGCCAATCAGGCGCTTTACAAGGAATGTTGGGATAATCTGGAGCGGTACGCGAATTACCTGGCACAGCTCCTGCGTGACGCCCTGCCGCGCCCCCTGGCCCGGCCCAAACGCGACCCCGAGCAGGAGGCCCGCGAGGAGGTCGAGCGGTTCAGGCACCTCCTCTCGTCCGTCTGGAAGCAGGCGAGGGAGAAGAAGCGGGCCGACCTGGACTTCTTCATGGGCGAGATCGCCCGTCAGGCTTCCGGCCTGTCGTCGCGGATGAAGGACGACCCGGTGGCGACGATCAAGGAGGCCCGGAAGCTGTCGGTCGAGATCGAGAAGATCCAGGCCAGGATGGCCGAGCCCGTGAAGCCGAGGGCCGAGGACCACGGCGGGCTGCTTGAAGGTTCCTCCTGACTGCGGTAACCTGAGTAGAACCCCCTGCTGGGGAAGAGGAAGGCATACCACGAAAGACACGGAAGACACGAAAGGAAGACAAACAAGGCCAGAGAGGCAGAAGAGTGCAAGAGCCTGCCTTCCTACTTGATACCTGCTTTGCCTCTTTTCTTTGTCTTCCTTTCGTGTCTTCCGTGTCCTTCGTGGTATGCCTTCTTCTCCCCTCTGGGGTTGCCTGAGAGAGCCAGTATCCATGCTGTACGCCGTCCTGGGCATCGCCGCCGTCGGCCTCCTCGCGCTCCTCTACTGGGCGTTCGCCCCCGGCCCCGTCCGCTGGCGCGCCTTCCAGCGAGCCCAGAAAGCCCTCGCCAACGGCGACTGGAAGCCCGCCCTCGACACCGCCGAGAAGTACCTCGCCCAGTCCCCCAACGCCGCCTGGAAGGCCCGCCTCGACAACCTCGCCGGCGAATGCCACCAGCGCGCCCTCGACGACGCCCTCAAGGCCAAACGCTTCGAGGACGCCCGAGGCCACGCCGCCTCCGCCGCCCTGCATCTCAAGCAGGACGAGGCCGAGCTGACGGCCCGCGTCGTCGAGGCCGCCCTCGCCGAGACACGCCGCCTCTACGCCACCGACACCACCGACGCCGGCACCGCCGCCGTCCGCGACATGCTCGCCCGCGTCGTGAAGGTCAATGACGGCAAGGCGCCGCCGGAGGCCGGCTTCTGGCAGGCCCTGTGCCTCGTCCGTGAGGGCGACTTCGACGGCGCCGTCGCCATCCTCTCCGGCGTCTGCGACGAGACATCCCGCCAGATCATCGACCCGCCCCTCTACGTCGGCATCCTCTACCACCGCCTGGGCAAGCCGCAGGAAGCCCTCAAGTGGCTCTCCGAGGCCAACCGGATCGACCCCAACTGCGCCTTCGTCACCTGGCAGATCGGCGTCTCGCTCATGGTGTCCGGCGGCGACTCCGGCCTCGCCATGCGCGCCCTCCAGCGGGCGATGGGGCCGCGTGGCCTGCCGATGTGGAAGGGTGACCCCGCCCGCATGTGGGTCGAGGCGTTCCCCGAGGGGAAATCCTACATCCGCCGCGCCGCGGCGAAGACCGGCAAGGCCTTCCCCTGCCCGCTGCTCGGCACCGACATCAACGTCCTCCTCCGCCAGGGCAACCTCGCCCTCGCCCAGGCCTGCTACAAGCAGGACAAGTTCCAGGACGCCGCCGACCTGTACGGCAAGCTCCTCGAGTCCTCCCCGCCGACGGTCCTGCTCCTGCGTGGGTACGGCCTGTCGCTCGCCCGGCTGGGGCAGCACGATCAGGCGTACAAGCAGCTCCGCCTCGCCCTGGAGCAGGAGAGCCCGAAGGACCCCTTCACCGCGGGCTACCTCGCCCTGTGCGGCGCGATGGGCAAGCCCACCAACGCCGACGATAAGCCCAAGAACGTCACCTGGGCGCTCCGCCTCCTCGCCAACTACCCCGTCTACGAGAACGCCGAGTGGGCCGGCCTCGTCCGCGACGTCCACTCCGAGGCCCGCCGCAACAACATCGCCCTGCCGCTGCCCGATCAGGAATTGCTCTGCGACGCCCTCGCCTCCGTCCAGGCCGACGACCCCAAGGCGGCGGCCGCCTTCGCCCACCTCACCATGACCCACCCCGAGGCCGTCAAGCCCATCTACGCCTGGCTCTACAGCCGGGCCGCGACGGCCCACGGCGTCTCCAGCCCCGTCGATCTCGACCTCTTCGCCCGCACCTTCCAGGAGGCCGGCAAGGCCCGCGGCTTCTTCGAGGCGCAGAAGTGGGACTTCGCCGACGTGGAGTACACCTACCTCGAGCGGACCGCCAAGAGGGCGCCCGGCGCGTTCCCCGTCGTCCTCGGCCCCGACTACGCCCCCAAGGGCGAGGAGTTCCTCCTCACCCGCTCCGACATGGAGGAGAAAGCGGGCCGCAAGGACAACGCCAAGGCCAGCGCCGAGATCCTCCTCCGCCTCGCCCCACAGAGCCTCAAGGGCCACGACCGCCTCGCCTGCCTGCACTACCGTTCCGGCGAGGTCGAACGCGCCGTGGACGTGCTGGCCAACTGGGGCAAACTCGCCCCGAGTGACCACTGGCCGTTCGTCCGCAAGGCCGTCATCGAGCAGGAGCGCGGCAACCCGGCGGGCCGCTCCGAGGCCATCACCCAGGCCCTCAGCCTCACCCACGGCCAGGTGCGCGGGGCCGTCGCCTACCTCGGGGCACAGCTGGCCCTCCGCGAGGGCTCCAGGCTCCTCCAGGCCGGCAAGACGCGCCCGCACCTGCCCGACCTGTCGCCCGACGCCACCGGCGCCGTGGGAGACGGACGCCGGCTGCTGGAGGAGTGTCTGCGCGAGGTGCCCGGCCACGCCGACGCCCTGTGGTGCCTGGCCGCCGTGCGGTCCGTCCAGCGCGACCGCGCCGGCCTCGCCGAGCTGGCCCCGCAGATGGACCGCCCGGATGTGGCCGACCCGCGTTTCCACTACATGGGCGCCGTGTGCCAGCTGGCCGCCGGCCAGTTCGCCAGGGCCGTCGAGGTCGCCGAGCGGGCAGGCTCGGGGGGCGCCGCGGGCGGGCCTCCGGCCCCCCCCACCGCGCCCCTCCTGAAGCAGGAGGCCCGCTTCGTCCAGGCGTGGGCCAAGGTGAACCTCGGCGACATCGACGGCGCCATCGCCCTGCTCAAGCCGGTGGCGTCGGATACGTCGGCCCCGTCCGTCATGTACGCGCGGGCGCTGCTCGGCCAGCTCTGCTACCAGAAGGGCGCGTACGACGAGGCCATCCAGCACTGGTCGCACATCGACCCCGCGGCGCGGGCTCGCTGGGGCCTGGACGAGCCCCTGCGGCACACCGTCCTCCTCGCCGGGCTGTCGGCCATGCAGGGCCAGAAATTCGAGCAGGCCGCCGACCGCTTCCGCGAGGCGGGCCGGCTCGGCCTGCGCGACAAGCGCCTCGGCGGGCTGGTCACGCTGGCGCTGGTCAAGGCGGGCCAGCGCCTCCTCTACGACTCCAAGGGGTGAGCCATGCCGAAGGACGATGACGACATCCCGATGGCGATCCCCGTCTCCCTGCCCGCCAGGGCGTCCAACGCCCGCTTCGAGCAGGCCGCCGGCCTGCTGGAGCGTGCGGCCCAGGGCACCAACGACCCCAACGTCCTGTACCTCCTGGCGCTCTCCTACAAGCGCCAGGGCAAGACGGGCGATGCCCGCGCCGCCCTGCGCAAGATCCAGAAGCCCGACGCCAACGTCTTCCTACAGATGGCCCTCATCTCCCTCGGCGAGGACAACCTCAACCTCGCCGACGAGGAATTGACCCGCGCCTGGTCGATGGACAATTCGTGTTACGAGGTGTGCTACAACCTCCTCCTCGTGCGTCTGACGCAGGGCAAGACGGACGCCTGCGTCGAGATGATGCCGCGGGCCATCGAGCTGGTCGAGCAGCGAGGCGACCCCGACGAGACGCGCTTCCTGCACGTCCTGTACGCGCTGCTCCGCGTCTGCCAGAAGAAGGACTCCTCCCAGCGGCCCGACCTCGTCCTGTCCGAGCTGACGCCCAACGACGAGCAGCGCCTGCTCAAGGTGATCCGCAGCCTGGGCCAGCTCGACACCGTCCACACGCTGCTGAAGACGCTGTCCGAGGCCCGCCCACGCAGCGCCGTCGTGCGGGAGGCGTACATCGAGGCCGTCCTCGTCAAGGGCAAGACCCTGGTGGACCGCTGCCAGTGGACCGAGGCCGAGATCCTACTCCGCCAGTTCGTCCGCGACCGCTCCTTCAGCCGGCAGAGCCAGGTGGCCCTGCTCACCCTCCTCGGCTGCTGCTCGGCGCTGACCCAGGACTTCGACACGGCGATCACGCACTACAACGCCGCCCTGAAGCTGGCGCCGAACGACGCCCGCCTGCATCAGAACATGGCGGTGACGCACGAATTGCAGGGCGACCTGGCCCAGGCCGATCCGCACTGGAACCGCTTCTTCGACCTGTTCACCGGCAAGGTGCCCTCCCCGCCGGACATGCCGTATTACCGCGACTCGCTGCTGTTCGAGTCGCTGGTGAGGCTGTCGGGCAAGTACGGCGAGAAGGAGAAGTGGAACCAGGCGCTGGGCTACATGCAGCGGGCGGGGCAGCTCCGCCCCAACGACACCGACGCGATGGAGCGGCTGTTCCACCTCTACGGCAACGCCAAACGCACGCAGGACGCCCGCCGCACCCTCGAACGCCTGCGTCAGCTCAAGCCGAACGAGCCGCAGTACGAGCTTTACGAGCTGGACCTGATCGAGGTGAAGGGCCTCAACGACATCGAGCGCCTGCTGACCGACATCGACAAGATCCGCCGCAGATTCCCCGGCGACGGCCGCGTCGAGGAGCGGGCGGTGAGCATGGTCGGCAACGTGGTCCCGCTGATCGGCAACCTGTGCGACCAGCTGACCGAGCAGCTTGGCAAGGTGATCGACCAGGTGCGCAACCTGCCCAACTACCAAATCAACTGGGCGGCGGTCCGCGAGGTGATGCGCGACCTGATGAAGGAGTTCCAGAAGCTCCGCCGCATCCTCGGCAAGTGCCAGCCGCTCGTCACGACGGACGACCACAAGCGGATCATCCGAGACCTGTCCGACCACATCGACAAGAAGATCGATGCGTGCAAGTCAATGGGGGCCTGATATTTAGCCGCGACGCGCGGCGGGGCGCGGGAGGCCAGAATGGCGAGAAACGAACCTGTCGTGCTGGAGCTGGCGTCGCTGCCGCGCGACCAGATGGGCCCGTTCCTGATCCTCGGCCTGGACAAGGTGGCCGAGAAGAAGGAGGTGGACGAGCACTGGGCCGAGCGCGTCAAGTGGGCGCGGCGCAACCTGGTCAAGGTCGCCCTGGAGGACATCAACTGGGCACGCGACCAGCTCAACGACCCCAGCCAGCGTCTCAAGGCGGACGCCGCCAGCCTGAACGCCGACACCGGCGACGCGGTGATCGCGGCCCTGGCGAGGCGGTACGGCGCCGACGGCGGGCAGGTCAGCCGGCTGTGGCAGCCCCTTGACTTCGAGAAGCCGCTGGCGGAGTATAGCCCGGCGGCCGACGTGCCCGACTCCGCCCAGGTCCGCGACGGGATCACGCTCCCGGCGCTGCCCGAGGAGATGCTGGCCGGGCTGGCGATGTTGGACGAGCTGGCGGGCCGCCCGCTCGACCCCTGGAGCGTGGCGCTTTGAGGAGCCCCGACGAGATGAACGACGAAGCCCCCCTGCCGCATTCCGCCCACGACACGGGCCAGAACACCCTCGGCGCCTCCACGCTCTACAAGCTGTGCGAGGAGGTCATCTCGCTGCGCGAGCGCAACAACCGCCAGCATCAGGAGTTCGACCGCCGCCTCAACGCGATGCGCGACGACCTGAAGACGAGCTTCAACAGCTTCGCCGCGGACACCCAGCGCGCCTACCAGCAGCTCCGTGGCGAGATCCAGGGCGAGAAGCGCACTAGCCTCGCGCTCCTCACCCTCCTCCTCGAGATCGGCGAGGACCTACGCGAGATCACCTCCGCGCGGCCTCCGCTCGACGACGCCGACGCGCTGGCGAAGTGGATCGAGGCGGTGGAGGTCGAGTCGCGCAAGGTGGACGCCGCCTTGAAGCGGAATGGCATCCACACCTACGACGCGGTGATCGGCTCGAAGTACGTCCCGGCGATCCACGAGCGCGTGGGGAGCAAGCAGGTGGAGGGCCTCGGCCCGCTGATGGTCGCCGAGCAGCGCGCACCCGGCTACGCCAGCCAGCAGCCGGAGTTCGTTCTCCGTCGGCCGAAAGTGATCGTCTCGGAATGACTCCGTCATTCGTTTTCGGTTTTCAGTTTTCGGTTTTCAGCGAAGAGGCGAAGGGATGTTCCAATCCTTCGAAGAGCTGGATGTCTGGAAACGGGCGTGCGCCCTCGCCGTCCGCGTGATGGAGGCGTTGAAAGAGTGGCGGGAGTTCAACTTCCGGAGTCAGATGCAGCGGGCCGCCCTCTCCATCGCTTCCAACATCGCCGAGGGGCATGAGCGAGGCGGCAAAGACTTCGCCCGCTTCCTGCGCATAGCCAGAGGATCGTCCGCTGAGCTCCGCACGCAGGCCTACATCGCCGCCAAGGCCGGCTTACTTGACAAAGAGATCATGATGGAAGTCGTCCACGAGACCCGCGGCATCTCCCGCATGCTGTTCGCCCTGTCCCGCTCTTTGGAGCCGACGCCCTCGGCCGGTGAGCGGTCGTTGCCCATCGGCGCTTTGCCGAAAACCGAAAACTGAAAACCGAAAACGCGAGGAACGAGCCATGCCATACATCGGGATCGACTTCGGGACGACGAACTCCGTCGTCGCCAACTTCCAGTTCGGCCAGGCCGAGGTGGTGCCCAACCACGAGGGCCAGAAGTGCACCCCCTCCATCGTCACCATGCGGCGTGACGGCACCCTCGCCTTCGGGCAGGAGGCCAAGGAGAACTTCGACGAGCAGCGCTCCATCCGCTCCATCAAACGCATCCTCGGCACTCCCGAGCGCGTCCCCTTCGTCGGTCAGAACCTCCGCACCGAGCAGATCGCCGTCATGCTCTTCAGCCTGCTGAAGAAGGACGCCGAGCAGGGCCTCGGTGACACCTTCCTCAAGAGCGTCGTCACCATCCCCGCCAACAGCAAGGGGCTGGCCCGCCACGCCACCAAGCTGTGCGCCGGGGCCGCCGGCATGCAGGTGCTGACCCTCATCAACGAGCCGACCGCCGCGGCCATCTGCTACGGCCTGAACGCCCAGGACGACCAGACGGTGCTGGTCTACGACTTCGGCGGCGGCACCCTCGACGTGACCATCCTGCGCATCCACCACGGCATGTTCGAGGAGATCGCCTCCAAGGGCATCGGCAAGCTGGGCGGCGACGACGTGGACGCCGCCCTCGGCAAGATCCTCGCCGAACGCTTCCAGCAGAAGACCGGCTTCGACATCCTCAACTCGCCGTACAAGCAGCAGTTCATGCTCGCCGCCGAGCGCGCCAAGATCGACCTGTCCGAGAGCGACACCGCCGTCGCACGCAAGGCCGAGCTTGTCCCCGAACGGCACCTCAGCCTCGAGGAGGACATCACGCGGGGCGAGTTCGAGCGTGCCATCATGCCGCTGGTGGTCAAGTCGGGCACGGCCATCGACGAGGCCCTGAAGCTGCGCGGGATGCGGCCCAAGGACATCGACAAGGTGCTGCTCGTCGGCGGCACGTCGAAGATCCCGCTCATCAAGCGTTACGTCTCCGAGAAGCTGGCGGGCAAGGAGCCGGAGTCGTTCGACCGAGTGGACCCGATGACGTGCGTGGCGCAGGGGGCGGCCATCGTCTCCGCCATCCTCCAGGGTGCCGCAGGCCTCGACCAGTACGCCTACTCGGTGAAGCTGGAGCACTCCCTGTGCGCCAACCCGGTGGACGCCCGCACGAACCGCGTCTTCCTCGACCCCATCGTCAAGCGCGGGGCCGACATCCCCTGCTCGTACACCAAGAAGTATTTCCCGGTGGCCGACCCGGCCGACCGCGTGATGATCAGCGTCTACGAGGGCGACATCTACGACAACCCGGACAGCCCCGAGAACGTGAAGCTGGCCGAGATCCCGTGGGAATTCAAGCCGCCGCGCGTGCAGCGGGACGGCGAGCTGGAGGTGACGTTCGAGTACGGCGACGACGGCATCCTGACGGTGATGATCCACGACCCGTACGCCGGGCAGAAGAAGCGGTTCGCCATCCAGCAGACGGGCGAGAACGAGCTGTCGGCGGCCCAGCTCATCAAGATGAAGGAGATCAACAAGGAGCTGGTCAACAAGACGATGGAGCTGGAGAACACGGCGGAGTTCAAGGACGCCGCCGAGGTGCTGCGGCGTGCCGAGCAGAACGTGATCCCGAAGATCGAGAACGCCGAGGACCGCCGCGAGCTGGAGGAGCTGTGCCGCGGCGTGCGGCAGGCGATGGGCTCGGGCGACAAGAAGAAGATGGAGGAGGCGACGCGCGCCCTCGACGACCGCCTGCTGAACTACGCCTACTTGCTGTGACGCCGCGTCCCGACAGGGGTAAGTGGTAAGGGGGTCAGTGAAAACCCGGAACGGCCTTGGCCCCTTGCCTTCCGCCCTGTCTTTTCTGGCTGTTCTCATACTGCCCCAAGACCACAGAACCCTAACCCCCTGGTCTCAGCCATGATCAAATGCCCCATGTGCGCCGCGATCAGCGAGGAGGACGCGCGCAAGTGCCGCAAGTGCCAGGCCGACCTGGCCCTGCTCGCCGAGTACGTCACGCACCTGCGGCACGGGCTGGGCCAGGCCGAGAAGCTCACCCGCGAGGGCGAGCTGGGCGAGGCGGTGTGGGCCTACCTGGCGGTGTTGGAGGTGGACCCCGACAACGCCACCGCCCGCCGTCAGGTCGGCAAGGTGGTGACGGCGGTCCGCCAGTTCGACAGCACGGCGCCGGGCCGCCGCTGGCTCGCCGACCTGCGCAAGGAGAGCCTGTGGCAGCGTTGGTTCGGCGAGGACGGCGGCCTGCTGCCCTGGGCGCTCGCCGCCCTGCTGTTCATCACCCTGGCCACCGTGTCGTACATGTACGGCGTCCAGGTCGGCAGCCAGCTCCCCAAGGGCATGCTGTCCGTCGAGGAGCAGGAGAAGAAGGAGAAGGACGAGGCCGCCGCGAAGGCCAAGAACAAGGCGAAGCCGCCGGTGAAGCCCGACGACAAGGGCGGCAATCCGCTCGGGGCCGGTAAGTGAGCGGCGTACCGATTCCACGGAAAACCCGTTGACAGCCGCGTGAGCCGATCCTATCATTCCCACTGTCACTCGTGGGCGAAGGGTCCTCCATGATCACCGCACGCTTTCACATCCTGGGGTAACGCTCGATCAGCCGCGAACGGTGCTGTTTCGAGCCAAACCGACCGGTTTGGCTTTCGCGTTTTCAGGGAGGGTGATGTCGGGCGTATAGCTCAGTTGGCTAGAGCGCAGCTCTGATAAAGCTGAGGTCCTTGGTTCGAATCCAAGTACGCCCATTCCGGACACCGGGATGGAGCCCGCAGGCCGGGAATGGGGATGTAGCTCAACTGGGAGAGCGCCGGCTTTGCAAGCCGGAGGTTACGGGTTCGATCCCCGTCATCTCCACCTCTGCGGCGGAGGCAGAAAAAAAGCGACAGGGAGGTTGACAGCCCGGCAAGAAGCCTCTAGGATGACGTTCGTAACAGGAATGCCCCCAAGGACTTAGGGGGAGCGTCCTGGGTGAGGCTCGCCGCACCACCGACTCGAGAGAGCACGGCGTGTAGCGAGCCCCATCCAGCACGGCGATCAGGGGGAGCAGTCCCCCGGATCGTGCGAGATGGGGCCGGCGGACCAAGGCCGGCAAGCTCCTTGAAAACACGGTGGCGGAAGAGAGAGTTGCGAAGAACAACGACGAGCAG
>CAZVZK010000205.1:0-15146 GCA_964630925.1 uncultured Alcaligenaceae bacterium
TTGCTGGCTGTCAGCTATTGGTCAGACGCACAGGGCCTCGGCCTTCTCGAACTCGCGGCGGAGGCGGCGGCGCAGCAGGTGCAGGTCCTCATCGATCTTCTCGATGATCATGCCCGCGGACTCCTCGTCGCCGGCCCGCAGGTACTGGCGGGCCTCGTTCAGGCCCTCGCGGGCGATCTCGAGGCGCTTGTCCATCAGACGCTGGATGTCGGCGATGGAGGCCGGCTCCTCGCCGACCTCGGGCGTCCAGGCGGCCTTGCGCTCGCTGACCGCCTCGCGCACCACGCGCACCTCGTCCGGGGCCGCGATGCCCAGACGCACTGTGCCGCCCTGGATGGCGACCACCTCGATGGTGGCCTCGATGTCGGGGAGGTGGACCTTATCCGTCGGACGGGTCGTGAAGAGCTGCATGAGAAGGAATCCTTTGTGCGGCGAATGTCAAGAGCCGGATCGACACGCCCCGCGCCTCCGCGGGGGCAATAACCGATCCGTCCTCCAAGCGTGGCAAGGAGGGGGGATTGCGAAACCCACGCAGGAACGGGTCTGTGGTGAAGATGGAGATCTCACCGATCCGTATGCGTGATCCGCTCCAGGCTCCGGCGTCCTACCGGCGGACGATGCGTCCGCTGAGAATCCTTCTGCATGCCCGGAGGCATGAGAAAAACACTTGTACCCGAACGAGCCATTCCGGGCAAGAGGATTTTTCGGGATGCGACGGGCGGCCTTGACCCCCGTCCCCGCCACCGGCTATCCTCCGCCGGCGAACCGAAGGAGATGACATGGCCGGCGGACGGGTTCTTGTCACCGGGGCGGGCGGTTTCATCGGCAGCCACCTCGTCGAAACACTGCTCGCGGCGGGGCACCCCGTCCGCGCGTTCGTCCGCTACGCCTCGCACGGCAAGCGTGGCTGGCTCGAAGGCGTCACCGGCGATCTGGAGGTGTTCGCGGGCGACATCACCGACCCGCGCGCCGTCCGCGAGGCGGCGAAGGGCTGCCCACGCATCTTCCACCTCGCGGCCCTCATCGGCATCCCGTATTCGTACATCGCGCCCAACTCTTACGTCGCCGTCAACATTGAGGGCACGCTCAACGTGCTGGAGGCGGCCAGGGCCGAGGGCTGCGAGCGCGTCGTCGTCACGTCCACGAGCGAGGTATACGGCACGGCCCGCTACACGCCCATCGACGAGGAGCACCCCCTCCAGGCGCAGTCGCCGTACTCGGCCACCAAGATCGGGGCCGACGCCATCGCCCTGAGCTACCACAAGGCGTTCGGCCTGCCGGTGTGCGTGGTGCGGCCCTTCAACACCTACGGCCCGCGCCAGAGCGCCCGCGCCATCATCCCGACGGTCATCACGCAGGCCCTCCACGCCGACGTGATCCGCGTCGGCAGCCGCTCGCCCGTGCGCGACATGGTGTATGTCGGCGACACCTGCGCCGGCTTCCTGGCCCTGGCCGACAGCCCGGCGTGCGTCGGACAGGTGACGAACCTGGCCACCGGCGTCGGCGTGACCGTGGGCGAATTGATCGAGCGTGTCGTGCGGATCGTGGGCCGCAACGTGCCGGTCATCGAGGCAGAAGAACGCAAGCGTCCCGAGGCGAGCGAGGTCTTCACGCTGCTCGGCTCGGCGGCGAAGGCGAAGGAGCGGGCCGGCTGGACGGCGCGGGTGGGCCTCGACGAGGGGCTGACGCGGGCGGTGGAATGGTTCCGGGCGCACGGCGGCGTCGAGTCGGTGGGCGCGTACCGGGTGTGATGGGGGCCGGGATGCAGCATCGAATCTGGCGCGAAGCCCTGCTCCATCTCGTGGCCGTGGCCCTCACGCTGGTCATCCTGTGGCACGCCGCCGAGCTGGTCGGGCGCGATTGGCGCTACCCGGCGGCCCTGTGGGCCGCCGGCGACGGCCCGTACTACTGCGCCATGACGAAGGTGATGTTGGAGACGGGGTGGGTGACCAGGCACCCCGGCCTGGGCGCCCCCGAGGGGATCGACTTCCACGACCTCCCGCATTTCGAGTCGCTGCAGTGGTTGATCATGAAACTGATCGGCTACGCCGTGCCGCACTGGGCCGGCGTCCTCAACGTGTATTACGTCCTGACCTACGTCCTCGCGACGGCGACGGCACTGGCCGTGTTCCGCCACCTCAAGATCCCGGCCGTGGCGGCGTTGGCCCTGGCGCTGATGTTCAGCTTCCAGCCGTATCACTTCTACCACTCGCAGCAGCACATCATGCTGTCGGGCTATTACCTCATGCCCCTCCAGACGCTCGTGCTGGTCTGGCTGCTCTCGCCGTCGGGCCTGTGTGACGCCGAGGGCGTCCCCCTGACGAGGTCCAGGAGGCTCTGGGCGGCGTGCCTGATCGCCGCCGTGGCGTCCTTCGTGAACCACTATTACACGGCGTTCTTCGCCCTGGCGTGGCTCGCTGGGGCGGCACACGCGGCGTCGCAGAGGGCGGCCTGGGCGCCCATCTCCCAGGCGGTCATCCTGTGGGGCGTGATCGGCGTGGCCTGCACCCTCAACCTCGCCCCTTGCCTGGCGTACTGGGCGCGCGAGGGGGGCAACCGCCCGGCCAGCGCGAAGTCACCCCGGCTGGCGGAGGAGTACGGCCTGCGGCTCGCCCCGATGCTGCTGCCGGTGCGCGGCCACCGCGTGCCGGCGTTGGCCGCCCTGTCCGAGCGGTACGCGGGGGAGACGTGGCTGGAGAAGCGCGAGCAGGAGCCGGTGGGCCTGCTGGCGGGCGCCGGGCTGTTGCTGCTGGCGGCGGCGGCGCTCTTCGGCCACGGGCGGATTCAGGCCCCGCTGCCGGGCCTGGGCGCGGTGACGCTCGTGCTGCTGTTGGCGGGGACGACCTCGGGGCTCGGCGCCGTGTTCGCCTGGGTCGTGTCGCCGCAGCTCTACGGGCTGGACCGGCTGACTCCTGTGCTTGCCCTGTTGGGCCTCCTGGGCTGGGGCCTCCTGGCGGCGGGCGGCCCCCCGCGGCCTGCTCTGTGGTCCGCCGTCGGGGTGCTGGCGCTGCTGGACGTGCTGCCGCCGCGCACACCCCACCACCACCCCGAGCGCACGAACACCCAGTTCGAGGCCGACGCCCGCTTCGGGGCGGCCATCCAGGCGGCCCTGCCGGCGGGGACGCTCATCCACCAGATGCCGTCGGGCGACCTGCCCTGGGACGGCTACGCCGGGCTGCACCTGTTCCTGTCCACCGAGGGCTTCCGGTGGACCACCCCGGCGGTGATGAACCGGCCGGCCGCCCGCCGCAACGGGGCGCTAGAAGGGCTGGCCCCGGTCGAAGTACTGGAGCGGCTCGCGGTGCTGGGCGTGGGGGCGGTGGTGCTGGACCGGCGCCGGGAGGGCGCACGCATGGATGCCATCGCCTCGGAGCTGGGCCGGCTGGGGGCCCCGCGGATCGATGCGGGGGACGGGCGGTCGCTGTACGACCTACGCGGATGGGGCCGGCGGTTCCGTCAGGGCCTCGACGTGGGGGAGATGTCCTGGCGGCGGCTGGCGGCGTCATGCCCCGTGTACGTGGACTGGGGGCCGGGGTTCCGCGGTGAGGAGCGGCGGTGGGACGGCGACCCTGACTGGCGTTCGTGGAGGTGGTGCCGGGCCAGGGAGGGCACGCTCACGTTCGTGAATGCCCACGACGGGCCGCTGGACGTGCGTGTCCGCCTGCGCCTCTTCGGCGGCGGGCCGTTCCGCCTCTCGGGGTGGCTGCTGCCGGCCCGGACGGCCTTGCCGGGCGAGGTGGTGTGCGTGGAGCGGCGCTTGTCGCCCGGCCGGCACGAGATGGAGGTCGCCCTCCACGGGGAGGGTATGGCCCCGGAGGCCGGCGGGCTATGGTTCCGTGTGGAGAGCCTGAGCGTGGAGGTCGTGCGTCCGGGCCTCGTCGCGGGGCGGTGAGGCAGGGCGTCAAGGAGGGCGGGGCGATGAGGGCGGTCATCCTGGCGGGCGGGCGCGGCACGCGGCTGGCGCCGTACACGACGGTCATCCCCAAGCCGCTCCTGCCGGTGGGCGACAAGCCCATCCTCGAGATCATCTTCCGCCAGCTGGCGGCGGCGGGGTTCGGGCACGTCACGCTGTCGCTGGGGTACATGAGCGTGTACTTCCGGACGTTCCTGGCGCAGCACCGCTCGCTGCACCGGCTGCTGAAGATCGACTTCGTCGAGGAGGAGGAGCCGACGGGGACCGCCGGCAGCCTGGCCAGCGTGCCGGGGCTGACGGGGACGTTCCTCGTGATGAACGGCGACATCCTGACCGACCTCGATTACCGGGCTCTGGTCCAGGCGCACGAGTCGTCGGGGGCCGTGCTGACCATCGCGGCCCACCAGAAGAAGGTGAAGATCGACCTGGGCATCCTGGAGGTGGACGGAGAGGGGTCGTTGACGGGCTACGTCGAGAAGCCGACGCTGCACTACCCGGTGAGCATGGGCATCTACGTCTATGACGCCTCGGTCCTGTCACACATCAGGCCGGGGGAGTATCTGGATTTCCCCAACCTGGTGCTGCGGCTGGTGAAGGCGGGCGAGAAGGTGAAGGCGTGGTCGAACGACGCGACCTGGCTCGACCTGGGCCGGCACGAGGACCTGCTGGAGGCGACGCAGAAGTTCGGGGCGGCGGGGCACGCCTTCCTGCCGCGTGAGGCGGCGTGACGGCGGCTCACAGGTCGCGGACGCGCATCAGCCCCCGCCCGTGCATCTCGTCCGGCCCGGCCGTGTACTCGCCACGCTTCAAGCACAGGGCGAATTCGACGAGCCAGTCCGTCAGGCCGTTGGCGAGGACGCCGCGCGACGGGTCGTCGTGGCACCAGAAGATCACCTGCCCGACGTGCCCCCGGCTCGTGGGCGCCAGGTCGAGGCAGCGCATGTACCCGGAGCCGTCGCTGGTCAAAGGGAGCCAGCCGGGGTGCCACCAGTCCGAGCGGACGGGCCCACTCGGCCGCCCCTTGACGGCTTTGAACGTCCCCCCGTCGAGCAGGCCCTTCATCGAGTGCCACGTTTCGGCCATGTGTTCCAGGTCCTCCCACTCGTCCCCGTACAGGAACGCGGGGACGCACTTGAGGTCGGGCCAGTAGCTGACCGGCGTGGGGATGATCCGCTGGCCGTCGTGGATGCGGTAACAGTCCTTCACCTCCTCGGGCAGCTCCACGCGCATCGCCTCCTCGGCGGCGCGGAGCTTCTCGTCCGTCGCCGGCGGTCCGAGGCTGGCCAGCACGATCGGGCAGTGCTCCCGGAGCCAGGCGTGGATGCGTGCCCACGTCCGGCACAGCATCAGACGCCGATCCCAGGGCAGGATCACCTCGGGGTACTGCTTCCGCAGCTCCTTCTCGCGACGGTGCATCGCGGAGTGCTTCTTATCCGTCGGCTTGAGGGCCGCCCGCGCGAGCTGGCAGCGCAGGTACTCGCCCCTCGGGTCGCCGCGCTCCTCCAGCCAGTCGGCGAGGACGAGGCGGGTGGCCTCGTCCTCCGGGTCAGCGAGCATGGCCTGGATGAGCCCCGCTTCATCCACGATCCCCTCCTGTTTCGCCGGTGGATCCCGTCCGCCCCCCGCCCGTAACGCCGCGGGCTCACCCCCCGATGCCGTTCTCGCGGCACCACGCCAGGGTCCGAGCCAGGCCCTCCTCGAAGGTCGTCGCCGGGGCGTAGCCCAGCTCCTTGCGGGCCCGCTCGATGCTGAAGTCCAGGTTCAGCCCCAGGAACTTCAGCCGTGCCTGCGTCAGACGCGGCGGCTCCGTCGTGCCGATGGCCCGCGACACCGACTCCATCGCCCACGCGGCCAGACGCGCCACCCACAGCGGCACCGACCCCGCCGGACGCGGCACCTTCAGCCCGTCGGCCACGCCCTCGATGAACCGCCGCTTCGACACGGGCTCGCCGTCGGTCAGGTTGTAGACGCGCCCCACGCTCTCGGGGTGCTCCAGCGGCAGGAACGCCGCCTGCACCAGGTTGCCGACGTAGATGGTGTTCAGGGCCTGCGTGCCGTCGCCGAGGTAGCGGACGATGCCCTTCTTCAGGTTCTCGACGAGCTTTGGCAGGACGGTGCGGTCACGCGGGCCGTAGATGAAGCCGGGGCGCAGGACCGTCACCGGCACGTCCTGGCCGAAGGTCAGCGCCAATCGCTCCGCTTCGACCTTGGACTGCGTGTAGCCGTCGATGTGCCGCTCCGGCAGCGGCTCGTCCTCCGTCGTGCCGTGATGGTGCCGGGCCGCGTATACCCCCAGGCTGGAGAAGTGGATGAAGCGTTGCAGGCCGCGGCCCTTGCAGGCCTCCAGGAGGTGGCGCGTGCCGCCGACGTTGGCGGTGCGGTAGCCCTCGACGGGGCCCCAGTCGCCGACCTTGGCGGCGGCGTGGAAGACGACCTCGACGCCCTCCATCGATGGGGGCAGGGTGGCCGGCTCGGACAGGTCGCCGCGGACGACCTCGGCGCCGATCTTCTCCAGAAGCGCGGTGTCGCTGGAGGCCCGGGCGAGGGCGCGGACGCGCCAGCCGCGCTGGCGGCACGCCTCGGCGAGGTGGCCGCCGAGGAAGCCGGTGGCGCCGGTGATGAGGCAAGTGGTCATCGTGTTGTGATGCGTCTTCGGGAGGCCCCCGGCAAGGGCCGGGGCTTGCTCCTGCCGACGGGAGGCGAGACAATCACGTCATGGACACCCGCCAGCCCGACGAGACACCCGAGCACGACACCGAGGCGCACTTCCAGGCCGCCAGCGCGGCCCTGGCGCGGCCCGACCCGCCCGCGCCCCTGTGGTGGAAGACCCTCATCTGGGCGTTCGTCGCCGGCACCGCCGCCGTCCTGGCCACGCTCTCGCCCGAAGGCGCGTTGGCGATCATCGCCGCCATGCTGCTCCACGAGCTGGGCCACTGGATCGCCATGCGTCTGCTCGGCTTCCGCGAGGAGGGGCTGTTCTTCCTCCCGTTCTTCGAGGCGGGGCTGCGGCCGGCGGCCGCCCCGGTGCCGGTCCTCCATCGCGCCCT
Source organism: uncultured Alcaligenaceae bacterium (assembly GCA_964630925.1). Lineage (GTDB taxonomy): Bacteria > Planctomycetota > Planctomycetia > Gemmatales > Gemmataceae > RGDT01. Next base: position 6,961 of record CAZVZK010000205.1, read on the forward strand.
CGCCATGCTCGCCGGCCCGCTGCCCGGCCTCCTCCTGGCGGCGGTGATCCAGGGGGCGCTGCACCCGCCGCTGGGGACGCCGCAGGCCCTGCTCGTGGGGGCGCTCCTTCTGTTCAACGGCGTCAACCTCTTGCCGCTCGGGGGCCTGGACGCGGGCCGGCTCCTCGAGGTCTTCCGCCTGCACGCCCGGCCGCTGCAAGGCGCGTCGGTCCTCCTGCTGCCGGCCCTGGTGTTCCTGGCGCTGGGCTGGGCGATGGGGTCGTGGATGCCCGTGGCGTTCGCGCCGCTCCTCCTGCTCGGCACGGGCCCACATTACTCCACCTGGAGGCAGAACCTCGGCGAGCTGCCGCCGCTGCCGCCCGACCTCGCCCAGCTCGACGAGACGCAGCGCCGCGCCCTGCACGGCCAGACCACCGAGATCGACCCGGAGGGGGCCGCCTCGGTGATGCGCGAGCTGCACCAGAGGGCCACCGAGCCGCGCCCCGGCGAGCGCGGCTGGCTACTGCTGGCCGGCCTGCACGCGGCAGGCGTGCTGCTGGCGTGCTTCGTCATCGGCCTGGTCGAGCGCGACACCTCGGCCGCCGTGGCCGCCCTCGTCGCGGAGTACGACGGGTACAAGGCCGGGCGCGTGGGGTGGGACGCGCTGATCGAGACGTGGAAGGCGGCCCCGCCCCGCATCCAGGGGCAGGCGATGCAGAGGCTCACCCAGCGCTGGGTGGCCGACTCGAAGGCCGAACGCGAGGTCCCGAAGCTCGCGGCCGCGCTGGCGCTGCCCCTCAGCGTGAAGTGACGCGGATCAGCCGCGCGTCCACCACGTTCACGGCCGTTCGGACCGGGCCGGCGCCGCCAGCCAGCACCTCCACCGTCAGCGTCTTCGCCCCGCCCAGGGGCAGCGCCACCCGCGCCGGCGCCCGCCCCCACGCCAGCTCGTGCTCCTCAGCCGGCTTGCCGTCCAGCAGCAGACGCACCCGCGCCTTGCCGCGCCGGCCCTCCACGTCATCCAGGCCGATCAGCGCCTCGAACCTGTCGTGGCCCGCCACGGCGTACTCGATGCGCGAGTGGGCCCGCAGCCCCACGCCCTCGGCCCACGACGAGCCGCCCACGCGCAGGTCGCCGCCGGCCTCGGTGGCGTCTGCCGACCAGAGCGACGACTCGTCCAGATACGGGAAATACTCGTACTTCGACGGCTTGAGCGTCGAGAGGATCACGGCACGGTCCGTACGCGGCTCGAGGGACACCAGGCGCTCCGCCGACACCGACAGCTTCGCGCCGAACGGCGTCCGGGCGGTGAAGAAGCCGTCGGCCACGGCCGCCCCCGTGACCGTCAGGCGCTCGCCGCCGGACAGGACGACACGGGCGGCGCCGGGCAACGGCTTCGGCCTCTCGGCCAGCTCGGTGTTGAAGGCGACGGCGGAAACCTGCGTCCACGGCACCGAGCGCCTCTTGCCGGCCTTCTCGACCTCGGCGCTGGCACCGAGGCGGGACAGGTTGCCCTCCAGCGAGTCGCCGTTGCGGAGGAGGATCACGTCGGTGGAACGCTTGCCGGCGAGGATGCGGCGGAGGACGGCCTCGCCGGAGGCGGCGCGGTCGGGGGCGGTGCGCCAGATGAGCCGCACCGACGCCAGCGGCACCGTCACGACCCCGCCCAGGCCGTCGTGCTTGAACGAGAGTTTCTCGCCGTCGAGCTTCAGGCCCTCGGCGGGGATGCGGCCGCCCGACGCCAGGACGAGATGCTCCTCCGCCGGCAGCGGCGGCATCTTCGCGCCCTCGACGCGCAGCCAGAGCAATTCGGCGGCGGGCACCTTCTTCCGCACGCCGGCCCCCAGGACCAGTTCGTCGGCGGAGAGGGAGGCGAGGGGCCCGCGCACCTCCTTGCCGGCCAGGTTGCGTGCGACGAAGACGGGGCCATCATGGGCGTGGGCGGCGAGTGGTAGCAACAGGACGATCAAGAGACGAGGCATCGGTGGCCCTCCCCCGGCATTGTCGCGGGGGGACGCGTGGGCGGCAACGAGGATGCGTTGGCTGAGGGTCAGCGGCCCGAGCGCACGTTGAGGCGTTTCACGGCGGCGAGGGCGCGACGAGTCAGCTCGGCGCCGGGCTCGCCGGCGGCCAGACGCATCAACAGCGCCCACGCCTCCGGCGTGGCCGCCAGCTCCAGCACGGCCACGGCCCGCGTCTGCGGGACGGCGTCGGGGTCGGGCTTGTTGGTGATGCGTTCGACCAGGCGATTGAGGCGGCGGCGTGCCTCGGTGGACAGCCTGCCGGCCAGCGCCGCGCGGAACAGCCCCTCGGCGGGCCGGCCCAGCTTCGCCAGCGCGGTCGCCGCGTCGTCGCGGGTCTTCTCGTCGTCGGATTCGAGTTTGCCGATGAGGTTGCGGACGGCGGCGGCGTCGAGGCGCGGTACGGGGGTGAGTTTCGGCAGGTGCTGGAGGGCGGCGTCGCCGTGGGCGGCGAGGGGGGCGAGGGCGGCGAAGGCGGCGGCGGGGTCGGCGCCGAAGGCCCGCGCGGCGAGGGGCGCGGCGGGGGCGGGCGGCGGGAGGGCGGGGCGGAGGCGCGACACGTCCCAGAGGAGGATGGTGGTGTCCATGCCGCCGCTGGCGAGGGTGCGTCCGTCGGGCGAGAACGCCACGCACAGGGCGTCGCCCCGGTGCCCGGTGAATGTGGCCAGCTTCTTGACGGAATATACGCCCCAGACGTGTACCGCGCCGCCCGTGGCGACGGCCATCAGCCGGCCGTCGGGGGAGAAGGCGGCGGCGTGGACGCCGCTCATGCCGGGCTTATCATTCTTCGCGGAGAAAGTGGCGAGGCGGGTGCCGGTGTGCGGGTCGTGCAGGCAGACGTGGGCGTTGCCCTCCTCGTCCTTCTCGGAGCGGACGACGGCGAGGAGCTGGCCGTCGGGCGAGAAGACGACGGAGCCGACGGGCCGGCCCTCGGGGCCGGTGCGTTTCTTGCGGTCCTGGTGAGCGAAGGAGCGCAGATGGGTGCGTGCGGGCAGGTCGAATAGGAGCGTCTTCTTGCGTCCGGCGACCGCGAGGAATCGACCGTCGGGTGACAGGGCGACGGCGTCGGTGTGCGAGCGGAACGTTTCGGGGCGGACCTCCTCGGGATCAGGGTCCTTGAGGTCGTCGAGTAGGTCGCCATCCAGGGACCAGACACGGACGCCACCGAGGATTCCCATGCGGGCGGTTAGCAGGCGCGAGCCGTCGGAGGAAAAGGCGACGGAGAGGGGCGGACGCTCGGGGTCGCGCAGCTCGGCGGGCCGCTTCGTAAAGTCGGCGGCATCCCAGACGTAGAGGACGCGGCTGGGCAGACCGCCGGGGGCGTCTCCGCCGAGCGCGGCGAGGCGCGAGCCGTCGGGGGACCAGGTCAGCGATGTGGACGGGGAGGGGATGCTGTTGAAGGGTTGGAAGCTGTCGGTCGTGCCGAGGGAGAGGACGTGCAGCCCCTGGCGAGTGCGGACATCCCAGACGCGGGCGGTCTGGTCGGCTCCGCGCGAGGCGAGGCGTTTGCCGTCGGGGGAGAACTGGAGGGAGACGACGGCGGAGTGGTGGCCGGGGCGTGCCTGCAGTTCCTTGCCGGTCTTCACATCCCAGACGCGGAGCGAGTGCAGGGTGCCGGCGGTGACGAGCATCCGGGAGTCGGGCGAGAAGGCGGTCTCCCGAACGCCACCTCCGCAATCGGGAAGTGTCTTCAGGAGTTTGTAGGTCGCCGTACACCAGATGCGGACCTCGGGTGAGCTGGAGCCGTTCGACGCGAGCAGTTTCCCATCCGGGGAAAGGGTAAGATGAAGGGCACGTGCGAAGATGGCATGGAGCTCCTTACGGGTGGTCATGTCCCAGGTGCGTACGCTCCCCCCGTCAGCCGAAAATAGCTTCGTTCCGTCCGCCGAGAAAGTCATTGACCAGACATTCCCCTTGTGCCCCTCAAGGATCCCGGCCGATTTCCCCGATTTGGTTGACCACAGTCGAATCATCCCCTTCCCCGGCGGCCATTCCTGAGCCGTGGCGAGGATGGCGCCGTCAGGGGAGAGGGCCAGCGAACGCGGCCTGCCGTCAGCGGTTTCAACGGTTCTTACCAGCGTCCCGCGCTCACTATCCAACAGGGCAATCGCTCCGGCCGGTGTTTTGCCGGACGAGTAGGCCGCCACCAACGGCCTGTCACGTGCAGAGGCCAAAACCCACGAATCGGCACGCGACTCGTACTCGACGGCCGCGTCTGACTTCCAATTAACGAACCAGATCGGGCGTGCCCAGGGCTTACTACCGATGAAGGTAATCCGATCCGTCTTCGCGCAGACGACCGCACGGTCACAGTGGTCTCCACGCAGCGCTTCGTACAGGCTCCTTCCTTGTCCACCATCAAACACCTGGACGGAGCCATAGTTCGCAGCCACAAGCCACCAACGGCCGTGCGGCCAGGAGACGGAATGGATGGGCGATGACATTCGCCACCGCAGGGTGCCCAAGCGTGCGGTTGAACCCGAGGGCAGCCTTGGCTCGTCATCTCCCGGCACGAAGGGGCCGGCGCCTCGCGCCACTGCGAACCCCTCGAAGAAGACAATAGCGGCGATCACCCATTGAACTGGGTTAACGAAGATGCGTGGAGTGGTGCGCATGCGGCCCCCGTGGTTGAACGGGCGCCGCCTCGCGAGGCGGCGCCGCGACCTTGCCTGACCCAGCAGCGCTGCCTCAGGTCAATCGTGGTCGTTGTTCAACCAGTTATTCAGGCCGAGGGGGTCGGACTGCCATCCCGCCCCGTTGGGCTTGTCGTCCCCTGCCGTGTCCTTCCCGATGGTGTTGCCCTGGACGGTGTTCCCGCTCGTGGCGCCACCGACGAACTGCACGCCGAAGCCGGTGTTCCCGGCGATGAAGTTCCTCGCACCCTCGGCCACCCCGCCGACGGTGTTGTTCGTGGCGCCCTGATCCATCCGGACACCGCTCATCGCATTGCCGAGGGTGTTGATGCCGTTCTTGGCCAGGCCGATGTAGTTGCCCTGGACGAGGTTCAACTGCGCGTTGGCCAGGGCGATCCAGATGCCGTCGCCGCCGTTGCCCGAGATCACGTTACGGCTCTGGGCGTTCTGCCCGCCGATGATGTTGCTCTGCGCGCCCTCGATCTTGATGCCGGAGTCGCCGTTGCCGCGCGCCACATTCCCGGCCTTGTTCGTGCCGATGTAGTTGTTCACGATCACGTTGGAGGTCGCATAGCCGGCGTCGATCAGGATGCCGTTGTTCGTGTTCCCGGAGATCACGTTGCTCACATTGATGCCGGCCGCGCCGATCTCGTTGCTCGACCCGGTGATCTCGACCCCGTTGGCGCCGTTGGGGAGCGCCGTATCGCCGGCCGCGTTCAGCCCGATGGTGTTGGAGTACACCTTGTTGAACTTCGCGTCCGCGCCGATGAGGCCGACGCCGTCGGTGCCGTTGCCGGAGATGACGTTGCCCTGGCCGACGAGCACGCCGCCGATGTAGTTGTTCTGGGCGTTCTGCACGAGGACGCCCCGCATCCCGTTGGCACGGGCCGCCGTGCCGTCCCTGTTGGTGCCGATGTACGCGCCGTAGACCTTGTTCCCCGTCGCGCTGGTCCCGGAGATCAGGACGCCGTTCTGCAGGTTGCCGGCGATGATGTTGCGCCCGAGGAGCTCGTTGTTCGTGCCGCCGATGATCCGCACGCCGTGGGTGACGTTCCCCCGCACGGTCGAGCCGTCCACCGCGAGGCCGATCACGTTGTTGATGATCTTGTTCTGGTGCGTCGATGAGATGTGGACACCGGACGTGCCGTTGGCGGAGATCACGTTGCCCAGCTCGGCCGTCTGGGTGTCGAACCCGCCGATGGTGTTGTTGACCGCCCCGGCCCCGAGGTAGACGCCCGCCCCGGCGTTCGCCAGCGCGGCCATCCCCGTCCAGTCTAGCCCGATGTAGCAGGCGACGACCTGATTGAGGATCGCCGCCGGCGGCGGCGGCTGGCCCGGCATCTGGATCGCCGCCGCGATCTCGACGCCGCTGCTCGTGTTGCCGGAGATCACCGTGGGCACCTGGCCGGTGAGGTAATCGCCGACCGTGTTCCCCGACCCCGTGATGACGATGCCCTGGGCGTTGCCGAGGCCCGCCGCCGTCCCCGTCACGTTGGTCCCGATGTAGCAGCCGTAGACCCAGCCGCCGGGGGAGCCGGCGGGGTTGTTGATCTCGATGCCGGAGCCCTTCAGGCCGCCGGCGGTCCGCTGGAACCTGTTGATCGCCAGCCCACAGATCGTCACGTTGCCCGCGCCGACGGTCAGGCCGTTCGCCCCATTGACGAGGTTCTGGCCGGCCAGTTCGATCCACGGCTTCGGGTCGGCCAGCGCGCCCCCCTGCGTGAAGCCGTCGATCAGCACCTGCTCCGTGATCGTGGGCAGTTCGCCACGTACGGCATCGAGCGTGATCGTCTTCGCGGTCCCCTGGACGCCGATATTGAAGTCGATGACATCGAGGACGTTGGGGTTGGCGTTGCCGTTGGCCTGCTCGATGGCCCAGCGGAAGGTTCCGGCCGTACCGTCGTCCGCGTCCTTGGTCACCGTGAAGGTGGCCGGGACGCTCCTGTCCTCCAACACCTCAACCCTGGGGCGGGCACGGCGGCGCTGCCCCCCCCGCTTCGCTTCCAACAACTCGCTGACGCGGGCCGTGATCCAGTCCCAGAACGCCATCGGCGACTCCTCTGATTTGAGAAGAATGGACGTGCGGCAGGCGTCCCGTGCGACGCCCCGAGGTGAAATGCTGAAGGTAGGGTAACGGCCCGTTGGAAGGATGTCAACGGCCGGAGTGGCCCGCCCTCGCGGATGGCGCCTAGAGTCACCGAGTGGGATCGAAAGACGCTCCCGAAATCTGGCGGTGGGCCACCCCAGCCCGGCTCGCCCGATCTGGCACGGCCTGCCGCGGACGGGGCCGCCCGCCGTGGCGCGGTGACACAGTGGGCATGTGGCCAGGTGGCCAGGTGGCTCGCGCAATCGCTGCCCATCCGTGGCTCACAGCGTCAGCCGGCGCCAGAGTCACCTGCCCACTATCAACCGAAGTGGGCAGGTGACTCGCGGGCAGGTGACTCGGCGTCCTCGGGCGATGCACTGACGCCCCCCCTCCTCCTTCTCGGGGAGAGGGCGGAGGGGTTGTGCCCACGCCCGGTGATCTCACGCCCGCAGCCCCGCGTCGGCCATCAGGCGGGCCGTGGCGGTATACGCCTCGCGGACCCACTCGGCGATCTTGTCCGGCTCGGGCGAGTATTCCAGCTCGATGCTGACGGCGCCGTCGATGCCGAGGGCCTTGATCTCGCGCAGGTAGGGCGGGAAGTCCACGACGCCGCGGCCCGGCGGCAGGTCGCCGTGGACCTTGCCGTCGCAGTCGCTGATGTGGACGTGGATCGCCTTCCCCTTGAGCTTGCGTAGCTCCTCCGGCTTGACCCTGGAGAGCTGGAGGTGGGAGACGTCGATGTTGGCCTTGACGGCGGGGTGGGCCACGTCGTCGATGAACCGCACCATGCTGTCCACGTCGTTGACGAGGGACAGGTGGAACGGCTCCAGCTCCAGCGCGATCTCCAGGCCGAGGCCGGCGGCGTGTTCGCCCAGCCTGCGGACATTCTCGACGCCGACGCGCCACTGCTCGGCGGGCGGGATGACCTCCTTCTGCCAGATGTACTCGCCGAGGACGAGGAGGAGGTTCTTGGCCTCCAATTCATGGCAGAAATCAAGGTAGGCGCGGCAGCGCTGGAGGTGGAAGCGCTGGACGGAGGGGTTGAAGTCGACGAGGCCGACGGCGACACAGGCGACGGAGATGATGGGCAGGCCGGCGGCGCCGCACTCCTTACGGATGAGGCGCCGCTCCCTGGCGTCGATGTCCAGGGGGTCGGCAAAGATGTCGATGCAGTCGAAGCCGATGGCCCTGGTCTGGCGGATGCCGAAGGCGGTGTCGCGGCCTGCCTGGGCCCAGGCGGAGTTGATGAGTCCCAGTTTCATAGGGCTGCGCCCACGGGTAAGGGGGTCAGGGGTAAGGGGTAAGGAAACAGCCAGGGAACAGCCAGGGTCAGTGCGGCGGAATCGGGTGGTGCCTGGTTTTCCCAGCCCCTCACCCCTTACCCCCGTCGGCACGAAGGGCCGGTGCCCGAGCTGTTGAACGACAATAGGAATGTCCGGTCTTAGAGCGGTAGAAATGTCCTCCCTG
>CAZVZK010000206.1:0-15092 GCA_964630925.1 uncultured Alcaligenaceae bacterium
CCGCGCAGCGTCTCCTCGACATCGGCGCCGTCGGGCAGCCCGTCCGCACGCCCCGGAGTCTGCCCCGGCGCAGGCTGCGCCGCGTCGCCAAGGCGAGCGGCACGGCGTGAGCGTGCCGTGTCTTCCCGCGCCGGCGCCGCGCCCCCCACCTCCGCCGTCGTCACCCCACCCCCACGCGCCGCGTCCTTCTCCCGCCTCGCCCTGTCCTCCGCCCACGCCTGCCTGACCTCGGGCGTGGCCGCGTGCGCCAGGACGCACAGGGCGCTGGCGGGCATCTTCCTCTCGATGAGGTCCAGGTCGTCCGCCGTCACCGTGGCCGCCCTCCTCCCCTCCATCTCCTGCACGTCCAGCGTGTCCGGGTTCGGCGTCGGCCCCGGCACGCCCCCGCAGTACCGGAAGATCAGACGCGCCGCCGCCAGGTTGCCGCCCTCCGCCATCTCGGCCACCTTGTCCGCGATCCGCATCAGCCTCTCGCGCGGCACCGCCGCGCAGATGGCGGCGCGCATGGCGGCGACGTGGCGTGCGAAGGGGTTGCCGGGGCCGCCCCTGTTCCCCGGCATGAACCGCCCGCACTCCATCCGGATGTACGGGTCCCCCTCGTTATCCTCGCTGTTCGCAGCCGCGCCGTCGGCGGGGCCGTCCGGCGTGCCATTCGTGTGCACCCTGGCCACGTCGTCCGTCGCCGCGCCGTCGGGGTGGCCGTTGTGCGCCACGCCGTTGGCGTTGCCGTTCCTGGTGGGGGCCTTGATCCTCGCGTTCATCTGTATCGCCTTCCTCGCTTTCACCGGAGAGGCCGGGAAGCCTCCAGTAACGCGCATTAAACCATGCGGCGCACGATATTCGATGAGTAGTTTGGATGACGGTGAGCGCAGTCCCCCATTCTCACCCACATTCACCACCAGTCATCGGCCCCATCGGCCCCATCTGCCCCATCTGCCCCATCGGGCCCATCCGCCGCACCGCCTCCTCCCCCACGCAGCGCCGCCGCTTGCGGGTTCGCGCTCGCACACACCCTTACCGCCCCGCCGCCGCCAGCCCCTCCACCTCCGCCCACAGCCGCACCCACCTCCCGCGCTCCCCCTCGGGCAGCCCGGCCAGGCCCTCGCGGACACCGTCGAAGTCGCCGTCATGCAGTGCGTGGATGAGCGCCCGCCGCGCACCCCGCACCGCCTCCGGGTCGGCCGACTCCATCTCGGTCTTCCGGGCCTCCACCCAGTCCGTCAGCCAGAGGAACGCCCCGTCCCGCAGCGCCCGCCGCGTCTCGCCATCGCCCCCGCCGCACCCCGCCTTCGCCGCGGCACACGCCGCGTTGTACCGATGCCCCTCCGCCAGCCCCGGCGTCCCCGCGAACGCCTCCGCGTACAGCCGCACCGCCAGACGGTAGTGCCCCAGGTACGGCCGCTGCGCCAGCTCGGCCATCTCCACCCGGCCCCGGTCCGTGTCCGGCCCCGGGCCCCCCGCCACCACGGCGTCGAGGGCCGCACGCATCCCCATGTCCCGGCGCAGCTTCTCGATCCTCCGACGGATCACCCCCTGGTTGGCGTGCGTCGGCCCCAGGAGCGCCGCCCGCCTCTCGTGGCAGGCGATGGCCTCCGCCAGCCGCCCGCACGCCGCCAGCGCCTCGCCGAGGTGCCCCCACGCCCACACGCTCCTCCCGTCGATCTTGACCGCCGCCCAGAAGTGCCGCTCCGCCTCCTCCCACCGGCAGCGCTTCACCAGCATCCGCCCCGCGTTGACGTGGGCCGCCGCATACTGCCCGTTCGCCGCCAGCGCCGCCCGGTACCGCCGCAGCGCCTCCCCCCGGCCACCCTCGTCCTCCAGCATCTCGCCCAGCGCGTTCTGGGCGGCGGCGTTCCGCGGGTCGGCCTTCACCGCCGCCCAGAGCCGCGCGGACGCCTCCCGCGTCCGCCCCTGCCGCCGCAGCAGCACCCCGAGCTGATGGTGCGTCCGCCCATTCAGCGGGTCGAGCCGGGCCGACATCTTCAGACACCGCTCCGCCTCGGCCGGCCGGCCCGTGTCCATCAACATCATCCCCAGCACCCGGTGGGCCATCGCGTTCTCCGCATCCAGCTCGGCGGCCCGCCGTACGAGCCGCTCCCCCTCCGCCCTGTCGCCCTTGCACCACAGCAGGATGCCGAGCATGCAATGCCCCCCGCAGTGCCGCGGCGACCGCGCGATCAGCTCGCGGTACTGCCCCTCCGCCTTCGAACGCTCGCCGAGTGCGTCGAGCGCGGCCGCCCAGCGGAACCGGGCGTCCTCGTTCCCCGGGTCATGCCGCACCGCGGCGGCGTAGTGCCCCTCCGCCCGCGCCGGCCCGTCCGCCTCCAGCAACCTCCCCAGGTGGTAATGCGCCAACGAGAACGTCCCGTCGATCTTCAGCGCCGCCCGGAAGCACCCCTCAGCCTCCGGCCGCTCGCCGCGCTCGGCCAGCAGGATGCCGAGGTGGGCGTGGGCGAACGCCGACCGCGCGTCCAGCCGCACCGCCGTGCGCAGGGCCGGCTCCGCCTCCGTCACGCGCCCCGCCTGCCGCAGCATCACGCCCAGCATCAGCCAGGCCATCGAGCTGTCCTCGCGCACGGCGACGGCGGCGGTGGCGTAGCGGATCGCGTCGCCCCGCCCCGCCCCCTCGCGGCCGAACAGGAAGTGGGCCAGGAAGGCGTTGGCCCAGAAGTTCGCCGGCTCGCGCCGCCAGGCCAGGCGCAGGACGCGCTCGGCGTCCTCGTGGTGCCCCGCCTTGCGCAGCTGTGCCCCCAGCCCCAGCAGCGTCGGGGCCGGCAGGTGTTCGATCCCCCCCTCCCGCGCGATCCCCAGCAGCGCCGCCCCGTCGGACGCCAGGACCGCCCGCCGCACCCGCGCCCGCACCGGGTCGCCGTCCAGCAGCCCGACCACGGCCCCGATCCAGCCGCGCGCGGCCACCTCGCGTACCGCCCAGTCGTCCAGGGCCGCGATCAGCTCCAGCCGGATGTCCGCGTCGCCCAGGCGCCGGGCCGCCTCCTCGGGCGCCATCTTCAGGGCGTCCTCCACACCCAGGTATTCGATGAACGCCCGGTGGTAGGCGCGGGCCACGTCGCGGGTATCGCACCCCCCGTTCTCCCCCTGCGCCCCCTGCAGCCGCGCCGCCTCCAGACGCGACCGCATCCGCCGCCCGTGCAGCTTCCGCTCCAGCTCGCGGCGCAGGTCCCCCACCCGGCCCGTCAGGTCGCCCCCGTCCTGTTCGAGCAGCGTCTCCGCCCTGACCACACGGGCCAGCGCCTGCGCCGCCTCCCCACGCAGCGCCAGCTCCGCCGCCTCGCCCAGCAGGGCCTCGGCGGCCCGCCCACGCTCGCGCACCCCCGCCAGCCGGGCCTCCGCCTGACGCCGCGCCGCCTCCTCCTCCCTCCGCTCACGCGCCTGCGCGTCCCTGGCGGCCCACCCCGCCGCCGCCAGCGCCACCAGGAGCCCCGCCGCCAGCCCCGCCGCCAGCGTGCGGTGCCGCCCGACCCACCGGCACGCCCTCCGCACCAGCGGCTCCGGGTACGCCCGCACCGGCTCCCCCGACAGCCACCGGCTCAGCTCGTCCGCCACCTCCGCCGCCGTGCCGTACCGCCCCCCCGGACGCGCCGCCAGCGCCTTGCGGCACACCGCCGCCAGCGCCGCCGGCGCCGACCGCGTCGGCAGGATCTCCCCCTTCGCCGCCCACGCCGACAACGCCACGCTGTCCGCCGCCCGGTACGGCGCGTGCCCCTCCAGGATCGTGTACAGGATCGCCCCCAGCGCGAACACGTCCGACCTCGCGTCCACCGGCAGCGTCGAGCCGCGCACCTGCTCCGGCGCCATGTACCCCGGCGTCCCCCCGAACGCCACGGTCCGCACGGGGTCGGCCACCCACACCCCGTCCTCCCCCTTGCCGTCCACCAGCGCCAGCCCCCAGTCGAGCACCACCACCTCGCCGTACTGCCCCACCTGGATGTTCGCCGGCTTCAGATCCCTGTGGACCACCCCCCGGCTGTGCGCGTACGCCATCGTCCGGCACACCGACACCAGCGCCGACAGAAGCTCCCGCAGCTCCAGCGCGTGCGGCCTGCCCTCCCGCCGCAGCCGCCCCACCTCCTCGATCAGCGCCGACAGCGGCCGCCCCTCGACGTAGCGCATCGTGTAGAACGGCCCGCCGTCCCCCGACGGGTGCATCTCGTAGATCGGCACGATGCCGGGGTGCTGCAGCTGGCTCGTGACCCGCGCCTCCATCAGGAACAGCCGCCGCGCACGCTCCTTGTCGCGCACGTCGGCCCGCATCTCCTTGAGCGCCACCTTCCGCCCCAGCCGCCCGTCGTGCGCCAGCCACACCTGCCCCATCCCGCCGACGCCACGCGGCGCGTCCCCGTCGAGGACGAACGGCCCCCGGCACGGCGGCCCGTCCTCCTCCGCGCCGAACAGCGCGTCCACCCCGCCCTTCAGGCCGATCACCGTCGGCGGCAGCACCGTCTCCGGGGACGCCGGGTCGGCCTGTGCCTCGACGCTGGTCTCGGCGTTGTCCGTCGGCCGCATGGTGGCCCCCGCTCTGGCGTGTCTGCCGCGCGGATCCGTCCGGGGATCCGGCCCTCACGCTCCGATACGGGCACGCCGCCGCCGCGTGACAGCACCCCCTGTAGAGCGTCAGCGGATCTCGGCGAGCGGGGATGCGTCAGCGCCCCGAGTGGAGCGTCAGCGCATCTCGCCGAGCGTCAGCGCCTCCGGCGGATGATTCAAGAGACCGGCACGTCGCGCACGCCGGCCTCATCGACGAAGGCGGCGGCACGCGGCCCGGCCCCGTCCCCGGCCAGGATGAACGCCCGCACCGGCCCGCCGTCCGCGATCTCGGCCAGGTATTGCCGCTGCCCCTCGCAGATGTACTCGTTGCAGGTGTCCCCCCGCATCGCGCGTGGCAGGGCGCACCCTTCCGGCTGGTGGAAGATGCAGGACGCCTCGATCGTCGTCTCGCCCACGCGGGCCATGTACGCCCCCACCACCCCCTCGTCCGTGAGGCCGGGGTTGGCGGCGCGGAAGCGCCGGATCGTCTCCTTCCGGATGAACGCCAGGTTCCTCTCGCCGAACTGACAGCAGAAGCCCCGGCAGCGCGCGCACCCCTCGCCGAGGACGCGGCCCGCCTCCCCCGCCGCCTCCGGTGCCTCCCCGCCCGTGCCGGCCCCGCCCCCCGCCTCGACCTGCACCAGATGCTCCAGGAAGGCGCGCATCGCCTCCCGGCGTCTCTCCGGCAGCGGGGCCGGCCTGTTCGGCAGGAACGGGACGACCATCAAGGGGTAGGCCGCCGCCGCGCCGCCGAGCGCCGGGGCGGCCTCCGCGCGGAGGGCCCCGGCCCGCCCGGTGAGGGCCTCGTGCAGCGCCCGCCGGCCCTCCGCCTCAATCCGCACCGCCTCGCGGGCCTGCCGATCCCACAGGGCCGTCAGGCAGCCCCTCGCGCGGCAGGCCGTCAGCGCCAGGTCCGTCGCCGGCAGCGGCCCCCCGCACACCACGCACAGGTGGCCCGGCGGCGTGGCACGCACCTTCCACTGACAGGCCGCCGCCGCGCACACCCGCCCGCCGGCCTGGAGCGGCAAGGGCCCGCCGCAGATCACGCAGCCGTCGGGCGTGGCCGGCGTCATGGGGCCATCACTCCTTGGCCAGGATGGCCGGCTTCAACGCCCACGCCTGCCGCCGAGCCAGCTCCATCATCTCCGGCGCCTTCATCCCCGGCGGGAAGATCACCCACCCCCACAGCTTCGGGTCGTCGGCAGAGACGTGCTTCGCCGCGTCCAGCTTCGCCGGCTCGACGGTGACCTCCGCCGGCAATTCCAGCGCTTGAACCGCAGGGATCGCCACCTTCGCCAGCGCCTTCAGGTACGCCTCCGGCGGCACCCCCGTGCTGCCCAGCCACACCGTCCCCGGCAGACGCCCGTGCCGCTTGATGTAGTCGTCCACGTCCTGCGCCGTCCGCCAGACCTGGTCGATGTCCACCTTCACCGCCTTGTCCAGCTTCGCGACGCCGCCCGTCGGGCCCAGCGGCGACTGCGTCAGCCTCACCTGCCGGAAGCCGGCCATCCGCGTGTTGAGCAGGAAGAACACCTCCGCCGCCGTCAGCGCGTACTCCCCGCGAACTTGATACGTCACGCCGTCGGCCACCTTCTTCGCGATCTCCAGCACCTCCTTTGCCGAGAACTCCCGCCCCCGCGCCTTGTCGGCGTAGAGCTTCGCGGCCTCGGACGCCGTGATGAATTTCACGTCCTTGAACCGCTTCATGAACGCGAGGTAGTCCATGAACACCTTCTTGGCCGACTTCGTCTCCTCCTCCGTCTTCTGCGGCGGCTTGACCCACTTCTCACGCGGCGGGTTCGCCCCCTTCGCGAAGTTCACCCCGTCCCAGAACTTCTGATGCACCCACTCGCACGGGTGGTACACGATGCTCACCACCCCGCCCCCCTCCTTGAGCAGCGCCTTCCGCGCCTCCGCGAAACGCTCGTTCGCCTTCTCCAACTGGTCCGGCTTGTTGATGTCCGCCCGGATCGTGTGCGCCAACTTGTACAGGTTGAACACCCCGGCGTAGTAGTTCGGCCTCGCGTCCAGGTCGACGTGGCTCCCCGCGTCGAGGTAGATCATCCCCCACTTCTTCAGCGCCCCGTAACTCTGCGGGCCCCAGCTGCTCCCCGGCTGCCCGTAACACGTCGGCTTCTGCCCGAAGACCCGCTCCACGTCCTTCCACCCCTCGCCCTCGCGCCGCGCGAACTCCTCGACGCCCTCGTCCCAACCCAGGTTCGACAGGTACTGCGCCGGCGTCGGGTGCACGCTGTGGTAGTTCGAGTGGTAGCCGATCTCGTGCTTCTTGAGCGCCGCGATCACGTCGGCACGCTTCCGCTTCTCCAACGTCCGCGCCTTCTCGCCCACCACCTTGAACGTGCCGCGGACCCCCTCCTTGGTCAGGGCGTCCGCCAGCCACAGGGCCGCGTCGTCGCTGGCCGGCAGCAGATAATCCTCGGTGTCGAACCACAGGATGACGTACACCTTCGGCGTGTCGGCCGCCGGCAGCAGGCAGGCGGCGAGCAACAGTGCGTTCATGAGGCCCCCCCGTCGAATGCCAACACCACACGGGCCGTCGCGGCGGCGGGCAGGTCCGCCCCCGTCTCGACGGCCCGCCGCAACAGATCCACCCGCTCCCCCGCGTCCGCCGTCACCGCCGCCAGGTCGGCGCACACGCGCGTCAGCAGGTCCGGCGGCGGCGTCAGCGCCAGCGCCGCCCGGTACGCCCTCTCGGCGGCCATCCCCTGATTCCGCGCCCGCAGCATCTTGCCGTGCAGGTGATGCAGGTGCGCACAATCGGGGCAGCGCTCGACGGCCCGCGTGATGATCTCGATCTTCATCGCGTCGGGCAGCGGCCCCTCGGCGACGGCGTGCCACTCGCGGAACAGCACCACGTCCTCCCGCCCGATGAGGGCGAGCGCCGAGCGGACGAGGAACCACCCCGGCGCCAGGCGTTCCGCCTCCGCGAGCCGCTCGCCCGCCTGCGCCCAGTCGCCCTGGTGCGCGTACACCATGCCGAGGAGGTAACGTGGCGCCGGGTCGAACGGGTCCACGTCCGCCGCCGCCCGCACCGGCAGCATGTCCTCCTCCAGGTCGAAATCCGCGGAAGCCGTCGCCGCCTCGCCCTTCCGCACGGCGTCGGCCACGGGCCGCAGCGTCGCCCGGTTCCGCTCGAACATCCACCGCACCGGCCCGGCCACCCCCTCCAGCACCTCCTCCACCTCGCACCGCCGCCCGCCCACATCCGCCACCACACGCAGCAGCGGCTCCCCGGCCCACACGAGCGCCGCCTGCCGCCCATACCGCGGGTCCTTCTTCGCCAGCTCGTCGCACGCCGCCGCCGCACCGGCCCCGTCGCCCAGGTAGCGGCACGCCTCGTAGACGGTACCCCAGAGCGTCAGGCCCAGTTCCGCGTCCGCCTTCGGCAGGGCGCGTCGCGCCGCCGCCAGCGCCTCGGCGGCCCGCCCCGTCTGGAACAGGCACTCGGCCAGCATGGCCAGATGCTCGGCCTCGCTCGCGTTGCGCAGCCGGTCCGCCGCCTCGTAATACTTCCCCTCGTCCATGAGCGTCAGCGCCTTCGCCGCCGACTCCGGCGACACGCCTCGGAACCAGTCGAGCAGGCCCATCACTCCGCACCCGGCAGCGGCACGCCCTGGGCGGCCTTGTCGCGGAGCAGCTTCCGCGCCTCCCCGGCCTTGCCCTCCAGCTCCAGGAGGAACACCCGCTCCATGACCGTGGCGGCGTTCAACGGCATCAGCCGTATCTCGATGGCCGACCGATCGCGCTCCAGGGGATCGGCCTTGACGCGGGCCGCGACGGCGCCCGCCTCCTCGGGCCTCGCCGCCTTGAGCAGCGCCCACCCCGACGCCCCGCGCGTCGCCGGCACCGCCTTCACCTGGGCCGCCTTCTCGTCCAGCGCCCGCTTGATGTCCTCATCCGCCAGCAGCTTCTCACGCAGCGGGCCCCCCTTGACCATCAGCCAGTTCACGAGGTACGTCCCCACCCCGCGCTCGCACCGCCGCGCCAGGGCGGCGAACGACGGGTCACGCTTCTTCAGGCGACCCTGGGCGCGGAACGCCAGGGCGCTGACGAGCGTGCCGCGCGTGGCGTCCGACGGCGCCGCCTCGTGCGCCTCCTCGGCCAGCTTGACGACCTCGTCCGCGTCGGTGGCGGCGTACAGGTCCTGCTGGATCAGCAGGCCGGACAGCCGCGACAGGGCGGCGGCGAGCGTCGGCCCCTTCTTCTCCCTGCACGCCTCCAGCGCCTCGCGGGCGCGGCGGACGGTGTGGGCCAGCTCCTCCTTGTTCTTGGCGTCCTTCTTGCCCGCATGGAATTCGCGCGACTCGTGGACCGAGTCGGCGGTGTCGATGTCGACGCCGGCCATCCGCGCCAGGAGCCGGCCCATCTCGTCCGGCTCGTGCAGCAGGCCGTGCAGGTGCGAGAGCTGGGCGTACACGTCGGTCTGCCTCGGCGCCAGGACGAGCATCCGCGCGAGGTTGGCGCGGATGCGCGGCAGTGCCGGGTGCGCCTTCACCTTGTCGAGCAGCTTCTTCCGCCCCGCCTCGTCGGCGTACAGGTAGGCGAGGTGCCCCGTGGACGGGCGCTGCTTCATCGCCTTCCAGTCGAGGGACGCCCCGGCCACGTCCGCCGCCACGACGCTCAACAGCGACGACGCCACGTTGCGCAGGATGACGGCGCTGTTGGGCACCTTCTCCAGCGCCTTCTCCATCCGTTCGACGCCGCCCTTGAACCACGCCATGTCGTGGGTCAGCTCGTACAGGTCGAAGTAGACGAGGGCCGAGTTGTTGAGGGTCGCCCCGCTGTCGTCCTTGCCCTTGTACAGCTCCAGCGACTCGCGGAGGAGCTTCTCCGCCTCCTCATCCTTGCCCTTGTCGCGGGCCCGCCGGGCCTTCGCCTGCAACGCCGACACCTTGACCTCGAAGTCGTCCTGGTTGCACTTCTCCAGCCACGCCAGCCGGTCGTCCAGGTCGATCGAGGTGAGCGAGCGGCTGAACGCCAGCCGCTGCTTGACCGCCTCGTCCTTCTCGGCGGCGTACGCCTCCTCCAGCACCTTGCGCGCCTCGCTGATCGCCCCCACGTCGCGGAGCATCTGGCTGACGGCCCCGACGAGGCCCTGCCCGTCCTTGCGGTCCTTGGCCTGCTTGATGGCGTCGTCGAACGCCTTCTTCCCCTCCACGGGCTTGCCCATGCGGTAGTACGCCTGCCCGAGCTGGAGCAGGTAGGAGGTGTTGCGCGTCGCCTCCTCGCGAACCTGGAGGAACGCCCGCTCCGCCCGCGTGAAGCCGGCCTGCCGCGCCGCCGGCCCCTCCTCGCGCTGCGCCAGGTACAGCTCCGCCTGGCCGAGATCGACGGCGGCCTGCACCGTCAGGTGGTCGCGCTCGACCGCGTTGATGGCCGCACGCACGCGCGGGTAGCCACGCCACTCGCGCTCCGCCAGCTCGCCCACCATCTCGTTCTTGGCGTTCTGGTCGGCCGCGTCGTACTTCGCGAAGTCGAAGTCCTTGGTCGTCCGCGCCCGCACCGACGCCCACAGCTGCGTGTACAGGTACTGGATCGCCGCCGTCCGCTCCTGGTGCTTCTGCCGGTACGCGGGCAGCAGCGCGTCGGCCGCCGGGCCGAGGAGACGCTTGGCCTCCTCGTACTTGCCCTCGTTGAGGCGGATGCGGCCCAGGACCGCCGCCCCGGCCCGCGCCCCGAGCCTCGCCTCCATCTTCTCCAGCGCCGCCTTGCACTCGTCCTCCTTCCCCTGTGCCGCCATCACCGCCGCCCAACGCGACACGACGTCCACGTCGTCCGGCTTCTGCTTCACCAGCGCCTCCATGAGCCGGCGCTCCAGCTGCCCCGCCGCCCCGAAGCCGGTCTCCAGGTCGGCGACGGCGTCGAGGATCGCCAGGGCGTCCGCGGGCGACTTCTCGGACGCCCGGTCCGCGAGCTCGTAGCCGCGCAGGAACAGCTCCGGCGTCACCTCGTCGCCCGTCACCGCGAGCAGGGCGGCGGCGCGGTAGACGCCCGCCATCTCCTTGGGGTCGCCCTCCTTCCGGTTCACCAGCCCGATCAGGTGTTCACGCGCCCTGGCCGACTTGCTGGTCCTGGCGTCCATGACCGTGCGGAGCAGGACGGCGGCCTCGGCCAGGCGGCCCTCCTCGATGAGCCCCTCGGCGCGGGCGAGGTCGTTGGCCCCGCGGTGCTCCGCACCGCCGACGTACGCCCACCACGTGCCGCCCGCGATGAGCGCCGCGAGGATCACGAACGCCAGGATGTTGCCGGCCCACGAGCGGATCGTGAGCGGCACCTGGCCCAGGAAGAAGTAGTTGCCCATCGGCGAGCGCTGCACGCGGTACGCCGCGAACGCCCACACCGGCACGAACAGCAGCGTCAGGCAGTGCGACGAGACGAAGCTCTCCGTCTCGCCGTCCTCCTCGGTGCGCCCGTACATGGCCGTGCCGGTGCCCAGGACGCGGAAGAGGGCCGGCACCTGGGCGATGGGCCGCATCTCGGGGAAGCGCCGCCACACCGGCGGGATCTCGGGAAGGTCGTCATCGTCGTACATGGCAGGCCCCGGCGTCGGGGAGGGCGTCCCCGCATAAGTCAGGCTAGCTCACGGGACGGGGGGCGGCCAGCGTCGGGTGAGAGCCGGCCTGTCTGGCCGCGAAGGCGGGACATATCTCAACCACGCCCTCCCGCCGGGAGCCCGCGACATGGCCGACCACGACCAGCGCCTGAAGACGGCGATCCGCGAGGACCTGATGCCCCTCCTGGTGCTGGCGGCCCCGGACTGGGCCGCCGCCGTGGGGGCCGTCGAGGAGTGGCTGGAGCAGGAGGTCTTCCCAGACCCGCCGGCCGGCGAGCGCCGCGTCATCGACATGCCCGCCCGCGTCAGCCTCCGCGCCGGCGGCCACGCCCTCGCCCACGTCGAGATCGAGTCCGGCGACAGCCTCACCTCCCTGCGCGAGCGCATGCCACGCTACCGCCCCTTCCTGGGCGGCAAGCACGGCCTGCTCGTGCTGTCCGTCGGCGTCTACCTGCAGGTCGGCCTGCGGGGCACCGGCTGGGACGAGGCGCGCGAGGAGTTCGAGGGCGAGACGCTGAGCCTGACGCGCTGGCGCTATCTGGGCTTGCCCGCCCTCGACGGGACCGTCTACGCTACGGGAGACAACCTCCTCGCCGTCGGCCTGGTCGGCCTGATGCGCGTGCCGGAGGCCGACAAGCCCCGGGTCAAGGCGAACGCCCTGCGCCGCCTGGCCGAGGCCGGCCTGTCGCCGATGCGGCTGTACTCGCTGATGGAGATGGTCGAGGCCTACATGCCGCTGACGGGGCCGCTGATGCAGCAGTACCAGGACCTCCTCGTGACCAAGGAGTACTCGGACGTGATCAAGCTCGGCGAGACGACATTCGAGCGCGGTGAGAAGACAGGATTCGAGCGTGCCCAGCGGGCGATGCTCCGGAAACAGTTGGAGAAGCGGTTCGGCACGCTCGACGCGGCCACCCAGGCCCGCCTCCAGGCCTGGCCGGCCGACAAGCTCGAGGAGCTGGGCGAGGCCCTCCTCGACGCCAGGTCCCTGACCGAGCTGGGCCTCGCCGACCCCGCGCCGTGAGCCTCAGCCTTCGTCCTTCCGCACCGACGCCCGCAGCCCCGAGAGGTAGCTGCCGTACGCCGGCGTCACGCCCAGCGCCTCGCGCAGACGCCGCGCCACCACCCGACGGCTCGTCTGCTTGCCCGGCGCCCCCGCCGTGAACACCGGCGCCCCCGTCCCCAGGAGCCGCGCCAGGTACAGGTACAGGTCGATCCGCCGCACCGGGTGCCCGTCGGCCACGTTCACCGTCAGCCCCCCCTCCGCGTGCCACAACGCCGCGTCCACCGCCGCCGCCCCGTCGTCTACGTGGATCAGGTTCACCCAGCCGTGGGCCGCCGGCCCGAGCGGCTCGCCCTTCCGCAGCGCCTCCTCGCGCAGCACACGCCCCGGCCCGTAGATCCCGGCGAACCGCAGGGCCGTCGCGTCGGGCCGCCGCTCGCGCAGCACGCACTCCGCCGCCAGCACCACCTTGCCCGACTCCTCGATGGGCTCGGTGGGCGCGTCCTCGTCCACCTCCTCGCCTTCGGTGAAGCCGTAGACGCTGGTGCTGGAGACGTGGACGACCCGCGGCACGCCCATCGACGCGTCGAGGACGCGGCGCAGGCCATCGACGTACACCTCGCGCATCGTCTTGCCGGCGCCCCGGTCGAAGCCGACGCAGTGGACGAGGGCGTCGGCCGCGGGCAGGGCCAGGCCGGGGTCGGTCACGTCGCACACGACGGGCTCGACGCCGAGGGCCAGCAGCTCCTCCGCGTGTCCGGCGGTGCGCGTGGTGGCGGTGACGCGGTGCCCGGACGCCACGAGGCGGGCGGCGACGCGGCGGCCGAGGTAGCCGCAGCCGACGATGAGGACGTGCGCCATGAAATCGGCTCCAGGGGCCACGGTCATCTTGCGCCGCGGGGCGTGGTCGGTCCAGTGGCGCGAACGTATCCTTCTTCCCGTGGAGCACGCATCCAGCGTGCTTTCTTCGGAGCACGCTGGATGCGTCCTCTACTTCAAGAGGGCGAGCAGGCAGGACGCCTGCCGCCACGGCCTGCGAAACATCACACGGAGCCCGCCCGATGGCCGACACGTTCGCCTGCCCCTCCTGCGACACCCACCTGAAGCGTTCGGCGCAGATCGTCACCGGCGTCCGCGTCCAGTGCCCCCGGTGCAATCGCGAGTTCACCGTCCCGCCCGAGGACGCGGCACACCGCGACCAGCGTTTGCAGGACCGGCCCACGGCCCCGCGCACCGGCCCGGAGTACGACGAGGACACCCCGCCACGCCCCGTCATCGGCGGCAAGGCCGACCTGTCCGGCGGCTTCCCGCTGGACATTGGGGCGTGGATGGGGGCCGCCCAGCAGCGCTGGGGCCATTTCCTCGGCCCCGCCATCGGCTTCCTCCTCATCGCCGGCGTCCTCTTCATCGCCTACACCATCGCCATCCACCTGACCGTCATCCCCCTGCTGGCCCCGTCCATCGGCCCCTTCGCCGCCGAGCAGGTGGCCAACACCGTCTTCGGCATCCTCATCCAGTCCGCCCTGATCGCCGGCTTCCCCTACGCCGCCGTCCGCGCTCTCCGCCGCGAACGCTGGTCCTTCGCCGACTTCTTCGCCGGCTTCGCCCACTACGGCTCCGTCATGCTGTTCGCCCTCATCACGAATGTCCTGACCTGGCTCTGCGCCGCCCCCATGGGCATCGGATACTACCTGTCCGTGCGCTACGTGCCGGGGCCGTTCGGCCCGGTCCCCGACGTCAACCCGGAGATGGCGCTGGCCGTCCTGCTGCCGTCCGTCCTCGTGTGCCTGCCCCTGGTGATCTACGTCACCACACGCCTGGAGTTCGGCGGCCTGCTCATCCTCGACCAGAACATGTCGGCGACGGAGGCCATCGCCGGCTCGTGGCGCATGACGCGCGGCAAGGTCCTCGGCCTCTTCGGCTTCAACCTCCTCCTGGCAGTGATCGCATTCGCCGGCGCCCTCGCCTGCGGCATCGGCCTGCTGTTCGCCCTCCCCTTCATCGGCCTCTGTTACGCCGCCGCCTACCTCTTCGCCACCAGGCAGCTCGTCGGGTTCGACGGCAGGCGAGCCCGCGTTGACGCCGAGGACGCCCCGCCCCGCTTCGGCGATGTCGATGACGCCAAGAGCCGCTGGGGCCGCTGACCGCCTCCGGGCGTGGCCGGTCCAGGGGCGCGGGCGTATCCATGATGGCTGAAACATCACCCGGAGCCCGCCCGATGGCCGACACGTTCGCCTGCCCCTCCTGCGACGTCCACCTCAAGCGGTCCGCCCAGATCGTCACCGGCGCCCACGTCCAGTGCCCCAGGTGCAGGCACGAGTTCACCGTGCCCCCGGAGGGCGAGACCCGCCCACGGGCCATCCAGGACAGGCCCACACCCCCGCGCCCCCGGCCGGAGTACGATGAGGACACCCCGCCCAGGCCGCGTGTGAAGGGTGATGCCGACCTGTCCGGCAACTTCAACGTGGACCCCGGCGGCTGGGTCGGCAGGGGCCAGGAGCGCTGGGGCGAGTTCCTCGGCCCGTGCATCGGCTACATCTTCCTGGCCGGCATGATCCTCCTCGCCCTGGCCATCGTCCCCATCGCCGGCCCGCTCATCAACATGTTCGTGCAGCCCGCCCTGATCTTCGGCCCCCTGTACGCCGGCGTCCGCGTCCTCCGCCGCGAGCCCTGGGAATTCAGCGACTTCTTCTTCGGCTTCACACGCTGGTGGTCGCTGTTCGTGCTGAACTTCCTCATCAGCCTGCTCATCATCGCGATCCTCATCCCCTTCTTCATCGCCGGCATGGGGCTGGCGGCGCTGGCGGTGCCGGGGAACAACACCGGCTTCCCCCCCGAGGTGGCCGTCATCGGGATCGTCTGCGTCGTGGTGTTCGGCGCCGTGACCGTCCTCTATTTCGCCACACGCTGGACCTTCGGTGGAGGCCTACTTGGGCGAACAGTCTGCATAGAATGGCAGGGTAGGGGTTG
>CAZVZK010000207.1:0-15013 GCA_964630925.1 uncultured Alcaligenaceae bacterium
ACACGCACCAGGGTAATTCACCTGTCAAGTGACGTGATCGGCGGGCCGGGTACCTTCGGCAACCCCACCACGATACGAGACGCCTACGGGCGGGAGTTTCGGGAGGTGGTGGCACCTACCGCCTTCGCCCGGTCACTGACAGAACAGCCGGACATCCGGCTTCTACGGGATCACAACCCGTCCGCCATCCTGGGGAGAACCAAGGCGGGAACGCTCAGGGTGGGCACCGACGCTTACGGGCTCTGGTTTGAAGCCGATCTACCCGACACCCAGGAAGCACGGGACTTGGTGGAGAGTCTGAACCGTGGTGATCTTGACGCATGCTCGTTCGGGTTCACTGTCAAGGATGACAGTTGGAGCGAGGCGGAAGGGATGCCGCTTCGTTCGCTCAACGACGTTCAGCTTTACGAGGTGAGTATCGTAGCGTTCCCCGCGTACAGCGAGGGCACCTCGGTTGACCTAAGATGCATCAACATTGCCACGCCAAAGAAGGTGTACAACTCTCGGCAGAAAGCCGCTTTGAAATTGAGGGGTGCCAACTAAATACCTGCATCGTGATATCACACACAATGCAGGAGTCATATGAGCAATGTTGTTGAACTAAAGGAGCAAAGGGCAAAGGTGATCGAAGGCGCACGCCTCATCATCGAGAGCGCCGAAGGGCGGGACTTGAGCGAGGACGAGCAGGCTTCCTTTGATGCCTTGATGGGGCAGGCGGACGAGCTAGAAGCCCAGGCGGAAACCGCAGAGCGCAAGATGCGGCTACAGACTGCCAACGAGGGGTTGAAGCTGTCCACCCGCAAGGTTCCGGCTCAGGCGAAGACGCCAGCGGGCAAGGAAGATCGGGAGTTGCTCCCGTCGGTTATCCGGGCTTGGGCAACCTGGGGTTGCCGTGGCTCGGCACCGGCGACACCGGACGTTATGAGGGCGGCGGATCGCCTGGGAGTCACGCTCGGCTCTAACCAGATGACATTCCCGCTCACCACCCGTACCCAGACGAAGGGCACCACCACGGCGGGCGGTTACACCGTCCCCCAGGACTTCGGGGACAAGATCGTTGAGCATCTGCTCTACTTCTGCCCAATCCGCGATTACTGTACGGTCATCAAGACCGCCAACGGGCAGGCATTGCCATACCCGACCAACGACGACAGCGGCAACGTCGCTGCGATCACGGCGGAAGCCGGCACCCTGAGCGAGACGGATACCGTCTTCGGGCAGAAGAGCCTAGGTGCTTGGAACTACAAGACGATGATTCGTCTGTCCTTGGAGTTGATGCAAGACAGCGCATTCAACCTGGAAGACTACCTCGCCCGTCAAATCGGCATCCGGGTAGGACGCGCACAAGAGGCGCACTTCGTCACCGGCGACGGCAGCAGCAAGCCAACCGGCTTGGTGTACTCCGCAACCAACGCGGTCAGCAACTGGACAACCACCTATGCCAACCTCGTAAGCCTGTTCTACTCCGTGGATAAGGCGTACCGTCAGAACGGCAAATGGTTCATGTCTGACACCCTGGCAGCGGCTATCCGTGGCTTGCTTGATGACAACCTCCGTCCACTTATCAACATCACCAATGGGTTTGAGGATGGCGAGATGGAAACGCTGTTCGGCAAGCAGATTGTGATTTCTAACAGCATGGATAGCTCGGGCTCGTCCAAGAAGGTCATTGCCTTCGGTGATCCAACGGACTTCGTCATCCGTGACATTGGCGAGGTTCAGCTTGTGAAGTCTGAACACCGTTACTTTGAGTTGGGGCTCGTTGCCTTCCAAGCTTACTTGAGGAGCGATTCCAACTGGTTCGGTCCTACCCGTGCGCTCAAGTGCGGCACGACCGCAGCCTAATAGGAGGTGACGCATGGCAACAATCAACGTGAAGAACAACCGGGATGAGACGCTCACGGGTGACATCACCGTAACAGGTGATTTGATCCTGAGCGGACATCTTCGCCCGGTGACGACGACGGGCGCAACGCCTAGCACTGGCACCGTGGCTCACGTCCCGGTTTACAACTCAAGCGATGTCCTGTTGGGTTACATCAAGATATTCGCACCGTAAACGGCTGCACCTCCTAGAGGGTCTTTCGCTTCATCGCAGCCGATCCCCGCGAACCTCGTTGGTTCGCGGGGATTTCTTTTTGGTACGTCCACTAAATACCAGCATGTATGGACTTGAACTAATCACCGCCCCAGCGTCAGAACCCGTCACCGCAGCGGAGTTGAAAGCACACCTCCGCTTGAACACCACGGACGAAGACGCCTTGTTGTCCCACTTCATCAGTGCGGCACGTCAACTCTTTGAGACACTCACCGACCGTGCGGTGATCACGTCCACTTGGAGCCTACACCTTGACGCATTCCCAAGGGTGCTGCGATTGCCCCGCGCACCACTCCAGAGCGTTACATGGGTGAGGTATTACGATCAGAGCGACACCCAGGTTACATGGGATGCCGCCAACTACAGCGTTGACACCAAGCGGGAGCCGGGGCGAGTTGTCCCCAAGGTGTGGTTCCCAGACTGGCGTATCTTCCCGGTCTATCCCCCGCTGTCCTACAAGGTGTCACCCAAGATTGAGGTTCGCTTCGTCGCCGGGTGGAGTAGCGTTCCCGCCCTCGTCAAGCAAGCAATCCTCCTCTTGGCTGCTCACTACTTCCAGCGGAGGGATTCGCACGTTGAAGGCAAGCTAGACGAGGTGCCGCTGGGCTTCATGTCCATCGTGAACCAATACAAGCTCGGCTGGATATCCAACATGAATCCGCCGATGTACTCCCCCAACTCTTACGGATACGGTGTCGAATGAACAGCGGGAAATACAACCGTCCCATCACTTGGTTGCAGCGATCCACCAGCAAGGACTCGCTCGGGCAGGACAAAGAGACGTTCGCCAGCAACGGCACGCTCTGGGGCTCCATTGAAGAGATGTCAGCCACAAGGCAACTCGCCTTCGGCATGCTCAACTCTCAGGCAACAATGGTCATCAAGTTGCGGCAATACCCGGCGGTGAGCCCTAATGATCGGCTCAGGGAGAAGCGCCACAATCAGC
Source organism: uncultured Alcaligenaceae bacterium (assembly GCA_964630925.1). Taxonomy (GTDB): domain Bacteria; phylum Planctomycetota; class Planctomycetia; order Gemmatales; family Gemmataceae; genus RGDT01. The sequence goes on from CAZVZK010000207.1 coordinate 3,045, forward strand.
TATTGATCATCGACGGCATCAGCCACGGTGAGAATGAAACGGTGATCTACTGTCACAAGATCGCGGAGGTAAGTTGAAGACCGATTTCAGCAAGTTGCACCAACTCAAGGACTCGTTGCAGAAGAAGATTCTAAAGAAGGCGGTTCGTGCCGGGTGCAAACAGGTGATAGCCGCTGTACGCTCTAGCGCCCCCCAGGACAGCGGAGCCCTTCGCCAGAGCATCAGCAGCAAGGTTGATGCCGTGAAGGGCACTACGCACGTCTACGGTGTCGTGGGACCGCGTAGCAAGTGGACGAAGAAGGTAGGTGGGAGCGTCAAGAAGCCATCGAGGTACGCCCACTTCATCGAGGAAGGAAGGTTCCGCCGTCCGTTCCTCGTTCCGGCTTGGCAGAGCAGCGGCAAATCCGCACTGGACACCATGCAACAGGTGATAGCCAGCGGAATTGATGAGGTTCTCAGCTAACTACTTGCATGGAAAGCACAATCTATGCGAAGTTGAGCGGTGATTCAGGCATCACGGCTCTTGTATCAACCCGGATCTACCCCGTGGAGCCATCAAACGATACCCAACTGCCCTACATCGTCTACACCCGTGGCGGAACTGAGGACTTCCTCAACCTGAGCGGCAATCCCAGCGTCAGGAAGCTTGATTTCATTATCGACTATTGGGCAATCAACCTCGATACATGCCTTGCGATTGGTGATGCCGTCTACAGTTGCCTTCAAGGGTGGCGTAGCGGCAACGTCCAAGGCACATTCAGGCAATCGCAAGTGGCGGTTGAGGAGCAATTCGGGGAGGGCACGGCGTTTCACGGCAACGCAACGTATGCAATTTACACCTCTTGATGGATACATAGGGTTATCACCTATGATCAAGGGGAACAATGGCAGATATCATCGGATACAACACAGCAGTCAGCGTGAATGACGGGGCGAGCGCGGCATACGTTGCTTGGGATCACGTTACGAGCATCACGCCTCCGCAACCGGAGGTTGGGGCAATCGAATCAACCTATCTCGCATCATCGGGACGCAACAAGGAGTATCTCCCTGGCTTGCGTGAGCCGGGGGAGTTTACTTTCACTTGCAGATACAGCCCGACGAGCCTAGATCGCGCCTACGATCTTTCTTACACGTCCTGGGGCTGGAAAGTCACCTACCCCGATAGCTCCTACCACGGCTTCAGCGGCTTCGTCACCAAGGTAGAAGTGCCCAGCATCGAGCCTGAGAAGGTTGTTGACTTCACGGTAACCGTGAAGGTGACCGGCGCGGTGTCCTACAGCGGGGGGAGCTAATCCATGAACCTACGAGACAAGATCCTAGCGGCTCAGGATGCACCCTTGGTGCCGCTGGAAGTCCCCGAATGGGGATGCACCGTCCACTTGAAGCCCTTCAACGGCTACGAGCGTAGACGGTTCGTCAAGAACGCCCACACCGGGAACGTCCTGTATGGCGAGGTGATGCGGCAAACCCTTTGCGACGAACACGGACACCCGCTGTTCACCGCCGACGACGTTGATGCTCTGGAGAAGAAGAGCGGCAAGGTTCTGGACCGGGTGGGCGGTGTCATCATGAGGCTTAACGGCATCGGCGTTGATGCTGTGGACGAAGCAAAAAACGACTAAGGGGCGATCCTGAGCGGCGGTTCTACTTCCGCTTGGCGCTCGCCCTCGGATGCACGGTCAAGGAGCTACTCCACCGGCTTGACGGTGCGGAACTGGTGGAGTGGATGGCTTACGATCAGTTGGAGCCCTTCGGGGAAGATCGTGCGGACATCCGCGCGGCAATCGTGGCGTCCACCGTCGCCAACTGCCACGGCAACAAGACAAGGCTACGGGACTTCCTCCCCAGGTGGGAGAAGCCGGCTCCCCTCAGTTGGGAACAGGTACGGGCAGGGTTCAACGCATTCGTGAAGAAGGGGTGAGATGGCAGGAACAATCGCTAGCGCGTCACTGATGCTCACCACCGACAGCGGCGGCTTGAACAAGGGCTTGGATGCCGCCACCAAGAAGGTTACTTCCTGGGGCAAGAAGACTGAGGAAGACAACAAGAAGACCGGCAAGGAGAGCGGCAAGAAGCTGGGCAAGGGCATGGGCGAAGCCCTTGAAGACGAGGGCAAGAAGGGCAAGGGCAAGACCGGCAAGGAGGGCTGGGGGTCTATGATCATGTCCGGTCTAACCTCCGTCGTCTCTGCCATCCCTGGCATCGTCGGCGCGGTGATCGGAGGTGCCGTAGCCATCGGCTCGGCTTTCTCCTCCATCAGCGAAGGCATGCTCAAGACGACGAAGGCGGCACGGGAATTGGGCGTTGGCTTGCTCGGCTTCTCCGCACTTGAAGCCGCTGCCAAGGTGACGGGAGTTGCCACGGAAGACCTACAAGGGGCGGTTCAGGCGCTCCAAGGCAACTTGGAGATGGCGGACGGTCCCGCTCAGAAGTTGTTCGGGCAGTTGGGGCTTGATGTCCAGAAGCTGCGGGACATGCCCGTTGACGAAGCCACGGCTACCATTGCCGACGCTCTCCAGAAGATCCAAGACCCCGGCGAGCGAGCGAGGTTGAGCCTTGCCGTCTTCGGGGAGAAGGCGTTGGCGATCACCCCTCTTCTGAACAAGGGTGGTGCGGAGATTCGCAGGATGGCGGATGCCGCCAAGGCGAGCGGTGAAGCCTTTGACGAGATGGACGCTGCCAAGGTGACGGCGGCAAGTGAGGCGATGGCGAAGCTGTCCGGCATCTGGTCGGGCTTCTGCAACTGGCTGGCGATCAGCGTAGCCGGGTTGGTGGAGTGGGGGGCTACCGCCCTCAGTTCCATAGGCTCGGCATGCCAGAGCATCGGCAGTTGGTTCGCGGACTTGGGTTCGACAATCTCCACCTGGGGGGCGTCCACCTGGGACAGCATCGTTGAGGCTACCGGCACCGTCTGGGAGGAAGTGCAGCCCTATTGGGATGCCTTCCTTGAGTACGTCTCGCCAGTCTGGGACACCATCTGTGAGTATGCCGTATCCGCCTGGGACACCATCAGCACGGCGAGTATCGACGCGCTAGAAGGCATGGGCGTTGACACCAAGGCTTGGGGCGAGACTATCGGCGGGTGGATCGACACCGTGAAAGGTTGGTTCTCCGGGCTGTGGGATTACGTCTCGTCTATGTGGGATTGGATATTCGGGAAGAAGAAGGGCGGTGATGCCCTCGTTGAGAACGCCAAGCAGATTGCCGACATGGCGGCGGGCGCGACCGGGGCGGGCGGAAGCAGCGGCTCCAGCGGTTCGGGCTTGTCACTGGCGGCAGCCGGTGAGCGTGACGCACGCAACTACGGGCGCGGCTTCCAGCGTGGGCTTACGAGGGTGTCCGCCGAAGTGTTGAAGGGCATGAACGATCTTGAGAAGGAGCTAACTAAGGCGATGGCGACGGTTGGCATGACCGGAGCCGAAGGCAAGATATGGGAGTTTGGTCAGAAGGGCGCTTCAAAGGAACAACTGGCGAAGCTGAAGGACATGGCGCAAGCCGCCAAGGAAGTTGATGCCGGTTGGTCCGTCATCGAGGTTCCCCCGCTGGAGATGTGGGAGCGTCAGTTGGCAGGACTTGACCGCATGCTAGAGAGCGGACGCATCACCTGGGAGCAATACGCTCAAGGCGTGGCGAAGGCGGGCAAGCAGATGCAAGCGGCTGCCGGTGTCGGTGAGTTGAAGACCACTGGCGCGGCATTCATGGGCTCAGGTGCGGCGATGTCCGCTCAAATCAAGGCGGAACTACAAGACCGCATCCAGAACGATCCCGCCGCAGAGATGCGGAGGGCTCAGAAGGAGCTAGCCGAAGTGCAGAAGCGGCAACTGAGGGTTGCGGAGCAGATGCTAGCAGAGATGCAGCGGCAGAACGAAGAGGAGTGGGCAGAAATCTAAGTCATGGGGGAACATGAGTATAAGCGCAGTCACGGAGATATGGGAATCAAGGGGTGGTGAGCAGTCTTGGAAGGGTGTTGTGAAGTACAACCGCCGGTTCAAGGTGTACTGTTCTACCACGGCGGACCACACAACGGCTATCCTGGCATCTGGGAGCATCCCCGCACGTCTTGCGGCTCACCCTGATAACGCCTACGCTCTTTGCGAGAGCCGGAAGGTAACTCAGGACTCACAAGATCCCCTGATCTACTTCGTTGACGTGTCTTACACCTCGCAACTCGACATAGACCCCGCTGACACCAACGAGAACCCGCTCTCACGTCCTGCGATCTTCGGATTCAGCTTTGAGCGTGCTACGAGGGCGGTTCGTGAGGACTTGGACGGCGCGGCAATCGACAACTCGGCGGGTGTGCCCTTCGATCCGCCCCTAGAGCTAGAGGTATCCGTACCGATCATCTCCATTGAAATCAACTTGTCCTCGTTCACGTTCGCCACCATCGCCACCATTCAGGATTGCGTGAATGCGGACACTTGGCGGGGCTTCGATCCGGGTACGGTGAAGATCCGTGGTATCGAGGTGTCCAAGAAGTTTGAAAACAACGTGGTGTATTGGGCTTACAAGTGGACGCTCGCCATCAAGTGGGACGGATGGCGTCCCGTTGGCGTCTTGGATCAGGGGTTCCATGAACTGGACGAAGACGGAGAGCCCATGTTGATCCGTGACAACTTCGGCAACCCACTTCCGCACCCATCGAGGTTGGACGGTGACGGCAACAAGCTAGCGCCGGACGATGCTAGCGTGTTCCTCGCCTTCAACATGAACCGTGAGATTACGTTCTCGGGGTTGGTCCCCTAACTAGGGGTATGAAACACGTTGCATTAACACAAAACACGGCGCAGAAGGTACGGGAACTGATCAGGGCGGGCGGTGATGCCCCTTACGTCAAGCAGCGGGCAGAGAGCCTATCACCTGGGTATCTACCCCAGCCTATGGCGCTCCTCCAGTGCGGCGAGGTGATCGGAGAAGGACCGTACTACAACGCGACGGTCTACCTGATCAACAACGCTGGCGATGCCGTGGCGATGGACGGGGAAGCCCTCCTGGCGGACGCCAACGAGAACGAGCTAGAGCCCGATGGCTGGTATCTGGCGTTGAGGATGGAAACGAGCGAGGGCTCGCCGGTCTATCGCACGATGGGCACCGGCTCGCCCCCAGGTGAGTTGACCGTGTCGGACGGCACCACCGACGTTACCGCCGTCGAAACGCTCACCTTCACCGAAGACGAGTTCATCGTCACCGATGAGGGGGACGGGGAAGCGTCCGTAGAGTTGGGCATCGTGCCAGTGGTCAAGGGCGGCACCGGGCTTGACGAGGAGCCCGACGATTACGAGTTGCTCATGGGGTGGGATGGCGGGTACATGCTGGGCACGCTCGTAGCGGGCTCGGGTGTCGTCATCACCACCACGGGCAACACCATCAGGATTGCCGCCACCACGGGCGGCGCGGGAAGCGGCACGGTGACGAGCGTAGGGCTCGCCTTGCCGTCTGGCGTCTTCTCAGTCACCGGAAGCCCGGTGACGACGAGCGGCACGCTCACCGGCTCCTTCACCAACCAAGGCGCTACCACCTTCTTTGCCGGTCCCACCTCGGGCGCGTCGGCGGCACCTACGTTCCGCACGATCTTGCCCGGTGACATCCCAGGACTCGACACCGCCAAGCTTACAAGTGGCATCCTGCCGGCGGTTCGTGGCGGCACGGACAACGACGACACGGACATAGACGATGGTACGCTGTTGATCGGCAATGGCACCACGGGCGAATACGAGGTGAACACCCTTGATGCCGGTACGGGTATCGTGATCACCAACGACGAAGGGGCGATTGAGATTGCCAGGACTCGGGATGTCACCTCGGTGGCACTCACGATGCCTACGGGCTTCACGGTCACCAACAGCCCGATTACCACCAGCGGCACGATTGCCGTCTCTACGAGCCTCACGGGCATCTTGAAGGGCACCGGCACCGGCTTGACGACGGGGACGCCTGGGACGGACTACGGGCTAGGGACGGTGACGAGTGTTGCCGCCACCTTGCCGGCGGCAACCTACTCAATCAGCGGCTCACCGATCACCACCAGCGGCACCATCGTAGCCACCTACACCACCCAGACGAGCGGGACGGCTCTAATGGGACCAACTTCGGGTTCTGCGGCAACCCCGACGTGGCGGCGCTTTGACGCTCAGGACATCCCCGATCTTGACGCATCCAAGATCACTACGGGGACGTTCCCGTCTGCTCGTCTTCCTGGCACCGCCTTTAGCGTCTTGCTGGCTCAGGTGTCATCGGTGACAGTTGCTAACACGGTGACGCCAACAACCTTGCTGGCAACCTCGCCAGCGTTCACCAGCAGCACGATTGGCGCGGGTACAACCTTCAAATGCACGGCGGGCGGGTTGGTGTCCACCTTCACCACGGGGCAGACGTTCACGATCATTTGGAAGATGGGGACGATTGCCCTAGGGCAAATCATCTACATCATGGGTGGCGGCACCGGAACGAACATGCCTTGGGAAGCCTCGTTCACCTGTACCATCCGCACCACGGGCGCACCTGGGACGGCGGGAAGCTGCGGCAGCGGTCACGTTGCACAGTTGGCGTTCGGGGCAGTTGCCACCACACCCGCCCCCACCACCAGCGGCAACCCGGCTCTTGACGTTCAAGTCATCTGGGGCGTTGCCAACGCGGGTAACACCATCACTTGCACCGCTTGCGTTGTGGAGCAACTGGCGTGATCAAGTGCGGCTCAGATAGGATCGGGGATGCCCTGCAAGGGCTCCTCGTTGTCGGTGATGACACCTACCTTGTCCCACCCCACCTCTTGCCTTGGGTGGCGTTGTTCGATGTCAACGCCACCACCACGGCACCGGAGGGGGTGGAGCCGGTGAACGTACACCGCCGCTACGCTCTCCAAGTGGTGGATAGGCTCACCGTCCCCAGGTGGGAGCGATACAGCGAGCAGACGGGGAACCCGGTGGCGTTGCCCACACCTCGCCCCATCCCAGCGGACGTGATGGAGTGGGTAGAGCCCTTCCGGGGCAAGGTGGTTCTCTGCCCGTTCGCCAGCGATCCGCTCAGGGTGTATCCGCACTGGTGGCAAGTGGAGTTGTTGTTGTGGCGCTCGCCGGGAACGGTGATCCTGGGAGGTGCCGACGATGAACCGTGGTTCCTGGGGACGAAGCTCCTGGGGTTGGAGCCGGTGAAGGTGGCGGCGGTGATGTCCGTTGCCGGTGTCGTCCTGACCGGTGACACCGGGCTTGCCCATCTCGCCGGGCTCCTGGGGGCTCCTACCGTCGTCCTGGGGGGCGTTGTTGACCCCCAGCGCGTCTACGGTGCCTATCCCTCCGTCCGTGTCTTGCCGGGGCATCTCCGCTGCGGCAACTGCCATCGGCAGCCGTCCGCTGGGTACTCCCCAGACTGCGAGCGGAGGTGTGCCTACCTCGATGGGATTCGTCCGGCGGAAGTTGTAGAAATCGCACGTCTGCTGCTTACTTAATGCATGAACTATCTTGATCTATTCAGCGGGGTCGGCGGGTTCGCCCATGCGATGAACCTTGCCGGTGTCCCCATCACTAACCACTACCATTCGGAGATTGAAGACTATGCGAATCGAGTCTACGCAAGACACTTCCCAGGCGCTACCAACCTGGGAGATATCCGGGGGATCGACGGGCGAGCCCTCCCACCCGGCGAGTGGATCATCACCGGCGGCTTCCCTTGCCAGGACATCAGCGTTGCCAAGCACGGGGAAGGGCTCACCGGCAAGAAGTCCAGTCTTTGGGGTGAGATGCTCAGAGTTATTGGCGAAGTACAACCCGCGTTCGCGGTCATTGAGAACGTGCCGGGCTTGCGAACTAAAGGGCTCTGCCGGGTGGTTTGTGGTCTTGCCGGCATCGGGTACGATGCGGAGTGGACAACTCTACGGGCAGACGCATTCGGGTTCCCGCAAAGGCGGGAACGAGTCTGGATTGCTGCCTACCCCTCAAGCCATGCTGGACAGCAACCCGGTGATGACGAGGAACATCAAGAAGGGGCAGACGTGGGAAACCTCGTCATGCCTGAGCCAGCGGTTGAAGGGGCTGGCGCTTGGTTTGACTGGCGCGACACGGTCAGACGTGTTAGCAACGGCTCACCCTTTGTTTGTGGAAAGACTGATGGGGTTCCCCGATGGCTGGACAGAAACCGTTGTCTAGGTAACGCCATCGTCCCCCAGGTGGCGGCGGTGATCTTGAGGAGGTGTTATGAGGTTCTTTGATGTGTCGAAGGCGGCGAGGTTCGCGGGGATCACACCGGGGAAGTTGCACCGCCTGATAGAAGCCGGTTTGGTGTTCCCCCCTGAGCATCTCGACACCAAGCCAAGGAAGTACACGGGTGGGGCTCGCCGGTACTACACCGATGACGAGTTGCCCTTGGTGGTGCAGTTGGTGAAGCGGGCAGAGATTCCGGTTGAGTGCCGTCCTGGGGCGCGTCCGTGTCCCCTCACGGTTAGTCGTGAGGCGGAAGGATGGTACAGCATCTCAGGGGCGGCGCGTTACCTGGTGCTGCCGCAAATCACCATCCGCCACTTTCTGGACAAGAGAAGGTTGCCCCGTCCTACGCACCTCATCCACCCTTACCGCTACTACTCCCGTGCGGAGTTGGACGGGTTTAAGGGGAAGGAACTGCGGGACTACTACCACAAACGGGGGCTGTAGGATCGGAACCCGCCTGCTAGAATGGGAGGTGCCCATAGGGCACGGAGCCAGTTCCATCAGACGAGGTTGCCGCCATGCACGACACCAACCGCCCCCAGGCTATCGACCGCTGCGCCTACCTGGGGAGAGTCTCTACCCCCCGCCAGCAACTGCGCCAACAGTGGGAACAGGTTGAGCGCTGGCTCACCGCCGAAGGGCTCTCCGTCCCCGAACCCATGCGGTTTGAAGACAAGATCCGCCGGCATGAGGCGGCGGCGCTCGTTGAGGAGTGGGACCGCCGCAAGGGCAACCCCGGCAGGAAGCGCTATAGGTTTGATGCACTGATGGCGTTGGTGGAAGCCCGCGCCGTCGATTGGATCATCATTGCCGCCTTTGATCGCTGGGGCATCAAGGACAAGGCAGACATCTTCGGCTTCTGCAAGTTGCTACGGAGATATGACGTTCAGTTGTACAGCGTTCAGGATCAGTTGAATATCACCGGCACCGATGACGCTAACTTCTTGCAAGTGGCGATCAAGGCGCAAGTATCAACCGGGTATGTCGCCACGATGGCGGACAACAACATTCGGAAGATGGTGAGCATGGCTCAGGGCGGATGGGCTGCCACGGGCAACGCCCCGTTCGGGCTGGACTTGGTTTGTTACAACCTGAGTGATCTTTCCCGCCCGCTGTTCCGGGTGGTGCGCATGAGGTGGAAGAACCCGGCGCTTTACAAGGTGATCACCTACACCGCCGATAGCCGGGTTGATCGTGACGAGCGCGGCATCATCACCAGTTCCCGATTGAAGATTGCTGGCGAGAGCATCAACGAGAACATGCCGCCACGCGACAAGAAGGCAACTGGCTACCGCTACGAGCCCACCCAGGAGAAGCCCCGCCTTGATGCACTCCGCTTGTTGTTCGAGATGGCGGATAGTGGTATGACGTTCGCGGACATCAGCAACAAGTTGTGGGAGCAGAAGCACGGACACTATGACAAGCCCTTCGGCTATCACGGTGTCGAGACGATCCTACAGAACAGCGCGTACATCGGGCTTCCCGCCTGGGGTAAGGTTGGTGTCGGTGAGTATCGCCATGCGATGCACAAGACATCAACGCCGATCAAGAGGCGCAGCACGGACACGCTCACCGTCAAGAAGGATGAGGAACACTTCATCTACCCGTTGCAGCCGTTGTTCGTGCCGCTGGTGGATGGCGAGTTGTTCCGGCGGGTGCGGGAGCGCATCAAGGCACGTCCGCACGTCAACGAGTCATTCGGCAAGCGCCGCACCAGAGACAAGGCTACCCACCCCCTCAACGGCAAAGTGGTGTGTCCAGACTGCGGCGCACCGATGGTGTTGGGTAGCATGATGCCGAAGGGTGGCGAGGTGGTGCGCTCGTTCCAGTGCGGCACCTACCGCAAGACCAACCGGACGAAGTGCCACCCCAATACGGTTCGGTGGGAGTTGGTGGACGGTGCCACCCAGGAGTTGTTGCGGGTGGTGGGGGACCGCATCGACGGGTTGCAGAAGGGGACGCTACCGGAGGTGGATCGGCAAGGATGGTTGGCACGGACGGAGTTGGGGCGGATCTTCCGGCAGATGGGCGAGGTGGTGGAGCCGGCGGACGTGGCGAAGAACCTCCCCAGGCGCGGGAAACTGGCGGACTTGTTCACCGCCTATATCGACGCCTACGATGCCCAGCACGCCACCCAGACGAGCGCGGCACGGGAGGAACTGGCAGCCATCGAAGAGGAGTTGGAGGGTGCGGCTACGGAACTGGTGAAGCACCGGGCACGCCCCACCATCTATAAGGCGTTGTTGGCGAGGGTGGATGAGTTGGAGGGCAGGAAGCGGGAGTTGGAGTCTTCCACGGTGCCGTTGACGGGGCGAGCCCGTGCCATCCTCGCCCAACTGGCAGCGATCAAGGACACCATCGCCAGTGCGGATAAGGTGCGTCTCGCCGGGCTGCTGGACTCGTTCCTTTTGCGGGTTGAGCCGATCTTCAACGTGAAGGAAGTTGGTGCCGCCAAGAAGAGGGCAACGGAGGTGGTGGGCTTCCGGTTCACGCCTAGGGAGTCAGCGGCGAAGGTACTTCCATCGGTGATGGAATTGTGGGATGCCCGCACGGGCACGGGTTCATCGCCGCCACGAGGACGAACCGCGCCGGGAACGTCGTCGCCCGCAGCGCCCGCGCGATGGTCACGTTGCCCATCTCCAGCGGCTGCCGCAGCACCTCCAGCGACCGCCGGTTGAACTCCGGCAGCTCGTCGAGGAACAGCACACCGTGATGCGCCAGCGAGATCTCGCCCGGCGACGGCGGGTTGCCCCCGCCCACCATCCCCGCGTCGCTGATCGTGTGGTGGGGCGTGCGGAACGGCCGCCGCGTCAACAGCGGCTCGTCCGACGGCAATCGCCCCGTCGCGCTGTACACCCGCGTCGTCTCCAGGCTCTCCGCCTCCGTCAGCGGCGGCAGGATCGTCGCCAGCCGCGCCGCCAGCATCGACTTGCCCGTCCCCGGCGGGCCGAGAAGAAGCACGTTATGTGAGCCGGCCGCCGCGACCATGAGCGCCCGCTTGGCGAACTCCTGGCCGCGCACGTCGGCGAAGTCGATGTCGTAGCTGTTGAGCCGCCCGAACGCCTCCTCCACGCCCGCCGTCATGCGCTCCAGGTGGAGCTGCCCGGAGAGCAGGCCGACGGCCTCCGCCAGCGTGCGGACGCCGTACACCTCGATCCCCTTGACCACCGCCGCCTCGCGGGCGCTGCCCAGCGGCACGACGAGCCGCTTGACCCCGTTATTCGCCGCCGTCATCGCCATCGCCAGCGCGCCGCGGATCGGACGCAGGCTGCCATCGAGCGCCAGCTCACCCGCCACGGCGGCATCCTCCAGGTGGGCCGCGTCGAGCTGCTTGGTGGCCACGAGCAGCCCCAGCGCGATGGGCAGGTCGAACCCGCCGGCGTCCTTCTTCAGCTCCGCGGGGGCCAGGTTGATCACCGTGCGTCCCCACGGCCTGCGATAACCGAGGTTGGCCAGCGCCCGCTCGATGCGGTGGACGCTCTCGCGCACCGCCGCCTCTGGCAGGCCCACGAGGATCGTCTTGGCGAGGCCGGCGGCCGCATCGACCTCCGCCGCGACGGGGACGGCGTCGATGCCCACGAGAGCGAACGTGCTGATCCTGGCGAGCATCGGCGGGCCCTCCCTGTCAATGGATGACAGTAACGATATGGTTGTACACAGGAGGTGTTCGCCCGTCAAGTGCCCGCCCGGAATTCCCAGGAACGCCCGAGATGCGGTGGAGGCCTACTTGGGCGAACAGTCTGCATAGAATGGCAGGGTAGGGGTTGT
>CAZVZK010000208.1:0-14942 GCA_964630925.1 uncultured Alcaligenaceae bacterium
TGCTGGTGGTGATCGCCATCATCGCCATCCTGATCGGCCTGCTGCTGCCGGCGGTGCAGAAGGTCCGCGAGGCCGCCGCACGTATGCAGTCTGCCAATAACCTCAAGCAGATCGGCATCGCCTTCCACATGCACAACGACACCAAGGGGGCGCTCCCGCCGGCGCACGGGTGGAACCCGAGCCCCTCATCGTCCCTCCCCGCCGCGCAGCAATACTCCCCGGGCGGGAGCTTCGGATCGGCCTTCTTCCACATCCTGCCGTACATTGAGCAGGAGGCCATCTACAAGTCCAGCTTCGGCACCCAGTCCGGGTTCTACAGCGGGTCCACCTCGTCCGCCCCGTCCACCTACACCTACACCTACAGCGACCCGACCTACGGCTATACCTACACCCAGACCTCCAGTGGTAGTAACCCCCAATACCGGTCCGCGACTTTCCAGGCCTACTGGGGGCCGACACTCGCCGGCACCCCCGCCCCCAAGGTCTTCACCGCCTCGCATGACCCGAGCAACACCGGCGGCAGCACCTCCCCGTACAGCAACTACCTGGCCAACGCCGAGACCCTGACCGGCGACATGAGCATCCAGAAGATTGGTGACGGGTCCAGCAGTACCATCCTCGCGGCCGAGGGGTACGCTTCCTGCTATGGGAGCTCCTCGCTGTACCGCTACCCCTATTGGGCCGGCTACTACTACGACAGCTACAGCTACAACTATAGCTACAGCTATAACTGGACCGGCACTTACTGGACGAGCAATGGTTACACAAACCAGAGTTACAGCTATTCCTACGGCTACGTCTGGACCCCGAAGTTCAACCTCGTCGCCGGGTCCACGTTCAACAACCGGCCGTCGCCGTATTCGTACCCCTACACCTGTGACCCCTCCCTACCACAGAGCCTCGCCAGCGGCTCCATCCAGACCCTCCTCGGCGACGGGTCGGTCCGCTCCATTCAGCCGTCCGTGAGCAGCCAGACCTGGAATGCACTCCTCACGCCTAACGCCAGCGACATTCCCGGGAACGACTGGTGATCCAACGGGAGGATGACGGTAACATGAATCTCCCGAAACTCAGGCTCCTCGCCTTGCCGCTGCTCGCCCTGGCCTGTTCCGGACTGGTGGGCTGCGGCAAGACGGAGCCCACCGATGGCCCGCCGTTGAAGTACGGGCAGGTCGTCCGTGGCAAGGTCACGTTCAACGGTGCCCCCGTTCCCTACGGTGCCGTCCTGTTCTTCAGCATGGGATCGAAGATAGGCACCCCCAAGGACGGCAAAACCGCCCCGACGAGCGTCGCCAAGATCAACCCCGATGGCACCTACGAAATGACCAACGCGGCCTTCGGCCCAATGCAGGTCAAGATCCTCTGCGACCCCTCCGTCCCGTTCATCGAGATGGTCGGCCCAATGTCCCCCATGCCGGGTGGCGGCCCGCCGATGATGGGCGGCCCGCCGATGATGGGCGGCCCGCCGATGATGGGAGGCCCGCCGATGATGGGCGGCCCGCCGATGATGGGCGGCCCGCCGATGATGGGCGGCCCGCCGATGAAAGGCGGTGGCCCGCCGATGAAGGGCGGTGGCCCGCCGGGTGACGTTGGCCCGAAGGAAAAGGCCAAGGCCCCCGAAATTCCCAACATTGACGCCAAGAGCCTATCCTCGGACCAGAAGGAGCTGGCGATGCAGGCCCATAAGCACCTCTCGTCCACCGCGATCCTCCTCCCGGTCGCGGTCAAGGAGGGCGAGCAGACAATCGATATCGAGATCAATCCGAATAAGAAGTGACTCTCTTTTTGTGATATTTTCTTTTCCTTTTCTTTTGTTCGGTTGAAAGGCAGGGAATGACATGCTCTTCCAGACCAGAAAGGGCGCCCGGGCGTTCACGCTGATCGAGCTGCTGGTGGTGATCGCCATCATCGCCATCCTGATCGGCCTGCTGCTGCCCGCCGTCCAGAAGGTGCGCGAGGCCGCCGCACGCACCGAGAACGCCAACAAGTTGAAGCAGATGGCTCTGGCGGCTCACAACTACCACGACGTCACCAAGATGATGGCCCCGTACTACGCGTATGCACAGGCGTACTATGGCCCGATCAGTTCTGCCAATACGGGTTCCGTCCATTTCTTCCTGCTGCCGTACATCGAGCAGGAAGCTCTGTTCAAGTCCACCCTGGGGACGCTGACGTACGGTTATAGCTACTCGTCCACCTACAACGGACAGACCTACAGTTATGGCTACAACCAGTCGTACTCAGGTAGCACTGGACACCAGGCGAACCGGGCCTCGGGCAAGATCAAGTCGTTCGTGGCGAGCACTGATCCGACAGCAGATTCTGTTAAGAACCCGACCAGTTTCTTCTTCAACACCCAGGTGTTCGGCTACGAGTACTCGTATGGCGGCAGTTACTCGTGGAGTACCTACAAGTACGGCATGAACCTCAACCAGATGACCGACGGCACCTCGAACACAGTGATGTTCGCCGAAGGCTACTCGTCCTGTGGTTATGAGTACTACTTCGACTACTCGCAGTACGGCTATGCTCCGGGATCGTACTACAAATATTCATACAAGAATCCGCGGGTGTGGAACTACGACCCGAACATGTCCTCGTCCACGTACACCAGCACGTACCAGGCTGACTGGAGCAGGAGTCCGCCTCTGTATATCTCCGAGAGTACCGGGGGAGGTGATATGTACCCGTACTTCTACGCAGGTGTCTACGACTATACCAAGTACACCTACACGGCTTACGAGGTTCGTCCGCCCAAGGATAAGTGCAACAGCGGTGCAGCTCAGTCCACCACCTCGGGTGGTCTGCTGGTGGCCCTGTGCGACGCCAGCGTCCGCACCGTGTCTCCCTCGGTTTCCTACTACACGTTCTACGCGGCCACCACCCCCAATTCCGGGGATATTCTCGGCAACGACTGGTGAGCGGCCTCGCCGACGCGATTCCGGTCCGGGCGGGCCCCCTCCGCCCGGACTTTTTTCACCTCATCGAACGGCCCTGCCGGGGAGGATGGGGGCGATGAGCCAGCAGCCAGCAAGACGCGTCTTTGAGGTCCGCGCCACGCTCTCTGCGGCCGCCATCCTCGCCGCCGTCCTGGCCGCCTGGTTCTTCCGGGGCGGCGAGGCCCCGCCGGAATTGCCGGACCCCGCCCTCGATGGCGTCGAGGACGAGGTCCGGGACGCCATCAAGGCCGCACGCCTCCTTGCGGCTCGAAGCCCGCGCTCTTCCGATGCCTGGGGCCTGTACGGTAAGGTCCTCCACGCGCACGGCCGCGGCGACGAGGCGATCCTGTGCTACCGCGTCGCCCGCAGGCTGTCCTCGGCCGACCCGCAATGGCCCTACCTCGAGGCGCTGTGCCAACGCGGGGTCGATAACCCCGAGGCGATCCGCCTCACCCGCATGGCGCTCGACCTGTTCGAGCCGGACACCCCGGAGCGCTGCGCCGCGCAAATCTCTCTGGTCCGCCTGCTCCTCGACCAGGGGGAGCCCGAAGAGGTGGCCCGCCTCCTCGGGGAGATGCGCCCCGGCCCGGGGCAGGAGGCGGCGGCGCCCTACTACCGGGGGCTGCTCGCCATGCAGCGGGGGGACTGGGCGGAGGCCGCACGCCTGCTGGAGCCGCTCCAGGATCACCCGGCCTGCCGCGCCCGCGTCGCCAAGCAGCTCGCCCAGGCCCACGGCAGGCTTGGGGACGAGGCGAAGGCCGCCCGCCACGCCGCGAGGGCGTCCGCCCTCGGTGACGACGGCGACTGGCATGACCCCCTCGCCGCCGAGGCCGCCGGCTTCGGCGTCGGCCTCCAGAACCGCCTCCAGGCAGTCCAGGCCCGCGAACAGGCCGGCAGATTCCAGGAGGCACTGAACATGCTCTGCGACCTGGAGCAGCGCGGCCACGCCGGGGCGCTCCGCGTTCAGTTCGGGAAGGGCCGCATCCTCCGCCATCTCGGCCGCCTCCCCGAGGCGGAGGCCGCCTTGCGCAAGGCGGTGGAGATCGCGCCGGCGGACTTCGGCTCGCGCCTGTTCCTCGGGATGGTCCTCCTCGCCCGGGGCGAGATTGCATCGGGCCAGGGCCGGGCGGGGCCGGCCCGGGCCCACCTTGAGGAGGCCGAGGCCGTGTCGCTCGCCGCCTTGAAGATCGACCCATTGGACGCCTGGGCTGCCAGCCAGGTCGGCCAGGCGCGGCTGCTGCTCGGGAGGACGGCAGAGGCCCTCCCCCAGCTCCGGCAGGCGGCGGCGCGGCGGCCCGAGGCCGCCGTCCTCCACATGCTCCTCGGCGAGGCGCTGGCCAGGCTCGGCCACCGGGGGGAGGCGGAGGCCGAGTTCGCCCTGGCGGCCAAGACCTCCCCGCCAGGGGATCAGCGGCCGGCGGAGCTGCTGGACGCGTGGAAGGCCCGGTGGGAGGCGAAAAAGCCATGACCCGGAGGACGCCGGCCCTCATCGCCGCGTCGCTCGCCCTGGCCGCGTCACTGCTCGCCCTGGCCGTTGGCCGCTCCGGCTGTGGCGCCCCGCCGAGGCCCGACCCCGACGAGGCCGGCCCACTTTGGTTCGAGGACGCCGCAGCCGCCCTCGGCGTCGACTTTGTCCACGACAGCGGCCCAGATGACGGCTCGTTCTTCATGCCGCGGATCGTCGGCTCCGGTGTCGCCCTCTTCGACTTCGACAACGACGGCCTGCTCGACGTCCTCCTCCTCCACGGCGGAGGCCCGGCGGGCAAGAAGGCGAAGCTCTACAAGCAGATGAAGGACGGCACGTTCAAGGACGTGTCGGCCGGCTCCGGCCTCGACGTCGCGGGCCACTGCCAGGGCGTGGCGGCCGGCGACGCGAACGACGACGGCCTACCCGACGTCGCGATCAGCCTCTACGGCGCGGTCAAGCTCTTCGTTAACCAGGGCGGCGGCGTCTTCAGGGAGGCTACCCCGCCCGCCATGGCTCAGGGCGGGTGGGCCACCTCGCTGGCCTTCCTCGACTTCGACCGCGACGGCCGGCTCGACCTATTCGTCACCCACTACGTCGCCTACGACCCGTCCTGGCGGTGCGATGGCCCCGACGGCCGCCGCGACTTCTGCGCCCCGAAGACCTTCAGGGGCACCGTCAGCAGGCTCTACCGCAACCTCGGCCCCGGCGAGGGCGGCTCGCCCCGCTTCGAGGACGTCTCCGTGAAGAGTGGCATCACCCGCAAGCCGGGGCCGGGCCTCGGCGTGGTGTGCGCCGACTTCACGGGTGACGGGTGGTCCGACGTCTTCGTCGCCAACGACGGCGCCCCCAACCACCTGTGGGTCAACCAGAAGGACGGGACCTTCAAGGAGGAGGCGATCCTGCGTGGGGTGGCCTTCAACGCGATGGGCGTGGCCGAGGCCAACATGGGCATCGGCTGGGGCGACGTGGACGGCGATGGCCTGCAGGACGTGTTCGTCACCCACCTCGACAACGAGACGAACACCGTGTGGAAGCAGGGGCCGGCGGGGCACTTCACCGACTGGACGACGCGGTCGCGGATGCACAGGCCGAGATGGCGGGCGACCGGGTTCGGCACGGTGCTGGGGGACTTCGACCGTGACGGGCACCTCGACGCCGCCATCGTCAACGGCGCCGTGACGCGGGCGACGACGAAGCCGGACCACCGGATGGGGCCGTTCTGGAGCCAGTACGCCCAGCGCAACCAGGTCTTCGCCAACGACGGCACGGGCCGGTTCAAGGACATCTCGCCGTCCAACCCCGGGCTGTGCGGCTACGACAACGTGGGGCGGACGCTGGCGATGGGCGACCTGCGCAACGACGGGCGGCTGTGGCTGGTGGCGTCGGGGGTGGCGGACAGGGTGCGGGTGCTGAAGAACGTGGTGGCCGAGCCGGGCGGCTGGCTGGGCGTACGCGTCGTGGTGCCGGTGCCGGGCGGGGTGCGCGACGCCCTGGGGGCGGAGGTGCGCGTGACGGCGGGCGGGCGGACGCAGGTGCGGACGGCGCACACGGGCGGCAGCTTCCTGTGCAGCAACGACCCGCGTGTCCACTTCGGCCTGGGCAAGGAGACGGGGGTGGAATCGATCGAGGTGCTGTGGCCGGACGGCAAGCGTGAGAAATTCGCGGGCGGCCCGGCGGGGCGGTACAGGGTGCTGGAGCAGGGCAAGGGGGTGGCGCGATGAGCGGGGGGCGGCCCGGCCCCGGCCGGGGCGGCCTGTCGCGTGGGACGCTGCTGGGCGTGCTGGCGTTGCTGCTGGCGGCGGGGGCCGGCGTGTGGTGGTGGTCGCGGCCGGCGCTGCCGCATCCGCCGCCGGAGATCACCCTCGACGACGTCGAGCCGGCGGTGGCGGCGGCGATCCGGGTGGCCCGGCAGCGCGTTCTGGAGAACCGGGGCTCGGGCGAGGCGTGGGGCGTCCTGGGGAAGGTGTTCCTGGCCCACCAGTACCGGCACGAGGGGCGTGAGTGCCTGGAGGTGGCCATGCGTCTGGCCCCCGCCGAGCCGCGCTGGCCGTACCTGCTGGCCGGGACGCACCTCCGCGACGACAACGATCTGGCGGTGCGGCTGATCCGGCGTGCGATCGGGCTGGCGGAAGGGAGGCACGAGGCGATGGCCCGCCTCCTGCTCGTGGAGCTGCTGCTGCGGATGGGGGACCTGGACGAGGCCGAGGCGGTGCTGGCCGGGGTGAAGAATCCCACCCCGGAACAGGCCCCGCGGGTGACCTTCTACGCCGGGACGCTGGCGGCGCGGCGGCGGCGGTGGGACGAGGCGGTCAAGAGGCTTCCCGCGGTGAGGGACCAGCCCGCGTGCCGGCGTCACGTGGCGGCGATGCTGGCGGTGGCGTATGCACAGCTGGGCCGCGAGGAGGAGGCGCGTGTGCAGGCCAGGCTGGCCGAGTCGCTGCCGGAGGACCCGAGGTGGGAGGACGAGTGGCTGGCGGAGTCGGGCGAGTACGACGTGGGGCGGCACGGGACGCTGCTCATGATCCGCGGGCAGCAGGAGGCGAAGATGGGCAAGCAGGCCCTCGAACACCTGTTCCAGCTCGACCGCGAGACCGGCGGCAAGGACTACATGGTGGCGTCCTCGCTGGGGATGGCCCTGCGTCAGGAGGGCCGGCTGGAGGAGGCGGAGAAGCAATTGCGCAAGGCGCTCGCCCTGGCGCCGGACCGTTATCGCCCGCACTACCACCTGGCCGGCCTGTTGCTGCAGCGCGGGGAGCTGGCGGCGCAGAAGGGCGGCAAGACGTCGGCGCGGCTGTACTTCGAGGAGGCCGAGGCGGTGGCGCGGAAGGGGGCGGCGCTGGCGCCGCTCGACGTGTGGGGGCTGTACCAACACTCGCGGGCGCTGGTCCTGCTGGGCCGGGAGGCGGAGGCGGTCCCGCTGTTACGCAAGGTGACGGCGGGGCGTCCGGAGGAGCTGGCCGGCCATCTGCTGCTGGGCGAGGCGCTGGCACGGCTCGACAGGCGTGACGAGGCGAAGGCGGCGTTCGCCGAGGCCGTCGCCGTGGCGGGCGACAACCCGCTGGCGGCGCGGTCACGCGACGAGTGGCTGGCGAAGTGGGCGGCCAGGAAGCCGTGAGCCGCGCCCTGCGATTGACACGCCGGGGCCGGGGGCTAGAATCCAAGTCTCCCGGGGCGATGCCGCGCCCCCACGCCGCCAACCGTAGCGAGAGCGTCCAGCCGTGTCCGCACCCCCGCACCCCGAGACCAGCCGGATCGACAAGCTGCGGGCCATCGAGGCCCTAGGCATCGACCCGTGGGGGGCGAGGTTCGACGGGGCCACCCCCATCGGCGACATCCTCCAGCTCGACGCCGAGCGCCCCGAGGCCGAACGCCCACGCGTCAAGGCGGCGGGCCGCATCGTCCTCCGCCGCGACTCGGGCAAGGTCCACTGGATCGACCTGTGGGACTGGTCCACGCCTTTGCGGGCCAACCCGGCCACGGGCGAGATGGAGCGTGGCAAGATCCAGGTGATGGTGGGTCAGAAGCAGGTGGGCGAGGCCGGCTGGGCCCTGGCGCAGTGCCTCGACCTGGGCGACCTCGTCGGCGTCGAGGGCGGCTTCGGCAAGACACGCACCGGCGAGCCGACCATCTTCGCCGACAGGCTCACGTTCCTGACGAAGTCGATGCAGCCGCACCCGGACAAGTTCGCCGGGATGAGCGACATCGAGTTCCGCCTGCGGCACCGCTACCTCGACCTGATTTACAACCCGGAGACGCTGGAGCGCGCCCGTAAGCGCGTCCTCATCCTGCGGACGATCCGCCGTCATCTGGACGACCAGGGTTATTTCGAGGTGGAGACGCCGACGCTGCACGCCATCGCCGGCGGGGCGGCGGCGCGTCCGTTCACCACGCACCACAACGCGCTGGACATCAAGCTGTTCCAGCGCATCGCCCTGGAGCTGCACCTGAAGCGGCTGCTGGTCGGCGGGATGGAGAAGGTGTACGAGATCGGGCGGGTGTTCCGCAACGAGGGGATCAGCCCGCGGCACAACCCCGAATTCACCATGCTCGAGCTGTACCAGGCGTACGGCGACTACCGCTCGATGATGGACCTGACCGAGGGCCTGATCGTCGCCTGCGTGCGGGCCATCGGCGACACGATGCAGCTGCCGTTCGCCGAGCACGTCATCGACTTCACGCCGCCGTGGCGGCGGGCGAAGTACGGCGACCTGTTCCTGGAGCACGTCGGCGTGAGCATGGGCGACACCGACGGGTGTCGGCGGATGGCCGAGCAGACGGGGTACAACCCCGAGGGCAAGCACCCGGACGTGATCGTGCACCACCTGTTCGAGACGAAGGTGGAGCCGGCGCTGCAGAACGCGGGGCAGCCGGTGTTCGTGTACGACTACCCGGCGGCGCTGTGCCCGCTCACCAAGCGGAAGCGGGACAACCCGGAGATCGCCGAGCGGTTCGAGCTGTACGTCCGCGGCATGGAGGTGGCGAACGCCTACACCGAGCTGAACGACCCGGTGACGCAGGAGCAGACGTTCCGCCAGCAGCTCGCGGGCATGAAGGAAGAGGACTCGATGGCGAAGATGGACGATGACTTCGTCCGCGCGCTGCGGCACGGCATGCCGCCGGCGGGCGGGCTGGGCATCGGCATCGACCGCCTGGTGATGCTGCTGACGAACACCCAGACGATCCGCGACGTGATCCTGTTCCCTCTCCTCCGCCCCGAACGGTAGCACCAGGCTGTCAGCTTTCAGCTATCAGCTGTCAGCTAACAGGAGACCGAAAGAGTAGCGTCACCCGGCCAGGACGGCCTTGTCCAGCTGAAAGCTGATAGCTGAAAGCTGATAGCTATGGAGGGTGCATGTACAAGTGGCTTCTGTGCTGGCGCTACCTGCGGACGCGCTACCTGGCGCTGGCGTGCATCGTCAGCGTGATGCTGGGGGTCGCGACGCTCATCGTCGTCAACGGCATCATGGGCGGCTTCAGCGCCAAGCTGCGCGAGAAGCTGCACGGCCTGCTCTCGGACGTGGCCATCGAGTCGCGGGACTACAACGGCTTCGCCGGCCACGAGCGGATGATGGCGGTGATCCGCCACGACCCGTACCTGTCGCGGCACGTGGAGGCGATGTCACCGACGCTGGAGATCTTCGCGATGCTCCAGCACACGGTGAACGGCCACCCGGTGGCGCGGGCGGTGAAGCTGATCGGCATCCGGCCCGAGGAGCGGGCGCGGGTGGGCGGCTTCGCCGAGCACTTGGCACGCGGAAAGAACAACCCCTCGTTCGAGCTGAGTGAGGAGGGGCGGAGGCGTTTCAACTTCAACAACCGCCGCCCGGAGCCGGTGCGGCTCCCCCTCCCCGAGGAGGTGCCGCTGAACCCGCTGCCGGGGGTGGTGTTCGAGAAGGAGCCGCCGCGGATGGTGCCGGGCGGCAAGCCGGCGCCGGAGCCCCCGGCCGCGCCGGACTTCGAGCCGGAGGGGGTGATCGTCGGCCACGCCATCGCGTGGTGGCGTCTGCCGAAGGAGGACGAGGACGGCAACAAGGAGTTCTGCGCGCTGCCGCCGGGTGAGGAGGTCGTCCTGACGACGATCTCCGGGGCGAGGATGAGCCCGGTGGTCGCGCGGTTCGCCGTGGCGGACACGTTTAAGTCGGAGATGAGCGAGTACGACTCGAACTACGTCTTCGTCTCGCTGGAGTACCTCCAGAAGCTGCGGGCGATGGAGGGGCGGGTCACGAGCATCCAGGTGAAGTTGAAGGACGGGGCGCCCCGGAAGGACGTGGTGGAGCGGCTGAAGGAGCTGATGGGCCCCGGCCTGCAGGTGCAGACGTGGGAGGACAAGCAGGGGCCGCTGCTGGCCGCGATCAGCGTGGAGAAGGGCATCCTCAATATCCTGCTGTTCCTGATCATCGGCGTGGCGGGGTTCGGCATCCTGGCGATCTTCTCGATGATCGTGGTGGAGAAGACACGCGACATCGGCATCCTGAAGGCGCTGGGGGCGTCCAACGGCGGCGTGCTCCAGATCTTCCTGGGCTACGGCCTGCTGCTGGGCGTGGTGGGGGCCATGATGGGGACGTTGATCGGGCTGTGGATCACGAACAACATCAACGGCATCGAGTCGTGGCTGTCGTGGGCGACGGGCCTGGAGGTGTTCCCGCGGAACATCTACTACTTCGACTCGATCCCGACGGACGTGCAGACGTGGCACGTGGCGCTGATCAACCTGGGGTCGGTGGCGATCGCGGTGCTGTTCAGCGTCCTGCCGGCGCTGCGGGCGGCGTGGCTGCACCCGGTCAAGGCGCTCCGGTTCGAATAAATGCAGAAGAGCTGTCCACGGATCACACGGAAGACACGGATGAAATCCGAAGCAAGAAGAGCAGCGGCAGAGGGGCGGTAGTCGAATGCCTGCTTGGGTCTGCTGTCTTTGGCTGTTATCCGTGTCTTCCGTGTGATCCGTGGACAACTTCTTCTCTTCCCGAGAGGACAGGCCATGACGCATGAGTTCCCGCTGCTGGCGGCCCGCGGCCTGCACAAGGCCTACCGCCGACACAAGGAAGAAGTGCCCGTCCTCAACGGGCTCGACATCGACATCTACAAGGGCGAGTCCGTCTGCGTCCTGGGCCAGTCCGGCTCGGGGAAATCGACGCTCCTGCACCTGCTCGGCACGCTCGACCAGCCCGATCAGGGCAGCGTGCTGCTCGAGGGCGAGCGCATCGACAACGTGCCGGCGGCCCGGCGCGACGCCCTGCGGAACGCGACGTTCGGGTTCATCTTCCAGTTCTACCACCTGCTGCCGGAGCTGTCGGCGTTGGAGAACGTGATGACGCCGGCGCTCATCCGCACCTCCCTGTTGGGCTACCTGTGGGGCGGCGGTGCCCTGCGCAAGAAGGCATCGGAATTGCTGGACCGCGTGGGGCTGTCGCACCGAATGCACCACAGGCCATGCGAGCTGTCCGGCGGCGAGATGCAGCGCGTGGCCATCGCCCGGGCACTCATGGGCGGGCCGAGGATCCTGCTGGCGGACGAGCCGACGGGGAACCTGGACGAGGAGAAAGGGTACGAGATCGTGGGGCTGCTCCGCGGGTTGAACCGGCAGGAGGGGCTGACTATGATCATGGTGACCCACAACCGCGACCTCGTGGCCCCGACGGACCGCGTGGTGCGGCTGGTGAAGGGGAAGGTCGAGGTGGCCGCGCCGCCGGCACCGCCGCAGACGGTGCTGCCTCCCCCCGCCGGGGCGGTGCGCGGGGCGGTGCTGGAGCCGGTACGGCTCGACGCCCCGCTGGAGCCGCAACGCCGCCCGGCCCCCTGATCGCCCGCTCTTTCAACGGGACGGTAGACAATGGGCGTCGTGAACATGAACGGCAAGATCGTCGCGCCCGGGGAGGCGACGGTCAACGTCTACGACCACGGGCTGCTGTACGGCGACGGGGTGTTCGAGGGCATCCGCATCTACTCCGGCAAGGTCTTCCGCCTCCACGAGCACATCGAACGCCTGTACGAGAGCGCCAAGCACATCCTGCTGGAGATCCCCTGGCCGGCCCAGAAGATGATCGAGGAGACCGAACGCACCACGAAGGAGAGCGGGCTGAAGGACGGCTACATACGACTCGTGGTGACGCGCGGCGCGGGGTCGCTGGGCCTGGACCCGGACAAGTGTTCTGACCCACAGGTCATCATCATCTGCGACACGATCAGCCTGTACCCGGCGAAGCTGTACGAGGACGGGCTGGAGATCATCACGTCGTCGTTCATCCGGGCGCACCCGAACACGATCAGCCCGCGCGTGAAGTCGCTGAACTACCTGAACAACATCCTGGCGAAGATCGAGGCGACGCGGGCGGGGTGCAAGGAGGCGCTGATGCTGAACCACGTCGGCGAGGTGGCCGAGTGCACCGCCGATAACGTGTTCCTCGTCAAGCATGGCGTGCTGAGGACGCCGCCCATCTCGGCGGGCATCCTGGAGGGGATCACGCGGAACACGGTGATCGAGCTGGCGAAGGCGGCGGGGGTGGAGGTGCAGGAGATCGCCCTGACGCGGCACGACGTGTACTCGGCGGACGAGATGTTCCTGACGGGCACGGGCGCCGAGATCATCCCGGTGGTGAAGGTGGATGGCCGGATGATCGGGACGGGCAAGCCTGGGCCGATGACGGGCCAGCTGCGCGAGCGGTTCCACGTCCTCGTGCGGTGCTGAGTGAGGCGGAAGAGAAGCAGGGCAGATCGGGAGTCGAGATGAGGGTGGATCGCGTGGCATGCGGACGCGCACCCCTGAAGGGGTGGGCGTCCGCATGCCGACAACCGATCTGCCCTGGGAAGAGAAGGCAAGCCACTGATCCGTGGCTTGCCTTCTGTTCCGTCTTGTCACTCGCCTATGCCCTTGCCCTCGCGCCACTTCTCCACCGCCTCCTTGCAGTAGGCGTGCAGCTCCAGCTCGATCAGCTCCTCCTCGACCGCGTCCGGGTCGGGGTCCTTCAGCGTCGCCGCCACCTCCCGAAGCAGCACCGCCGCGAATTTCTCGCGGGCCAGGTGCAGCCACTTCCGCACCCAGTCGGCGGTGATCGGCTTGCCCATCTGCTTCGTCAGCGCCTCCGCCATCTCGTGCGAACGCGCGTCCGGCTGCGACGCCCGCATCCGCAGCACCGTGTGCATCGGCCGGCCCGACTTGCGTTCGTCGGCGGCCAGCGCCTCCCAGCAGCGGTTGAGCAGCTCGTCCCGCCACGCCTTGGCGAAGCCGGCGTCCGGCTCCGGCATCGACGAGGCCTCGTCCGCCGGCTCCGGGGCGTCGGGCGACACGTTGGGCAGCCGGCGCTTCCTCTTCTTGTGCTGGTCGAGGACCAGGTGGTAGATGGCGGTCTTGAGCAGGTCGCGGAAGCGGCCCTTCTCCGGGTTGGCGTTCTTGAAGTCGCCGCGGAGGAAGCGGACGGAGAAGTCCTGCCAAACGTCCTCGGCGGCGTCGGCGTCGTTGAGGCAGGCGCGGAGGTAGCGGTAGACCGCCGGCCGGTAGCGGGCGAGGATGGCGGACTGGGCGGCGCGGGCGCCGTCGGAGCCGTCGTTGGCGGTGATCAGCACCGGCCAGAGGGTCTCGATCTGGCTGAGGTGCCGTCCGGCGGCGGAGTTCTCTTCGCTCATGTTGGTACCACAGCGGGGATGAGAGGATTACCCGCCATCGTACAGGGCATGTGGGCGGAGTGGGAGGGGATTTCCGGGCCCTGGAGCGTGGGCGGATCAAGGCGAGCGGGGCCGCGTCAGCGCCCCGAGTTGGAGCTTCAGCGGCTCTGGATCGGGCGAGCGGGGCCGCGTCAGCGCCCCGAGTGAACAGCGTGATCGCCGTTGGGCGGTTGACACCACCGCGCCGTTTCGGTGAGATGTTGGTATCCGCTGTTCTGGAGCAGCCGCGATGCTCGAATCGGCCGCCCACGCCCGGACGTTCGCACTGGCGGCCCACGGCGGCCAACGCTACGGGGATCATCCGTACTCCTTCCACCTCGACGCCGTCGCCGCCGTCCTCGCACCGTACGGCGAGGAGGCGCAGGTCGTCGGCTATCTGCACGATGTCATCGAGGACACCGCCACCACGCGCGCGGACGTGGAGAGGCAGTTCGGAGGGCGAGTGGCGGCACTGGTCTCCCTCGTCACCGACGAGGCAGGCGCCAACCGCAAGGAGCGCAAGGCGAAGACGAACGCGAAACTTGCAGGCGTGGGCCCGGAGCAATCCTTGGCGCTCATCGTCAAGGCGGCAGACCGTCTCGCCAACTTGCGGGCGTCGGCGGAGGGCGGGGCGGGGTCGAAGCTCGGGATGTACCGTGGTGAGCACCCGGCGTTCCGGCAAGCGGCGTTCCGTCCCGGGCTCTGCGACGAGCTGTGGGCCGAGATGGGCCGGATTCTGGGCACCCCCACCCCGGAGAAGATATGAGCCGCTTCACCGTCCCGCCCCTGGAAGGCCGCGTCATCCGGTTGGAGCCTCTCACTGAGGCCCATCGCGAACAACTACGCCCCACCGCCCAGGACGAGCGTCTCTGGGCGTTCACCCTGACGCGCGGCGACGGGGCGGGCTTCGACCCCTGGTTCGATGACGCCCTCACGCAACGCGACGCAGGGGCCCGAGCGCCCTTCGCCGTCCGGCGTCTGAGTGACGCCGGCCTCATCGGCAGCACCAGCTATCTCGATATCGCCCTGGCGGACAGACGCATCGAGATCGGCTCGACGTGGTATCGCCAGGACACCTGGGGCACACAGGTCAACCCGGAGTGCAAGCTCCTGATGCTCGCCCACGCCTTCGATGTCCTGGGGGTCAACCGCGCGGCCCTCGTCACCGACGCGCTCAACACGCGGTCGCAGGCGGCCATCGCGAAGCTCGGCGCGACGCGCGAGGGCGTACTGCGGGCGCACAAGATCACCCAGGGCGGGCGTGTCCGTGACACCGTCGTCTTCAGCATCCTGAAGGCGGAGTGGCCTGCCGTGCGTGCGGGGCTGCTGGCACGGCTCGAGCTGGCGTGAGAGGTTGTGAATGAAACGGGCGTTGATAGGAATAGGGAGGATACGGC
>CAZVZK010000209.1:0-14854 GCA_964630925.1 uncultured Alcaligenaceae bacterium
CTCGCTCAGGGCACTACTGTTATAGCGATGTCAAGCCACCTTGGAAGGCCTGGGGCTACGGGCGCTGGCGTCTGAGCATCCGCCGACGGCTCCCCCGTGGATTCCCGCAACGTGGCGGCAGCGTGCGGGCTGGCTGCTGCTCGATCCTCGGGCCACAAGGGCGGTTCAGCAAGTGTCGAGGCGCCCGTCCGGACGTACGCAATGGCCATGATCGTCATCGCGGCCAGACCGCCCACCAGCCCCAACCGGGCGTAGAGCCGCCGATCCATCGGCCACCTCCTTCACCGCGCCGGCTTCCGGCTGATCGCCGCCTTCGCCACACTGTCCGCCGCGAAGGCGTGCTGATACCACTCCTCCTCCAGCTCCGCGAACGACGAATACCCGTAGTGCTTCTTCAGCGCCGCCTCGTGGCCCGCCTCCAGGCCGTCGCGGATGAAGCGCGTCAGCACCACCGGCCCGCCCCGCTTCACCAGGAACTCCACCAGCGAGATGCTCTGGGCGTAGAACAGCGGCACCCGCTTCGCGTCCGGGTAGTCGTCCAGCTTGATCAGCGTCTCCACCCGGAACAACTGCCCCTCGCGCCGCGCCCCCGGCAGGAGCTGCGTGTGCAGCGCCGGCCTCTCGCGCGACTCGCTCAGCACCGCGATCCCCTCGTCGGCCCAGCGCGGCATGTGGTGCTTGCCGAATTGCCCCGCCAGCACGACATGCGTCGCCTCGTGCGGCAGCGTCGAGAGCCAGATGTTGGCGTCGTCCATCCGCAGATCGATCCGCCGGCTCGCCACCTTCCCGCCGTCCATGCCGATGCTGGAGTGCCCCGGGTGCGTCGCCGGGGCCTTCGTCGCCCGCGTGTACCCCACCACCGTCGGGTGCAGGTAGATGTCGCAGCGGGGCGTCCAGTTCGCCGGCACCTCGCCCAGCCACTTCCGCGCCAGGGCCGTCCGCGCCGCCTCGGCGAGACGGGCGGCCCGCGTCGCCTGCGCCTCCGTCGTCGCGTGGAACACGCGGAAATTGGCCGTCTCCGCCAGCGCCCACCCCTGCCCCTCGCGTGGCGTGTGCCGCACCGTGATCGACGCCGTCGCCTCGCGCATCTTCGCCCGCAACTGCTCGGCGAACTCCCCCAGCCTCGGGTTGGCGGTCAGCTTCAACGCGACCTCGACCTCCCGCTCCAGCTCCTCGCCGGCGGGGATGCCGTCGCCGTTGATCGTCTCCGCCACGCGGGCCAGCTTGCAGTACGCCCACCGCTCCTTGCAGCCGGCCGCGCTGCCCGGCTCCGCCTGCTCGGCGTCGTCGTACAGCCGCCCCGCCCCCGAGTAGTCCTTCAGGGCGAACGCCTTCTCGGCCCTCTCGATGATCGCCGCCACCCCGGACGCCGGCACCCGGTTGGCGTCCGCGAACGGGTCGCCCTCGGGGAACGCCCTCTCCTCGATCTTGCCGCGCACCTCCATCTTCGGCGCCCGCGGCGCCTCCTCCCGTGCCACGACCCGGGGGGTCGGGCCGCCCGGCGCCGGCTGGAGGATCAGCAGCCGCTCGTGGATCACCGCCGCCTGCCTCTCGTGCCCGGCCCGCCGCAGGTCCGCCAGGTGCCCCGCGTAGGCGTCGCGCAGCAGCATCAGGTAGTGCTTGTTGCCGTCGATGTGCGCGATGTGCTTCTCCAGCAGCGCCACGGCGGCCTGATGGCTGCCACGCTTGAGGTGGTCCTCGGCCTCGCGGATGGCGGTCTGGACGGCGAGCTGGGCGCGGAAGCGGGCCTCGATGTCGTCGGCCCGGGACGTGGCGGCGACGGCCAGGACGAGGAGGAGGGTGCGGGGCATGGGTCGGCATCCTTGCCAGGGCAGGGGAGGGGAGGCGCCCGCGATCCATGCGGGGGCCATCCAGCGCGGGACGGACCATAGGGCCTGTGGGGGAAAGATTCAAGTCCGCCCGCGCCGTTGCCGACGGGCCGGTACATCACATCCGGCAACCCGCCGTCCCCCCATGGCGCCCCGAGCCGTTGATGCGAGATCGCCCACTCCCCGGCGTGCCGCCCGCCAACCATTCGCGATGGCCGGCAGGCGCGGACAGCCCGGGGTGATCCGTGCCCGATAGGATAGCACCCGGAGGGCCGCGCATGGAGCGCATCGCGTTCGTGTCATCGTCGGATTACCCCATGAGCGCCGATGACACGCTCGCGGCAACGATGCTGCGCGCCGGCGGCGTCGAGGTCGAGTCGCCGGCCTGGGACGATCCCGCGGTGGATTGGGGCCGCTACGCCCTCGTCGTCATCCGCTCCGCGTGGAACTATCATCGCACGCCGGACAGGTACTCCGAGTGGCTGCGGCGGTTCCTGCCGCACCCCGGCCGGCTGTGGAATCCGCCCGAGGCCGTCCTGCCCAACCTCGACAAGCGGTACCTGCTGTCGCTCGCGGAGCGCGGCGCCGACGTCGTGCCCGCCGCCTTCCGCCCCCGGGGCGAAGGGGAGCCGCTGAGCGCGATCCTCAGCCGGACCGGCTGGGACGAGGCCGTGGTCAAGCCGACGGTCTCCGCCGGGGCCGAGGGGACGTGGCGGGCCACGGTCGCGGACGACACGCGTTTCGCCGAGCAGGCCCGCCGACAGGCGTTGCTCGTGCAGCCGTTCATCCCCGAGGTCGCCGAACAGGGCGAGTGGTCGCTGGTGTACATCGGCGGCGAGTACAGCCACGCGGTGTTGAAGCGGCCCGGCGCGGGCGACTTCCGCGTGCAGCAACACCTCGGCGGCAGCACGGTGGCGGCGCGTCCGCCGGCGCCGCTCGTCGATCAGGGACGCTTCATCCTCTCGCTGGTCGCTCATCCGCTCCTCTACGCCCGGGTGGACGGAGTCGAGCGTGGCGGGCGTCTGATCCTCATGGAGCTGGAGATCAACGAGCCGTTCCTGTTCCTGGCGTACCACCCGGAGGCGCCACGCCGGTTCGCGGATGCGATCCTGACGGCTCTCCGGCGTGGGCCGCGGGCCGTATCATGAGCGCTGAGGCCGTTTGCGAGAGGTGACAAATGGGCGTCGCGTTCGCGCTGCGGGGCAGGTTCGACGACCTCTCCGGGGAGGCGTTCCTGGGCAAGCTCAAGGAGTGGCTCGAGGGCGACCTCGCCGCGCACCACGTCTGGGGCGAGCTGATCGTCAAGTGCAAGCTACCGGAGCAGCAGGGCAAGAAGCCCGGCATGTTCGTCCGCTTCCACCCGGCGTGCGAGGACATCGAATTCCGCGTCCCCGAGCCGCGGCGGATCGTCATCTCCGGCAAGACCTCGCCCGGCGGGCCGGGCTACCACATCGCCCTGATGAAGGTGCTGAAGCTGCTCGGCGAGGAGAACCACGTCAAGTGGTCGCCCGCCGGCAAGGGCGACCGGTCCTCGGGCGACGACACCGGGTATTTCTTCCACGGCGACAAGGCCGCCGTCGAGAAGTCGATGGTGCGCTACCTGGGGACGTTGTCGAACATCGTGCAGGAGATCCTCACCAAGGCGGGCGACGGCCAGATGGCCCTGTCGATGCCGATCAGCCATAACCACGTCGGCGGGCCGATCCGCACGCCCGTCGGGCTACGCTCCCTGGAGTGGCTGGCCCGCGTCCGCCAGGACCCGCGCAACGGCCTGGACATCTTCCCGTGGTGGGACGAGGGGTTCACCGCCACGTTCTACCTCGGGCGGGCCGTCTGCGACATGTGGATGAACGTCCGCTGGACGCCGGAGGACGAGGACCAGGACCGCATCACCCGCATGAGGCAGGTCCACGACGACCTGTGCGAGGCGTACCGCCTCGACCCGACGCTCAACTTCCCCTGGCGCGAGTGGGCCGAATTGATCGACCTGTTCAAGATCGACGCGGGGAAGATGGGCGAGACGGTGAAGGCGTTCGCGGCGGAGGTCCCGGCGGACCAGCCGAGGATCGGCTACCGGCGCAACCGCGTGGGCGTTGGCCTCGCCGCAGGGTGGCGGATCGTCATCCCCGGCGAGATGGAGGAGAAGTGGGAGGAGGGCAGCTGGTGCGCCTGGAGCGAGGGCCGCACCATCTGGTTTTCGAGCTGGTCGCTGACGAACGAGGCCGGCCCGCAGCCCGACCCCGACGAGATGCTGTCACGCATCCCCGACGACATGCCCGACGAGGTGGTCGAGGGGCCGGTGGAGGTGGTCGAGTACCGCGACGCGCCGATGGTGGGCCGCGGCACCATCCGCCCCCACAAGAGCGACAAGGGCGAGGACATGCTGAACCTGCGGGGCTTCACCGCCGCGCCCGGCACGCTGGCCCTGGTCAACCTCTACTTCCACCCGCACGACCGCGAGTGGGCCGTCGAGCAATGGAAGTACCTCCGCCACCACGGCGGGGCCGGCCCCGAGAAACGCGTGTATGGCGAGTGAGCTGCCGCTGTTCGACGACGGCGCCGTCCTGACGCTGCGGCCGCCGCACACGCCCCCGGCGGACGTGTGGCATCCGCACGCCGCGTTCATCGAGCCGGAGCGCACGCGGCGCGGGGTGGTCGAGGACGTGGCGACGCTGCTGCTCGTCAACCGCGAGTGCCCGTTCCGCTGCGTGATGTGCGACCTGTGGAAGTACACGGTGCCCGAGCGCGTCCCCGACGGGGCCGTCGCCGCCCAGGTCGAGGCCGGGCTCTCATCGCTCCCGCCCGTGAAGCACGTCAAGCTGTACAACGCCGGCAACTTCTTCGACTCCCAGGCGGTGCCGACGAATGACCTTCCGCAGATCGCCGCGCGGGTGCGGCACCACGAGACGGTGATCGTGGAGTGTCACCCGGCGCTCGTCGGGCCGCGCGCGGCC
This sequence comes from uncultured Alcaligenaceae bacterium, assembly GCA_964630925.1. Classification (GTDB taxonomy): domain Bacteria; phylum Planctomycetota; class Planctomycetia; order Gemmatales; family Gemmataceae; genus RGDT01. The sequence continues at coordinate 4,784 of CAZVZK010000209.1, forward strand.
GACTTCGCGGCGCGGCTGGAGGGCGATCTCGACATCGCGATGGGGCTGGAAACGATCGACCCGGAGGTACTGCCCCGGCTCAACAAACGCATGACGCTCGACGGCTTCCGCCGCGCCGTGGATTACTGCCGCGGGCACGGCATACACGTCCGCGCGTTCATCATCGTGTGTCTGCCGGGGCAGACGGAGGAGGAAGGGCGGCACTGGGCGTTGGCGTCCATCGAGTGGGCGTTCGCCGCCGGCGTCGAGTGCTGCGCCGTCATCCCGGCACGCGGCGGCAACGGCGCGATGGAGGAGCTGGCGCGGCGGGGCCTGTTCACTCCGCCGACGCTGGCGTCGCTGGAGTGGGTGCTGGCGCAGGGCATCCGGCTGGGCAAGGGCCGCGTCTTCGCCGACACCTGGGACCTGCCGCCGTCGGACGCCGAGCGTCTGCGACGCATGAATCACACGCAGGCGGTGCCGACATGACGCGCCTCGACGCCGACGTGGCGGTCCTCGGGTCGGGGTTCGCCGGGACGCTGCTGGCGGCCATCCTGCACCGGCGCGGCATGCGCGTCGTGCTGCTGGAGAAGGGCCGCCACCCGCGCTTCGCCCTGGGCGAGTCCTCGACGCCGCTGGCGAACGCCCTCCTCCGCGAGATCGCCGAGGAGAACGACCTGCCGTGGCTGGCGCCTCTGGCGAAGTGGGGGCCGTGGAAGAGGGCGTACCCGCGCCTCAACGTGGGCCTGAAGCGCGGCTTCACGTTCGTGCATCACACCGGCCCCGAGCTGCTGGTGACGGCCAGCCCCGAGGACGAGACCGCCGACACGCACTGGGTGCGGGCCGAATTCGACCACTTCCTGGTCGAGCGGGTCCGGGCGATGGGCGTGCCGTACCTCGACGGCCTCGGCGACGTGCGTGCCGAACAGGGGGGGGAGTGGCGGATCACGGGGGCTGGCGTCGAGGTGCGGGCGGGATTCGTCGTGGACGCGACGGGATCGGCGGGGCTGCTCGGCGGAACGTCGCCCGCAGGCATGCGAACGGACTCGTGGTGCGTCTACAGCCACCTCGTGGACGTGGGCCGCTGGCACGACATCTCGGCGCACACGGCCCGGCACCCGTACCCGTGTGACGCGGCTGCCCTGCACCACATCCTCGAAGACGGGTGGATCTACGTCCTGCCGTTCGATGACGGCCTCGTCAGTGCCGGCGTCCTGTACGACGGCACGAAACGCCGGCCCGACCCGTCGCTGTCGCCGGAAGGCGAGTGGCAGGCGATGCTGGCACGCTACCCGCTCATCCGCCGCCAGTTCGCCGGGGCACGCGCGGTGCGTCCGTGGGCGCGGACGGGGCGCTTGCAGCGCCGCGCCACCGTGCTGGCCGGTGAGGACTGGGCGCTGCTGCCGTCGGCGGCGTACACCCTCGACGCCCTCTACAGCACCGGCAACGCCCACTCGCTGCTGAACATCAAACGCCTGGCCCGCCTCCTGCCGGCGTGGGCCGAGGGGCGGCGGGAGTACGAGACGGCTCTGAATCGCGAGATCGACTTCATCGACACGCTCGTCCACGGGAGCTACCGGGCGTTCCACTCGCCGCGCCTCACCTGGGCGTGGACCATGTACTACTTCACCGGGGCCATCGCCGCCGAGGAGCGCCGCAAGAAGGGCGTCGCCACGCCGGACGAGGAGTTCCTGTCGTCGCACCTCGCGCCCTTCCGCGCCGCGGTGATGCGCGGCCACGCGGAACTGTGCGCCGGCGTGGCCGACGAGCCGGCGTTCGAGCGGCGCATGCGCGCCGACATCGCCCCGTGGAACACGACCGGCCTCGGCGACCCGGCGAAGGGCGACATGTACCCGTACTGACCCTTCACCCGGCCACTCCCCGAGTCATACCGTATCGCGTTGATTCGTTGCGTAGGGCAGGCTGCCAGCCTGCCGCCGGGCCGCAGGCCCGGCCAGCACGTGCGTCGCCCGGAGGGGACGATTCAACCCGATCCGGTATCACCCCTGGCGGGCCCGTCGGCCGGGGTGGGCGGATTGCATTGCATTGCACCCCCCCAGACACCCCCCTGCAATGCAATCGGTCAAGCCGTGTGAGCGCCCCCGCGTGCCGATGGCCGCCTGTGGCTGTCTCGGGGAGACTCGAGGCACCGCCGGGCGCCAGGTCATGCATGATCGTGTCGATCCGCGGCCAAGGTCTTGTAGGTCGTGGTTGAGCCCGGCGTCAGCCGGGCGAAGCCCGACGTGACGCGCCGCGCCGTCAGTGGACGCGAGGCACGTCAGGCGCCGAGTCACCCGTCACACGTCACGCTCGTAACGCCCTGGCGGGAGGACGACTCACATGCCAACGTTCCCAGCGAGTGGCATGTGACTCTGTGCCGACTGACGGCGTGTGGCACGGATGGGCAGCGAGTGCGCGAGTCACATGCCACATACCACTTTTCGCGTGCACGCCCCGGCGGGCGCCGGGCTCCCCTTGCCGGGAGACGGGAAAAGTGGGTAGGCCCCTTGACAGGCTATGGACGGGCGTCCAATACTGATAACAGGGAGAACCCTCCCCCCATCTCTCCAATGCCCCGTGCCCAGACCCCCACCCCACCACGAACGATATGCCCGACTCAGTGGGGCGACGCGCCTTCGCACTACCACGGCGACGCGGCTATCTCCTTGCGGCTCAGCACCACGCCCTTCCACGCCCCCTCCGGATACCACACCATCCGATCCTTGTTGGGGAAGTGGATCGTGGCCTTCTCCGGCGTGAGCGGCTTGCCGTCCCGCTCCAGAGTGATCTCCACCGTGATCACCAGGACGGTGCCGCCGCCGGTCTCGGACACCTTGTAGGTGCCCTTCGTCCTGCCGCCATCGGCGGTAAGCCTACCGTTCGCGAAGAACTCGCAGGGGAAGAGACCCCCCGGAGCCCCCTTCGCCGGCACCCACTCGCCGACGATCCGACCGGCAGCCGCTGGTTTAGGCTTCAGGTGTTTCGGCACAGGTGCGGCTGCCGCCCCAGGCAGGACGAAGACCAGGCCGAGGAGAAGCAACAGGCGGCACATAACGGCTGCACTCATGGGGTTCCCGCTCTGTCAGCCGCGCACGCGCCGGTAGTGCACGGCGATCGCGCCGTTGTGGAGCGGCGTCGCCGAGACCAGCTCGAGCCGTCGCGTGCCGGGCAGCCCGCTCTGGTACAGGGTCGGGCCGTGACCGGCGATCCTGGGGTGGACGAGGAACTTGTACTCGTCGATCAGATCCAGCCGGTCCAGCTCGGCCGCGAGCTTGCCGCTACCGAGGAGCACTCCGGCCGGGGTAGCGTCCTTGAGCGTCTGCACACCCGTGCGTAGGTCGCCGGCGATGTGGTGGCTGTTGGTCCACGGGAAGTCCGTCCGCGTCGACGACACCACGTACTTCGGCTTGGCCTCCAGCTTGGCCGCCCACTCGCGCATCGCCGGCGGCGCCCCCACGTCGCCGCGGGCGACCGCCGGCCAGTAGCCCTCCATCATCTCGTAGGTGACGCGGCCCCACAGCATCGCACCGCCCTCGTCCATGAGGCGGGTGAAGAAGGCGTGTGTCTCGTCGTCGGCGATCCCCTCCCGGTGGTCGACGCAGCCGTCGAGGGTGACGTTGATGCTGAAGGTCAAGAGTCCCATGGCGACGAGCCTTCTCCGAGTTGGATGGACCGCCGGGCTGTCACTTGTCAACGAGTACCTCGCAGCGGCTAACGACCAAGCTCACCTGCCGGCGGGCGGGGGAGCCGTAGACATTGTAAAGCCGTCATGCCTGCCGGTCAGGTGCGGCAACGCCGGCAGAAGGCCAGGGTAGGGGATGCCGTGCGCCGCCACACGGGCCTGCCAACTCACCCCGGCTCAACCCCTCGGATCGTTCCGGGGCGGCGGTAAGGGCCTTCGAGGTACTTGGAGAAGGTGTGCACGTAGGGCGTCTCGAACTGCACCTTGGTGATCTCCGCGTACGGGATGACGTGCGGGGAATCGTCCCACCGCCCCAGCCCGTCGAAGTTGGCGAAGCACACCGAGCCCTCGTCCACCGAGAGGATTTGCCCGATGTAGAAGTCCTCCAGGTCCTCGTCAGGGTCCTCGCACTCCACAATGACGTTCTCACCGCGCCGCTGGAGCGCCAGCAGCAGTTGGTGGATGTCATCCAGAGGTACGTCGCCGGGGGCCGTGATCCGGTCGAGCAGCCCTTCCGCGGCCAGCATCCGCTCCCAGTGCCGCTCGTACTCACCCGAGCGAACGTCCGTGATGTCCCGCATCCGCACCGCAGCATACCCTTCCGGGTAAAAGTCGTGGAGCTGCTGGAGCAAGACCCATTCGCGGCCGGTGGCGAGGACGAACCCGTTGTGCCGCGGCTCGCTTGGGAGCCCACGGGTCAGGCGTACCTTCTTTCGGGTGCCGACCAACGAACGGAGTTGTCGCCCCACCTCGTCTTCGTCCACCGCATCACCCGCCTCTTCCGCCGAACACCAGGCTCACCTACCGGCGGGCCGGAGAGCCGTAGTGATTGTAGAGCCGTCATGCCCGCCGGTCAGGTGCGGCACCTGGTTCGCCGCCCACGGCCTCCTCGACCTCCAGCACCCAATCGTCCAGCACCGGCCCACCGTACCATATGCCGCAGTGGTCCTGCTGCTCGACCTTGAACGCCACCCAAACCCTGCCCGGAGGCAACTCAATTGTCGCCCAGAACGGCGGGGCGTCCGACTGAAACCCCTCCGGCGAGAACCGCCGCCACGCCCACGGGGTGTGGTCGATCAGCACCGTCCGCGTCCTGCCGCGGAAGAAAGGGTCCGGCTCCTCCCGCTCCTCATGCACCGGCGGTTCGGTGCGGACGGCGTAGTGTACATGGGCGTCGTCCGGCCCGTACCGGAAGGTGAGCCGTGCCGGCCCGACGCGGGGTGGCCACGGGGCGATCTCAACGTGGAAGCACCAGGAGTCGCGCAGCTCCCACCAGACCCGGCGGCCGTCGCACGCCCAGTCGTCGCCCTCCCGCCAGTAGACCGACGCGACTTTCGCCACCTCCGTAGCCTCCTGCGGCGAACTCGGTATTAACTTGCACAGCAGACCGCTTGTCAAGGACAATCAGCGCCGATCAGCGACACCAGCGACACGCCAAGGCCGCCCGTCACCGGCCCTGTCACCCGTTGTCGCTCACCGTCACCCTCGATCGGGTAGCAACGCGATAACCCGGCCGCGGGACTACTTAACAACCGGATAATCCGACCTGGCGCCCCCTACCCGCCATCACCCCGCCGTCCCCCCCAGGCATGACGCCGCCAACGGCCACGACCTCCCCCGCCTTGCGCGGGCCAACGGCCGCTGCGCGGCCTACGCCTCGGGCCGCAAAGCCGGCCCTGGCGTGGCCCGCTCGGCGCCCTTACACCCCACAACAACGCACAAGACCCGCCGCCGTCGGCGGGCCGCAGCGGTCGGGGCACGTGGCCGCCGCGAGTCGCTCCCGCCCCCGTGGCCCCTCAGCGCAGCGCCAGGACCGCGTTGGGCCACAGGAAGAAAGGCGGCACGATGGCGGGGATGTTCGACAGCGGCAGCACCTCCTCCGGCAGGTCGATGCCGAGCACGTCCGCCATGAACTCCCGACGCTTCAGGCACCGCCGGTAGCACCCGGGGTACTCCGCCTCCAGCCGCCGCCTCAGCCCGGCATCGGCGAGCACCACGCCGTCCTCCATGCGCGTCGAACCGTACACCCGTGACGAGGGGATCACGTCCACCTGCAGCACCATCCCGGAGCGGAGCGGCACCTCCGAGCCGCGGTAGATGGGCGAGCTGACCCACTCGTCGAGATGGATCAGGTGGCCGGGGTTCAGGAAGATCCCGAACCTCTCGAACGGCAGCCTCTCCGCGATCAGGCGCTCCAGCTCCCCACCCGGCGTGCCCACCCGCAGCAGGCCGTACCACCCGGCCAGGGCCTCGAAGTAGACGCCGGCGAAGTCGGCGACGTAGTCGCGCGCCGCCGGCGGCAGGTCCTCGGCGGACTCGGCGACCCAGCCGGCCCGGCAGATGTTGCTGCCCCAGTAGCAGATGTTCGTCGAGAGGGTCTCGCCGCGCCGCACCCGCGCCCCGGCCGGCCCCGACAGGCCCCCGTAGGGGTTCGACCCGCACGCCAGCGTCATGTGGCAGCCCAGCGGCTCCCCGTTGAAGCCGGCCAGCCGCCCCAGGTCGGTGTCCAGCATCCCGTCACGCACCCCGAACAGCAGCCGGCGCATCCCCTCCGAGGCCAGCACGTTGGTGTACTCGAACGCGGCGATCTCCGCCGGCGAGCAGGCCGACCGCAGGCCGTGGCCGGGGTGCATCAGCAGGTCGGTGGTGTTCACCACGCCGTCCCGGCCCGCCAGGTCGCGGAGCGCATCGACCAGGTACGCGGGCAGCTCGATCGCGTGCTCGCTGTCGGGCACCTCCGACTCGCCGAAGTACTTCCACCCCACGCACCCGACCCGCCCGCCCCGGCCGATCCCCTCGCCGGCAAAGATGTCGCGGATCAGCCGGCTGCCGTCGCGCGGCTGGCTGAGCAGGGAGAACGGCTGGAATCGCTCGGCCCGCAGCCGCCCGGCCACGAAGAGCGGGCTGACGGGCAGGTACCCCTCACACTCGTTGCCGACGAGCAGCAGCGGATCGCCCGAGGCCGCCACGACGAGGACGGCCTCCTCGAAGCGCGGGTCCAGGTTGGTCAGGTACGCCAGGTTGGCGAAGTGCTCGCGGTCCCCGTAGACGACCACGTGCCCCAGACCCCGCCGCCCCATGACAGACCGCAGGGCGGCGAGCCGGCCCTCCAGCTCCGCCAGCGTCACGGGCGGGGGCCGCTCGCCCCCGCCGAAATCCGGCCAGTCGATCTCGATCAGGCGGTGGTTCTTCATCCCCCGTCCCTCGCCCCGCGTGCCCCGGCCCCTGCCCATTCTGGGCAGACCGAGCGGCGGGAACAAGGGCGTGGGCCGACAGGGGCGGGATGGCGATGGCCGGAAGTGCGCCGGCCAGATAAACCGTACCTGCCCATCCCCGAAGGCGAGGCCCGGCCATGAAGAAGAAGCTTGTCGTCGCGTTGTGGTCACGCAACACGGGCGTGAGTAACCAACACGAGGGCCTCCAGGACAGGGTCTACTCCCTCCAGCGGGCGGTCACGAAGGCCGGGGAGAAGGTCGCGGCCCGCACCGCCAACTGGTCGGCCAAGCACCTCGTCGAGCCGCACGGCATCTTCGTCGCCCCGGAGTACCTCTTCGCCGAGCCGGTGACCACCGTCGGCAAGCGGAGGCGGCACTCCTACACGCCGGATAACGGCGGGCAGGGCCGGCGGCACCTCAGCGAGGCCGACATGCAGGAGGTCCTCCGCGTGCTCAAGGAGATCAGCGCGGATGACGGCAAGAACATCCTGATGGTCCCGGGCACCGTCGCCTGGGAGAAGCCCATCGCCAACGCCAGGCAGGCCCTCGCCCTGGTCGAGCAGGCCGAGGCGCGGGGGCTGGGCATGGCCGGCCAGTCGCGCAGCTTCGAATGGGACGAGGTCGTCGGCGACTGGGTGCCGGCCCGCGCCCCCATCAACCAGGTGAGCAACCACTGGAAGCGCCAGCGGCTCAACTCCCTCGCCAAGATCGACGAGGACGTCAACCTCTACGCCATCGGCAAGGGCATCACCGTCCAGGAGGCCCAGCGGCGGCGCAACAACGCCATGGAGTCCCGGAACACCGCCTACGTCCTGTACAACGGCGAGGAGGTCTTCGTCTACAACAAGCAGGGCGACTTCCACGAGGTCCTCGACCACGACGTGAGCCGACAGAACATCTACATCCCCGGCAGCAACGACGGCGTGTTCACGAAGTGGGGCGTGAAGTTCGGCATCGAGATCTGCCTCGACCACGCCCTCGGCGCGCTGAAGGGCCACCACGGCGAGGGCGCCCCGCACATCCACATCATCAGCTCCGCCGCCGTCTCGATCGAGAAGGCCAACCTGTCGCTGCGCCGCGGCGGGCTGGTCCTGCACGCCTGCTGCCACGAGGAGTGGTCGGGGATCTGGCGGCGGTCCACCGTCCTGGGCAGCATCAAGAACTGCACCCGCAAGGACGACGGCGATTACTGCAAGTTCCTGGGCACCGACGACGTGGACGGCTACCCCCTCGACACGTACGAGCTGACCCTCGACACCTGGAGCTGAGCCGCGGGCCGGGCCCTCACACAGGCGCCCGCAGTCGGCGTCCGATTCCTGTGTGGCCGGGGTCGGCTTTGAGACCCCGGGTCCCGCACCGCAAGGGGCCGCCACGCTCACGCCCATGCCCGCGCCGGGGTCTCAAAGCCGACCCCGGCCACCCCAGCCAAGAGCCGAGATCGGACACCACCACCGGGCGGCTGCATCATCCGGAGAGCAACGGACGGCGTGACGGCTCTGCGTAGCCCCGGGACTGTTCACGCCGCCCCGCGCCGCACCGCGTCCTCGGGGAACGCCTCCGACGCCGCCATCCCGTCCCGGCCCCGCACGCCGATCAGCGTCAGCAGCCGCCGCCGCATCTCACGCAGCGGCACGGCGAACGTGCGGTGCCAGCCGATCCACGCCGGCCTCTCCCCCCCGCCCAGCTCGGCGATCAGGTGCGCCTGGTCCGGCCTATGCAGGCGGACGTGCTTGGCGAGGTGGTACCGGTCGGCGTCCTGGAGCGCCGCGACGAGCCGCCGGGCGATCGGGTTGCCCTCGTCGCGCGGCGACCACAGCCCCAGGCACACCTGGAAGTCGATCAGGTGCGGCAGGCCGTCGTCACCGACCAGCACGTTCTCGCGCTTGTGCAGATCGACGTACGCCATCCGCCGGGCGTGGATCGTCGCCAGCAGATGCACCAGCGCCGGGAAGAAGCGGTCGCCCACCCGCTCACCCGCCGCCAGCGGGTGCCCCTCGACGTAGTCGTGGCCGCAGGCGTGCGGCAGGACGTGGCCCGCGGCGCTGACCGGCCCGCACCCCGCGGGCACGCCGGGGACGCCGGCCAGGCGCTCGAAGGCGAGGGCCTCGCGGATCGCCAGGCGCCGGCCCAGCCAGCTCATCGGCAGCCACAGGATCGGCTGCACCCGGTTGAACTTGCACACGATGTCGCCGGCGGGCGAGGTGTAGCGTGCCGTGGCGGCCCAGGAGTCGTGCTTGAACACATCCACGCGGCGGTAGTCGCGCCCGCCGGCGCGGACCGCCTCGGGCGGCTCGCCGTCGCCCAGGGCGCGCAGCAGGGCCGGCCGGCTCCTCGTGGACCGCTCCGCCATCGTCTTCCCCCCGGACAGGTGAGCGCCGGCGTAATGGCCGGTGCATCCCAGATCGGCGCGCGCGGGTTGTGCGGGTGAGGGAAACCTCACGCAATCGGGGGTCTGGGGGCGTCTCGCCCCCGGCTCACAGCGCGGGGTCTGGGGGCGTCTCGCCCCCGGCTCACAGCGCGGGGTCTGGGGGCGTCTCGCCCCGGCTCACCAGGGGATCGGTATCAGTTGGGGGAGGCGTTCCGGCAGAGGTGGAGGAGGACGCGGGAGGGGAGGCGTAAGCGGGACAGTCTGGGGGATGTGGCGGGGGCCGGCTCGACCTTGATAAGCCACGCCTCGACGGCGTTATCCAATTCAAACACCTCGCCGATCCGCCGGCTCACCTTCCTCAGACTGGCGGCGATGGCTCGCAGGCTCGCCTCCTGATTATGTGGCACGCGCCCCGCCAACCGGCGGGCCCTGTCGCGCCCGACGCACTTGACGTAGGCCCTGGCCGCCGCCTCGCGCATCGTCCCCCCGGACACCACCACGTCCGCCATCGGGTCGTCGAATGACGGCTCCGTACCCACGCCGCCGCCGAAGGTGTACGAGTGGGTGAAGATGGTGCACTGGTAACGCACGGTTCGTCTCCGGTTCGAATGTGGTGAATGGTGTACGGGCGGCCTCCCCTTCATGACAGCGCGGGGGGATGGGGAGGTTCGCGGGGCGGGTCACTCCCAGTAATCCTCCCAGCGCTCGGCGAACGCCTCCTTGAGCCGAATCAGGTACGCATCCGTCTTGATCTTCACGCGCCAGACGCCCTCCCCCTTACAGGGCTACGTTTCGTGACACGAGAAATCCTCTTCGTTCAAAGTGGC
>CAZVZK010000210.1:0-14838 GCA_964630925.1 uncultured Alcaligenaceae bacterium
CCCGAGAATCGCTACCTGAATTCGCCCTCACAAGAAACGTAGCCCTGTAAGGGGGACGCGGCCCACAAACGCTACAGGGCGTGTCGTCCGTACGGACGACGCGCCCCGTCTATCCACCCCATCCGCCGGTCACCGCAGGTCGCGCTGCAGGTGGACGATCAGCCCGTGCATCTGCCGCATCTCACCGGTGATGTGGCGGAGGGCGCGGCGGTCGATGCCGCCGAACCGGGCCATCTCGCCGACCAGGTCCTCGGCGTGGTGGTGCAGGCGGTCCAGGTCCCGCACGTCGGAGCGCAGGTGCCGCAGGCTCCCGCCGCGGTGGGCCACCTCGTGGATGTGCCGGGCCAGCCGGGCCATCTCGCGCACGTCCGAGGCCAGGTGGCGGTACTGGGGGGCTCGGCGGAAGTGGGTGTTGACCTCACGCAGCACCTCGTCCGCCTGCCGCGCCAGGCGGAAGGCCACGTCGTCGATGTGCCGGGCCGGCGCCTGGGCCGACGCCTCCCCGCCGAACGTCATCGCCGTCAGGGCCACCGCCGCCGCCGTCCGCATCCAGGTATCGTTCATCGTCGTCCCCTCCGGTTGTTTTCCGCACCGTCCACACCCGGGGGACGGCGGCGGGGGGACGACTTGCGCGGGCACCTCGCGGCGGAATTCAGCCCGGTCCCGGACCCTCCGGGGGGATGGGGATGCTGCCGAACTTCTCGAAGTAATACTGGAACCGCAGCCGGGCCACGCCGGGCCGTACGCCGATGACGAGGCGGACGCGGTGCGGCCCGTGGACCTTGTACCCGTACTCCTCGCGTGCCTCGGGCGGCAGACACGCGGGCGGCTCGACGGCATGCGACACGATGACGCAGGCGTCGGCGGGCGTGTCGGCCATCAGGTCCTCGCCGGGGCCGACCAGCGCCAGCTCGCCCGGCTCCCAGAATCGGAACGGCGACCAGCTCAGCCACGCCGGCGTGATGGTGACATCGAGGAGGAAGTACCGGCGCGGCGGCCCCGGATCGGCGGGCTCCGTCTGCTCGTTCTCATCAGGACCGGGCGGAGGGGGCTCGGGCGGCTTCTCTGTCGGCGTGATGCCGTGGACCTTGACGGAGGCCCGGGCGAGCGTGGCCCCCTTGAGGGAGAACGGGATCAGGAACAGCCAGACGAGCAGGCGCTCGCGCAGGACGAGGACGAGCAAGGCGGCCACGCCCAGCACGCCCAGCTTCCACTGCCACGGCAGGAGGCGGAAGCCGACCCCCAGAGCGAGGAGGACGACGAGGACGAGCAGCCCGAGCATGCACCACCCCCTTCCGGGTAGCCGTTCAAGGCCCGCCCGATCCGGCCCGCCCCTCGTAGTCCGAGAGCTGGGCGGGCGGTACGGACGCCCGCAACGCATTCAGCACCGCCAGCACGTCGATCACCTCCTGGCACACCGCCCCGGCCACCGGCGGCAGCCATCCCATCGCCGCCAGTACCATCCCCAGCACGCTCAGCGCCATCCCGCCCACGGCGCTCTGCAAGGCGATCGCCCGCATCCGCCGCCCGATGTGCAGAAGCTCGTCCACACGCTCCAGGCTGCTATCCAGGATCACCGCCCCCGCCGCCTCGGCGGCCACGTCGCTCCCCTGGCCGAACGCCACACCCGCCGTCGCCGCCGTCAGCGCCGGCGCGTCGTTCACCCCGTCCCCCAGGTACACCGTCGCCGCCCGCGCCGTCTCGGCCCGCACCAGCGCCAGCTTCTGCTCCGGGCTCTGCCCCGCGTGGACCTCCGTGATCCCCACCTTGTCGGCCAGATAGCGTACCTCCTCCTCGCGGTCCCCGGACACGAGCAGCACCCGCTCGATGCCGTGGTGCGGCTTCAGGTGCCGGATGAACGACTCGCCCTCCGCCCGCGGCTCGTCGCGGAACCGGAACGTCGCGGCGTACCGCCCGTCGATCAGCGCCACGCACTCCAGCCCCCCGCCCGACGCGGGCATGCGTCCCGCCTCCTCGGGCTTCGCCGCGGTGAGCTTCTTCCGGCTCGTCACCTGCACCGCCCGCCCGGCGATCACCCCCCGCAGCCCCTCGCCCGGGCGCTCGCTGACCTCCATCGCCTCTTCCAGACGCAGTCCCGCCTCCTCCGCCGCCCGTACCACGGCGGAGGACAGCGGGTGGCGCGAATACCGCTCCAGGCTCGCCACCGAGGCGAGGACCTCGTCCCGCGTGATGCCGACGCCGGTCAGCACCTCCGTCAGCCTCGGCTCGCCGTAGGTGAGCGTCCCCGTCTTGTCGAAGATCGCCACCCGGCACGTGTCGATCTTCTCCAACACCGCGGGGTCCTTGATGATGATCCCGCGCCGCGCCGCCAGCGACACCGACCCGATGATCGCCACCGGGATGGCGATGAGCAGCGGGCAAGGCGTCGCCACCACCAGCACCCCCAGGAACCGCAACGCCCCCTCCTGGCTCCCCCTGGCCGCCGCGGCCACCCACGCCAGGACGGCGATGCCGACGGCCACCGGCGTGTAGACCGCCCCCAACTGGTCGCCGAGCCGCCGCAGCCGCGGCCGACGCTGCTCCGAGTCGCGCATCACCTGCATGATCTTCGTGTACCGCGAATCCACGGCGGTCTTCTCCGCCCGGATCGTCAGCGCCCCCTCCCCGTTGATCGCCCCCGACAGGACCTCCGCCCCCGCCGCCTTGGGCAGCAGGAACGGCTCCCCCGTCAGGTACGACTCGTTCATCGTGCTGCGCCCCTCGACCACCACGCCGTCCACCGGGCACGCCTCGTGCGGGAACACCACGAGCACGTCCCCGACGGCCACCTGATCCAGCGGCACATCGAGGAATCCCCCGTCCTGCTTCCGGTGCGCCGCCGTCGGCAGACGCCGCGCCAGCGCCTCCAGCGCGAACGACGCCCGCCGTACCGCGAAGGCCTCCAGTGCCTGGCCGCCGGAGAGCATCAGCACCACCAGCGCCCCCGCGAGGTACTGGCCCAGGATGACCGACGTCACGATCGAGATGCCGGCCAGCAGGTCCGAGCTCAGCTCCAGCCGGAGCAGGTTCCCCAGCAGCCCCAGCAGCAGGGGCACGCCGGCCGCCAGCGCGGCGAGGAGCGGGATCGAGTGCCAGGGGACACGCAAGAAGGGGTCGGCCGCCGCCGGCACCGAGAGCAGGACGAGGTGCAGCGTGATGGCCACGACGGCGATCGCGGCGATCACGACCTCCATCGTGAGGAACGCCGCGAGAGGATTCGCTTCTTCTTTCTTCATGGATCCTTCGTGTTCGCGGGCGCCCTGCGTAGGGTATCGTATCCATTCGGGCGTGACCGGGTCGCGGAGGACGCCCGCCCCGCGTGTCGCTACATTTCCGGAATCCACCGCAGATCACGCAAGCCCAGGAGGACCGTCATGGCCACGTTCATCACGACCATCAAGTACACGCAGCAGGGCATCAAGGGGATCGACGAGACGACCAAACGTGCCGCCGCCCTGAAGCTGGCGGCGAAGAAGATCGGCGTGAAGGTCACGGGCATCTACTGGACCCTCGGCGAGCACGACGGCCTGCTGATCTTCGACGCCCCCGACGACGAGACGGCCACGGCCCTCGCCCTCCACCTCGGCGCGCTGGGCAACGTCCACACCAGCACCTCGCGGGCCTTCACCGCCCCCGAGATGGACGCCATCCTCGCCAAGGTGCACTTCGGCTGATCGCCCGGCCCCGCCGGCCCGGCGTCATTCCGACTTCGGGCCGATGTACGCCGTGGCCACGACCACATCATCGTACCAGACGGTGCGCGTCGTCCCGCCGCCGGCGCGGGCGTAGGCGGACGGCTCCAGCCAGAGGGACAGCTGCACCTTGTTCACCTTCAGGGCGTCGGACGACCGCCAGTTGATGCCGCGGAATTCGCCGCACCTCTTCCCGTCGATCCAGCAGTCCAGCTCGCCGTCGTCCTTGCCGGCGGCGTTCGCCTTCACGCGCCACTCGACGCACACCCAGGTCTCCAGCTTCGGCACCCGCGCCGGCCTCGGCTCGAACCAGTTGCCCCAGTAGTTGCCCCGGCCGTCGGGCTTCATCTTCCACCAGTAGGCGTAGAAGATCAGGGCGCCGGGCGGGTCGAACCCGCCACGCGGGCCGATCGGCTCCAGGGTCGCCCAGAAGAACCTGTCGCCGTCCGGCGCCTTGCCCGCCCCCTTGAACCCGCCCTTGCCGGCGTCGGCCATGAACCCGCCGCCGCCGTGGCCGTGGTAGCCGTAATCCTTGCCGTACCGCACGTAGTAGCGCATGAACAGCTCGTCGTGGCCGGGCTTCAGCCACTTGACGAGGGTCACGTCCTCGTGCCCGTCCTTGCGGAGGTGCACCCTCGCCGAGCGCTTCCCGCGGACGATCCCCCTGTCCGTCTCGGCATCGGCGGGGGCGGCCTTGTCGGTGGCGCCGCGGGCCTTGCGGACGTTGACCTCGTCCCAGGCCGCGCCGATCTTGCCCTCCTCGAATCCGTCGTGGAACAGCACCCGCCTGTCGCGTGCGATCCCCGCGTCCTTCGGGTATTTCGCGGCGAGGCCCTCGTCCCCGGCTCGCGCCACGGCCGCCAACGGCCCGGCGAGCACGACGACCCAGAACGCGACGGCGGATGCCTTCATGATTGCTCCCCCTTGGACCCGGCCCGCTCGATGTGCTGGCGGGCCTCCAGCACCTTGCGCACCACCTCCTCGACGTGTCCCTCGTCCACGAACGGGGACAGGATGAACGACTTGAGCCCCACCACCGGCTCCCCGTAACTCGTCCGGCGGTAACAGTCCGTCAGGGACAGCACCACGCCACGCCCCGCCATCGCCTCCGCGTGGACGTAGTCGGCCACGCGGCGGTTGTACTCGTTGTGCCGCAACAGGCTCTCGCGGTACGCCGGGTCGTGCATCTCCTTGCGGAAGATCTCGAACGTGTCCACCCCCGGCGGGTACACGCGGAAGAGCGTCACCGTCCCGAAGTTCTCCCGGTTCAGCACGGTCGTCGCCTCGTGCCCGCCCAGGTGCTCGCGCAGCAGCTCGGCCATCTCGATGATGTGCCCCAGCGTCGCCCGCAGGCCCTCGACGCCGAACATCTTCAGGTTCGCCAGCGCCGCCAGCACCCCCGCGCCGCCGCGCGAGGTCTCCAGCGTGAACGTCCCGGGGTGGTACTCCCCGAACTGGAACAGGTACGGCATCAGGGCCTGGTCCCGGCTGATGAGCGCCAGGTCCTCGCGGCGGCGCAGCAGGAACAGGCTGGAGATGTACGGCGTGAACCCCGTCTTGTGGAAGTCGATCCCCACCGAGTCCGCGAGCGGCAGGTGGCGGATGCGCCGGCTGGCCCCCGCCAGGGCACGCAGCGTCCGCCGGCGGAACCCCAGCGGGTTGGCCTCCACGTCGTAATCGTTGAACACGCTCCACGCCCAGCCGATGACCGCGTCGGCGTGGACGTGCGGCGTGTAGGGCAGGGCGAACTCCTTCACCAGCTCGTCGCGCAGGGCGACGACGGCCTCGAGGTCGTCGAGGCCGAAGGCGTCGGTGGTCCCCAGCGTGACGATGAACGCGGCGATCTGCCTGCCCTGCTGCAACGCGGCCCGCGCCTGGCCGGCCAGCACCTCCAGGTCCATCTCGTTGCGCTCGTTCGTCGGCACGGTGACGAGGCGGGAGGTTCCCAGGCCCATCCACCCGGCGATGCTGTACCGGCAGTAGTGGGCCGCGTCGGAGGCGAAGATCACCGGGTCGCCATGAACCCCACGGCTCATCGTCCCCGGGCAGGCCTTCTCCAGACCGATGCGCACCCCGTACATCGTCGTCGCCGTCCCGCCGAAGGTGAACACGCCGCCGCAGGCCTGGGGGTCATACCCGATCAGGCCTGCGGTCATGCAGGTGGCCTCGACCTCGGCCTGGGCGACGAGGCGGCTGTACTCGTCCCAGCTGAGGTTGGGGTTGAGGAGCGACGCGAGCAGGACGCCGATGAGGCTGGGGATGGAGGTGGGCGGCACGACGTTCTGCTGCGCCCGGGGGTGTCCGAACAGGGTCATGCCACGCAGGTAGCCGACCAGCTCGCGCGTCACGTCCTCGACGGACGAAGGCTGGGGCGCATCCGCGCCGCACGCCCGGCGGCGTAGTCCATCGTCGCCGGCTCGCCCAGGATGGGCAATTCGCCCTTGAGGGCGTCCACCTGGTCGAGGGCGCGCATGATGGAGTGGACGAAGTACGAGTCGTGGACGCGGTCGGAGGTCGGCTGCGGGAAGGCGAGGCGGATACGCTGCAGCAGGTCGCGGTATGCGGCGGTCATCGCGTGGCCCAGGGTGGAGGCGCGGCCCGCCGCGAGACGGCAGGATCAGGGGATCAGGATAGGCCGGGGTCGGCGGACACGCAACGTGACACGCGTGGGGCCTCCCGCTCAGGCGGGCGGGCGGATGTGCGTGTCCTGTGTGGGGGGCGGGGCGGCCTCGGGCGCCTGGGTGCGGGGCGGCGCTTCGAGGCGGGAGGCGAGGAGGGAACAGTAGATCTGCAGGAGCAGGCCGAAGATGCCCATCAGCAGCAGGGAGATGGCGACGAGGAGGGCGTTGACGGGCGGCAGGCCGACGGCGAATGGCGGGGAGACGGCCCCGACGACGAGGTAGGCCGCGACGCCGAGGACGAGCAGCCCGGCGGTGACCCAGCCGAGGAGGTTCATGCGGTTGATGCCGAACAGGTAGACGATCAACTTGTCCATGGCGCGGCCCTCCCGTCTCCCCGTTCAGGATAAGGCGCCACGGCCCCGCGGGGGCGGAAAGCGGTCACGCCCGCCGTCGCATCGATGACGGGCGGGGATTCATCGGCGGAAGGCGAAGTTCCTTGGGGGACGGCGAGGGGGCGGGCGCCCCGTCAGTTCAGCCCCGGCTGCCAGTTTGTCGGGTATTGCCGCAGGAAGTAGTGGGCGACTGCCGCCCTGTCCCTGCCCCGCAGCCGGCGTAAGCTGTCGTTGATCTCCCGCGGCCCCGGCTGGCGGTGGCCCAGGTCGAGGATGAGCCGGTTGACGTGGCCCGCCCGCGTGCCGCCGGCGAAGTCGTAGTACTCGTCACTCGCGAGGATCGTGGCGAGGACGTCGATGGGCGGCCGGTGACGCAGGTCGCGGGCGATGGCCCCCGATTCGCCGGGGGCCAGGCCGCGGCGCAGGTAGCTCTCGACCCAGTGCCGGGCGAGGTACCCGGCCCCGCCCCCGCGTGGGGGGTAGGGCGTCTGGGTGTGGGCCAGGGACGCCAGGCCGATGATCCCGGCCAGGGCGGCCAGTGTCAGGTATCGCATCATTCACTCCTCCGCGGGCTGGAGGTGACTGCCGCATTCCCCGTGCCCGAGAGGACGGCGGGGCCGGCATTCACCTGACAATCCCTCGCCGTGACGCGCGCGGGCCTCGGCAGGCCCCCCGGCGGGCCGTCAGGACGGCACGGCCAAACCGCTGCCCATACCCACTCCCTGGATCGTGGGCACGGCGAGGACGCCGGGGGTGAGCCGCCGTGGATCGACGGGCGCGGTGCGCGGGCAGCCGCCGCCTGGGGGGATCCCGCGGGCTCACCCGAGGGACTTGAGCAGACGGAGGAGGGTGTCCAGGGCGAGTGGCTTGACGAAGTGGTGGTCGAACCCCGCCTGCCGCGGGCGCCCCTCGTCGGCCTCGCTCGGGGTGTAGCCGGTCAAGGCGCACAGCGTCACGCCCGCCAGGGCCGGCGTGGCCCTCAGCCGGCGGGCCACTTCGTAGCCGTCGATCCCCGGCAGCCCGATGTCGAGCAGCACGCAGGCGGGGTGGAATGCCTCGGCGACCTCCAGGGCCGCCGGCCCGGTCCGGGCGACCAGCACCACGTGCCCGTGCAGGCGCAGGAACATGCTCAGGCTGTCGCCGGCGTCCACGTTGTCCTCGACGACCAGCACGCGCAGCCCCTTCCCCTCCGTGGCGCCGGGCTCCGGCGTCGGGGCCGACCCCGCCGGCCCCGCCGGCCCCGCGAGGGCGGGCAGCTTGACGGCGAACTCGCTCCCCTTGCCGGCCCCGCCGCTTGCCGCCGTCACGCGCCCGCCGTGCATCTCCACGAGGGTGCGGACCAGGGCCAGGCCGATGCCCAGTCCGCCGTGCGACCGGCTGAGCGAGGCGTCCACCTGGGTGAACAGGTCGAAGATGCGGGGGAGCATCTCCGGGGGGATCCCGACGCCGTTGTCCATCACCCGGACGACGGCGTCGTCGCCCTCGCGGGCCACCGTCATGCGGACCAGGCCGCCCGTGTCGGTGTACTTGGCGGCGTTGGTGAGCAGGTTGACGGCGATCTGCTCCAGGCGGCCGGGGTCGCCCTCCACCCAGAGTGGCTCGGTGGGGAGAAGCAGGGAGAAGTCGTGGCGGCGTCCGGCGAGGAGCGGGCGGGCGGAGTCGGCGGCGTGGTTCATGGGGGCCCGCAGATCCACGCGCCCCTTCGTGAGGCGCAGCTTCCCCTTGGTGATGCGGCTGATGTCGAGCAGGTCGTCCACGAGGCGCACCATCTGCCGCACCTGCCGCTCGATGATCCCCCCGGCCTGCTTGATGAGCGGGTCGACGTTGTGGGTCTGCTTGAGGATGCCGACGGCGGTGAGGATCGGGGAGAGGGGGTTGCGCAGCTCGTGGGACAGGAGGGCCATGAACTCCTCCTTGCCGCGGTTGGCCTCGGCCAGGCCGTCCGCCCGCCTCCTCTGGGCCTCGCACTCCTCGCCGGCGGTGAGGTCGTGCATCACGCGGCCGAAGGCGTGGATCTGCCTCGCCCCGTCGTACAGGGCGGTGAGGGTGGACTGGCACCAGAACCGCGAGCCGTCCTTGCGCACCTGCCAGCAGACGGCGTCGGCGTGGCCGGCCTCGCGGGCGGCCTTGATCTCACACTCGGGCCGCCCGGTGACCACGTCCTCCGGGGGGAAGAAGCGGGAGAGGTGCTGGCCGATGGCCTCGTCCGCCCGGTACCCGAAGAGCCTCTCGGCGCCCAGGTTCCAGCAGACAACCCGCCCGGACGGGTCGGCCACGAAGAGGGCGTACTCCTTGGCGCCGGCCGCCAGCAGGTCGAACCGCCAGTCCACCGGCCCCGGCTGGGTGTGCGGCGCGTCGTTCGGCTCCATGTCCATCCCTCGACACGGTCCACGGGCCGCCCACGGGGTTGTGGGTGTGGCCATGCGTCGGATGAGCTGGTTCGGTAGATGGCGGCCCTGAGATGTGTGGGCCGGCCAGTTAAGAAAAGAGGCCATCCGGCCAAAGGGCTATTGTAGGAGGCGGCGTGCGCTCGGCAAGTGCCCCCCGCCCTGATCGGCGCGGCCTTCGGGCGTGTGCCCCCTCCGGCACGGGCTTTGCCACGATCGATTCATCCCCTGCACGGAGCAGGGGGCACGCGGCGAGGGTGCCGCACAACCAGGGGGCGTTGTCATGCCGGGCGAGAAGAGCGATGCCCGGAACGAGGCATCGCCGTTCCGCGTACTGGTCGTGGACGACAACAGGGACAGCGCGGACTCCCTGGCCATCCTGCTCCGAATGCTCGGGTACGACGCCAGGGCCGTCTACGGCGGCGCCGATGCCGTCGGGGCGGCGCGGGACTTCCTGCCGGACTGCGTCCTGTCGGACATCGGGATGCCGGGGATGGACGGCTACGCCCTCGCCGGGCACCTGAAGCGGGACGGGTGTCCCCGGGGGCCGACGCTGATAGCGATCACGGCCTGCGCCGACGCGGGGCGTGCGGAGGAGGCGGGGTTCAGCCACCACATCCTCAAGCCGGCGGACCCGGCGATCGTGGTGGCATTGCTTGGAGCCCTGCTCACGGTGGAACAACGCCTGAAGCGTGCCGAGGCCGAGGCCCAGGGCGGGACATGGCGTAGGTCAAGGATCGGGCAAAGGAGATCAAGGAGGACGTGAAGGACGCGGAGTGGGGTGAACGCCGGAGTGGCCCGCTCCCGCTTCCCCCCCGCAGGCCCCGTGCTCCCCGCCGGAGATTCGTTGGCGGGCGGGCGTGGCAGGTTCCGCTACCGCGAACAGGGTCCGCGGCCGCGAAACAGGGCACGTCCCGGGCACATCGTCCCCCCGCGTCCGGCCCCCTTGACCTCGACCTTTCAGCCACCGGGCACAGGTGGCACGGGGACGGAACGTCGCCGACCGGGCGACCTCGATGCCGGTGAGCCAGACGGCGGCGCCCCACAGGTTGGTGGCTGTGGCCGTCAACCGTTTTCAGGGGCAGAGACATCGTCCGACAGAAGAGCGGGTGACGGGACTCGAACCCGTGACGTTCAGCTTGGGAAGCTGACATTCTACCGCTGAATTACACCCGCGGTCTCACTCAACATCTCCCAACATACCGCCCGGACGCCCGACACGCAAGGGGTCACTCCCTACAATCCCCGAATGCTCCCCCCACCAGACACCGAACGGCCGACGCGGGCTCGCATCGGCGTCCTCGTCTTCGCCTGCTCCCTCTCGCTCATCACGTACCTCGACCGCGTCTGCATGAGCCGGGCCCAGGCCGACATCCAGCGCGACCTCGGCTTCTCCGACTACGCCCTCGGCCTCGTCTTCTCGGCGTTCACGCTCGGCTACGCGATCTTCGAGGTGCCCGCCGGATACTTCGGCGACTCGTGGGGGCCGCGGGCCATCCTCACCCGCATCGTCCTGGCGTGGTCGGTCTTCACCGCCCTCACCGGCTGCGTCTGGCCGTTCTCGCTGCCCATCGGGCCGTTCATCCTCGATGCCCTATGGCTCATGTTGCTTGTCCGGTTCCTTTTCGGGGCCGGCGAGGCGGGGGCGTACCCCCTGCTCACACGCGTGGTCGCCGACTGGTTCCCGACGGCGGAGCGTGGGGCAGCCCTCGGCTCGATCTGGATGTGGGCCCGCCTGGGCGGGGCGTTCGCCCCCCTCGTCCTGGGCCGACTGTCGGCCCTGGTCGGCTGGCGGGGCGCGTTCTGGATCCTCGGCGGCGTCGGCATCCTGTGGGCCGTCGCCTTCCGCCTGTGGTTCCGCAACAGGCCCGAGCAGCACCCCGGCTGCAACGAGGCGGAACGCCGTCTGATCGCGGGGGGGAAGGATCACGTGTCCTCGGGGCACGGGCACGCCTGGCCGGGGTGGGGGGTGATCCTGGGGAACGCCTCGGTGCTGCTCCTGTGCTTCTCCTCGTTCTGGCTGTGCTTCGGCTGGTACTTCTACCCGACGTGGCAGCCGCGGTATCTCGCCGACGTGTTCGGGTTCGCCCCGGACGGTTGGACGCTGGAGGCGATCAGCGGGGCGCCGTGGCTGTGCGGGGCCGTCGGCTGCCTGTTCGGGGGCAAGCTCACGGACGTCCTGATCCGCGGGCCTCTGGGCCTGCGCTGGGGCCGGGCGGTGATCGCCCTGGGCGGCTTCGTCGGGGCGGGGGCGTGCGTCCTCGCCACCGGCTTCGTGAGCCAGGCGTGGATGGCGGTGACGCTGTTGTGCGTGGCGTTCCTGATCAACGACCTGGCGGTGCCGGTGATGTGGGCGTCGTCGGGCGACATCGGCGGGGCGAACGCGGGCAGCCTGGCGGCCCTGATGAACACCGTCGGGGCCGTCGGGGCGATCCTCTCGCCGCTGTGCATCCCGTACATGCTGGCCGCCCTGCCTGGGGCGCTGAGCGTCGCCACGGTGTCCGGCGGGGGCCAGGGGTATGGCCGGGTGTGGGATGCGCAGACGGGGGACGCGACGGCCTCCGTCGGCGGCCAGGCGCAGCGCCCCGTGGGCGTGGCGCTCGGGCCGCGCCTGGCCGCGTTCGGGTACGAGGGCGGGGTCGTGCGTGTGTGGGACGCGCGGCAGGGGGAGGGGCGGCTGTATGAATTCGCCGGCCCTCCGGGGGCGGTGACGGCCCTGGCCTTCCGCCCGTTCTCGCCGGTGCTGGTGGCCGGGGGCACGGGCGGAGGCATGAAGGTGATCGACGCCATCACCGGGGAGGGGTTGCTCACCCTGGCCGGGCACGAGGGGGGCACGCTGGCGGTGGCGTACCGGCCCGACGGCAAGCGGGTCGTGAGTGGTGGCGCTGACGGGGCCGTCAAGGAGTGGGACGCCTCCACGGGCGAGCTGCTGCGTGACCTGCGCGGCCACGCCGGCGCGGTGCGCGGCGTGACGTACGACCCGAAGGGGAAAACGGTCATTAGTGGCGGCGACGACGGCACGGTACGCCTGTGGGGCGGAACCGGCGAGCCGATGGTGCTGCGGGGGCACGCCGGCGCGGTCCTGGGGGTGGCGCATTCACGGGAGGGCGGCCTGATCGCCAGCGGCGGGGCCGACGGGACTGTCCGGCTGTGGGACGCCCTCGGCGGGGAGGGGGTGCGGACGTTGCGGGGGCACGCCGCCGCCGTGACGGGGGTGGCGTTCAGCCCGGATTCGCCGCTGCTGGTGAGCGGCAGCAAGGACGGGACGGTGCGGGTGTGGCGGCAGATGACGGGGGTGGCGGAGGCCGTGCTGGACAGGAATGACGGGCCGGTGCTGGGCGTGGCGGCGGGGCTGGACGCGGGCCGGGCGGCGTGGCGGTGGCGGATCATCTTCGCCGGGCTGGCCGGGGCGTGGCTCCTGGCGGCGCTGCCGTGGCTGGTCATCGACACGGGGCGGAGGTTGGGGGGCGAACCTGGAGGGCGGGCCGCCGCGTAGTGAAGGGGTAACCAAGGAGCGAACATCTGGAGTGAGACAGAATCCGACGAAGGGGCGGCCAAGACGCTGATGGAGGCGGCCTGGCCGCGACCCCGTGAAATGCAAATCCCCTCGGGAATTTGCGTTTCAGGGGTGAGTGAGGGGGGCTGAAATGAAATGCAATTCATGCCCGGCGACCACACCACCCGTCTCGTTCCGCCTAAGTCCACTGCCGGGTGAACGGGGACATGAAGGGTAACGGAACGAGCGGAGGGGTGTTGCGGTGCTGGGACCGATCTTCCTGCGTGAGCTGATCACCGGCCCGCGCCGCCCCGGGCACTTCGCCGCCCGCGCCGCCTTCCTCGGCGGGCTGTGGGTCGTGGCGGTGACGGCGTGGCTGGCGACGCTGGGCTGGTCGCGCACGGCGACGCTGGGCGACACGGCCCGCTTCGGGCCTCTGCTCTTCCAGTTGTTGACGTACTTCCTGCTGGCCCTGGTGCTGTTCTTCGCGGCGCTGTCGTGCGCCGGGGCGGTGGCCAAGGAGAAGGACCGGCGGA
Organism: uncultured Alcaligenaceae bacterium; assembly: GCA_964630925.1. GTDB lineage: Bacteria > Planctomycetota > Planctomycetia > Gemmatales > Gemmataceae > RGDT01. The sequence goes on from CAZVZK010000210.1 coordinate 13,125, forward strand.
CGTTCATCCTGCTCCTGATGACGGACATGACGGACGCCGAGATCGTGCTGGGGAAGATCCTGGGCAGCCTGCTGCCGCTGTTGGCGCAGCTGGCCCTGTCGATCCCGGTGTTCATGCTGCTGGTGCTGCTGGGGGGGACGTCGGCGGGCCAGGTGGCGCAGGCCGCCGTGGTGATGGCGGGGACGGCGATGGCGGCGGGGTCGCTGGGCGGGCTGGTGGCGCTGTGGCGCGACAAGACGTTCCAGTCGCTGGCGTTCACCACGCTGATCCTTGTGTTCTACCTGCTGCTGGTGCGGGGTGTGGCCCTCGTGCCGGGGATATCGGCGGAGTCGTCCTCGACGCTGATGGCGTGGCTGGACCCGTTCCTGGCGATGCGGTCGGCGCACATGCCGCGGCTGGAGGGGGAGGGGGGCCTGGCGCCGGCGTTCGGGTTCGGGCTGGCGATGCTGGGGATGGCGGTGCTGCTGAACGGGATCGGGCTTTGGGGGCTGCGGCGGTGGAACCCGAGCGGCGAGCCGATCATGCAGCGTGAGCGCCCCGAGGACGCGGTGGACCGGGAGCGCGGGGTGGAGACGGCGGCGGAGCGGAAGGAGAGGGCGAGCGTCCACGCCGCCCCGGGCGTGACGCGGCGGGTGGAGGGCAACCCGATCCTGTGGCGCGAGGTGTTCACGCGGGCGTACGGCAACCGGCCGCTGCTGGTGAAGCTGGCGTACTTCGTGGTGCTGGCGCTGATCTGCTACCCGGCGCTGGCGCCGCTGATGGGGGCCGAGCGGCCGGGGTGGCTGGCGGCGCTGGGGCTGTTGCCGGTGACGGTGCTGAGCCTGCTGCTGGTGGCGGCGCAGGCGGCGACGGCGATCACGTCGGAGCGCGACACGGGGGCGCTGGACCTGCTGCTGGTGACCGACCTGTCGGCGCAGGAGTTCATCTTCGGGAAGCTGCTGGGCATCCTGTACAACACGAAGGAGTACCTGCTGCCGCCGCTGATCCTGGCGGGGGTGTACGGGTATTTCGGGATGCTGGCGACGCCGCCGAAGGGGTACCCGCAGTACGCGGCGGCGATGAACGCGTCGGCGATGGTGTGCGTGATGGGGGTGTGCCTGATCCTGCTGGCGTTCGCGGCGATCCTGGGGGTGCACGTGGCCCTGCGGACGCAGAACAGCCAGGTGGCGATCCTGCACGCGTTGAGCACGGTGTTCTTCCTGACGGTGGGGACGCTGGTGTGCATCGCGTTGATCCTGATCAACCGGCGGTTCGAGTACCAGTGGGGGAGCTTCGTGTTCTTCCTGATCGCGGGGGTGGGGGGGCTGTGGTACGTGCTGAACGGGGAGAGGCCTTCGGGGGCGCTGACGTGGGCGTCGTGGCTGTGCCCGCTGGCGGTGCTGTACGTGGTGATGAACGTGCTGGTGGCGCGGCCGGGGTCGCAGGAGTCGGCGGACCCGCTGATCCCGTTCGTGGTGATCGCGGGGGCGTTCGGGTTCGCGATGGCGGCGATGCTGGTGCCGCTGTTGAGCGAGTTCGACGTGGCGATGGGGCGGACCTCGGGCGGCGTGGACTGAACCTCGCCGGGGCGGCGTGTGTCGTGGGGTGGGAGAAAAAGGAGGAAGGCCCCTTGCCACGGCGGCGGGCCGCTGTAATAATCTCATCTCGAAGCCCCGCTAGCTCAACTGGCAGAGCAGCTGACTCTTAATCAGCGGGTTGTAGGTTCGAGTCCTAC
>CAZVZK010000211.1:0-14789 GCA_964630925.1 uncultured Alcaligenaceae bacterium
AAGCCGCGTGCCGGAAAGGCCGAATGCGACAGTTGATAAACTCGCTATCCTAAGTATACCAGCCACACCCTCATCGGCGGAAGAGGCAGATCGTAGTGGCATCGTCCTCCGGCCAGAATTGTCCGGCGTGGCTCCGCGCCGCGTCAAGGAGTCGGGATGCATGTTCCGACGCCGAAATCCCGGAGGTGGGCGTGGAGAGGAAGAGGCCGAGGGCGGACTGCTGGAACTGGTCATTGAGGTACGCCCCGGCCTCGGTGATGCCGTCCGAGAACAGGAGCAGGCGATCACCCTGGGCGAGCGTCACCGCCCCATCCGCGTACTGGCTGGCCGGGTCCGCCACACCGAGGACGGTTTCGCCCGGCACGCTCCATTCGACCCACCCTGCACCCGTCGTCAGGACCGGCGCCGGCTGTCCTGCCGTGCTGGCACGGATCGCGCCCCCTGACCGCCCCACGAGAACTGCCAGGCCGGCGACAAACTTCCCCGTGATGGCGAACACCCGTTGCAGCGAGCCGTTCAACACCGTGAGCAGATCCCCGGCGTCCGATCCCGACACCTCGCGGCGGTCAAATGGAGCGTTTCAATATCTCGCGCTATCCGCGCCGCCGCTGGCCCGTGCCCCGCCACGTCCACCATCAGCAACATCAACCCGCCATCGGCGCGGCCCGTCTCGACGAAGAGGCCATCACCGCTCACCGTTTCGCCCCGGCATGGGACCGACAGGGACGCGATCTCGACATCGCCCAACACCAGCGACGGCGGCAGAGGCGAGAAGGGCATGAGTGATTCTCCGGCGTGACTCTCCCGATGTAGCGTCACCCCGCCGCGCCGGCCACCGCCGCCTTCGTCCCCGCCAGCCACCCCGTGCTCCACGCCGCCTGGAAGTTGTACCCGCCGATGGGGCCGTCCAGGTCCAACAGCTCCCCCGCGATGTACAGCCCCCCGTGCCTGCGGCTCTCCATCGTCCGCGAATCCACCTCGTCCAGCGGCACGCCCCCCGCCGTCACCTCCGCCCGCCCGTACCCCAGCGTCCCCGTCACCGGCACCGTCAGCCGCTTGCACGCCGCCGCCAGCCGCGCCCGCTCGGCCCGGCCCAGGTTGGCCGCCTTGCGGTCCGCCGGCAGGCCCGCCGCGTTCAGCACGTCATCACACAGCCGCCGCGGCAGCCACGACGACAGCATCACGTTCAACTGCTTCTTCCCCGCCGCGGCCGTCTCGCGGCGGAGCTGCTCGTCCAGCCCCGCCTCCGTCACCCCCGGCAGCGTGTCGATCTCCACGGCCAGCGACGCCGGCGACGGGTGCCCGGAGACGACGCGGCTCACGTCGAGGATCACCGGCCCGGACAGCCCGAAGTGCGCGAACAGCAGCGACCCGCGCCGCCGCGCCAGGATCTCCCCCCCCTCGCGGATGCAGACGCCCACGTCCGGCATCGTCAGCCCGCGCAGGGCCGCCACCCACGGCGCCGACGTGGTGATCGGCACCAGCGCGGGCCGCGGCGGCACGAGCGAGTGGCCGAACGCCTGCACCCAGGCGTAGCCGTCGCCGGTGGTCCCGCTGCCGGGGTACGACTTCCCCCCCGTCGTCAGGATGAGCCGGGAGGCGCGGCGCTCGCCCCTGGCCGTCCGCAGTACGAAGCCCGGCTCGATGCCCAGCACAGGCTCCTCCAGCGAGAGCGTGGCCCCGCTGCGCCCCAGGCGCGAGACGAGGGCCGCCAGCACGTCGGCGGCCCGGTCGCTCACCGGGAACACCTTGCCCGTCTCCTCCACCTTCGTGGCGACGCCCTCGGCCTCGAACAACGCGATGGCGTCCTCGACGCCGAAGGCGGCGAGCGCGGAGTGCAGGAACCGCCCCGGCGGGCCGTACGCCTCGACGATGCCCCGGTCGTCGCAGGCGTGGGTGATGTTGCACCGGGTGCCCCCGGACATGAGGATCTTCACGCCGGGACGCTTGTTCTTCTCCAGCACCAGGACGCGCGCGCCGGACTCGGCGGCGGCGATGGAGGCCATCAGCCCCGCCGCCCCGGCCCCGACCACGGCCACGTCCCATACGTCCGGCATCGCTCCCCCACTGGCCGATTGTATCATTCCGTCATCTTGCCATTCTGCGGGCAACGTCTTTCCCTTTCCCCCCTCTCGGAGAGCGGCAAATATCCGGACAATCGCGGACGTTTATGGTTGACGGCGGGGGGTGTGAGCAGCATGATACCCACTCGACAGACGCCAGCTGTACCAACCCCCACGTAGAGGATCGCCGATGATGCTCCCATTGTTCGCCCAGGCGGGTGGCGCCCCTGACTTCCAGGCGATCCTGGCTCAGCTGATGCCCTACCTGTACGCGCTGATCGCCGTCGGCGTCGCCCTCACCGTGTTGAGCATCATCGTGTCCTGGGTGATCTTCGCCAAGGCCGGCCAGCCGGGGTGGGCCTCGCTCATCCCCATCTACAACCTCTACGTCCTGCTCGTGCCGATCTGCGGCTTCTCGGTGGTCTGGTTCATCCTGGCGCTCATCCCCTGCACGGCACCCATCGCCGCGCTTTACCTCATGTTCGCCATCCCGGGCGCCATGGCGAAGCGATTCGGGCAGGGGTTCGGCTTCGCCGTCGGCCTGTTCTTCCTGGGGATCATCTTCTACCCGCTCCTCGCGTTCGGCGACTACAAGTACAACCCGCCCGCCCTCTCAACGCGAGAGGGATAACCACGGTGACGCCCACAAGCCGATCCCCCAGACATCGGCTCAATCGACGAACGCGACTTCAATCGCGTTGAGCGGCACGAAGCACGCGGACGCCCGTCCGCGTGCCGCGTGCGTGCTGTCGCACCGGCCACGTCCCCGGACGCGGCCTCGCCTCGTCACCCCCTCCGGTCGATTGGCGGCGTCAGGGGGAGCCGTCCCCGTTTGCGGAACGCTCCCACGCCGAAGGCCTCGCATCCGCCTCCGGCGGGTGGTACGATGGGCGTTGGGTACGGAGGCGGATCATGAGCGAGACGACCACCCTGACGCCCCCCAGGGGCCTGAGCGACGAGCGCAAACGCGAGCTGGTGGCGTGGTGGACGGCCATCCGCGACGGGAGTCTCGTGCCCGCGCCACTGGAGATCCCGGAGGCGATTCGGCGGGCTATCCGGGGCGACCTCGCCAAATACACCGTGAGGCCGACGGAGAAGTGGCTGCGGTTCGCCGAGCGGAGCGGGACGCTGGATTACCTCTACGCGGGGGCGACGGTCATCACCTTCGACGTGCCGGGCGGCTTCGTCGTCCTCGCCGCCGGCGAGGATGAGCACAACCTGATGTACGACACGATGCCGCGTGACTTCATGGACCGCACCCACACCGAATACACCGACCCCTGGCCGGAGGCCGAATGCCTCCCTGGATGACCCGCCTCCTCGCCCGCCTCGGCCTTCTCTCGCCGGATCGGCTGCTCATCCCGTTCCAGAAGGGCTCGAAACGGGCGGACGCCAGGTTGCTCCTTCTCCGCCCGGACGGCACGACGGCGGAAGTGCCATTCCGTGTGGATTCCGGCTGCACCCACACCGTGCTGGCCCTGTCGCGGGCCGCGCGGCACGGCCTCAACATCTCCGGCCCGAGGAAGCGGATTCGCCTCGGCACGGCCCTCTCCCAGGAGGACGCCGAGGTGATCACCGTCACCTACGCGATCCGCCTTTCCGCCTCCCAACGCGCCGCCCCGTTCCTCATCCCCGTTCATCTCCTCGTCGGGCAGGGCTCTACGAGAACACCGTTGCTCGGCCTGACCGGCGTCATCGAGCAGCTCCGTTGGGTCTTCGACGGCCGGGCGTCCCGCGACGCGCCGGAGGGCCACTGCCTCCTCGAAGACGTCCGCCCCGCCTCCGCACGCTGGCCCGATTGACCCGCCTCCGGATTCCTTGAATCCTGCGCCGCCCGCCAGGGTTATAGACTGTCGGGTGTGTGTGGGTTCGATGAAGACGCGACGAGGCCCCGGTGATGCTCCAACGCTCCACGCTGGCGATGCTCCTCCTGGCCGGCCCCCTCTGGGCCGCCGCCCCGGCCACCGTGCGGCCCGACCCCAAGGGGCCGAGCGCCTTCTTCGGCCTCACCCGCCTCTGGGACATGCACCTCGACATCTCCGCCGACGAGTGGAAGGTCATGCAGCCCACCGGCGGCGGCTTCGGCCCGCCGCCCAAACTCGGCAAGGCCGAGGAGGGCAAGCACCGCAGCCAGTTCGGCTACGAGTTCACCTACGTCAAGGCCGCCCTCACCATCGCCGGCACGCGGTTCGAGGACGTCGGCCTGCGCTTCAAGGGCAACTCCACCTACGCCACCACCTCGCGCGTCCTCAAACGCCCCTTCAAGATCGAGCTGGACCGCCACGTCGAGGGCCAGGCGTTCCTCGGCGTCCGCAAGCTGTCCCTGAACGTCCACGTCATGGACCCCACCCTCTGCCGCGAGGCCCTCGGCTACGCCGTCTACCGCGAGGCCGGCGTCCCCGCCCCACGCACCGCCTTCGGCTTCCTCACCGTCTCCGTCCCCGGCAAGTACGACAAGGAGGTCGTCGGCCTGTACACCCTCATCGAGAACGTCGACAAGGTCTTCCTCAAGGACCGCTTCGGCTCCTCCAAGGGCCTCCTCCTCAAGCCCGAGCGCGTCGGCCCCCTCGACCACCTCGGCGACAAGTGGGCCAGCTACGAGGACCGCTACCGCCCGCGTGGCACCCCCACGAAGAAACAGCAGGACCGCTTCATCGCCTTCACCAAACTCGTCCAGTCGGCCGACGAGGCCAAATTCCGCCGCGAGCTGCCAGGCTTCCTCGACATGGACTGCTTCCTCCGCTACGTCGCCGCCACGGTCATGCTCGCCAGCCTCGACAGCTTCGTCGGCCTGCCGCACAACTACTACGTCCACCTCGACCCGCTCAAGGACAGGTTCGTCATCCTGCCCTGGGACCTCGACCACTCCTTCGGCGGGCTCATGATGTTCTCCAACGCCACCCAGCTCATGGACCTGAGCATCCGCCGGCCCTGGCTCGGACGCAACCCGCTCGTCGAGAAGGTCCTCAAGAATCCCGAATGGTTCGCCGCCTACCAGCGCCACCTGGAGACGCTCATGGCCTCCACGTTCCGTCCCGCCCGCTTCCGCGACGACGTGGCGGCGGTCAACGCCCTGCTGGCGTCCGCACGCGAGAAGGAGAAGGCGGCGGCGGCGAAGCGCGGCGACGGCTGGGCCATGCTGCCGCTCAACATGCTCCTCGCCAAGCCGCCGGAGCTGGACGTGTTCACCCGGAAGCGTGTCGAGTCGGTGCGGGCGCAGATCGACGGCAAGAGCAAGGGCAGCACGATGGCGGGGTTCGGCCAGCCGCGTCCCCCGGCACCGATGCCGATGCCGACACAAGCGGTCCTGAGGGCGTGCGACACGGACAGGGACGGCAGGCTAAGTGCCGCCGAAGTGGAAGCAGGCGCGAAGGCGCTATTCAAGCTGTGCGACAGGGACGGCAAGGGCACCCTGGACGAGAAGGCCCTCGTGGCGGGGCTCGAGAAGATCTGGCCGAGGCCCGGCCTTTTCGCCGCGGCGCCGACGGCGCTGATCCGACAAGTGACGAAGGGGCTCTTGCAATCGGCCGGTGAAGATGGGAAGATGGATCAGAGAAAGCTTGTGGGTGCGGCGGCGCGGCTGTTCGCGGAGGCCGACACGGGCAAGACAGGGAAGATCGACGCCGGCCAACTGGAACAGGCCCTGCGGCGTTTGATGCGGCCGGACGGCCCGTTCGGCCCCGGCGCGCGGGCGGAGGCCCGTAAATGACCCCGGAATCGGCACTATCACCGTCCCTGCGCCGCGGCGCGGGGCCGGCCCACGAGGTGAAGTTCGTCCTCCCCCTGGCCGAGGCGCTCGACGCCGAGGCGTGGGCACGCGAGCACCTCACGCCGGACCCGCACGGCGTGAACGGCGCCTACCGCACGCTGTCCATCTACTGCGACACCTCCGCCCTCGACGTGTTCCACCGGTCGAAGGGGTACAAGCGCAGCAAGTACCGCATCCGCCGCTACGAGAACGGCGAGTTCCTCCACCTGGAGAAGAAGTCGCGCAAGGGCGAGCGGGTCAAGAAGAAGCGTAGCGTCGTCCCCCTCGACGCCCTCGGGCTGATCGAAGGCTCCGACCCGGAGCCCGCCTGGGAGTGGGGCTGGTTCCCGCGTCAGGTCCGTTTCCGCAGCCTGGCGCCGGCGGCCCGCCTGGAGTACACGCGCACGGCTTTCCTGGGCGACTGCGCCGAGGGCCCGATGCGTCTCACCATCGACCGTGATTTGTACGGCGAGCCGTTCCGCGGCTGGCAGGCGCTGCCGCTGGAGAATGGCCGCGAGCTGCTGGCGGGGCGTGCGGTGCTGGAGCTGAAGTACGGCGCCGTGCTGCCGCCCCTGTTCCGTGAGCTGATGGGCCGGCTGCCGGTGGCTTCTGGGGGCGCGTCGAAGTACCGGCTGTGCATGAACGCCTGGGGCCTGCCGGGGGACGGGGCCTGATGTGGCAGTACCTGTGGAACGTGCTGCAGGCGGAGTCCGAGAAGGCCGACTTCACCCAGCTCTTCATCCGTCTCACCGCCGCCTTCCTTCTCGGGCTGTGCTGCGCGGCGTTGTACCACGTCACCACGCGGACGCCCGGCAAGCCGCCCCACCGGGCCTTCCTGGCCACGCTGGTGCTGCTGAGCGTCCTCGTGGCGATGGTGATGGCGGTGATCGGCAACGTCGAGGCGAGGGCCTTCTCCCTGGTCGGCACGCTGGCGCTGGTCCGCGCCTTCCGGACGGCGGTCGAGGATACCCGTGACAGCGCCTTCGTGATCCTCGCCGTCGGCATCGGCATGGGGGCCGGCTACGGCTACATCGTCGCGCCGCTGGCCGCGCTGCCCCTGGTCCTGGTGGTCGGGCTGCTGTTCCGCGCCCCCGTCGAGGACCGCCCGAGGCGGGCCGCCATCGTCCTGCGCCTGGCCTCCACGCACCCGCCGGGCCCGACGCTCATGGCCGCGTTGGAGAGGCACGCCGGGGTCGCGCGGCTCGTGGCGCTGGAGACGGCCCGCGGCGGGGCGGCCCTCGACGCCCGCTACGTGGTCGACCTGCCCCCGGCGGACACGCTGATCGCGATGGTGGGCGAATTGTCGCGCATGGAGGGCGTGCAGGGCGTGGAGGTCAAGGAGACGGGTTGACCTTCAGCTCCCACCCGGCCATCTCCGCGAGACGTTGGCGGTCGGTGAGGTCGAACTGCAACGGCGTCACCGTGATGTAGCCCTCGGCGAGGGCGGCCACGTCGGTGTCGGCGTGCGGGTCGGGGCAGGAGAAGTCCGGCCCGCTCCAGAAGTACACGCGCCCGCGCGGGTCCGTCCGCCGGTCGAACGCCTCCGTGTAGGGCGCGACGTTCTGCGGCAGGATCTTGACCCCCTTCGGCGGCCCCTTGTCGGCGCTGGGGATGTTGACGTTGAACAGCGAGCCCGTCGCCGGCTTCTTCGCCAGGATCTGCTCGACCACCTGGCGGGCGAGGGCGGCGCCTCGCGCGAAGTCGAGCGGCTCCAGCTTGCGGTACTCCAGCGAGCAGGCGATGCTCGTCACCTTGAAGAACGCGCCCTCGATGGCGGCGGCGACCGTGCCGGAGTACAGCACGTTGATCCCGGCGTTCGAGCCGGCGTTGAGGCCGCTGACGATCACGTCCGGCGGCTCGGCGAGCAATTCGCGGAGGGCGAGTTTGACGCAGTCGGCGGGCTTGCCCTCGATGGCGTAGCCGAGGCGGCGGCCGTTGTCCATTACCTCCTGCACGATGAGCGGCGTCGTGAGGGTGACGGAGTGGCCGACGGCGCTCTGCTCGGAGGCCGGGGCGATCACCGTCACCTCGCCGATCTTCCGCAGCTCGGGGAGGAGTGCCCTCAGGCCGGGGGCGTGGACGCCGTCGTCGTTCGTCAGGAGGATGCGCATCGCTGGGGGAGGCCTCGGGGCGGGACTCCATCATCATACGGCGGCGGGCCGCCATTCATCGACATCCCACACGACGATCTTGCCGGACGGAAGCAAGCCGGGCCTCGGGGGTGAAGGCGATGGCGTAGGCGGTCGGGGGGTGGCCCTTGAGGATCTTCATGCCCGCCGCCGCCGGCCCCGTGACCCGAGGTCACACGACCAACTGCCGCGCGCAGCAGGCCGCCCCGATGAAGCCCGCGTCCGTCCCGAGCATGGCGTACCGGATGGGAGTCCGCTCCGCCGGCAGCGGGAACGCCAGCGTCCTGACGTGGTGCCTGATTCGGTCGAGGAACGGCTCGCCCGCCGCCGTCATGCCGCCGCCGAACACCACCATGTCCGGGTCGATGGCGTGCATCGCGTTGGCCGCCCCGATGGCGAGGTAGTACGCCGTCTCCTCGACGATCCGGCCGCCAAGCTCGTCGCCCGCCGACCACGCCGCGAACACGTCGCGCGCCGACAGCTCGCCGTGCGCCCGCAGCACCGTGTGCAGCGACGACTTGCCCCCGTCGGAGTTCAGCGCCTCGTGCGTGCGCCGCACGATGGACATCGCCCCCGCATACGCCTCCAGGCAGCCACGCCGCCCGCAGCCACAGGGGCGGGGGCTCGTCATCTCGATGCGGATGTGGCCCAGCTCGCCGCCGTTGCTGTTGCGTCCCTCCACCACGCGCCCGCCGATGACGATGCCGCCCCCGATCCCCGTGCCGAGCGTGTAGAACACCAGGCTCTCGCACCCCTTGCCGGCCCCGGCCCAGCACTCCCCCAGCGCCGCCGCGTTGGCGTCGTTCTGGAACGCCGTCGGCTTGCCAAACTCGGCGGCCACGTGATCCCGCACCGGCACGTTCTTCCACGGCCGCAGGTTCACCGGGTCGGTGATCAGGCCCGCCTTCAGGTCCATCAGCCCCGGCGTGGCGACGCCGACGGCGGCGATGTCGGCCATCGACACCCCCGCCGCGGACACGGCGGCGCGGATGGTCTCGCACATCCGGGCGAGGCCGGCCTCCTGCCCGCGGCCCGCCTCGGTGGGGAGGGTGACGGAGGGGCGGGCGCGGCCCTCGTCATCGACCACGCCGGCCTTCATGGCCGACCCGCCCACGTCCAGCCCGACGTACAGCCGTGTCATGGATGCTTGTGTTCCAGAGAGTGCCTTTATCCGCGGCTCATTTCAGGGGGGCGGCGGGCGGTCGTCAAGGCGTGCCCCGAGTCACATGCTCACTCGCTCACCCTCTTGAGCATGTGACTCTGGCGTCAACAGACGCATGGTGTCACAGATAGGCAGCGAGTGCGCGAGTCACCTGCTCACACACGCACCTGCGCACACGACACGAGCCCACCGGCTGCTCGCGGAACGATGCAGGGCCTGGCGTCCCGTCCGATGCCGCTGCGGACAATCTCCGATAGAAGGGCGGCGCCCGTACCCCCGTCGTGCCGGTGAGCGTCCTCGGCGTCCTGGCCAGCTATCGGTTTCACATCGGCGGCGGCCGTTCATTGGTGCGGAGTGGCACGCCAGGGATGGGTGACAGTCGGCGTCCGTGGATGACATGGAGCGCATACGCGGACGATCACCGATACAACAGCGACAGACGGGCCGCCCTGCCTCCCTCTCCCGGCCCGCCGGGCGGCCGGGGGACGTGGCCGGCCTGCCGCCTCGTCTGCCGCGTGTCATGGCCGCGCTCTGTTGGGCACGCCGCATCGTACCCGGCGGGGGGCGAAACCGGATGGCGACTTCCGACGACGGTCAGCGCCGTCGCCCCGAATCCGTCATCTTCCCCGGCCGGCGGCGGTTGGCCGCGTGTGTCGCGGGCGGTCTTCGGTAGGTCGCGGTTGAGGCCCGCCAGGGCCGAAGCCCGACGGGCCTGGGCTCCTACCCGGCCACGACCCACCGTCTCCTTCCGTCCCATTCCCACCCCAGGCTGACCGGCTCCCCGTCATGAAAAGGCCGTGAGGGTTTGGCCGTACGGTCGTCTCCTGTGTTGGACGATTCCACCCACGATGTGGGCAAATGTTTGCACATCACCCCCCGACGTGGCCCGGATGGCGAACTTGAGGCAAAACGCCATCCCGCGCGTTTTTCCTTCAAGAACGCACAAGAGTTTGCCGATAGAATCGGATACTCGGGGCCAGTGCCGGGTGGCCGGCGCGCGGAGGGCGAGGACGCCCTGGCGATGCGGATTGAACCGCCGGCCGATTCCCAAGTCTTGTTAGGATAAACAGCCATGCGGCACCATCCCGCCGAAGCCCGGCCCGGCCCCGTGTTCAGCGCTCGGACGCGAGGGGCCGCCCGCCTGACGCTCGGGGCGTGCCTCGCGGCGCTCGTGTGCTGGGCCGCGCTCGGCCTGCCCGCCCAGGCGCAGCCCGTCGCCGCCCCGCCGCCGGCGAAGGACGGCGTCCCCTCGGACAAGGCTCCGGAGGGCAAGAAGATCGCGTTCGCGATGGACGGCAAGCCGTGGCCGGCGGTGTTCAAGTGGCTGGCGGACCAGACGGGTGTGCCGGTGATCACGTCGGGGAAGCCCGTGGGGGCGTTCACGTTCACGCCGCCGGCGGGGATGACGTTCACGCTGGGCGAGGTGATCGACATCATCAACGAGGGCCTCCTGCCCCAGAAGATCCACCTCGTCAACCGCGGGCGCAACTACGTCGTGGCCGGGGCCGCCGACCTGGCCGACCTCGTGCCCCAGCTCGACCCCGAGGACCTCGACGACCCGAAGCTGGGCCGCAACGACATCGTGAGTGTGACCTTCGCGCTGAAGAAGGCGCGGGCGACGGACGTGGGCGCCGACGTCGAGAAGCAGATGGGGCCGTTCAAGCGCGTGGTGGCGATGGAGAAGTCGAACCAGCTCCAGCTCCAGGACAAGGTGGCCACGCTGCGGCGCATCAAGCGGACCATCAGCGGCCTGGAGGCCGGCTCCAAGGGGCCCGGCGGGCCGCCGGGGACCATCTGGCACAAGTGCAGGTACATCACGGCGGCGGAGGCGGAGCGGCAGCTCAAGGAGCTGATGATCTCCTCGCTGCCGCCGGGCACCCCCCCGCCGATGGACAAGAAGGGGATGGCGGCGTTGCTCGGTGACTTCAAGGTCACGGTCAACGACGCCACGCAGACGCTCCTGATCACCGGCAGCGCCGACAAGCTGGCCAAGGCCAGGGACCTCCTCGATACCATCGACTCGAAGACGGACGGCGCCGCGGAGATCCCGCGCGGCGAGATGATCCTCAAGAAGCACACGGTCTCGAGCGGCTCGGCGGAGGCCGTCCGCATGGTCCTCACCAAGGACTTCCCCAAGGCCAACATCCAGGTGGTGGGGAATAACACGGTCCTGGTGTACGCCTTCCCGGCGGACCAGATCCGCATCACCAAGGTGATCCTCGCGATGGAGGAGAAGGAGGAAGCCCCGAAGACGGTGACCATCCCCGTGGGCGAGGCCGACCCGGAGAAGGTCGCCAAGTTCATCATGTTCTCGCTGGGCGACTTCCGCGGCTTCCAGGGCGGCGGCCTGACGGTGGAGACGGCCCCGGAGAAGAACGCGGTGGTCGTGCGTGGCACGCCGGACCAGATCAAGTTCGCCAGGGAGATCGTCGCCGCGATGGACAGCGCCGGCGGCGGCGAGGAGAACGGCGGCCGCGTGCGGACGATCTCGCTGGGCGACGGCGGCAGCGCCGTCCTGATGGCCGACGAGCTGTCGCGGCTCCTGCCCAAGCTGCTCAAGAACCCCATCGAGATCATCAAGCCGCGCCTCCCCGACGGCGACGAGCCGAAGGGGAAGAAGGAGAAGGACAGCCTGAAGACACCCCGTGAGCTGAAGGACGCGGCGGCAGAGGCCAGGGGCATGCCGGTGAGCGAGCGCAAGGAGGACGAGGGCCCGCTGTTCGACCCCAGGCCGAAGGACGGCAAGGACCCGCGTGCGGGGAGCAAGGACAAGCCGATCCGCATCTTCGCGTCGGGCAGCAAGCTGCTGCTCGCCAGCGACGACCAGGAGGCGATCAAGCTCATCCAGCAGCTCGTCAGCCTGTACAAGAAGACGCCCGGGAAGGGTGACTTCGTGGTCATCCGCCTGAAGGGGACGAGCGCCGCCGACGCCGCCAAGGCGCTGGAGGAGGTGTTCAACAACCCGGCCACCACCTCCGCCGGGCCTGGCCGCGGCGGGCAGCCCAACCCATGGGGCGGCGGGGGCGGCGGGTTCAACCCGTGGCAGTATCTGCAGCGGTTCGGGCAGCCCGGCCAGTCGATGCCGACGGACCCGGAGCCCAACCGCATCCGCGTGGTGGCCTACCCGGCGACGAATTCCATCCTGGTCAAGGCGTCGCCGCTCGACATGCTGACCATCAAGGACCTGCTGGCCAGGGCCATCGACCCGGCGGAGGGCGAGGAGGCGGCCAGGCCGCTGATCCGCAACTTCGTCATCAAGCTCAAGCACGCCAGCGCCAGCGACGTGTCGTACACGATCAAGGAGCTGTACCGCTCGTACACGCGCAGCGCCTCGTCCTCGTCGGACGACTCCGGCGGCTCCCGGCGGTTCGGCGGCTTCGGCGGCTTCGGCTCGATGGGGGCCTCGTCCCCGCCGCCCCGCCCGTCGTCCCCGTCGCAGCCGGCGTTGTCGGTGGACTACGACACGCCGACGAACCGGCTGTTCATCGCCTGCTCCGAGGCGATGTTCAAGGACATCAAGAAGCTGGCCGAGGAGTACGACGAGGGCGCCAAGGATTCCACCCGGCGTATCCGCGTCGTGCCTGTCAAGGGCATCGACCCGGCGATGGTCCAGCAGGTGGTGGACACGATGCAGGGCCGCACCCGCGCCCCGCGGCCAGGCGCCCAGCCGGGCCAGCCGCCCCAGCCGCCGCCCGGCACACCGCCCGGCGGCTTCAACCCCGGCGGCTTCGGCCCCGGTGGGCCGGGGATGGGGTCGGGGCCACGGAGAGGGGGGAACGGCGGGACGCCGATGGGCTCGCTGGACGGGAAGCAGAGGGGGCCGGATTTTTTCGCACCACGGGTCATGGATGACCCTCGCAGCGTGTCCGGCCTCTACGACCCCCGCCTCGACGACAGGAGCAGCGAAGCCCGCATCACCGCAGTGAATGGGAAGCCCGCCGGCGACACCTCGACGCACACCTCGGCCGAAGTCGTCCCCGCCCGCTTCGTGCAAGCGGACGACGACAAGAAAGACCCCAAGAAGGACGAGAAACTGCCCGAGGGCACCATCCGCGCCCCGCGCGGGACGGTGTACATCGACATCCTCGAGACCCTCGGGGCGGTGGTGATCCGCACCGACAGCCAGGCCGACCTGGAGGCGATCCAGGAGCTGATCAAGCGGCTACAGGAGATCGCCGCCGAGGCCGAGCTGCAGATCGAGATGGTGCCGATGAAGAACGCCGACGCGACGAACGTGGCGGCGTACCTGATGGAGCTGTTCCGCCGGGTGGTCGTCGGCCCTTCGGGGACCCGCCTGTCGGTGACGCCCATCGGCGGCCCGCCCGGCGCCCCCCCCGGCGGCCAGCCCGGCCAGCCGGGCCAGCCCGGCCAGCAGACGGTTCAGCAGCAGTTGTCGAGCGTGGTGCTCATGCCGATCCCACGTTTCAACGCCATCCTCGTGGCGGCGCCCCGCGCCCGCATGGAGGATGTCAAGAAGCGTATCGACGACCTCGACAAGCCGAACGCCCCGGACGCGAAGGCGAAGCCGTTCCCCTTGAAGAAGGCGTCGGCGGCGCGTATCGGGCAGGTCATCACGGCCTTCTGGGCGACGCGCTACCCCGGCGAGAGCGCCGCGAACCACCAGGTGCGCGTGACGTGGGACGACGGCACCAACACGCTGTTCGTGCAGGCCGGCCCGGCGGACCTGGAGGAGATCGAGTCGCTCATCTGGCGCATGGACAACACGACCGCCCTGTCCACCAACGAGATCCGCATCGTGCAGGTGAAGAACGCGCTGGCCGACGAGCTGAGCGCCCTGATCATCCGCGCCATCCAGCAGGGCGTCATCCAGACCCAGGCCGGCGGCGGCGCCGGCATCGTCCCCGGCGGCGCCCTGGGGCAGGGCGGCGGCCTGGGGCAGGGCGGTGGCGGCCTGGGGCAGGGCGGTGGCGGCCTGGGGCAGGGCGGCGGCCTGGGGCAGGGCGGCGGCCTGGGGCAGGGCGGCGGCGTGCAGGGGCGTCCCGGCGGGGCGCTGGGAGGCGCCCTCGGCGGCGCCGCGGGTGCGCTGGGCGCGTCGTCGGCGGGCGTGAGCTACACCTCGGGGGGGGTGAACAACAAGGCGATGTCCCTGAAGTTCATCGGGCCGAAGGGGGTGTCGGTGGAGACGGGGTGGCTGGACGACATCCGGCTGACGCCGGACACCCGCACCAACCAGATCATCGTCAGCGCGCCGGCGAAGGCGATGGACCTGGTCCTGACCCTGATCCAGCAGCTCGACACGATCCCCTCCTACCGCGCCGAGGTCAACATCTTCCCCCTGAAGAAGGCCGACGCCACCCTCATGGGGCAGATGCTCCAGCAGCTCTTCCTCGGCACCGGCCAGGCCGGCACGCAGGGCGGCGGCGGCTTCCCCGGCGGCAACCTCGGCGGGAACCTGGGCGGCGCCCTGGGCGGGAACCTGGGCGGCGGCATCCTCGGCGGCGGGGCGATGCGCCCTCTGATCTTCACCCTCGGGGGCGTGACTCCCGAGGGGACTCCGCTGATCGACCTGCGGATCGCGGTGGACCAGCGGACGAACAGCATCGTGGTGGCGGGCGGCAAGAACGACCTGGAGGTGGTGGAGGCGTTGATCTCGCGGCTGGACGGCGGCGAGGTGGAGCAGCGCAAGAACGAGGTGTACCGCCTCGTGAACTCCACGGCGGTGGACG
>CAZVZK010000212.1:0-14619 GCA_964630925.1 uncultured Alcaligenaceae bacterium
AGTTCTACACCAAGGAGGGGAACTGGGACCTCGTCGGCAACAACATCCCCGTGTTCTTCATCCAGGACCCCATCAAGTTCCCGGACATGGTCCACGCCTTCAAGGAGGAGCCGGACCGCGCCTTCCCGCAGGCGGCGACGGCGCACGACAACGCCTGGGACTTCATCTCGCTCACGCCCGAGAGCATGCACATGGTCATGTGGACCATGTCCGACCGGGCCATCCCACGCTCGTTCCGCTTCATGGAGGGCTTCGGCGTCCACACCTTCCGCCTCGTCACCGCCGACGGCAAGTCGAAGTTCGTCAAGTTCCACTGGAAGCCGAAACAGGGGATGCAGTCCGTGGTGTGGAACGAGGCGGTGAAGATCAACGGGGCCGACCCCGACTTCCACCGCCGCGACCTGTGGGACGCCATCCTGGCCGGCGACTTCCCCGAGTGGGAGCTGGGCCTGCAGGTGTTCGACGAGGCGTTCGCGGAGAAATTCGCCTTCGACATCCTCGACCCGACCAAGATCATCCCCGAGGAGGAGCTGCCCGTCAAGCCGGTGGGGCGGCTGGTGCTCGGCCGCGTGGTGGACAACTTCTTCGCGGAGACGGAGCAGGTGGCGTTCTGCACGCAGAACGTGGTGCCGGGCATCGACTTCACCGACGACCCGCTGCTGCAGGGGCGCAACTTCTCCTACCTCGACACCCAGCTGAAGCGGCTCGGCAGCCCCAACTTCACGCACATCCCGATCAACGCCCCGAAGTGCGAGGTGCGCAACTTCCAGCAGGACGGCCACATGGCCATGCGCAACCCCAGGGGCCGGGTCAACTACGAGCCGAACTCGTGGGGCGCGAAGATGGGCGGGCCGCGCGAGTCGGAGAAGGGCTTCAGCACCTTCCCCGCCGCCGTGGAGGGCAAGAAGGTGCGTCTGCGCCCCGAGTCGTTCGCCGACCACTACAGCCAGGCGCGTCAGTTCTACGTCAGCCAGACCGCCATCGAGCAGAAGCACATCGCCGGGGCGTTGATCTTCGAGCTGAGCAAGGTGCAGACGCCGGCGATCCGCACGCGCATGGTCGCGCACCTGCTGAACATCGACGAGGGCCTCGCCAAGGCGGTCGCCGACGGGCTGCGGCTGAAGGAGATGCCGAAGGCGGCGGAGGCGGCCAGGCCGACCCGCAAGGATCTCAAGCCGTCGCCGAAGCTGAGCATCATCAAGAACGGCCCGGAGAGCTTTGCGGGCCGGCGCGTCGGCGTGCTGGTCACCGACGGGGTGGACGCCGACCTGCTGGCGGCGCTCCGCAAGGCGGTGAAGGCCGAGAAGGCGACCCTCAAACTGATCGCGCCGGAGGTGGGCGGGGTGAAGGACTCCGCCGGGGCGTGGCACGACGCCGACGAGAGGCTCGAGGGCGCGCCGTCTGTCCTCTTCGACGCGGTGGCGCTGCTGCCGTCGAAGGACGGGGCGGCGGCACTGGCGAAACTGCCGGCGGCACGCGACTTCGTGGCCGACGCGGCGGCGCACCGGAAGTACATCGGGTACGCGGGGACGGCGGCGCCGCTGCTGGAGAAGGCGGGCGCCGATCTCGACGAAGGGTTCGTGCCGATGAAGAAGGCGGGCGACGCCGAGACGTTCGTCACCGCCTGCCGCAAGCTGCGTTTCTGGGACCGGGCCGGCGCCGAGCGCTGATCCGTCCTTCACCTCACCGCGAAGGAGCCACGATGGACCCCACCCGCCGCTCGCTCGTCTCCGCCCTGGGCCTGGTGATCCCGTTCGGGCTGGCCGCCCGCCCCCGGGCCGCCACACCGACGCCCGTGCTGCGGCTGCGTCCGTTCGAGGACGCCGTCCGCGAGGCGTTCGCGGACGCCGGCGCCGAGCAGTGGCCGTGCCGGCGGATCGAGGTCGGCCACTCCGAGGTGGTGGAGGCCGGACTGCAAGGCTGTTGCAACGACAGGCCGTTCGCCGGCTTCCCCGCCGGCCGCCTGCGGATCGTCCGCTGCGGGTCGGCGCCTGGGCCCTCCCGAGGCGGCGTGCGGCTGTGGGTGGCGACGGTGGACGTGGTCCTGACCGGCGGACGCGGCGATGCGCGGCCCATCGACTTCACGTCTCTCCCGGCGGCGCCGGGCTGGGACGAGCCGGGCGGCGGGGCGTAGGCGGCGGAAGCCCGCCCTGTCTTCTCGCTGGCTCGGGCGTCTCGTTCGCCCGGCGCATCTCGGTTCGCCGCCCGGTGACACGGCTGCCGCCCGTCGAGACGCTACTTCATCTTGGCCGCGAACGCCTGCACCGCCAGCCACATCGTCCGGTGCGAGCCGTCGTCGTCCGTGCGGAGGCCCAGACGCATCGCCTCGGCCTTCGACTTCTCGTCCGTCTCTTTCTTGTGGAGGCGGAAGTACAGGTACCACATCCCGCCCGTGACGCTGCCGTCCTTGTCGTACACGAACGTCGGCAGATTCTCCTCCGCCTCCACGGCCTTGACGAAGGCGTCGAAGGCGGCCTGGTCGAGCGTGGCGGCGGACACGTCGAGCGCGACGTAGGTAAGCCCGCGCTTCTCGAACTGGCGGCGGGCGGCGGCGCCGTCATCGCCGGGGGCGCGCAGATGGATGGCCGTCTTGTACCCCTTCTTCTTCAGCCAGTCGATCCCCTCGGGGAATGGCTGAAGCCCGGTGGCGACCCGTGTCAGGGCCATCGCGAAGCCCGGCAGCTCGATGGGCAGCGGGCCGTCGTCGGGGCCGGGGACGGCCACGGGCGGCTCCTTGCCCTCGGGTTTCTTGGCCTCCTCCTTCACGCGCGGCGGCAGGAGGCGCACGCTCGGGCCGTTCCCCTCCCCCTTGAGCGGGTCGTTGGGGACGGCCAGGGGCGGCGGGTTGGTTTCGAT
Organism: uncultured Alcaligenaceae bacterium; assembly: GCA_964630925.1. Classification (GTDB taxonomy): domain Bacteria; phylum Planctomycetota; class Planctomycetia; order Gemmatales; family Gemmataceae; genus RGDT01. Next base: position 2,857 of record CAZVZK010000212.1, read on the forward strand.
GAATGGCCGCAGACGCACCTCGGGGGCCGGGGCTGGCGCTGGGACGAGGGGGCCGCACGACGAGCAGCCGGGGCGGTAATAGGCCGTCCGCTGCGTCTGGCATCCGACGATTGAGCCGGCAAGCAGGAAGACCAACAGGAGCCGTCTCATGGCCGCATCCCTCCGCCTCGGATGGCCGGTCAGGGGCCGAATCCATCGACCCCCGGACCGGCCACCTCGATTCTACGTCGGGGTGATGGCGCGCCCCCAGAGCGCGCGGGCCGGCCGGGTCCGGAAGCGGCCCGGCGCGGGTCAAGCCGTGCCGGTCGCGCGGGCTGTATGGGCCCTTCGCCGCCCGGCGGGTATAAATGGGTCAGGAAGATTCACCCGGGGGAGACATGACCACAGAAGACCTGCAAGCCCGCAAGAAGGCCATCCGCGAGCAGGCCCACGCCGCACGCAACGCCCGGCCCGAGAAGGACGAGATCAGCCGCACGATCTGCCGCACCCTGGCCGGCCTCGACGCCTACAAGGCCGCCCGCACGGTGATGTATTACGTCGATGTGCGCAGCGAGGTGCGCACCCGCCACGACCTCCCCGCCGCCCTGACCCACGGCAAGAAGATCGTCGTCCCCTACTGCGTGGACGGCGAGCTGGAGCTGTTCCACCTGGAGTCGATGGATGAGCTGTCCGTCGGCATGTACAAGATCCTGGAGCCGAAGGCCGAGCTGCGGGCCGTCGCGTCCAGGCGCGTGCCGGTGGACGATCTGGACCTCGTGATCGTGCCCGGCGTCGCGTTCACCCGCGACGGGGCCCGCATGGGCCACGGCTTCGGATACTACGACAAGCTGCTGCACAAGGCGAGGCCCGGCACGCCCCTCGTCGCCCTCGCCTTCGAGTGCCAGCTCTTCGACGATATCCCGACCGCCGCCCATGACATCTTCATGGACCTGGTTATCACCGAGAAGGCGGTGTACAAGGGCAGGGGGCGCGCGGCATGACCGACCTCGTTGAGGACACCTACGCCGAGGCGTTCCGCTCCATCTACGCCGAGGTGCTGGTGACGGCGCGCGGCCGTGCATGGCTGGATCACGCCGTCAACAGCGCGACGGGCAACGCCTCGTCGTCGATCCTGTGTGACTGCGAGGCAGGCCTGGACCGGTACACCGATGAAACCCCGGACGGGCGTCCGGGTGCCGTGTTGCAATTCCACGTCCCCCGTTTCCGCAAGGACCGCGTCGAGGCCCTGGAACGAGCGCTCCTCGTCCGCCTGAGCCAGAACGTCCTCACCTGCCCGACGGCGGCCTGCTTCTGCCCCGACCCCGGCGAGAACCGCTACAAGCTGGGCCGGAAGATCGCCTTCTTCGGCGACGGGCACCAGTTCCGCGACGTGCGGCACGGGCGGCGCGTGTGGGTCGTGCCCATCCTCGGCGGCGAGTTCGTCATCGACCGCCGCTTCGGCTGGCGCGAGGGCCTCATGGGCGGCAACCTGTGGCTCATGGGTAGGGACGTGGATTCCGCCCTGGAGGCGGCGGAGAGGGGCCGCGACGCCGCCGCGAAAGTCCCGGGCGTCATTCAGCCATTCCCCGGTGGCATCGCCGGCTCGGGGTCCAAGGCGGGTAGTCGCTACAGGTTCGCCGTGGCGAGCACCTACGCAGAGTTTTGCCCGACCCTGCGGGGCAAGATGGGCGAGAAGTCGCGTCTGCCGGAGGGGGTCGGCAGCGTCATGGAGCTTATCTTCGACGGGACGGATCTGGATGCGATCACCCGTGCGACGAGGGCCGCCATCGACGCGGCGAAGGGTGTCCCCGGACTGGTCCGCATCTCCGCCGGAAATTATGGCGGCAGATTGGGCAAGAGTTTCATCCACTTGCGCCCCGAAAGGGCCCCCGCCGGCTGACCTTCGGGTTGTCCCGATCCGGCGGGTTGATACACTCAGCGAAACAATCTCGTTCCCGAGGGTGGTCAACGTAGCCCACCCCCAGGCAATCGTTACCCTCAAGAGGTGCCCCGCATGCGCACGCCGCTGCTTGTCGAGATGTTCAAAGGGCTCCCCGACGATGCCCTCGCCGGCATCGACGACCTCCCGGCCGACCGGCACGGGATGACCGGGAGGAGACCCAAGGACACACCCGGCAAGGCGCGGCGGCGTGCCGTCCTGCACGTCTACCGGCAGCAGTTGCTGGCCCGCTACACGGAATCGACCATCGCCCGGCTGACCCGCGCGGAGTGCCCCGTCACCCGCCAGGCCGCCGTCTTCAGCCTCGGCCTCGTGGGCACGATGGAGAGCAACGACCCGGTCGCGTTCTCCCTCCACGACCTCGACGACGACGTGGCCAGGCTCGCCGCCGCGGCCCTGTGGCGGATCTGGAGCCGGGGCGACAACACCACGCAGGCGGAGGACCTGTACAAGGCCGTCCGTCTGCGCGACTCCGCCGAGGCGTCCGACGCGTTGGCCCAGGTGGCGGCGTGTCACCCCGGCTTCGCCGAGGCGTACAACCAGCGGGCCATCGTCCTGTTCCGCATGGCCCGCTACGAGTGCGCCATCCGCGACTGCGAGGCGGCCCTCGAGCTGAACCCGCATCACTTCGGCGCCCTCGCCGGCATGGGCCAGTGTTACCTGCGCATGAACCAGCCGGAGGACGCCCTCAAGGCCCTCCAGGCGGCCTTGCGAATCCACCCGCGCCTCGACGGCGTCGCCTCGACCATCCGGGCGTTGGAGAACGCCTTGAAGGACGAGGACCGGTAAAACCCGCCCACGACGCGGCTCTTGCCTGATGCGGAAGGCCCCCGCCTGCCGATGGCGGAATTGGCTGTCCGGGCTTGCGGGCCGCCGCCGATTGGGTCATTATTGGACATCGTCGTTCCACCCGCCGGGCCTACGGAGAGGACAAGCATGAATACCGATCAGTGGCTCGACCCCGCCCTGGCAGGCGGCCCCGACGCCGACGCCTACGACCTCCTCTGCCAGTTGGAGGATCTCCTGCCGGGGCTGACGGGCACGGCCCCCTCGCGTTCCGGAGGCTCTGCCTACGACGAGGCGCTCGACGACGCCTGACCGCAGGCGCCTCGCGCACACAGGGCCACCGGGGGCACCCCCCCGGTGGCCCTTCCCATTCCAGGCCGGCCATGTTATCCTGATTGCCATCCCGCCGTGCCGAGGCCCGCCTGCGATGCCTGCCCTGCTCCTGTTGCTCGCCCTCCACGCCGAGCCGCTGCACGTCCGCATCGACTCCCTCCTCGGGCTTGCCGGAAGGCCCGTCTCGCCCGCCGCGGACGACGGCGAATTCCTCCGCCGCGCCCACCTCGACCTCGCCGGCACCATCCCCGACGTGAAGGCCGCTCGCGCCTTCCTCGACGCCAAGGACGCCGACAAGCGCGGCAAGCTCATCGACGCCCTGCTGGCCTCCCCGGCCCACCCGCGGCGGATGGCGGACCTGTTCCACGTCCAGCTGATGGAGCGTCTGGGGGACAACGCCGCCTGGGCCGCGTTCCTGCTTGACGCCTTCGCGAAGAACAGGCCGTGGGACGAGGTGGCGCGCGAGATCCTGTCCGGCAAGGGCGGGGCGTCCTTCTGGCTGACGAAGCGTCTGGAGAACTACGGGCAGAACCCGGTCGATCACCACGCCCTGGCGCGCGACGTGGGCCGCCTCTTCCTGGGCAAGGATCTGCGCTGCGCCCAGTGCCACGACCATCTGTTCATCGACGACTACAAGCAGGCCGATTTCCAGGGGCTCTTCGCGTTCGTCCAGCACGCCCACCTCAACGGCGGCGCCCTCGGCGAGAAGCTCGTCACGGCCCGCACCGAGTTCGTGTCCGTGTTCGGCACGAAGGGCAGGCAGCAGACGGGGCCACGCATCCCCGGCGGCAAGGAGGTCGCGATCCCGACCTTCGACAAGGGCAAGGAGTGGCTCACGCCGCCGGAGCCGCGCAAGCGCATCGCCGGCGTGCCGCGTTTCAGCCCCCTCGCCGAGCTGGCCCGCGAGGTGCCCGCCAGCCCCCTCTTCGCCCGGAACCTCGCCAACCGCCTGTGGTGGGCGCTGATGGGCCGTGGCCTCGTCCACCCACTGGATCTGCACCATGCGGGCAACCCTGCGTCGCACCCGGCGTTGATGGACCTGCTGGCGAAGGAGCTGGCGGAGTCGAAGTACGACGTGCGCCGGCTGGTGCGCGAGATCGCCATGACGAAGGCGTACCAACGTTCGTCGCGCCTGCCCGGGGGGGCGAAGGCGGACCCGGCGGGCTTCCGCACGATGCTGGAGAAACGCCTGTCCCCCGAGCAGCTCCTCGCCGCGACGCTCCAGGCCACGGGCATGCGCGAGGCCGTGGAGAACGCCAAGGCCCCGCCGGCACCGAAGGGCAAGGCGGTGCCGACGGCTCTGGAGTCGGCACGGCAAAAATTCCTCCGCGCGTTCGCCGGGCCGGTGCGCGAGCCGGAGGAGGATCTCTCCCCGGCCCTCAAGGGCGCCCTCTTCTGGCTCAACGACCCGCTCATCCAGGGATGGCTCGCCGGCCCGCTCACCGAGCGTGTCGCGGGCCGGAAGGACGACGAGGCGGCGGAGGAGCTATACCTGGCCGTCCTGACGCGCCGGCCCGACGCCGACGAGACGGCGGAGGTAAAGAAGGCCCTCGCCGGTAAGACGGGCAAGGGGCGTGTGGCCGTGGCGCGGCGTCTGGCCTGGGCGCTGCTGGCTTCAACGGAATTCAACGTCAATCACTGACGGCCCGGATGCCGATGACGATTGAGGGGGTCGTTCCATGCGAACGGGTGAATGCCGTCCTTCCGAACACGGCCTGTCGCGCCGCGCCTGGCTCGGTTGCGCCGCCGCAGGCGTCGGCGGGCTGTTCAACCCGGCGCTGGGCGAGGCCGCGCGCAAGAACGCGCGCCAGGTGCTGTTCATCTGGCTCGACGGCGGCATCAGCCAGTTGGAGAGCTGGGACCCGAAGCCGAACACCGAGTTCGGCGGGCCGTTCCGCGCCATCCCCACGACCGTGCCGGGGATCCACGTCAGCGAGCTGCTGCCGCTGACCGCACGGCGCATGCACAACCTCGCCGTCGTGCGCAGCCTGTGTACGAAGGACAACTCGCACTCCGCAGGCGTCGCCCGCATCCAGCGTGGCGACCCGAAGAACCGCGGCGTCGAGTACCCGTTCCTCGGCAGCGCCGTCGCCAAGCTCATCGGCCCCGGCGTGTCGGGGCTGCCGACCTACATGTGGGTCAAGCCGGGGTCGAGCGGCTTCATCACGTCCGAGGCCGGCTTCCTCGGCCCGCAGTACGGTGCCCTGGCCCTAGGGGACGGCAAGCCGCCGGAGGGGCTCCTGCGCCCCGAGTCGATCACCGAGGAAGAGGACGCCGAGCGTCGGCGTCTGCGAGCGTTGGCGGATCGGCGGTACGCGAAGGGCCGCCCGCCGGCGGCGACGGACGCGCACAGCCACGTCTTCGACACGGCGGAGAAGCTACAGAAACGCCGGGCCCTGTTCGACTTCTCGACGTTCGCGTCGAAGGAGAAGGAGCGCTACGGCGAGTGTGACCTGGGGCGGCACCTGCTGATGGCGCGCCGATTGCTGGAGTCGGGCGTGACGTTCGTGAAGGTGACTTCCTACGGCTGGGACACGCACGGCGACAACTTCAACGGCAGCCTGTCGCTGGTCGGCAAGTTCGACCGGGCGTTCGCGGCGGTGATCGACGACCTGGACGCGCGGTCGATGCTCGACAACGTGCTGGTCATCGTGATGTCGGAGTTCGGACGCACGCCGCGGATCAACGGGCACCTCGGGCGCGACCACTGGCCGGAGGCGTGGTCCCTGGCGATGGCCGGTGCGGGGCTGAAGAAGGGCGTCGTTGCGGGCAAGACCAACGCCAAGGGGACGTGGGTCGAGGGCGAGGAGCATGATGTCGGGCACCTGTTCCACACCTGGTTCTCCGCGCTGGGCATCGACGCCAAGGAGGCGAATTACGACAACGGCGGGCAGCCATTGCCGGTGGCGCACGACGACTGCCACGCGGTCAAGGAAGTGCTGGCATGAGGCCGAGGCATGACGAATCAAACACACGAGGCCCCGACGGCCGATGAATCGGCCCGCCGCTGGCGGGCCTCACTACCGCGCGAGTGGCGTAAGCCGTCGCTGGCACGCGGCCTGACGCTCGCCCTCGTGACGGTCTCGGTCTACATCGCGGCGTTCCTCGGGTACTTCCTGCTCCCGTGGATGTGGGCGCGGATCGCCTGCCTGTTCATCGTGCCGATGGTCATCGGCGGGCTGTTCGTCATCGGCCACGACGCCGCCCACAACAGCCTCACCCCCGTCGGGTGGCTGAACCGCCTCCTCGGGCGCGTCGTGTTCCTGCCGTCCTTCCACCCCTACACGTCGTGGACGCACGCGCACAACACGAACCATCACGGCGGGACGATGCTCCGCGGCAAGCACCCCGACTTCGCGCCGTTCACCAAGCAGGAGTACGACGCGCTGCCCTGGTGGCGCCGCTGGGTCGAGCGGGTGTACCGCTCCCCGCTGGGCGTCGGCCTGTCCTACGTCTTCGACTTCTGGGCGGGCCACATCCTGTTCCCGCCGAGGTCGAACCGCTCCCCGTTCACCTTCTGGTTCCACTTCGACCGCCTGCTCGTCCTAGCGTTCTTCGTGACGCAGTGCGTCGTGGCGTGGCTCCTGTCGGTGCGGCTGCACGGCGAGGGCTGGCGGGCCGCGTGGCACGCATTCGCGGGGGTCACGATCCCGTTCGGCCTGTGGATCTGGTTCATGGGCTTCGTCTCGTTCATCCAGCACACGCACCCGACGTGCGCGTGGTACGACGACCCGGAGGAGTGGTCGTTCTACACGGTGCAGCTGAAGTCCACGACACACATGGTCTTCCCCTGGCCGATCGAGCCGCTGCTCAACAACATCCTCGACCACCCGGCGCATCACCTCGACCCGTCCATCCCGCTGTACCACCTGCCCGAGGCGCAACGCCTGCTGGAGGAGACGGCGCCCGAGCATTCCGTCGTCGTCCGCTGGACGCCGTGGGAATACTTGCGGACATGCGCGGCCTGCAAGCTGTATGATTTCGACAGGCACTGCTGGACCGACTTCGACGGCAACCCGACCTCGCCACTCGCCCTGCCGACGCTGTTGATGCGCCAGAAGGCCGCACCCGCCGTGACGCACCTTGGGGCCCCCTCATGAAAGCCCTGACGGGTGGCTGGACCCAGGGTGTGCGGGTACAGTGCCAGGAGGGCAGCCTGGCCCCTGCACGCCTTGATTGGAGGGACGCACTTGGCTCCTGTTGTTCGAGCGTGTGGGCTTCCGGTGCTGCTGCTGGCGGCGGCCTGCCTCGTGCAGCCGATGCCTGCGGCCGCCGCTGATGATCTCAAGCCGTTGCTGACGTTCAAGGGGCATGCCGAACGGGTCTGGACCGTGATCTATAGCCCCGACGGCAAGCAGATCGCATCGGGCGCCAATGGCCACATGTTGAAGGTGTGGGACGCGGGGACGGGAAAGGAGCTTCAGTCCCTTAGCTGGGGGGGTAAGGGCGGAGGCGCGGTCCTCAAATTGGCGTACAGCCCCGACGGTAAACGGATCGCCGCCGCCAACAACCACGACGAGGTTCAGGTGTGGGATACCTTGAACGGGAAACAAGTGCACGCATTCAAGGGTTGGCAGCCCAAGAGCATGGCTTTCACGCCGGATGGAAAGCAGATCATTGGCGTGAGCGACAGCATTTGGGTCTTCGATGTCAAGGCGGGGCGGAGTACACCCAGGGATTGCCATTTCTTATCCCCCGCTCATGTCGTCCTCAGTCCCGACTGTACGCAGTACTGTGCATCGACGCATGCCTCGAGCGCCGTGAAGCTCGTCGAGACGGGGCAGGAGAGGTTCCCTCTCAAGGAGGCCCACACCTGTGCCGCTTACAGCGGCGATGGCAAGCGGATCGCCACCTCGGGAGCCGGGGGGGTGCGGGTCTGGGATGCCGAAACTGGGCTTCAGAAGTTGTGCATCCGGGGAGCGAGCGCCAGCCACCTGGCCTTCACCCCGGATGGGAAGAGGATCGTCTGTGCCTTTCCGAGCTGGATTGACCGTGGCAAGCCCATTCCGGGGATGATACAGGTGTGGGACGCAAAGAGTGGGAAACGGTTGCAGACGCTAACGCACCTGGACCTTGTCGGCCCATTCGCTTTCAGCCCCGATTGCAAACAGCTCGTTGCCGGAGATGACGCCAAGGCCCTCAAGGTCTGGGGCTTGCCGACGGAGTGAGATTGCCGACGGCGATTCGGATGTTCTCGGCAGGCCCACACGGGCCGACTTCGACAGCGTGGAGGCCTTGCCGCTCCACACGCCATGAACTAACCCTGAGGCCCTCATGACCGACCCGAAGCCGCGCCTCCTCCCGAAGCCGCTTGACCCCGGCCGACAGCTCGGCGTCATCCGCTTCTCGCCGTGCGGCAAGGTCCTCGCCGCCGGCGGCTTCGAGTGCGCCGTCCACCGCTGGGACTCGGCCTGGTCGGCCCTGCCCCCGCTCGCCGGCCACAACGGCTGGGTGAACGCCCTGGCGTTCCACGCGGACGGCAAGCGGCTTTTCAGCGCCGACTCGTGGGGCCGGCTGTGCTGCTGGGCGTTCGCGGACAGGGACGCGAAGCCGCTGTGGACGGTGCCGGAGGCCCACGCGGGCTGGGTGCGCAAACTGGCCGTGTCGCCGGACGGCAAGACCGTGGCGACGTGCGGGCGCGACGGCTTCGTGCGCCTGTGGGACGCCGACAAGGGCACGCGCCGGGCCGAGCACGCCCACGGCGAGGACGTGCTCGCCCTCGCGTTCGCGCCGGACGGCTCGCTCACCCACGGCGATCTGCGCGGCGTCATCGTCCGCCGCGACGCCGCCGGCAAGGAGATGCGCCGCTACGACGCCAGGGCGATGTACAAGCTCGACCGCATCCAGGACGTGGGCGGCGTGCGCGTGTTGCTGTTCGACCCCGAAGGGAAGACCCTGATCGCCGGGGGCGGCCAGCCGACGACGGGCGGCTTCGTCCAGGGCGCGGGCCTCCTCATGGCGTTCGATGCGGCCACGGGGGCCGTCAAGCAGTCGGTCACCATCGGCGCGACGAACGACGGCTACGTTATGGACGGCCTGTGGCACCCGTCGGGGTACATCGCCCTAGTGACGAGCGGACAGCCGGGGGTCGGCAAGCTGGTGCTGCACCGCGTGGGCGGGTCGGCGCCTTTCTTCACCGCCCCGGTGCCGAACCCCCACTCTCTCGCCCTGCACCCGGACGGCAAGCGTCTCGTCGTCTCGGCCACCAGCGCGAACAGCAGCGGGAACGGACGGAACCTGACCAAGGACAAGAAGTACCCGGGCAACTCGTCTCCGCTGCATACCTGGCAGATCGCGTCCTGACGGCAACCCCCGCGCGGCCCCACCCGTGTTGGCCTCATTCTCCCCGTTCCGAGCCATTTTCACTCAGGAAATAGAGTGAAGTGGGGGAATACTTGCGGTGTGCAGCCGCCGGCACTGGGGACGGGAGGGGCGGCCACGCGGCGGCGCGTGGCCGGCGAGGGTGTGGGGCAATGATCGATCAAATGGTCCGCGCCCCGGAGTCGATACCGGGGCAGGCGACGGACGCTCCGCCGGGCAGCGCGCGGAAGGTGCGCGTGCTGATGGAGCGGGCGGCCCGCCGCGAGCCGCTGTTCCATCCGGGCGATAACATGAAGCGCGTGCTGCCGCTGCCGGGCGTGATGGAGCCGGAGGACGAGCCGCTGAGCCACATCGAGCTGGCGGGCTGAATCAGACCTCGACCGCGCGTTTGCCGACCCAGCCCTTGCCACGCGGGGGGATGCCGAGCTTCGGCCTCTTGTCGGAGCGGAGCTTGATCTTGCGGCGGACGATACGCTTGCGGGCGGCGATCGTGCGGGGCCTGCTGTTCATGGCCTGTCTCCCACGGGAGGGTGTCTTCACGTCGAAAAAGGAATCGTAGCGGGCCGGGGCTGCCCTGCCAAGGGGACAAAGCCGCGCCTTGCCCACCCGCGCCTGTCGCTTTTCCCGACACCTGTAGTAATTCCCGACTTTTTATGTCCTGTTTTTTCCCGAGCGCCCGATAGACTAGTAGCCAATCTCCTGGCTACAGACTCGCGGCGTGATTCTCGACACGTCAACATCGCATCGGGGAGGCTCAACAGATGGCGAAGGTCGCGAAAGAGGCGAAGAAACCGGGCGAACAGGACGCGCTCATGGGGCTGTTCCGCACGTCGGACCGCATGCAGCACCGGATGGCGCAACTCGTGGGAGAACACGAGCTGACCGGCTCGCAGTTCAACGTCCTGCACATCCTGCGGACGGAGGGCAAGCCGTTGCCCTGCCTGAAGATCGCCCAGCGGATGATCACCGTGGTGCCGGGCATCACCGGGCTGCTCGACAGGCTGGAGGCGAAGCACCTCGTCCAGCGCGAGCGCTCCACCAAGGACCGCCGGCAGGTCAACATCACGCTGACGCCGACGGGCGAGGCGCTGATGGCCAAGCTCGACGGCCCCATCGCCGATCTGCGCAAGTCCATGCTGTCGGGCTTCAGCGCCGCCGACGTGGCCGAGCTGGGCCGCCTTCTGGAGAAGGCGCGTACCAACCTCGAGCCCGAGGCCGACGAGGCGGAAGCCTAGAATGAGAAGGGCGGCCTGACTCGCCGCCACTCATTCGGGAGCCCGCGAGATGCATCCGACACGCAATGACCTGCCTCAGCAGGCCCGGTCCGAGATGGAGGGCCTGCTGAATACCCACCTCGGGGCGGCCATCGACCTCCACGCGCGTTGCAAGGACGCGCACTGGAACGTCAAGGGGCCGGACTTCTTCCAGCTCCACGAGCTGTTCGACAAGCTCGCCGAGGACGCCGAGGGCCACGCCGACGAGCTGGCCGAGCGCTGCACCGCGCTCGGCGGGCGGGCGACGGGGACGATCCAGGCGGCGATCAAGGCCTCGCCGCTGCCGCCCTTCCCGGAAGGGCTGGTGGACGGCCGCGCCCACGTCACCGCCCTGGCCGACTCGCACGCGGCCTACGGCAAGGGGCTGCGGGCGGCCATCGACAGGGCGACGGCGGCGGGCGACGCCGACACGGCGGACCTGTTCACCGAGCTCTCGCGCGAGGCCGACAAGAACCTGTGGTTCCTGGAGGCCCACCTCCAGGCCGAGAAGTGACCTTCGCGCCCCCGGTCCATAGGATGGTTCACATCGCGAGACATTCTCGCGGGTGACTCTCCATCATCCGGGGGCGAACCATGGCCATCCGTCTGTTGCTCCTCGCCGGCGTCGCGCTGGCGAGCCTGTCCCTCTTCGGGCCGGCGCGGGCCGCCGAGGAGGACGCGCCCAAGAAGTTCATGGTGTACGTCGGGACGGGCACGTCCCCGAAGGGCAGCGAGGGCATCTACCGCTTCACGTTCGACCCCGCCACGGGCAAGGTGGGCGAGCCGTCGCTCGCGGCCAAGACGAGGAACCCGACCTTCCTGGCGCTGCACCCGGCGGGCAAGTTCCTGTATGCCGTGGGCGAGTTCAACGACTTCGGCAAGGACAAGAAGAAGAAGGGTGGCGCGGGGGCGATCAACGCCTTCAAGATCGATGACAAGGGCGACCTCGAGCTGCTCAACCAGGAGTCGAGCGGCGGCGGAGGCCCGTGCCACATCATCGTGGACAAGGCCGGCAAGAACGTGCTGGCTGCCAACTACGGCGGCGGCAGCGCCTGCGTGCTGCCGATCAAGGACGGCGGCAAGGTCGGCGAGGCGACCGGGTTCGTGCAGCACATGGGCAAGAGCGTGAAC
>CAZVZK010000213.1:0-14357 GCA_964630925.1 uncultured Alcaligenaceae bacterium
CGGCCGTATCCTCCCTATTCCTATCAACGCCCGTTTCATTCACAACCTCTCAGGCGAGCGGGCCCCCATCGGGGGCCCGTGTGAAGCCGAGCGTCTCGGATCGCCCGCCACCGGAGCGTCTCCTCGGCCGGCGCGGGCACGGGACTTGCATCAGGTGCGCCGGTCAATTCCTGACGGCGTGCCCGGAGGAATGATGCGCCTGCTCATCCTTACAGACGACGAGGGAGCCCGCGCGGCCGTCGTCTCCGCCCTGGCGGAAGGCGGCTTCCCGCCGCCTGTCTTCGCCTCCGACGCCGCCGAGGCGTGTGCCCTGGCCGCGACGGAGAGGCCCGCGGTCCTGCTGGTGGACATCGCCCGGTGCGGGCCAGAGGCCTGCCGCCTGTTGCGCGAGCCGGCCGCGATGAAGGACGTGCCCCTGCTCGCCCTCACCGACCGGCCGGCGCGCGAGGCCTGCGAGGAGGCGGCGGCGGCCGACGCCCACGACTTCGTCTGCAAGCCGGCGTGCGTCGGCGAGCTGATCGGCCGCGTGCGCGCCGCCCTGGCCTTTCGGCGGCAGCTCGACGAGTGCCGCCGCCACACGCGTGAGCTGGAGCGCGTCAACGGGAAGCTCGCCGAGCTGGCGGTGATCGACGAGCTGACGGGCGTGCCGAACCGGAGGTTCTTCAACCACGTCGCCGCCCGCGAGTGGGCACGGGCCGCCCGCGAGGGCTCCCCCCTCTCCCTCATCCTCATCGATATCGACCACTTCAAGTGGTACAACGACCACTACGGCCATCAGCGGGGCGACGAGTGCCTCCGCCGCGTCGCGCTGGCCCTGGCCGGCGAGGCCCGCCGGCCGGGCGACGTGGTCGCCCGCTATGGCGGGGAGGAGTTCGCCGCCCTCCTCGCGCGTACCGCCCTGCCGGGCGCCCTCAGCGTCGCCGAGACCCTGCGCACGCGTGTCGAGGCGCTGGGGCTGGAGCACGGGGCCTCCCCGGGGGGGCGGGTGACGATCAGCCTCGGCGTGGCCTCCACGGTGCCCCAGCGTGCCCGCTCGCTCGAGTCGCTCCTGGGGGCCGCCGACAGCGCCATCTACGCGGCCAAGCGGGAGGGCCGCAATTGCACCCGCACGTGCCCGGCCCCCCCGCAGGACGCCGGCCGTGTCGGACAGGAGACCCCCACATGAACACCGCAACGGACGACCGCGCCCCGAGGGGGGCGGCCGCCCCCGCCTTGCTGGACGGCCCCGACGACCCGGTGCTGGCCGACCTGGGGCGGGCGGAGGAGCATTACCGCGCCGCCCGCCTGACGTGGGAGCTGGAGCTGGCGGAGGCCCGCCGCCTGCGCGCCGACCTCGCCGCCGCCCGCGATGCCGAGCGTGCCGCCGTCGAGGAGGCCCGCCGCCTCCGCGGCCTGCTGGAACGCGAGCAGGCGCGCACGGCCCGCCAGCGCGAGCGTGCCGAACGCCTCGCCTCCGCCCTCAAGGACATCCACCGCGCCCTCGTCTCAGGCAACGTCTTCGAGTACATCCTCCGCGCCTGCCTCTCCCTCACCGGCGCCACGCGTGGCGTCTACCTGGTGGCGCACGGAGAGCGCCTCGAGGCCCGCGCCGCCGTGGACGTGGACGGCTACCCGCGCAAGCGGCCCTCGCCGTTCCTGCGTGCCCTGTGCGCCAGGGCGCTGGAGGGCGGCGAGTCGTTCGTGGCCAACGGCCGCGCCGAGATGGCGTCGCTGGGCGAGCCGGACGGGCCGGCCGAGGCCTTCGACAACTGCCTCGCCGCCCCCGCCGTCCTCCTGAAGGAGTTCAACGGCGTCGTGGTGCTGGCCGACAAGCCCGGCGCCGGCTTCGACCGCGAGGACGTGGAGCTGGTGCTGAGCATCGGCGACCAGGCCGGGGTCGCGCTGGAGAACCGCCGCCTCCAGGGCGAGCTGCTCCGCTCCTACTTCTCCGTCGTCGGCGTCCTCGCCGACGCCATCGAGGCCAAGGACCCGTACACGCACGGCCACTGCGAGCAGGTGGCACGGCTCGCCCGCCTCACCGCCGAGCGTCTCGGCGGCGACGAGGCGTTGCGCAGCGTGTGCAGCTACGGCGGCCTGCTGCACGACGTGGGCAAGATCGGCGTCAGTGACGGCGTGCTGAACAAGCCCGGCAAGCTCCTCCCCGAGGAGTGGGACCTGATGCGCTCGCACGTCCGCATCGGCCGCGACCTGCTGGCCCACGTCCCCGCTCTGGACGGGGTCTCCGAGGTCGTGCTGCACCACCACGAGCGTTTCGACGGCACCGGCTACCCCGACGGCCTGGCCGGCGAGGCGATCCCCCTGGCCGCCCGCATCATCTGCGTGGTGGACGCCTACTGCGCGATGACCTCGAAGCGCAGCTACAAGGAGTCGGCCACGCCGGCCGAGGCCCGCGACGAGCTGATCCGCTGCCGCGGCACGCACTTCGACCCGGCCGTCGTCGAGGCGTTCCTGGCCGCCCTCGACGAGGCCCACGCCCCCGACGAGGCCCTCATGCCCCCCGAGCTGGCCGAGGACGACTTCCACCTCGCCCTCCGCCCCCGCACCCCCTGAGCGGCGCTCACGGACGCCACCGCAGGATCGGCGTCTTGGCCGCCCGCACCTCGTCGGGCCGGCTGCGCGGCATCGTGTGCGGGGCGTCCTTCAGGAACGCCGCGTCCTCGCCGATGATGCGGATGAGCGTGGCGGCGAAGGCGTCGAGCGTGTCCTTGCTCTCCGTCTCCGTCGGCTCGATCATCAGCGCCTCCGCCACCACGAGCGGGAAGTACACGGTAGGCGCGTGATAGCCGAAATCGAGGAGGCGCTTGGCGATCTCCATCGCGCTGATGTTCTTCTCCCGCCGCAGCGCCCGCGCGCTGGCCACGAACTCGTGCATGCAGCGTGGCCCGTGCGGCACGTCGAGGTGGCCCTTCACCTTGCTCAACAGATAGTTGGCGTTGAGGACCGCCTGCTCGCTCACCCTGCGCAACCCCTCCGGGCCGAGCGTGCGGATGTAGCAGTACCCGCGCACCAGGATGCCGACGTTGCCGAAGAAGCTGCGCACCCGGCCGATGCTCCTGGGGCGGTCCCAGTCGAGCTTATACGCGTTACCGTCCTTCACGACGATCGGCGCCGGCAGGTACGGGGCCAAGAAGTCGCGCACCGCGATGGGACCGCTGCCCGGACCGCCGCCGCCGTGCGGCCCGGTGAACGTCTTGTGGACGTTGTAGTGCATCATGTCGGCGCCGAAGTCGCCGGGGCGCGTGATCCCCAGGATGGCGTTCATGTTGGCGCCGTCGAGGTACACCAGGCCGCCGGCGTCGTGCACCATCTTCGTGATCGTCGCGATCTGCTTCTCGAACAGCCCGAGCGTGTTCGGGTTGGTGATCATGAAGACGGCGGTGCGCCCGTCGAGGTGGGCCTTCAGGTCTTCGAGGTTGACGAAGCCGTCCGCGCCGCTCTTGATCGTGACCGAGTCGAAGCCGGCGATGGCGGCGCTGGCCGGGTTCGTCCCGTGGGCGCTGTCGGGGATCAGGACGCGCGTCCGCTTCTCGTTGCGGTCCTTGAAGTACGCGGACGCCACCAGCAGGGCCGTCAATTCGCCTTGCGCGCCGGCGGCGGGCTGGAGGCTGACGCTGGGCAGGCCGGCGATCTCGCCGAGGTACTGCTGCATGCCGTACAGCAGCTCGAGCATGCCCTGCGTGGTGCCGTCGTCCTGCAAGGGGTGCAGCTCGGCCAGCCCCGGCAGCGCGGCGAGGCGCTCGTGCCGCTTGGGGTTGTACTTCATCGTGCAGGAGCCGAGCGGGTAGAAGTTGGTATCGATCGACATGTTCTTCGTCGAGAGGTTGACGAAGTGGCGGACCACGTCGATCTCGCCGACCTCGGGCAGCGGCGGCGGCGTGGCCGCCAGCGCCCCCGCCGGCAGGAGGGAGGCGGCGGGTGGCGTCGGCACGTCGCACTCCGGCAGACGCGCGCAGCGCCGGCCCGGCCGCGACAGCTCGAAGATCAGGTCGGTGGACTGGTTCTTTTCCATGTGTGGATCTCGCATCCCCAGGGCTCGCAGAGCCTCACCCCGGGCTTTATTCTCGTCTCCGAAGCGGCTCCATCAGCCGACAGCCGAGGGCTCAAGCCAGAACCGGTGTATGGGTGGACCGCACCGCCGCGTTCAGCGACGCCGCCAGCGCCTCGATCTCGCCGCGTGTCCGCTTCTCGGTGACCGCCACGCTGAAGCAGTCGGCCAACGCCGGATACCAGCGCGACATCGACAGGCCCGCCAGGATGCCGTCCTCGAGGGCGTGGGCCATCAGCACCGGCACCGGCACCTCCGACCGCATCGTGAACTCCTTGACGAACGGGCGGTTGAACCGCAGGGACAGCCCTTCGACCTTCGCGAGATGCTCGGCGGCGTAATGCGCCTTCCGCACGCACAGCTCCGCGGTCTCGCGCAGCCCCTGCGGGCCGAGCGCCGTCAGGTACACCGTCGCCTTGAGCGCCATCAGCCCCTGGTTCGTGCAGATGTTGCTCGTCGCCTTCTCGCGGCGGATGTGCTGCTCGCGTGTCTGGAGCGTCAGGGCGAACGTCCGCCTGCCCAGCCGGTCAACGGTCTGGCCCACGACGCGGCCGGGGATCTTGCGGAGGAACGCCTCCTTGCACGCCAGCAGGCCGAGGTACGGCCCGCCGTACGTCATCGGGTTGCCCAGCCCCTGCCCCTCGGCGACGGCGATGTCCGCCCCGAAATCGCCGGGCCGCTTCAACACGCCCAGGCTCACAGGGTCGAAGCTGACGATGAGCAACGCCCCGGCCTCGTGCGTCATCTTCGCGACGGCCTCGACCTCCTCCAGGCACCCGAAGAAATTCGGGTGCTGGATCACCACCGCCGACACGGTCCCGTCGAGGTGCTGCTTCAGATCGTCGGGGTTGAGGAACCCGTCCGGCGTCGGCACGGTGACCGCGGACGGCTCCAGGTTGGCGAGGTACGTCTGGAGAGTCTGGCGGTACTCGGGGTGGACGCTCTCGGCGACGACCACCTTGCCCATGCGGCCCGTGTGACCCATGGCCATGAACACCGCCTCGACCACCGCCGTGCCGCCCTCGTACAGCGAGGCGTTGGCCACGTCCATGCCGGTGAGCTGGCAGATGAGCGTCTGGAACTCGAAGAACGCCTGCAGGCTGCCCTGGCTGGCCTCGGCCTGGTAGGGCGTGTAGGCGGTGTAGAACTCGCTGCGGCCGCAGACGGCATCGACGACGGCGGGGATGAAGTGGTCGTAGCTGCCGCCGCCGAGGAAGCACACGGCGTCGGCCGCCGAGCGGTTCCTCGCGGCGAGGCCCTGGGCGTGGCGCGTCAGCTCGATCTCGCTGAGCGGCGCCGGCACGTCGAGCGCCCGCCCGAGACGCAGGTCCTTGGGGATGACGGCGAACAGCTCATCGACGGAGCCGGCCCCGACGGAGGCGAGCATGGCCCGCTGCTCGTCGGGGGTGTTCAGCGTGTATGGCACGGGTCCCTCAGTTTTCAGTTTTCAGTTTTCAGTTTTCAGCAGCAGCCTCAAGGTCGGCCCGCTCGGACGAGCGCCGGCTGTTCCCTGAAAACTGAGGCCTGAAAACTGCAAACTGTCAGTGAGCCTCCGACTCCATCTGCTTCTGATACTGCTCCGGCGTCAGCAGGTGCGAAAGCGCCGCCTCGCCGGCCTTCGCGTCCGGGGCGAGCTTCACCTTGAACAGCCAGCCCGCGCCGAACGGGTCCGAGGTGAGCGGGGCCGAATCGGAGGCCAACGACTCGTTCGACGCCGCCACGGTGCCCGTCACCGGCGAGTACAGGTCGCTGACCGCCTTCACCGTCTCGACGTTGCCGCACGACTGCCCGGCCACGACCGCCTTGCCGACCTTCGGCACCTCGACGAACGTGATGTCGGTGAGCTGGTCGGCGGCGAATTTGGTGATGCCGACCGTCACCGTGTCGCCGTCGAGCAGCGCCCACTCGTGGGTCTTCGTGTAACGCAGGTTGGCGGGGACCATGACGCGGTTCTCTCCCTCACGAATTCATCTGTAGTCACGAGCGGCGGTAGAACGGCAAGGGGACGACCTGGCCGGGGGTGAATGTGTCGCCCCGGCCCACCGCCACCTCGACGGGGGCGCCGGGCGGGAGCGGGGCCGTGTATGCCATCGCGATGACCTTGCCGACGGTCGGCGTGACGGTGCCGCTCGTCACGCGGCCGACGAGGTGGCCGCCCTGCCGGACCTCGGCGCCCTCGCGGGCGGCCCGCGGGCCCTCCAGCACCAGCCCCACGCGGCGGCGCTGCACCCGCGTGGAGTCCTCCTGGTTCCGCACGATGGCGGCACGCCCCACGAAGTCGCCCTTGTCGAGTTTGACCGCCCAGCCGAGGCCGGCGTCGAGCGGGTCCGTCTCCTCGCCCAGCTCGTGGCCGTAGAGCGGCATGGCGGCTTCGAGGCGCAGCGTGTCGCGGGCGCCCAGGCCGCACGGCTTCGCCCCGCGGGCGAGCATGTCGTCGGCGACCGCGGCGCCCATGTCGGCCTTGATGATCACTTCGATGCCGTCCTCGCCCGTGTAGCCGGTGCGGCTGACGACGCACTGCACGCCCTTGTAGCGCGTCTGGGCGGCGAAGTAGTACTTGAGCGCCGACGGGTCGGCGTCGAACATGCCGGCGCACATCGCCAGCGCCTTCGGCCCCTGGAGGGCGAGCATCGCCGTCGCCTCGGTGCGGTCGTCCACCGTCACGTCGCGCCCGGCCATGTGCGTCTTCAGGTGGTCGATGATCTTGAGCCGGTTGGAGGCGTTGACGACCATCGCCCAGCCCTGCGGCCAGCGGTATACCAGCACGTCATCGCGGATGCCGCCCGCCTCGTTACACACCAGGCCGTAGCGGACCTGGAAGTCCTTCATCGTGGCGATGTTGTTCGTGTAGACGTGCTGGATGAGGGCGGGCGTGTCGGCGCCGGCGAACGACAGGCGGCCCATGTGCGAGATGTCGAACAGCCCGGCGGCGGTGCGGACGGCGTTGTGCTCGTCGGTGAGCGTGGAGTAACGCACCGGGAGCTTCCAGCCGCCGAACTCGACCATGACTCCGCCGTGGGCGACGTGCCAGTCGTGGAGCGGTGTGTGCAGCGTCATGGCGTCATCTCGTGGCCGACGGGGCGGGAGATGGCCATTGTATGCGCCCGGCTGCCGCGAAAAGGGCCCGCGTCAATTCGACGCTCCTCGTTGAAGCGACACCCGGAGGACGTGGTTCAAAGGCGTGGGGCTGCTGGGGGTGGGCGCGGTATCGGGAGAGTCGGATCGCCGGGGCCAGGGGCTGATGTGGCTGACGCCCCGTCCCCGCACGGCGTCACCATCCCGGGGTCATGCGCCTGCCCACCCATGATCGCCGGGGCGATTCGTTTCCGTCGCGCGGGGGGGTGTGAGGGGGGTCGGGAAACGAACTTCCTCAAGTCGTTCTGCCGTTTGCATTTGCGGCGGGGAAGTTCGTTTCCCTGGTTCGTTTCCTTCACTGAAGGGCGTCCACTCACCTCCATCCGTTCCCCCGGTCCGTTTCCTTCACCGATAGGCGTCCATTCGTCACCATCCGGGGCGGGGCGCGTCGGGAGGCCTGATCCGGCGAAGTGTAGCCTCAGCGAGGGCTTCGTCATTTCAGCAGATTCCGCCGCAGGAGGCCGTCCATCTCACGGCGGTTCTCGTCGCTGAGGCCCTCCCACTTGCGCAGGATGCGTCCGTTCTCGTCGAGCAGGATGAGCGTCGGGTAGACGAAGACCTCCATCTTCTGCCTCACCGGGCAGCCGTCCTCGCTGAACAGCACCGGGTAGTTGAACCGCGTGTGCCGCTCCTCGGCGACACGCAGCACGGCCCGGCGGCGCTGCTCCACCTCGCCCTTGTCGTGCAGGATGCTCACCACCTGGAGGCCGTGTCTGCCCCATCTCTCCTGCAATTCCACCAGCTCCGGCACGGCGGCGCGGCACGGCGGGCAGGCGAGCTTCCAGAAGTCGAGGAGGACCAGTTTGCCGGTCTGCCGCTCCGTCAGCTCCCAGCGCTTGCCGTTGAAGTCGTACAGGGCGAAGTTGTGGACCGTGTTGCCGGGCCGCACGCAGGACGGGATCTCGGCGGGGCCGGTGCCGACGCGCTTGCGTGGCGGCGCGGGCGTGGCCGGGGTGGCGCCGGCCAGCGGCGGCGTGATGCCCTCGTCGCTGCCCGGAGGCGGCGGCAGGGACGGCTTCCGGCTCGGCGCCTCCTCCGGCTCGCGTCCGGGGCCTGGCAGTGTCACCGTCGGCGGCGGGGCCTTCTCGTCGAAATCGCCCTTCCCCTTGTCGCCGGCGATTCGGTCCGCCGGCGGCAGCACCGAGGAGACGGGCGGCGGCAGCTCTCCGCCCGGCTCCTCGCCCTTGGTGGACGCGGGGGCGGCCTCGGCGGGGCGCGAGTCGTTGAGGTAGATGTTCAGGCGCACGTCCGACGCGGTGGCGACGGCGGTGCCGGTCCACACGGTCTCGCCGCGGCGCGAGGTGGCGGTGAGGCGGTAGCGGCGTCCCTTCTCCAGGCCCGGCACGTCGAACCAGCCGTCGCGGTCGGAGGTCACGGTGAGGCGGGTCTTCGGCCCGTCCACGGAGGTGACCTGGATGGTGGCGTTGGCGACGCGGTGCCGGCCCTGATCGACGACCGCGCCGGCCAGCATGCCCAGCGGGCGCTTGGCCAGTGCCCCGGCCGGCTCCTTGTCGGGGCCGGGCGAGCCGACGAACGGCTGGGGCGGCAGGGTGTCGCCGCCGGTGGCCGCCGTCTTGCCCTTGGGCGTGGTACAGCCGGCGACGGCGGCGAGCAGGATCAGGAGGGCCAGGTGGCGCACGGCGGGGCCTCGCTCGGCGGACGGGATGGGGCGACGATGCAAGCCCGGACATGACGGGGGCTGTCCATGCTGAAACCATTCCCGCCGGGGGGGCGGGGGTCAAACGAATCCGCCCGGAATGCGCCGCCCACGGGGGGAGGGGCGCGGTAAATCGCGTGGAAGCGTGCGCGGCGCACTGGCCTTGCCCCGGCGGCACGGCACGGGGTATAGGCCGGTCCGCTTGACCGGGCCGCCGGGCCCGCGTATGGTGAACTTCCGGCCCGTGCCGAATGCACCGGCCCTGGCGATGAATCGGGGTTCGACAGATGCCGGACCGTTCCTTCCGCGTGCTCCTGTGGTCCCTGGCCCTGATCGGCCTCGCCGCCGACCAGGCCACCAAGTACGGCGTCTTCGCCTGGCTGCGCGGCGTGGAGAGCCACGCCTGGGCGGTCTTCCAGACCGAGCCGGACTCGCGCTACCTCCAGACGGTCCCCGCCGAGAACGACCCGTTCCAGCGGATGCGGCAGCGGGGCTTCTTCCTCGAGGTCGCCTTCGAGCCAGGCGAGAACGGCGAGCTGCGCCCGCACGTCAACCACGGCGCGCTGTTCGGCCTGTTCCGTGACCACAAGTCGACCGCCAATCTCGGCTTCGCCGTCATCAGCCTGCTGGCGGCGGCGGGCATCATCATCTGGAGCCTGAACAGGACGACCGCCGGCGACCGCTGGCTCTGCGCCTCGCTGGGCCTGATCCTCGCCGGGACGCTCGGCAACCTCTACGACCGCGTGGTGTTCAACGGCGTGCGCGACTTCCTGCACTGGAACTACCTGTTCGACTGGCCGGTGTTCAACGTCGCCGACGTCTGCCTGGTGTGCGGCGCCGGCATGCTGCTGCTCCAGGCGTTCTTCGCCCCGCAGCCCGGCGAGGGCAAGGACAAGGAGGCCAGCGAGGCCACCAAGGTGCTGGCCGCCGCCACCCCCGGCGTCCCCGGCGGCGCCGCGACCACCGTCGGCTGACTCCGTCCTCCATCCCCTGCCTGCATTGCACCGGGGCGGCGATCCGGTAAGATGGGCGTCAGTGTACGTCCCAGCAGGAGATGGGCCGATGGGTTTGCGGTTCACCGTCCTGGCGAGCGGCTCCGCCGGCAACGCCAGCGTCATCCAGGCCGGGGCGTCGGCCATCCTCATCGACGCCGGCCTGCAACGGTCCCTGTTGCTGGAGCGTCTGGAGCGGGCCGGCCTGGCCCGCGCCCCCATCGCCGGCCTCGTGCTGACGCACACGCACGGCGACCATTGGAACGACAGCGCCCTGTCCTGGCTCGCCGGCCTGGGGCTGCCCCTGTATTGCCACCCGTCGCACCACACCGTCCTGTCGCGCTCGGCGGGCTTCCGCGGCCTGCTGGCGGCGGGGCTGGTGCGGGCCTACGCCTCCGGCGAGGCGTTCGCCGCGTGCCCCGGCTTGACCGTCACGCCTCACCCGGTGCGCCACGACGGCGGGGCCACGTTCGCCTTCCGCGTCGAGGGCCAGGCCGACCTGTTCGGCGAGACGAGCGTCCTCGGCCTGGCCACCGACCTCGGCGTCTGGGAGGAGCCGCTGGCCGAGCTGCTCGCGGACGTGGACCTCCTGGCCGTCGAGTTCAACCACGACGTGGACATGGAGAAGCGGAGCCGGCGGCCGGCATTCCTGATCGACCGTGTCCTGGGCGACCACGGGCACCTCTCGAACGCCCAGGCGGCGGCGCTGGTGCGCTCGGTGATGGAACGCGGCGCGGGCCGGCTGCGGCACGTCGTCCAATTACACCTGTCGTCGGACTGCAACCGCCCGGCGCTGGCGCGGCAGGCGGCGCGCGACGTGGTGGGCGAGGCGGCCCGCGTCCACACCGCCAGCCAGGGCGAGCCTTTGAAGACGATCAACGTGGCGGCGGGTGCCCCGCGCGGGCGGGTGACACGCACGGCGCGGGCCGAGGGCTGGCCGCAGCCGATGCTGCCGGGGCTGGAGGGGTGAGCATCCACTAGAATGCCCCCGTCGCCGCCCCGAGGCACCCCCATGTCATCCGCCCCGTCCGAAGACCGCCTCACGGCGCTCGACCTCATCCGCGGCGTCGCCGTGCTGGGCATCCTGCCGGCCAACCTGCCGCACTTCATCGGCCCCTACGCCCCCACCTGGGCCGACCGCGTCGCCGCCGCCGCCATCCTGTTCTTCATCGACGTGAAGATGGTCACCACCCTGTCCATCCTCTTCGGCGCCGGCCTCGGCGTGCAGGAGGCGTCGGCACGCCAGCGCGGCCGCGAGGCGTCCTTCCCCTTCGCCTACCTGTGGCGGCAGCTCCTGCTCCTCCTGCTCGGCCTGGCGCACGCGCTGCTCCTGTGGTGGGGTGACATCCTCACCGCCTACGCCATGCTCGGCATGGTCGCCCTCGTCCTCGTCCTCATCGGCCCGGGGTTCGTCCGCGGCGCGATGGCCGCAGGCCTGATGTGGACCTACGGCATCCTCCTCGCCGTCGCGCTGTTCGTCGCCATGTACCCCAACGCCTTCCAGCCGCCCAAACGCGCGCCGCTGGGCGACACGTCGGGGCCGCCGGTGTCTCTCTTCCGTGGCCGGGGCGACCTGCAGGCCCGGCTGGAGAAGTACGCCACGCCGGAGAACGACGTGCGCATCTACCGCAACGGCACCCTCCTCGACCGCGTCGAGGACCGCGCCGTGCACGTCCTCGGCATGTGGGTGGGCCTGCCCATCTACTTCGGCTGGTACCTGGGGGCGTGCTTCCTGCTCGGGGTGCAGCTCCTGTGGGCCGGCGTCTTCCACGGCGGCGAGGTGACGCGGCGCTACATCCGCATCTTCATGGCGCTCGGCATCGGCATCGGCATCCCGCTGCACGCCCTGGCGGCCTGCGTGTACCTCGCGGCCCCCGGCACGCCCTGGCCCGGCATCCTGAACCTCGGCGGCGCCCTGTCGCTGGCCCTGTTCTACATGGGCCTGCTGCTGATGTGGGACGGGTCGGAGGGCTTCCTGACCGGCCTGCGCGAGAGGCTGCGCGCGGTCGGGCGGATGGCGCTGACGAATTACCTGATGCAGTCGGCCCTGATGGGTTTGGTGTTCTACGGCTACGGCCTGGGGCTGTACGGCAGGACGGGCCTCGCCCTGGCGACGCCGCTCATCCTCGCCGTCTGGGTGCTGGAGATCCTGTGGAGCAAGCCGTGGCTGGACCGCTTCGGCATCGGCCCGGTGGAGTGGGCGTGGCGCGCCCTGGCCGGGACGAAACGCGCTACCCGTTGACACCCCGGCGTGTCGCCCGTATAGTGCGTGTGTAAGGACACGCGCACCCGTAGCTCAATTGGATAGAGCATCGGTCTACGGAACCGAAGGTTATAGGTTCGAATCCTATCGGGTGTACTCGGCCGGCCCGGCGTCACACGACGCTGGGCCGGCTCCTTGCGCTGATGTCAGTACGACGACGCCGTGGGCACCGGCTGCGTCGCGGGGGGCGGGGTACTCGGCGAGGGGGCGGGGATCCCATAGTTCGGTGGCGGCACGGGGCCGTAGCTCGTGGCGGGCGCGTACACCGGCGTCGGGGTGCCGTGGTTCAACTTGTTCAGCCGATCCTGCTGCTCACGGAGGCGCTCCTTGAGGACGGCGTGCGTCTCGCGCTCCTCGCGTTCGATGGCCTCGCGCTTGGCCTTCAGCGCCTCCAGCTTGTCAAGCAGGTCGGCGACGCCGGCCTTGGCGGCGGGGGCGGATGGCATCACGACGCAGCAGCCCTGGGAGGACGACGGAACGCAGCACACCGGCCCGCTGACCCGAACGGGGGGAGTGGCGGTGGAGGCGGGTGGCTGGCCGCCGGGGCAGCGGACGGGCGGGTCGGTCTGATAGCCCTGGCAGGCGGCGATGGCGAGGATCGCGGCGAGGCCGGCGACGGCGCACACGAGATAGGGTCGGCGCATGGGGAGGTGCCCTCGGCGAGTGGGGGGCGACGCGGGCGGCGATTCTACCGAGGGGGCCGGCGGAATCAATCGCGCCCGCGAGGGTCACTCGGCGAGGCCCGGCAGGAGGAGCTGGGTGCCGGGTCCGGCGAGGCCCGCCGGCTCGATGCACGCCGGCCCGTCGTTCCTCGGGCTGCCGACGGCCTTGCCCACGGCCAGGGCCGCCATCGCCTCGGCCGGGTAGGGCCGCAGCAGCGAGAGCAGGCCCGCCTGGGTAGAATGCGGATCAAGCCAGTCGCCCCACGCCTCGGGCGGCAGGATGGCCGGCATCCGGTCATGGCACGGCCGCACCAGGTCGTTCGCCGCGCAGGTGAGGAGGGCGGTGGCGCCGGCGGCGCCGGGCCATGCCTCCCACAGGGCGGCGATGGCGAACGGCCCGCCGCCGCGCAGGGTGAAGTGGTGCGGCCTCTTCTCGCGGCCTTCGGTGAGCCACTCATAGAAGCCGTCGGCGGCGACGAGGCAGCGGCGCGACTCGAACGCCTGGCGGAAGGTCGGCTTCTGGGTGACGGTCTCGGCCCGCGCGTTGATGAGGGGCTTGCCCGGCGGCCCCCACGGCGTCGCCAGGCCCCAGCGCATCGGGACGGCGGAACGCACGCCGGCGCTCAGGCGGACGGCGAGGACGGCCTGGGTTGGGGCGACGTTGTAGCGCGGCGTCCACTCGGGGGCGTCGCCCAGGCCGAAGAAGGCGGCGACCTCCTTGCCCGTCTTGATGAGGGTGAAACGCCCGCACATGGTGTCGGCTCGCTGTGGGCTCTCGCCCGGTCATCGGCCGGCGAATGCCCACGCCTGAATCGAATCCGCCCGCCTCGACGGGCCGCGTGAGCGCCCCGAGTGGAGCGTCAGCGCATCCGGATCGGGCGAGCGGGGCTGCGTCAGCGCCCCGAGTGGAGCGTCAGCGGATCTCTTCTTCTCGCGCGTCAGCGCCCCGAGTGGAGCGTCAGCGGATCTCCCATTCGATCCGTCACCCCAACGCCCGGAAGACCGGCAAGAGCCTCGCCTCCGGGAAGAGGACGAACGGGTAATCTCGCCGCCGCAGCAGCGCGTTCGCGTCCGCCTCGCGCCTCGCCGTTGCCAGACGCGCCTTAGCGCCGTCGTGCAGATTGCCGAGGTGCTGGCGCATCGGCTCCAGCAGCGAACGCAGGCGGGCGAACCATTCCCGCCGGGCACGGCGCGTGGCCGGCAGCGCCGCGAGCAGGGCACGGCGTTCGGCGTCGGCGGGGTGGCCGGGCACGAACCGCTGCGGGTTCCACTCCAGCTCGCGTGCCTGCACCTGGAGCCGCGACACGTCGTCGTCAGAAGAGGGGTAGAGCGGCAGCGGCAGGCGGCACGTCGCCGACAGGACGGCGAACGGCGGCGGCTCGACGCCGAAGTAGTCGCGGATGATGAGGTCGGCCAGCTCGTCGTACTTGCCCCCGCCGATGCCGTGCAGGAACACGTCGGCGAGGAAGAGGCGGGCGAACAGGGTGGTGGCGAGGGCGCGGCTGCGGATCTTGTTCCCGAAATACTCGTGCAGAGGCACGTTGATGTGGTCAGGGTCTTGCTGAGGCTCGAATCCCGGCCAATCATCCCCGTGAAAGACCAT
>CAZVZK010000214.1:0-14302 GCA_964630925.1 uncultured Alcaligenaceae bacterium
CCCGGCACCGGCGCGGGCGGCGGCGGTGCGGGGGCCGGCGCCGGGGCCGGCGTGCGCTCGGGCAGGGGCCGGGGCGCGGGCGGAGGCGGCGTGTCGTCCTTCGGCGTCTGACGTGACGTGCTCGTGCCGGGGGCGGGGCCCCCCCCCGGGGGCCGGGGGGGGGGGGGGGGGGCGGGGGGGGGGGGGGGCGGGGGGCCCCGCGGGGGGGCCGGGGGGGGGGGGGGCGGGCGCCCCCCGGCGCCGTGAGCGGCGCCGGGGGCAGGGTGGTACGCGGGGCCGTCGCCCCCGGCACGGGCACCGGGGTGGCGTCCTCCGTAGCCCGCACCGGGATCACCGCCGGCGCGGGGTCTTCGCGTCTCTCGACGTGCAGGGCGTGGCGCACCGCACCCTCGCCCGACATCAGGCTCGCCCCCGTGGGCTGCACCCCAGGCACCGGCGGCAGCGCGGCGGGCGGCGGGGCGGCTGGCACGACGCGGCGCTTCCCGACCCCGGCCTGGCGGGCGCGGGCCACCAGCGGGTCGGAGGAACGGTCCTGCCCGGCGATCTTGCCGCGGGCGGTCCGCAGCTTCAGCTCGCCGCGGGTGTGCAGGTCGGCGACGAGGAAGTCCCCGTCCTGCACCTCCGAGGAGGTGTCGATGCGTGTCTGCCCCTCGCCGTAGAAGGACACCTGCAGCACGCCCGTCTGCTTCTGCCCCTCCAGGTCGGCCCAGACAGCCCCGCGCTGGAAGCGGCACTGGACGACGCCCTGCTGGATGAGGACGCGGCCCATCAGGAGCAGCGCGACACGCCCGTCCTCGGACCACGTGACGACATCGTCGGCCTCGATGACGACGGGCTTGGCGTCGCCGGGGACGTTGCGCGTCAGGCGTAGCATCTTCCCCTGTTTGGCGGGCGGGGGGGTTCGGGGTGGTGATGCCGAAGGCACCCCCCCGACGATGGGATTGACGGTGGCCCCACCGGGGGGGCGCGAGGCGGGCGGCGGGGTGTCGGGCCTGGGGGCCTGGGCGAGGAGGGCTGCCCCCGCTCCCAGGGCCGCCAGGGCCAGCCCCGCCAGCCATCCGGTCAGTCGTGGCCTCATGGGACGTCTGCGCGCGGGGCACCCCGCGGCCCTTGTGATTGGGACGGACTCGCCTGCGGCGCGACGCCACGGTGGTCCGGCGTGCGGGGCGGTATGCCCACAACACGCCGAGGAATCAAGCCGGGTTGACCCGGCCCCCCGTCCCGTCCGCAATCTTTTTTGCCCCCGAGCCGTCGATAGAGTGGAAGAGGCTCCATCCGAAAACGGGAGGACGACCAGATGCGCGGCTTATGGTTCGGGGCGGTGCTGCTGCCCCTGATGGCCGCCGGCACCGCGGGCGCCGCCGAGAAGGCCGAGGCGTGCAGCTCGCACGGCACGACCATCGACTTCTACGACACGCCCAACGAGGCGGCGACGAAGGCCAAGAAGGACGGCAAGCTCGTCCTCCTGCTGCACGTCTCGGGCAACTTCGAGGACCCGAGGTTCACCTGAAACAACGCCGAGGCGCTCCGTGTGGGCGCATTGACCAGTAAGGAAGTCGGTGAGTACGTCAACAAGTACTTCGCGGCGTCCTTCCAGAAGGTGGCGACCTTCAAAATCGTCGGCGGCGCCAAGCAGGGCGGCAACGTCGCCGCGTACTTCTGCGCCCCCGACGGCCGCGTCCTCCACTGCGTGGCCGGCCCCGTCAACGCACCCACCTTCCTCCGCGAGGCGAAGTGGGTCGTCGAGACCGCCGAGAAGGCGATCAAGGACAGCAAGGGCGACGGCGGCAAGTTCAAGCAGATCATGCGCACCGCCCACGCCGCCAAGCTGAAGGCCGACAGCGGCATCGTGGTCGAGCCGACGACCTTCGACGACGCCGAGCCCGACCCGAAGAGCGCGTTGACTTACAGCGACCCGTCGGGCCGCCCCCTGGCGCCGAAGCTGAACCTCCCGCCCATCGACGGGCCGGACGTGACGCTCCGGGCCCGCGAGGCCGAGGCCAAGTCCGCCGCCAAGAAGGACGCCGAGCGCGGGCTGATGGCCCCCGGTGCCGCCGGCTTCGCCGACCGCAAGGGCCGCCGCTGGGCCCTCGGCACGCAGGACCGCGTCCACATCCTGCTGGCCGGCCACTCGATGGTGAAGATCGAGAAGGTGTACGGCACGGTGTTCGAGAACATCCTCGGCGAGAAGATCTCGACCAAGCCGGTCGAGGTCGTGACGCCCTTCCCGTGGGTGGGCCGCGACGGCAAGAAGGGCGGCTGATCGCGAGATCATCCCTCCATGCGGCACGCGGCGGGCTCACCCCGCCGCGTGCCGTATTCGTTGATGGCCGCGCTGCCGCGGGCGAGCAATCAGCGAGGAGCGATTGGCGCTACGTGGGCCGGTAGCCGGGGCGGTCAGCGAGAGATCGTGCAAGCAGGCAAAGCTATCCGGAAAGCTTCAACGCCCGCGGCCGTCACGGGCGCGGCACCCAGAATGAGGTGCTGGAGTTTCTTGAAGCGGGCCAGATCCTTCAACCCGGCGTCCGTCACTCGGCTGTCGCCGATGCTCAGCTCCCGCAGGTCCGTGAGGGGGGCCAGCTCTTTCAGCCCCGCGTCCGTCAATGGCACGGCGGCCAATCTCAGGGTCTGCAAGCCCTTGTGTCGGGCGACCTCTTTCAGCCCCGCCTCGGTAACCCGCGAGCGGCCCAGGTCGAGGGACCGCAAACCCTTGAGGCCGGCCAGGGCCTTCAAGCCGGCGTCGGTCACCTCGGTTTCCTGCACGCTCAGATCCTGTAGTCCCTTGTGCCGGGCGACTTCCTTCAGGCCGGCGTCCGTCACCCGCGTGTGCCATAAGTTCAGCGACCGCAGGTTCTCGAGCGGCGCCAGGTCCTTCAGCCCGGCGTCGGTCACCCTGGTGCCGGCCAGGCCCAGCTCCTGCAAACCCTTGCGGCGGGCGAGCTCCTTCAGGCCGGCGTCCGTCACCTTGGCGTTCCACAGGTCCAGCGACCGTAGTTCCGCCAACGGCGCGAGCTCCTTCAGCCCCGCGTCGGTCACCCCCGTGTTCGTCAGGTTCAATGATCGTAATTTCACCAATGAGGCGAGGTGCTTCAGGCCGGCATCCGTCACGCCCGCGTTCCACAAGTTCAGTGCCCGTAACTCTCGGAATGAGGCGAGGTGCTTCAGGCCCGCGTCCGTCACGTTCGCGTTCCACAGGTTCAGCGACCGCAGCTTCTTCAGGGCGGCGAGGTGTTTCAGGCCCTCGTCCCCCGTCGGGGTCCTTGACAGGTCGAGGTCCCGGAGGTTGTCGAGGGGGGCGAGCTGCTTCAGGTCCGCGCCCTTCACTTCGGTGCCGGCCAGGGAGACGGCCACGACGACCCCGCCTTCTCGGGTGACCCTCCCCGTGCCGAACAACATTCCTCTCGATGACCGCTGCTTCTGCACCCAGGCGACGGCCTCCGCCTCGTCGGCACGCAGGCCCGCCGGGATCATCACCGCGAACAGGCAGCTGAGCAGGGCGACAGCAGCCAAGTGCCTCATGGGCCACCTCCACTCTGGGCGGAGACATGGCGGCGGACGTGGTCTTCCTCCGCCACACCGATCACCTGCGCCTCCGCGCTCAGCACCCGGATGCACGTCGTGCCGACACCGCCACTCCCGCCAACGGTGCTTCCGGTCCGAAAGGGCAACGGCACGGAGCCGAAGCCTGGCAGGGCACGCAGCGGGCTCACCCCGCCGCGTACCGCCGTTCCGTCACAGCAGCGCCAGCTGCGTCAACAGCAGCAACAGCGACACCGCGTTGCCCTGGTCCAGCAGGTGCGCCACGTTGTACAGCAGGTTCCCCAGGATCTGCCCGTCACCCGTCCGCGCCCACAGCTCCGCGTCGATGTCGCTCGTGGTCACCACCAGCCCCAGCAGGTCCGCCCGCACCGGAGGCGTCGTCCCGTCCGGCGAGGCGATCACCAGATCGAGAATCTGCGCCTCCGCGCCCGGCTCCGCCGCGATCAGCACCGGGTTCAGCAGCGTCTGCACGGCCGTCGGCAGCGCCCCGATGACCTCCTGCGACAGGGTCAGGTCGGCCGCGTTCAGCACGCCCACCACCTTCGCCAGCAGCCCGTTCAGGTTCTCGCTCAGCGCCGTCAGGTTCCCCGGCGTCGCGTCGATGGTGTTCAGCACCGAGTCCAGCAGGTTCCCCAGCAGGTTCCCCGCCCCCGTCTGCGCCGAGGCGTCCACGGTGATCGGCGAGGTCTTCAGCAGCAGCCCCAGCAGCCCCAGGTCGATGGCCGGCACCGTCAGCTCCAGGAACTGCCCCGGCTCCAGCGTCACCGGCGGCGACTCCGCCGCGGGGATGTTCGGGATCTGCGCGTTCAGGTCCGCCAGCAGCTCCTCCAGCCGGTTGTTGACGTCGTCGACGGTCAGCGTCGCCGGCGGGTCGTCGAACAGGTGGGCCAGCTCGGTGACGACGTTGCCCAGCACCAGGCCCTCGCCCGAGTGCGCCGTGATCGTCAGGTGGATCGGGCTCGTCGTCACCACCAGCCCCAGCAGGTCCAGCCGCACCGGCGCCACGAACACGTCCAGCACCTCCGTGGACGGGGCGGTGCCCGTGTCGAACACGCCCCCACCCACCGCGTCCGGCGGCAGGACGAGGTCCACGGAGTTGACCAGGCTCACCACGGTGCCCAGGGCGTTGTTCAGCGCCGCCTCGACGCCCTCGAAGTTCACCAGCGTGCTGACCGCCCCCAGCAGGTTGCCCAGCAGCTTGGCGTCGCCGCCCTCCGCCGCGATGGTCACGATGATCGGCTCGCTCGCGACCTCCAGGCCCAGCAGGTCGATGTCCAGCGGGCCCAGCTCGATCTGCAAGAGCTGCTGCGGCGCCGGCGTCGTGCCGGACAGGCCCCCGCCCTCGCCGCCCGCCGTCGAATCCAGGTCGCCCGAGCCCAGCGCGTTGAGCAGCGCCAGCAGCCCGCCCGAGCCGTTCGGGTTCGCCAGGTTCGCGACGTTGTACAGCAGGTTGCCCAGGATCTGCCCGTCGCCCGTCTCCGCCGAGATGTGCGCATCGATGTTGCTCGTCGTCACCACCAGCCCCAGCAGGTCCACGTCCACCGGCGGCGAGGTGCCGTCCTGTGATGCGATCACGAGATCCAGGATCGGCGCCGACGACCCCGCCGGGGCGACCAGGACCGGGTCGAGCAGGGTCTGCAGCGCCGGCGGCAGCGCGTCCACCAGCGTGGAAGCCACCGTCAGGTCCGCCGCGTTCAGCACGCCCACCACCCGCGCCAGCACGCCGTTGAGCGTGTTGTTGAGCTGCGCGACCTTCTCCGGCGTGGCGTCGAGCGTGCCCAGCAACGAGGTCAGCACGTTGCCCAGCAGCTTGCCGTCGCCCTCACGGGCGTCCGCGTTGACGGTGATCGGCGACGTCTCCACCTTCAACCCGAGCAAATTCAGGTCGAGCGCCGGCACCGTCAGGCTGAGGATCTGGCCCTCCTCGGGCAGCACCACCGGCACGTCCGCCGCCGGGATGACGCCCAGCGCCGTGTTCACCAGCCCCAGCAGCTCGTCGAGCTTCTGGTTGAGCACGTCGATGTTCAGCTCCTGCCCCGGCAGGTCGTCGAACAGGCCCGCCAGGTCGTACACGATGTTGCCCAGGATCAGCCCCTGCCCCGACTGCGCCGTGATGCTCACGTCGATCGGGCTGGTGTTGACCAGCGCACCGAGCAGGTCGAGCCGCACCGGCGCGACGTGTAGCGTCAGCACGTCCGTGGTGGCCTCCGGCCGCGCGTCGAACGACCCGCCGCCCAGGTTGATCCCCAGGTCCGACGAGTTCAACAGCCCCACCGTGGTGCTCAGCACCTCGTTGAGCGCGTCGGCCGCCTCCTGCAGGTCGATCAGATTCGACGCCGTCGTCAACAGGTTGCCCAGCAGCTTGCCGTCCCCGGCATCCGCCGACACGCTGATGATGATCTCGCTGGTCTGCACCCGCAGGCCCAGCAGGTTCAGATCCAGCGCCGGCAGGATGACCGTCGCCAGGCTGTCGGTGTCCGCCGAGGTGACCAGGAAGTTCTCGCCGGACGAGAAGACGCCGTCCACGAGGTTGCCCGCCGCGTCGCCGATCGACACGTCCCCCGCCAGGTCCAGCCGGACCGAGCCGGCGCCGGCGCCGGTGTTCACCGCCACGGTGTAGTTCGCGCCGGAGCCCGTGACGCCGGTGATCGACGCCCCGGTGACCCCGCTCGTGTTGAGGGCGAAGTCCCCCACGTCCACGCCGGTGACGGCCTCGCTGAACGTCACCTCGAAGTTGACCGTGCCGCCCGTTGTCGTGACCGCCCCGACGCGGGTGATGCTTTCGACGGCCGGCGCCACCCTGTCGATCGTGTACGCCTCTCCCGACGTGAAACCGCCGTTGCCCGCCCCCGCCCCGCCCAGCGCATGGGCCTGCGCGGCATCGGTCAGGATGTCCTTGATGGTGTCGTTGTCGCGCAGGTTCAGCCCGAGCGTCCCCTCGCCGCCCACGCCGTCCACCGTGACCGTGTACGAGGCGCCGGACCCGGAGACCGACACCGCGCCGGACGTGGCCGAGCCCGTCCGCGTGACCTGGAAGTCGGCCGCATCGACGCCCGTGACCGCCTCGCTGAAGTTGACCTGGAATTGCACCGCCCCGGCGTTGGTCACCTGAGTGCCCAGGCGTGTGATCCCCGTGACCACCGGGGCGGAGGAGTCCTCGATGATCAGGGGCACCTTCACCGCCGGGGAGCTGGACTTCCCATCCGTGGCGACAAGGAAGAATTGGTTGGCGGCGTTCTGCCAGAGGTTGGCCGAGACGGCGAAGGAGGTGCCCTTCTTGGCGACTGATGCCGAGCCCTCGAATGCGTCCCGCCCGAGGTCATAGACGCCGTTGTTGTTGCTGTCGCGGTAGACGGCGACCTCCGCCCCGTTCTTGGCGGCCTCCGCCAGGTCTCCGCGGATGACGTACGAGCCCTGATCGACCCGGACGGCCGCCGTAGGGTCAAGCAACGTCGGCGCCGCCAGCCCGCCGGCCGGCGTCACCCGGTCCTCGAGCCACTCCAGCCTCGGGACGGCGAACCTGCGCGCGCGGCCCTTCGAACGCTCGTTCAAGCGAATCATGAGAATTCCTCCCCTCGACAGGTCGTCTCGCCCATCCCCACGCGCGCCTACCCCGATCCGATGCGGGCAGTGAATTGCTCGCCAACGGACGAACGGACTGCGGCTGACGGGCTCGGGGCCGCCCCTCTGCCATGAATCACCCACGCCGTGCGTGGCCGGCCTCGCGGCCCAGACGCACAAGCCGTGCCAGATGTCGCTTGTGGGTCCCGCCATCGCGCGGTACATTTCTGTTCATGTCAAGTCGATCCCCGTTCCCATCGGAGCCCACCCATGACCCGCCCCCTCGCGCTGTTGGCCCTCCTGTCGCTCGTCGCCGGCTGCGGCGAGAAAACGCCAGTCCCACGCGGTCCACGCGACGGCCTCGCCTTCGCCCTCGACAAGCCGAAGGACGAGGACAAGGAGAGGGACAGGGCGCCCACCAAGACCGAGCCCCCGAAGGTTGATGGCAAGCCGAAGGCCGATGGCAAGCCGAAGGCAGAAGGCAAATCGAAGGCCCCGCCCGTGACGACCCCCGAGAACGACAAGACGCCACACAAGCCCGCCGCGCCCACGGCAGCCGCCCTCCTCGCCGCCGCCGGCAAGGGGGACGTGGCGGCGATCAAGGACCTGCTCGCCAGGGGGGCGGATGTCAACGCCAAGGACGCTGCAACACACCGCACGGCACTCCACACCGCCGCCGCCTCC
The DNA here is from genome assembly GCA_964630925.1 of uncultured Alcaligenaceae bacterium. GTDB lineage: Bacteria > Planctomycetota > Planctomycetia > Gemmatales > Gemmataceae > RGDT01. The sequence goes on from CAZVZK010000214.1 coordinate 7,786, forward strand.
GGCCAGACCCCGGCGGTCAAGCTGCTGCTCGAAGCCGGGGCAATGGTCAACGCCAAGGACAACGGTGGGTTGATTCCCCTCCACCTGGCCGCGCAGGGCGGGCATGTCGATGTGGCCGCCGCCCTGATCGAAAAGAGCGGGTCCGTCAACGCGGCGGACTCGTCCGGCAACACGCCGCTGCACTCGGCTGCCCAGAACAAGTACCTGGACGTCGTCAGCCTGCTGCTCGAAAAGAAGGCCGGGCCCAACGCCCAGAACAGCCTGCGGAAAACCCCCCTCATGCTGGCCGCCCTGGCGAATCACATCGACATCGCCAGGGCCCTCCTGGCGCGCGGCGCCTCGCCCGACCTCAAGGACGGCTCCGGCCGCACGGCCGCCTCGCTCGTCCCCAACCCGACGGTCAACACGGCCCTGGTCAAGGTGCTGACCGAGGGGCCGAGCTCGTCCAGCTTCGAGGAGAACCTCGCGAAGGCCGCCGCCGCCGGGGACATCGACAGGGTGAGAGCCGTCCTGAGCGGCAGGTTCCCGGCCCTCGTCAAGCCCCTGGGGCTCGACCAGAAGATCCTGTCCGTCGATGACGAGACGATGATCGCCGCGGTGACCGGCGGGCACATCGAGAGGGTCAAGGAGCTGTTGAAGAAGGGCGCGAACGTCAACGCCCTGAGCGGGACAAGGACCGCCCTCATGCGGGCCGCCGGCTCCGGGCACGAGGCGATGGTCAAGGTCCTCCTCGACGGTGGGGCCAACCACAGCCTCCTTGATGGTGAGGAATCCGCTCTCTCCCTGGCCGCGCAGGCGGGCCACCTGGACTGCGTCAAGGAGCTGCTGCAGAAGGGGGTGGATGTGAACCGGGGGAGCGGCCGGGCCCTGACGGCCGCCGTGGGGGGGCACCGCTGGGAGATCGCCTCCTTGCTGCTCACCCACAAGGCCACGCCGAAGCTCACCCACCTCTCCGGCGTGCTGGCCGCCGGGCAGGGCGATCTGGCGGAGGTGATGCACAAGGCGGGGCTGAAGGCCAGTGCGAGCGACCTGATCGCGGCCGTCCGCTCGGGCTCGCTGCCCGCCGTCCAGGCCGCCCTCAAGTGCGGCGCGAACGTCAATGCCGAGGGCGGCGAGTCGGCCTTGAGCGTGGCGGCGGGCGCCGGGAAGTCAGCGATCCTGGCAGCCCTCCTGGCCGCCAAACCGGACCTCACGAAGCCGCGGAACGGGCTGGCGCTCATCCGCGCCGCCGAGAACGGCCACGCCGCCGAGATCAAGACCCTGATCGACGCCGGGATGTCGCCCTGGTGGGAGCTGACGGAAACCAAGCGTACCCCCATCATGCTGGCGGCGATGAACGGCAGGCTAGAGGCCGTCAAGGCGCTGATCGAGGCCGGCGCCAGCCGCGAGCGTGCCGACTCGAACGGCAGGACGGCCAGGGACCTGGCCCTCCAGGCCGGGCACACGAAGATCGCCGAGCTGGTGATGTCTGAAACGGACCGGCTGTACCAGGCGGCCGAGTCGGGCGACGCGAACCTCGCCAAGGCGGCGCTCGCCAGGGGGGCCAGGCCGAATGCGAAAAACAGGGACGGCAAGCTGCCCCTGCACACCGCCATCGAGAAGGGGCACACGGTCATCTTCAAACTGCTCATGGCCGCGAACGCCGACCCCGCCCTGACGGACGGCTCCGGCCGGAGTGCCCTGCTCCTGGCCGTGAAGGAGAAGAAGCCCGAGATCGTCAAGGAGCTCCTCGGCCGCAAGGTGGCGGCAGAGCACGGCGTGGCCGGCATGCCGTCGCCCCTGTACGAGGCGGTGGACCAGGGCAATGAGGATCTGGTCAAGGGGCTGCTCGCCGCGGGGGCCAGGCCCGACGCCCCGCCGGCCTCTTCCTACCGCCCCCTCCTCCGCGCCGCACAACAGGGCCGGCTCGCCCTCGTCCAGCTCCTCCTGAAGGCGGGGGCGAGCCCCGAATCGGGCGTCACCGATGACAGCAACAGGCCGCTCTCCACTGCCGTTGACGCAGGCCACGTTGCCGTGACCCAGGCGCTGCTCGACGCCGGCGCGAACGTCCACATCCACCAGAGCAACCCGCTGCTGTACCGCGCCCAGAGTTGCGGTAAGCCCGACCTGGTGCGCCTGTTGCTGCACAAGGGCGCCAACCCCAACCTCCGCTACAGCGACAAGCTGATCTCGCAGCACGCCGCCGACAACGGACGTAAGGAGATCGCCGACCTCCTCCAAGGCTGGGAGGGCCTGACGCTCTTCGAGGCGGCGGCGACCGACGACTTGGCCCGGATCAAGGCGCTCCTCGACAAGAAGCTGGACATCAACGCCCCGGATGCCTCGGGCGATGCCGCCCTGGTGCATGCGATCCGGACGGGGAAGCTGAAGGCGTTCAGCGCGCTGCTCGAGAGCGGGGCCAAGGCGAACAGCGCGGCGCTGCGGGTCGCCCTGGAGAACGACAGGGCCGAGATGGTGAAGACGCTGCTCGAGAAGAAGCCCGACGTGAAGGCCCACACGTCCGGCGAGGACCCGGTCCTGGCGATCGCGGCCCGCAAGGGGAACAAGGAGGCAGTGTCAAAACTCATCGAGCTGGGCGTGGACCCCTCCGCCCGCGGCCCCGGTGGGATGACGGCGCTGATGGCGGCGGCCGAGAAGGGGCACGCCGAGGTGGTCAAGCTGCTTCTGGAGAAGAAGGCCGACCCTGCGGCCAAGGACGACAACGGCAAGATGGCGGCCGACCACGCCTCGACGGTGGAGATCGTCTCCTTGCTCAAGAAGGCGATGGAGCCCAAGCCCGCCGAGAAGTAGTGGCCCTACCCGTCCTGTGATCAGGGGCATGAGCCCATGCAGCCCGACGCCGTCGCCGGCTCCATCCTCGGCTGTGCCGTCGGCGACGCCCTCGGCCTGCCCTACGAGAACCTCTCGCGCCGGCGGGGCGTCCGCCTCCTCGGCGAGCCGTCACACCACCGCCTCCTCTTCGGCCGCGGCATGGTGTCCGACGACACCGAACACACGTGCCTGGTGGCCGAGGCCCTCAGCGCCGCCGCGCGCGACCCCGAGGCGTTCGCCCGCGATCTCGCCGGGCGGCTGCGCTGGTGGCTCCTCGGCCTGCCCGCCGGGGTCGGCTTCGCCACCCTGCGCGCCTGCATCAACCTGTGGCTCGGCTTCGGCCCGGCACGCAGCGGCGTCTTCTCCGCCGGCAACGGCCCCGCCATGCGTGCCGCCGTCCTCGGCGCCGCCATCGACGACCTCACTCTCCTCCGCCGCTACGTCGAGGTGAACACACGCATCACCCACACCGACCCGAAGGCCATGCACGGCGCATTCGCCGTCGCCCTCGCCGCGTGGTGCGCCCGCCGTGGCCTTCAGGACCGGTACTTCCCCGAATGGCGAGCCGCGGCCTGCATCGCCCCCGCCGACGAATTCACCGCCCTGATGAGCCGTGTCGAGGCCAGCATCGCCGCGAAGGGGTCAACCGCGGCCTTCGCCGACGCCAACGGCTGCGCGAAGGCCGTCTCCGGCTACATCTACCACACCGTCCCCGTCTGCCTGCACGCCTGGCTGTCGCACCCGCTGGACTATCGCTCTGCCGTTGACGCCGTGATCCGCCTCGGCGGCGACACCGACACGACGGCTGCCATCGTCGGCGGCATCGTCGGCGCCGGCGTCGGCCGCGCCGGCATCCCGCCGGAGTGGGTCGCCGGGCTGTGGGAGTGGCCACGCGGCGTCGCGTGGATGGAACGTCTAGCCGAGGCATGCGTCAGGGCGACATCCTCCGGCGAGCCGACGCGCCCGCCGTGGGCGGTGCCCCTCGTGGGCCTGGCGCGGAACGCCGTCTTCCTGACGACGGTGGTCTTCCACGTCGTGCGGCGTCTGCTGCCGCCGTACTGAGGACGGGGTCGTACAATCCCCCCATCGCTCGGGTGGAGGCGCCCCATGACTGGCCTGCCGTGCTGGGTGCTGCTGGCGTGTGCGCTATTGGCTCCCGGGGCCGCCCCGCCCTCGGAGCCGGGCGAGGTGAGCCGGCTGATCGGGGCACTCGGCGAGGAATCCACCCGCGCCGCGGCGGCCGCCGAGCTGCGGGCCCTGGGCATCGACGTGGTGCCGGCCCTGCGCAGGGCGAGCCGGTCGCGTGCCGACGCCGACGTGCGCCTCCGCTGCGCCGTCATCGCCTCCCACATCGAGCGCGCCATCTACCGCGAGGTCCGCCGCTTCGAGAAGCACACCTCCACCGTGTGGGCCGTCGCCGTCTCGCGCGACGGCACGCGGGCCGCCTCGGCGAGCGAGGACGCCTCCGTCGTCCTCTGGGACGTGGCCAGCGGCAAGGAGATCCGCACGTTCCGGGCCGACGCCCAGGCCCACGCCGTGGCTATCACCCCGGACGGGCGGCACGTGTTCGGGGCCGGCTCCTCGCTCCAGATGTGGGACGCCGACACGGGCAAGGCCGTCCGCCGCTTCGACGGCCACTCCGGCGGCATCTCGCGCCTCGTGGCGGCCGCCGACGGCAAGCACCTGCTCTCGGGCGGATGGGACGGCACGGCCCGCCTGTGGGACATCGCCTCCGGCAAGGCGCTGCAAGTGTTCAGGGGCCACACCGCGGTCCTCGGCGGCGTGTCCCTGCTGCCCGGCGGCGAGCAGGTGCTGACCTGCGCCCATGACGGCACGCTGCGGCTGTGGGGCGTCAAGGACGGCAAGGAGCTGCGCCGCCTCACCGGCCACGTCGGGCCGATCGACCACCTGTCCGTTGCGCGCGGCGGTAAGTTGGCGGTTTCGGCCGGGTGGGACGGCACCCTCCGGCTGTGGGACATCGGGTCCGGCAAGGAGGTGCATTACTTCAAGGGCCACGCGGGGCGGGCGGTCGGGGTGGCCTTCGCCCCCGACGGGCGGACCTTCCTGTCCGGCAGCCACGACGGCACGCTGCGCCTGTGGGACGTCGAGAGGCGAGAGGCGGTCAGGCAATTCGAGGGCCACATGGCCGGCGTCTGGAAGGTGGCGTTCCTGGCCGACGGCCGGCACGCGCTGTCGGCCGGCGCGGACAGGACGGTCCGCCTGTGGCGGGTGCGCCGCTGAGCGCGGTGGTGCTCTCTTCACCTCACGGCCGGCCGGTCACGTCGCGCGCCACGGCGAAGATCACGCCCTCGTCCGGCACCGACTTCGCCGTCCACTCGAACGTGCGATAGTTACCCCGCGCGTCGCGGTAGCGGTTGCGGAAACGCGCCACGGGCAGTCCCAGACGCAGCTCGCCCATGGCCTTGCACGTCGCCGCGTGGTCTTCCGGGTGGATGAAGTCGATGAACGGCCGCGCCAGCAGCTCCCCGTCGGGGTGGCCCAACAGCCGCGAGAAGTTCGGGTTGATGCGGCGGAAGTAGCCGTCCACCCCCGCGATGCAGAACAGGTCGAGGCTCAGGTCGAAGAACCGCGCCAGGTCGCGCTCGGCCCGCCGCAGGTCCGACTCCATGTACGCCGTCATGGCGCGGGACACCTCGCCGGCGTTGGCGGGCCGGTCCGCCGGCTTCGCCGCCAGGCAGCGGATGGCCAGGTTGACCACCTCACGCGGCGCGGCGCTGTCCATCAAACGCTGCACGGCCCCGGACAGGTGCGCCCGCGTCGCCCTCCGGTGCGCCTTCCGCCCGTCCGTGCAGGCGTACGGCGGCTGCCCCGTGAGGATCTCGCACAGGATCGCCCCCAGCCCGAACACGTCCGCGCGCTCGTCCACCGCCTCGGCCCGCGCCTGCTCCGGCGCCATGTACGCCGGCGTCCCCAGCACGCGGCCCGACTCGGTCAGCCCCCGCTCGGGCGCCGGCTCGGGGGCGTCCGCCAGCAGCGGCGGGTCGGCCTCGTTCAGCGCCTTCGCCACGCCCCAGTCCATCACCTTGACCACGCCGAAGGGCTCCGCGATCACGTTGGCCGGCTTGAGGTCCCGGTGGATGATGCCCGCCGCGTGGGCATAGGCGGACGCCTCGCACACCCGCTCGAACAACTTCAGCAGGGGCGGCAGGCTCTCAGCGGGCGAGGTGCGCCCTGCCAGCAACGCCGACAGGCTCTCGCCGCGCATCAACTGCATGGCGAAGTAGGGCCGCCCGTCGGGCAGCTCGCCCACGTCGTGGACGGGGACGATGCCGGGGTGCTGTAGCCGCCCGGTGATGGACGCCTCGCGGACGAAGCGCCCACGCAGCTCCGGCGATCGGTCGTGCCCCTCCAGCAGCACCTTGATCGCCAGGCCGCGCCCGAGGGCCAGATCCCAGGCGCGGTAGACGACGCCCATGCCCCCACGGGCGATCTCGCCGTCGAAGCGGTAACGGGGCAGGGCGTCGGGGGCGGGGGCGGTCTGGGTGACGGGCGGGGCGCCGGAGCTGGTCTCGGCCCAGCCGCCGAGCAACATGCCTTCGTGTTCTGTCGGGGGGAGCGAGGCGGAGGATTCGAGGCTCGTCATCTCGACTCCTGGCGGGAAAAAGGGCCGGGCTCCGCGTCCCTGCGCCCATTAGAGCGGTTAGGATTTTGATCTAGCGCGGGAGGGCGGGTTGTGGCAAGATCG
>CAZVZK010000215.1:0-14243 GCA_964630925.1 uncultured Alcaligenaceae bacterium
ATCATTCCGGGTGCCGCGCAGCGGCATGAGGGACTGAAATGCAAATTCCTGGCTGGATTTGCATTGCAGGGCAAGTGGTCAGGCCACCGACACCTGCGCCGCCCTGTCTGCTTTTGTCTAACTCCAGAAACCGCGTGAACGGTTACCTGCGCCGACGGGGTGGACGATGGCCCTCTTCCAGTGGCAGAAGATCGACCCATCCCCAGAGGAGGTCGAGGCCGCCCTGCGCCAGGCCGGCCGCGCCGCCGGCCGCCGTCTGCCGACGAGCCATGACATCATCGGCGGCGTGGCCGGCGCCCGAATGCGCCCGTCGGGGAGTATGGTCTGGGGGCCGGCCACGCCGCGTTCCGGCAAGAGGCGGCTGATCGCCGTTTGTTGGTGGAGCGACCGCGCCGGCCGCCGTCACTGGTATGTCGAGGGCGACGACTACGGCGGCCACCGTGACCCTCACCCGGATTGGCGCTGCAGCGGGGCGTTGCATTCGTTGGGCGTCATCGCCCCGCTGCACACCGTCATCCGCGGCGACAGCGGGGATGCCACGGTCCTCGTCGTCTGCGGATGCGGCGAGGCCGGCACCCCCGACGCGCTGGGCTGGTTCGGTGACTGCTGCGGGCCGTGCTTCGACCGCCGGGCCGAGGGGGCCGGCCTGACCGAGCGTCTCGCCATCCACGCCCACCGCGGCAGGATCGATTCCCTGACGTTCAGCGAGGACGGATGTATCCTGTCGGTCGGCTATGCTGACGGGAGGGTGCATCGCTTCGACCCTCGTAGCGGGGTGGGTAGTGATCCCGTCCCGCCGGGCGAGTGGTGCGCGGGCATCGTGGCTTTGCCGGGAGGGCGGATGGCCGTCGGGCACGGGCGGGCGGAGGTGGTGTGCCTGGACGTGGATTCGGGGGAGGAGCAGGGGCGGACACACTGCCCCGGCGAGGTGAGCGGCCTGACGGCCTCGCGGAGTGGCGACTGGATCGCCGTGGACATGGTGGACGTGCCCTACATCCTCGACGCCTGGACGGGCGAGCGCCGGCGCGGGCCGGACGACGTCTCGGAGTTCGCCTTCGGGCCCGAGGACAGGCTCTACGCCTACGACTACGACATCCGGGGCGTGGTCTCGATGGACGTGGAGGGGTTGTCCGTCCGTGAGACCGGCCTGATGTTCGGCGAGCCCGAGGTGGAGGACTGCTACCGCCTGGCCTGCTCCCCCGACGGCAAGTTGATCGCGGCGGGCTGCACCGGCGGCCGCGTGAAGATCGGCGACCCGGCATCGGGCCGCTGGCTGCTCGTGCTGGAGCGCCCTGGGCACGTGAGCGGCCTCGCCTTCACGCCGGACGGCCGCCTCCTCGTGACGGGGCACGAGGGGGCGGCCGTCTTCTGGGACGTGGCGGCGGGCATCGAGTGGGGGCTGCTCGCCTTGCCCGTCGATGGCCGCATCTGCAATCTGGCCTTCAGCCCGGACGGCGAACACCTCGCCGTCGGCGACGACCACGGCATCATCCGCCTGTGGCCGTGGCGGCGTCTGCTCGGCTGCTGAGGTGTTTGAGATGAACCGGCGCACCGCGGCCGCGTATCCTTTAGGTAGCCCGTCCCTAACGATACCGCGTGTGAGCCATGTACGTCCGACGCCTCCATCTGCACGGCGTGAAGACGCTGTGGCGTGACATCCCCGAGGGCGGCGGTCCGCTGCCTGAGGCGGCGCGTCACCGGCTGCTGCTCCAGGGCGGCAACGGCAGCGGGAAGACGACGATCCTCGAGACGATCCGCACGCTGTGGGAGCTGTTCGGCGAGTGGATCGACCAGGGGCCACCACCGTACATCATCATAGACCCATACGCTCCCAAACTCGCCGCGATGGAATTGGCGGGATTCACGAACGAGGGGCAATCGCTGTGGGTTGGCATAGGATCGACAGACGCCTGGGACGAACTGAAGTCTCGCCATCCCGATGCCTTGTTCGCTGGAAAGACCTGGGAAGCGAAGGACTCGGTGCGGAGAAAGCTCGACGTGGTCGAGTTGCCCGTTGGCGACTGGAAGGCATTCCGCCACCGCAGCATGGTGGGCAGCGATCCCAGGCCGAATATCATCTCCTTCCCACCAGATGACCGCCGCGTCATCGCCCCACCGGAGCGCCGGCCGAGGCTGATCGACACCACGGCGCAAGGGTGGTCGGCGGTGTACTCGCCCGGCATCGACCTGGAGTCCGTCCTCCTCACAGTCGGCGCGATGCGCCCAGGCGTTTTCGACCGCACCCTGCATCTCGTCAATCTCGCTCTACGCCACCGGGACAAGAGGATCACGGGCTGGGGCAACGATGGCCGGCTGCAAGTCGAGGGCACGACCCCCGACGGGCGCTCCTACACCCACACCGTTGACCGCCTGTCGTCCGGCGAGCGGCAGATGCTCTTGATGATCGCCTACGTAGCCGGGTTCCTGCGGCACGGTGGGATCGTCCTCATCGATGAGCCGGACCTGCACATCCACCTGTCGATGGTCACGCAGTTGATGCAGACGCTGGACCTGATCGTCCGCGAGCGCGGCGGGCAGATGATCGTGGCGTCGCACTCCGAGCGGGTGTGGGACTTCTTCCCGAGGGACTCCGAGAAGATCGAGCTCACGCCGTGGCGGGGGGGCGAATAGTGACACCGCCCAGGCCCGTCCCCGACATCCTGAAAGAGCTCGGGGCGGCACCCGGCCACAAGATCCTCGTCGTCGAGGGCGTCGAGGATCTGGCCGTCTACGGCAAGTGGCTCACCCGGCTTGCGGCACCGAACCTCTACACCGCCACCCTGACACCGATACAGGCGGGAGGCAAGAAGGCCGTCCTCCAGGCCCTCCCATACTTCGCGGCGAACGGGGGCGAGTCACGCGTATTTGGCCTGGTGGACCGCGACGAGTGGGACGCATCCATCTGCACGGCCCGCCGGACCGAGCTGCCCCAGGTCCGCATCAACGAGGGCCGCCACGCCGTCGAGAGCTACTTCTGCGACCCCGATGAGGTCGCCCCTGCCGTTCTGGCCCTGCATCCAGGCTTGGACGTGCAACCCTTGCGAGACGGCCTTGAGGCCGCACGCGATCGATACGTCCGTCACTGGGCGCTCCTGACGACGACGGACCGCATCGCCGGCCGCATGACGGACATCAACTATCCGGGCCAGTTCAGCGCGCCCGCCGACCCCCCGCCGTCGGACGCAGAGATTCAGGCCCGGTTCGACCTGTGGTCACGGACGCTGGACCCGGTGGCGGCCTTCGCCGAGTTCGACGCCCTGCGGACCGACGCCCTGGCGGAGCCGCACGTGACGCAGTATCGGCGTTGCGTGTGGGCGTGGCGATTCTTCGATGACGTGGTGGTGCCGGCCCTCAACGCCTTACCGGGCGTCACGGCCCAATCCGGCCGCGACTGGATGATCGATCTGGCGGAGTACGGTCCGACCGTCCCAACCGACATCGAGACAATCCTGCTGCTGCTTATCTGATTCCGGAGTCTGTCAAGTACGCGGGGAGGGGCGGGCGGTGAACGAGCGCGAGCGTCTGATCCGCGCGGCGGCCGAGGAGCCGGACGACGACCTGCCGCGCCTTGTGCTGGCGGACTGGCTGGAGGAGAATGTGGGCGGTATGATGGGGTGGGCATTCCGACAACAGGAGCAAGCCATGACCCGCGTCGTGATCGAATCCGCGCTCGCCGCCCGGCTCGCCGCGTTGACCGGCGGCGCGGAGCTGTGCACGGAGGATGGCAAGGTGGTGGGGCGGTTCATCGCCTCCGTGGTGCCGCCTGAATGGGAGCCGGCCAGCCCCGGCATCACCGAGGAGGAGCTGGAGCGACGGAAGAAGTCGGCCGGGCGGCGGTACTCGACCGCCGAGGTGCTGGCCCACCTGGAGAAGCTCTGATGTTCCGGGTCGAGTGGCTGGTGGAGGCGCTCGACGAGCTGGCGGCCATCTGGCTGAGCGCCGATTCGGAGGAGCGGGCCGCGATCACTGCGGCCAGCCACGCGGCAGAGGCGCGCCTGCGGCAGGACGCCCTGCACGAGGGCGAATCGCGTGCGGGCCTGGAGCGGGTGATGTTTGCCGCGCCTCTCATCGTTCGCTTCGAGGTCCACCCGGACGAAATGGTGGCGATCGTCCTTCACGTCCAACTCTTCCGGCGGCGGCGGTGAACGAGCGCGAGCGTCTGATCCGCGCGGCGTCCGAGGAGCCGGACGAGGATCTGCCGCGTCTGGTGCTGGCGGACTGGCTGGAGGAGGACGGCGAGACGGAGCGGGCGACGTTCATCCGGTCCGGCGTCGAGCTGGCGGCGATGGGCGAGGACGACGCGCGGTATCCAGAGGCCGTGGCGCGGTACCGGCGGTCGGCGGCGTTCGCATGCGACCCAAGGGAGCCGTGGTTCGACTTCATCCCGAAGGCGGCGCTGGTGGCGTTCCACCGGGGGATGCTGCACCGGGCCATCGTGGGCTCGGCCCACGAGTACATGCGGCAGACATCGGATGCGTGGCGAAAGGCCCCCGTGCGGGAGCTGTTCCTGCTCAACCCGGAGGCGGGGCCGAAGGCGGCGGGCTACTTCGCGGCGCTGGCGACTCGGCCCGAGCTGGCGCGGCTGACGGTGCTCGGGATGGCGGGGCCGGCCCCGGCCGCGGCGCTGGCCGGGCTGCTGCGCGGGCCGCACCTGGCGGGCCTCCGCTCGCTATTCCTGTCCGACCACATCGGCACTGGGCCCTACGTGGACAAGGTCATGGAGAGGATCGACCTCCCCGCCCTGGAGGCGTTGTGCTGGCGGGAGGGCGATCCGGCCGCCTGGCCCGTGTTCGTCAACGGGTTGAGACGGCCCCTGCGGCGGCTGATCCTGTCGAGCTACTCGGAGATGGAGCTCAACGAGGGCGCTGACACCTGGGGTTGGCTGCTGGCGTCGAGCCACTGGCCGACGCTGCGGCAGCTCTCCGCCGTCCATGTGATCGGTGAGGGCGGGGAAGGTATCGAGTACGTCACGGCACCGATGCCAGGGCTCCCCGGTACACTCTCGGGGCACCCGATGCAGGACATCCGGCTGTCCGCATGGAACCTCCACGGGCTGGCGTCGGCGTTGTCGTGGGGCGGGCTGCACACGCTGCGTCTCGACTGCGGGCTGACCGAGGCGCTCGCGCCGCTGGCGTCCTACTCACGCGCCGGCAACCTGGCGCGGCTGTTCCTGGAGTACCCCGCGCCGCAGGTGGACCAGCGTCCGGCGCGGCCCGACGCGCTGGCGAGCGGGCCGCGCCTCGCCAACCTCCGCCATCTGCGTATCGACGCTCACCGGCACGCCGCCGAGGAGATGGCGGGCATCGCCGCCGGACCATACCGCGAGGGGCTGACGCGCCTGGAGCTGGGCACGCACGCGGGGCTGTCGGCATCACACGTGCGCGATCTGGTCGCACGGCCCTGGCCTCGGCTGCGCACGCTGCGGCTGTGCCTCGCCGACGGCGACGCCGTGGCCCCGCTCCTGACGACGCGGAGCCTTCCCGAGCTGTGCACGCTCTCGCTCACCGGACGGCATGAGGTGGACGAGGCGGCCGTCCGTGAGCTGGCCCGCGCGCCGGGCCTGCCGAGCCTCAGCCTCGTCGCCAACCGAGGCCGCGAGTGGGTCATCGGCGGCGGCGAGGCGCGGCTGATCGACGGGCGCATCGGCCTGATGGAGCGCGACGTGTTCGAGGACGGCCCGCGCGTCTGACGGCCGATGAAGGAATGTCGGTGAATCTCGGTGCCGTCGCTCAATGTCGCGTTCAGGATCGGCGGCCGACGTGGTACGCTCCTCAACCCTCGGGGCAGAGGGTGCGGTGTGCCAATGGAGGACGGTGAGAGAACGCGGCCGATACACACCGGTTCTAACGGCCGAGGCGATGAGCGACTCTCCGACATTCCCGACATCCGCCCCACGCACCGAGGCGGCTCATCGGGGCGGAGCCCGGAAGACGGCCCGTCACACGGCTGAGCCGTGCGACGAGGGGGGCGGCGGGGCCGATGCCGGCGCCCTCTTGCCACATACATTGTCCCTGCCCTGATTCATGGAGACGCCACATGCCGGCCGTCTGCCCCTGTGGCAATGTCCTCCGCGTCGGCGAGCGGCACGTCGGACGCACCGTCCTGTGCCCCGCCTGCGGTAAGCCGCTCGTCGTCCCTCCCCAGATCGACCAGCCCGGCCCCTCCGCCCCGAAGCCACACGCGGCGGCCCCGGTGCGGCGGCCGTCGGCGTGGGGCGGGGTGCTGGCGACGCTGGTGGCGTTGGCGCTGGTGGCCGTGGGCGCGTGGTGGTGGTGGACGCGCGAGCCTTCCGGGCCGTTCGCCGACCTGCTCGACTACGTCACGCCCGACGCCGAGGTGGTGGGGCGCGTGCGATTGGCGGAGATGTGGGCGAAGATGCCGGCACGACGCGCCGGCGACAGCGACCCCGGCGCCGGGTTGGAGCGCGACACGGGGCTGCGGCCCGAGGAGATCGAGAGGGCGTGGGTCGTCTGGCACCGGCCGGCCGAGGACGTCGGCTGGGTCGTCATCCGCACGAGGAAGGCGTACACGCGCAACAAGGTGCTGTCGCGCCTCGACAACGTGGAGTCGGAAGAGGCCGGCGGGCAGCGGATGCACTCCGGCAACCCGGTTGGCCATGCCGGCAGGGCCGCGGTGGCGTTCCTCGACGCGCGGACACTGCTCGTCGGCAGCGTGACCGGGGTGAGGTTGGCGCTGGAGCGCGAGAAGGGTGAGAAGGTGGACGACTGGGCGGGGGATGCCCAGGTGGAAGTCCGGCTGCGTCCGCCGGCGTGGCTGGAGGGGCTGGACGGCCCGCTGGTGCCCAGGGGGCTGATCGCCCTGCGTGGGCTGAAGGCGGGTGCGTTCACCATCGGCATGGGTGAGGAGGCGAAGTTCAAAGGCTCGTTCACCCTGGAGGGTGCGGCCGAGGCCGCCGAGGCCCGCGACGGCATGCAGGTGGGCTTGCAGGGGTTGCGGCTCTCCCTGCTGGTGTTCCAGATCCAGGGCGGTGATGTCGGGGCGGCCGCGGTGACGCTGGACCGCCTGCTCGGAGATGCCAGGGTCACCGCCGCCGAGAACGTCCTGACGTTCGAGACGTCCGGCGGCACGGAGGAGACCCTGCGCGCCCTGGCCGCCCTGCCGGGGATGTTCAAACGCTGAACGGGAGGCCGCCGCATGACATTCATGGCCCGTGTGTCGCTCGCCGAGGCGATCTCCCCGATAGCCCTCCTCGTCGCCGCGATGGGCCGCCCGCCTTCCCGTTGTTTCGCTGGAGCGGCCCTGCTATACGCGGATGGCGTGGAGGCGGGCGATCCGCCGGCCACGGCATTCCGACCGCGGGAACAGGAGAAGGACTGATGCGAGGCAAACCCCTGGGCCTGGCCCTGCTCGGCCTGGCCATCACCGGATTGGCGGCGCTCGCCCAAGGCCCCGGCTCGGGAACCACCCCCGCCCCCACGCCCAAGCCGGCCATCTCGCCCACGGCGGCGGCGGCGAACGTCAACGGCGAGGTCATCCTCGAGCAGGCCGTCCAGCGCGCCCTCGACAAGGCCATGGTGCCGGCGGACAAGCGTCCCGCCGCCCGGCAGCATATCATCGAGTTTTTGGCCGACAACCTCATCATCGACCAGTCGCTGCGGGCGGCTCCGGCGTACAAGGTCGAGGACGCGGAGGTGGAGAAGCGCGTCAACGAGACGAAGACGCAGCTCAAGAACTTCGGCCGCGACTTCGGCAAGATGCTGACCGACGCCCAGGTGACGGAGGCGGAGTTCCGGCAGCACATCGGGGCGGACCTGCGCTGGTTCAAGTACGCCAACGCCCAGGCGACGGACAAGGCGCTGACCGAGCTGTTCACCCGCGAGAAGGACATGTTCGACGGCACCGCCGTCCGCGCCCGCCACATCCTCGTCACGCCCAAGGGGTCGGACGAGGCGTCGCTGGCGGCGGCGGCCAAGCAGATCCGCGACATCAAGAAGGCCATCGAGGACGAGGTGGCGGCGGGGATGGCCAAGCTGCCGGCCGGGACGGACAAGCTGAAGGCCGACCAGGCCCGCGGCTCGCTGCTGGCCGAGGCGTTCGCGAAGCACGCCAAGGAGAAGTCCGAGTGCCCCACCAAGGCGGCCGGCGGCGACGTGAACTGGTTCCAGAAGGCGGGCCTGATGGTGGCGCCGTTCGCGAACGCCAGCTTCGCGTTGCAGGTGATGCAGATGAGCGACGTGGTGCGGACGCCGTTCGGCATGCACCTGATCCTCGTCACCGAGCGCAAGCCCGGTAAGGAGGTCAAGTTCGAGGACGTGAAGGAGGTGGTGAAGGAGGTGTACTTCGACCGCCTGCACGACTACGTCGCCTCCGAGCTGCGCAAGAAGGCCAAGATCGTCGTCAACCCCGCGCCCAAGTGAGCCGGGTGTGGGCAGAAGATCAGAGGGCCGCCGGGACAACCCGGCGGCCCTCGGTGTTTTGAGGGGGCCTGCGGGCTGACTTGCCTTGTCGCTCGCCGTCGCGAAGCCGCGTGTCGCCCCGATGAGGGATGACGGCCGCGTTGTGGGAAAATCATGGGAGGCTCCAGGGCGTCGGATGTCTCAGAATGGTAGAGGCCGGGGCGGGGCGAGGCGGAGGGGCGGATGGCTGGCGGGCTACGGGGCGTCGTCGAACACCTGCGGCGGGCGGCCACGCAGGCCGCCCCGGCCGACGCGGAATTGTTGTCGCGCTACGCCGCCTCGAAGGACGAGGACGCCTTCGCCCTCGTGGTCTCCCGGCACGCCGGGACCGTGGAGTCGCGGCTGGCCCGCGCCCGCGAACGCCTCCGCGCCGCCCTGGCGCGGCGCGGCTTCGCGCCGCCGCAGGCGCGTCCGGGCGGCGGCGACACCTGGGGGGCGTGTCCCGTCGCACCGGGCCTGGCGAGGTCGGCGGCCGGGGCGGCTATTCTGTTCGCGGGGGGGAAGGCGGCGGCGGGCGCCTCCGCGGCGGCCGCGCTGGCCTGGGGCGGCCTGGGAGGAGGGATGGCGATGGGCAAGTTCATGGGCGTGGCGGCGGTGTTGGCTGCGGCGGGGCTGCTCGGGGCCGCGACAGCCTGGGTGGGCGGCGAGCCGTGGGGCGGGCCGGGGGTGGCGGCCGCGCCCGCACCCCCGGCCCGCAAGCCGGCCAGGCCCAGGGCCGACTCCGAGCTGCTTCTGGGCGAATGGCGCGTCGTGAAGGGGGAGGCCGGCGGCAAGCACCTGCCCGACGAGGTGGCGGCCGGGCAGGTCTGGTCCTTCTCTCCCCGCGGTCTGTCCGTCGCGCTGCCCGGCGGTGACGGCCGGCGTGCGACGTGGCGGATCGACCCCTCCGCCGCTCCGAAGGCCATCGACCTGGCCTTCCAGGAGCCGCCGTGGCGTGGGGCGGCCTTTCAGGGGATCTACGAGCTGCAAGGCGGACAATTGAGGATCAAGTACTTCAAGGGGGCCGCAAGGCCGGCGTGGGCCCCGGCCCGCGAGCGGGAAGAAAGGGGCACGGTGACCCTGGTGCTGGAGCGCGTGCCGGGGCCGAAGTAAAGCGCCGGGGCACCACCCGGCATCGCGCCCCCGGGCGGAGGGCTCGCCGGGGGCGGGTTCAGCGTGCCGCGCGCCTGTAGCGCTCGCGGTAGCCCGGCCCCCCGGCATCGACGGACGCCGGGCGGGGGCGGCTGAGGCCGTCGAAGCGGATGGTGAGGATGCCGCCCTCTAACGGGTAGACGGCCTGGTAGTACGGGCGTTCCGGGGTGCCACAGAGCAGGTCGAGCTCCCCCCTCGCGCCTGGCCGCCCGGTGTAGGCGAAGGGGATGCCTTTGGGGCCGGCCCTGAAGGTGAACACCGTACCGCGCACGCTCAGCCCGCCCCCGGAGCCGGGGGCGGCATCGGCAAGCGACCACTCCCCCTGGAGGGCTTCCAGGCCGGGGGGATTCCGCGCTTACCCAGGAAGGGCGCGGGAGCGGTGTGTGCGGGCGGGACGCCGGCGGGCAAGGCGAGAACGGCGAGGGCCAGGAGGCGCGCAGACATCGGCGGCCGCTCGGGGGGTGGGCAAAGGTAAAGACGACGCAACGCGGCAGGAGCTGCACGCCGGCGTGCCATTGTTACGTAGTCCGCGTCCGCCTCGCATGCCGCCAGGGCGGTATCGGCCCCGTGGGGCCGGCGCGGGAGGACGCCGGCCCTCCGCCCCCACGATGCCAGGGCCGCCAGGCGCCGGCAACGGTCACGTCTGGATGGCGTCGAACTGCACGATGGCCAGGGGGCCGAACAGGATCACCGGCAGCCACGCCGCCAGGGCCGGCGACAGGTACTCGTTGTCGCCCATCATCTTGCAGCCGTGGCAGGTGGCGAAGAACAGGCCGCACAGGACGATGCACTGGCCGGCGCTGATGACGATGTTGCGTGTCTGGTCGCGGAGGATCAGCGACAGCCCCAGCACCACCAGCACCATGCCGATCAGGGGGCGGGTGATGCGCGTGTGGAATATCACCGCCAGGACGGCGAGCCGACTCGACTCGGGGCGCTGCAGCTCCTCGTGCAGCCGCCGCGTGGAGGTGAGGTTGAACCAGCGCGGGTCGCGCGTCAAGGCGTCGAAGTCCACGGTGCGGACGTGCAGCGTGTAACGCCCCACGTCCACGACATCGAGCAGCCCGTCGATGGGGGCCACGTCACGCGGCTGGCAGCCGTACAGCTCCCACTTGCCGCGGCCCGGCTCGTCGCCCGGGACGTAGACCGCCCTCTGGGCGGTGATGTGGATCTGGTTGGGGGCGGCCGACTCGAACAGGAGGCACCGGAGGTTGTAGACCGTCGGGGTGCGTTTCCCGGTCTTCTCGTCGAGGACGCGGCTGGCGCGTTCGCCCTCGACGTGGAACAGGCTGCCCTCGTAGGCCCCGCGGACCATCACGTCCTTGGAGCCGCCGGGGTCGTTGCGGTCCTGGGTGAGCTTGTCCATGATTCGCGGGATGAGCAGCTCCTGATTGGCGACCGCCAGGAGGAGCATCAGGCAGGCGCTGGCCAGCACGGGCGCGACGATGCGCCGCGTGGGCACGCCGGCGGACAGCAGCGGCAGGTGCTCGCTGTTGCGCTGCATCATGACGATGGTGAACATGGCGGCGAGGAGGGAGATGGCCTCGCACAGGCGGTCGAAGAGCTGGGGCAGGCGGTAGCCGTAATACAGGCCGATACGCTGCAGGACGACGAGGAGGCCGCCGCGCGAGTTCTGCTGGACGAAGTCGTCGAGGTGGGTAAACAGGTCGATGACGATGTACAGCGTCAGCAGGCTGACGAGGAAGATGAGGTAGGCCTTGAAGTAGGCCTTGAGCAGCATCCAGTCGATGTGCTTGAGCGGCATGGCGCCTCCGGGGAGGGATGGGGATGAGGGATGAGGGATGAAAGGAAGAACTGGTTTCCTTTCATCCCTCATCCCTCATCCCTCATCCCTTCTGACGGGGTCGGTACTCGAGGACGTACTGGCGGACGTAGTCGTTGCTGATGGTGCAGGCGCGGTCGCCGAAGCCGTGGGCCTTCAGCTCGAGGAAGGCGCGTTCGGCGCCCCAGCCGTCGTACTCGCGGCGCCAGACGGCGCACAGGACGCCGGTGCGGTGCAGGCCCGCCTTGCAGTGGATCAGGGCGGGGTAGGCGTCCGGGTCGTCCATCACCTTGAGGAACTCGTCGATGACGAGCGGGCGCGGGCCCCCGGGGGTGGTGCGCGGCTGGAGGTCGGGGGCGAGGGCGACGTAGCGGACGCCCAGCTTGCGGCACAGCTCGCTCTCGCGGACCGAGCCGCCCCACGCCTTGCGGATCGACGGGTCGGGGAAGTCGTCCTGCACGTTGATGACGGTGCGGATGCCGAGGCGTTCGACGGCCTCGGCGAAGCCCTCGGCGGTCATCTGGCCGGAGCGGTACAGGACGCCGGGGCGGACGGCGCGGAGGCGTTTGGAGTGCTCCCAGACGGAGCGGTAGTACAGGTAGGTGGCCAACGTGGCGGCCACGAGGGCCGCCACGACGGCCAATTTGCCGGCCTTGCCCATGTCCTCGCCTCCCTGCGCGATGGTGTGCGTGGTGCGGCCGGCGATGATGCGCGTGGGGCGCGAAAAGTGCAAGCCGAACCGGCCGATCATACAATGGGCTCATGGAGGGGCACGCGGATGGACATCCTGGTCATCGACGTGGGCGGCACCAACGTCAAGGTGAAGTCGAGCGCCGCGCCGGAGGTGCGCAAGATCCCGTCGGGGCCGGCGCTGACGGCGGCGCTCATGGTGGAGGCGGTCAAGACCGCCACGGCCGGCTGGAAGTATGACGCCGTCTCCATGGGCTTCCCGGCGCCGGTCCTCGGCGGACGCATCGCCAAGGAGCCGGTCAACCTCGCGCCCGGCTGGGTCGGGTTCGACTTCGAGGCCGCGCTCGGCAAGCCGGTGCGGTTCATCAACGACGCGGCGATGCAGGCGCTGGGCAGCTACCAGGGCGGACGCATGCTGTTCCTCGGGCTGGGGACGGGCCTGGGCAACACCCTCATCTACGACAACGTCATCGCGCCCATGGAGCTGGGGCACCTGCCGTACCGCAAGGGGCGCTCGTTCGAGGACTTCGTCGGCGGGGCGGGCCTGAAGCGTCTGGGGCGCCGTAAGTGGCAGGCGGCGGTCTTCGACGTGGTGGCGCGGCTCCAGGCCGCGCTGCTGCCGGAGTACGTCGTCCTCGGGGGCGGCAACGTGAGGAAGCTCGACGACCTGCCGCCGGGGTGTCGGCTCGGCGACAACGACAACGCCTTCGTCGGCGGGTACCGCCTGTGGCAGCCCCAGCATGGCGCCTGAACGCCCACGCTGGGCCGTCGCCCTGCACGGCGTCGCCGTGTGGCTGGCCATCGGCGGGATCTGCGCCTTCGTGGTGTACCGGCAGCAGGCCCGCGCCGCCGCGGGCGGGGGCGCGGAGCGGGTCGCCCTGAAGTTGCAGGCGCGCTACCTCATCGGGCTGAAGAGCCTCGGCCTGCCCGGCGATGAGCTCCTGAAGCAGGCCCGCTCGGCCTTCGCCGAGGACCGGACGCGGCTGGCGATCCTGGCGGGGGAGCTGGACGGGCCGGTGGCGGCGTTGGCCGAGCTGCCCGAGGACGAGGTGACGCTGCGCCGGCTGTACGCGGGCGAGGAGGTCGGCGAGGAGGGGCGGCAGGAATTGGAGCGCCGCCTGGGGTGGTTCGGCAGGCTGGCGCTGGCGGGGGATGATGAGGGGGCGCGGGCGGCCCTGATCGCCGAGGCGCGGCGGACGGCGTACGTGGTGGCGGGGATGGCGGTGGGGGCCTTGCTTGGAGGCGCGGCGGGCGTGTTCGTCCTGGTCCTGGTGGGCGTGCTGGCGTGGATGGGCCACCTCAAGCCGGCGCTGGCGGAGGGCCGCTCGCTGGTGTACGGCGAGACGTTCGCGCTGTTCCTGGCCGTGTTCCTGGGCTTGAGCCACCTGGCGGGGCTTGCCCGCGCGCCGGGATGGGATCTGGGTCTGAGCGGGGCGGCGATGCTGGCGAGCCTGCTGACGCTGGGCTGGCCGGTGCTGCGTGGATTGGCGTGGCGCGAGGTGGCGGAGGACATCGGCCTGCGTCCGCCTCGCCTGCTGGACGTGCCGAAGGGGGTGGGGACGTATCTGGCCGCGCTGCCGCTGCTGCTCGCGGGGCTCCTGGTCATGCTGGCGCTCATGGCGGTGCAACGGTGGATGGGCGGCCAGACGCGGCCGCCGGCGCACCCCGTCGCCGGGGCCGCCGAGGGCGCGCCGTGGTGGGTGTGGGCGCAGGTGTTCCTGGCCGCGTGCGTGGTGGCGCCGCTGGTGGAGGAGATCTTCTTCCGCGGCGTGCTGTACACGCACCTGCGGCGGATGTGGCCGGGCTGGCATGTGTTCGCGCGGTTCGCGTTCGCCGCCCTGGTGTCGAGCTTCCTGTTCGCGGTCATCCACCCGCCGGGGTGGGTGGTCGTGCCGGTGCTGGGGGGCCTGGCCACGGGGTTCTGCCTGGCCCGCGAGCTGGGCTGGTCGCTGGTGCCGTGCATGGTGGCCCACGCCCTCCACAACCTGGCCATCACGCTCATGTTGCTGCTCGCCGCCGCGTGACGGGGCCGGGCGACGCCCAGCCGGCGCTCAGCCTCAGCGTTTGGTGAGCGCCTTGAGCATCTCGTTGAGGGTGCCGACGGCGTCCTCGGAGCCGGCCTGTGCCTTCGCGCCCACGTCGCCGGCCCTCAGGCGGCCATGCACCCCTAGAGCGGTTAGGATTTTGATCTAGCGCGGGAGGGCGGGTTGTGGCAAGATCGG
>CAZVZK010000216.1:0-13834 GCA_964630925.1 uncultured Alcaligenaceae bacterium
CCCCGCTACCTTGCATTGTAGCAAGCCTGTTAGCCCATCAAGGTCACCACCCGAAGATCCGCCCGACCTCGGCCATGGACGGCGTGCCCCTGGCGGCGCGGCGGGGCGAGCTGAAGTGCGGCGTGGCCGTGGTGGACCTCCGCGACGGGCGGCTGGTCGGCTGGCTGGAGCTGCAGACGGCGGTCGAGGAGATCTTCGACGTGCAGCTGCTGCCGGGGCTGCGCTTCCCCGAGGTGGTCGGCTTCCAGAAGGACGCCGTGCTGCACACCTTCGTCGTCCCGCCCGCCGGCGCGGGGGTGTGAGCCGGGCGGTGCTCACACCTTCACCCTGCCGCCGAACCGCTCGCGCAACGCCGTGTTGCCGCGTCGGCCCGCCTTGTTCTTCGTGAAGTCCAGCTCCACGATGCCCGCCAGCGCGGGCGACTCGGCCAGGGCCAGCGCGCCGGCCTCGCCGATGGCGTTGGAGTGCAGGTCGAGCTTCCGCATCCCCTTCCACTTCGCCCCGGCCAGGGCGACGGCCCCGGCGTCGCCGATGCGGTTGGAGCCGAGGTCCAGCTCCTCCAGCCCGGCGAGGATCTTGTTGGCCGCGATGGCGGCGGCGCCGTCGTCGCCGAGCTTGTTCTGGTAGAAGTTGAGCTTCCGCAGCCTCTTGAGGGCCTTCGCCTCGACGAGGGGCGCCAAATCCGCCGGCGGCATGTCGCACCGCGCCACGCTGACCTCGCGCAGCGAACGCAACGTCTTCGACGCGGCCAGGTCCGCGAAGCCGGCCCTGCCCACCTCGGCACTCCCGATGTCCAGGGAGACGAGGTTGGCCATGTACTTCGACGCGGCGATGGCCTCCGCGCCGCGGTCGTGCGTGCCCGTCTGGGCGAGGTCCAGCTCGCGGAGGTTGGCGCACTGGGCGTCCTCGACGATGCGGGCGACCTGCGGCGGCCGGATGTCCGTCCGCGCCAGGCTGAGTTTGTTGAGGGACGGGAGGAAGCCGTAGGCGAGCAACTTCTCGTCGGCCTCGGCGGCCAGGGTGCCGAGGCGCAGCGAATCGACCCAGGCGTACTCTTCGCCGGCGGCGGCCTCTGCGCCGGCCCTCGTCAGGATCTCGCCGCCGCGGGCCGTGACGTGCAGCAGGCCGCGCTCGACCTCGCCGTGCCAGCGTCCGCAAAACGGCTCCAGCGGGCCGAGCCACGCCTTCAGGTGCTTGACGTGCAGCTTGCGGGCCTCCTCCTCCAGCCCTTCGCGGCGTTCGTCCCCTTCGGGGAGGCGGGCGGCCTCGACGCCGGCGCGAATGGCGTGGACGCGGGCGTCGTCCGCCGGGCCGCGCGAGTGGTCCTCGAGCCAGTCGGCGAGGATGAGGCGGGGGCCGTCGTCCTCCGGCTTCTCCTTGCACGCCTGGAGGAGGCCCAGCAGCTCGGGGCGCGCGGTGGGGTATTCCTTCTTCTTCGCCATCCGGCATTCCTTTCAGATGCGGACACGCCCGCCGAAACGCTCGCGCAGGGCGGCGTTGCCACGCCGGCCCGCCTTGTTGCCGTGGAAGTCCAGGCGCTCCAGGTGCTCCAGCGCCGGCGATTCGGCTAGGGCCAGCGCCCCCTTTTCGCCGATGACGTTACCGCTCAGGCCGAGCCTCCGCAAGCGGCGTAGGCCGGAGGACGCCAGCGCCCTCGCCCCCGCGTTGCCGATGCCGTTGGAACCCAGGTCGAGGGATTCGAGGTCGGCGAAGCGGGGGCTGGCGGCGAGGAGGGCCACGCCGCGGTCACGCAGGTTGTTCCAGGAGAGGTCGATCTCGCGGAGGGCGGGCAGGGCGTGCGATTCGGCCAGGGCCGTCACGTCCGCCGCGTCGGGGGTGGAGCTGCGCAAGGACAGGGAGCGGAGGCGGGCGAGGTGCGGCGACTCGGTCAGGGTGCGCAGGGCCCCGCGGGCCGCCGCGAGGCTCAGGGCGACCAGGCCGGCGCACTGCGCCGACTCGGCCAGATCCCGCACGTCCTGCGGGAAGCAGAGGGAGCGGGACAGGTCGAGGCCGTTGAGCGACGGCAGCAGGCAGGACGCGAGGAGCGCCTCGGCCGGGCGTGCGTGGTAATAGCCCGTGAGGCGGAGGTGATCGACCCACTGCCACTCCTCGGACTCGGCGAGGGCCGTGCCGGCCCTGGTGAGGAAGGTGGTGTCGAAGGTGGTCACGTCGAACAGGCCGCGGCGCAGCTCACTGTCCACGTTGTCGCAGCAGGACAGGAGGGCGTGCAGCCACTCCTTCTGGAACTCGTTGAGCTGCTCCGTCGCACGCCACTCCATCCGCTGGCGGTCATCCACGTCCTCCAACCGGGCGGCGGCGACGCCGGCGCGGAGGGCGACGGCCCGGCCCAGGTCCGCCGGCCCGCGCGAATGGTCCTCGACCCAGTCGGCCAGGATGAGGCGGGGAGTGTCGTCGTCCGGGGCGTCCTTGCACGCCCGCAACAGGCCCAGCAATTCCGGACGCGCGGCGTCTGTCATCCGACGCTCCTTGCCCCTCACCCCGCCGTCCGGTGGAAGTGGACGTGCCGCCACGACCCGCCCTCGCGCCGCCAGACGCGCGTCTCCGTGCTGCTCACCGTCTCCGGCAGGCCCTCGCGGCCCACCCTCTGGATCAGCCGCGCGTAGCACACCACCGCCACGTCGCCCATCAGGCGGACGTGTGGCGACGCCATCGTCGTCCGGTGCCGCCCGCGGATGCCGCCGAGGTCGAAGTAGAAGCGGTGGAACTCCAGGCCCCGCACCAGTTGGCCGGGGGCCTCCGGCTCGTAGGCGGTCAGCGACGGGTCGCACAGGGCGGCGTACGTCTCCCAGTCGCCGCCGGCGATGGCGTCGAGCAAACGCTGCGTCAGCCCGAGCAATTCACTCTCGTCGTCGGCCACGGTCAATCCCCCTTCTTCGCATCGGACAGGGCCTTGATCACCACCTTCTCCCCGCCGGCCAGGGCCACGCGCTTGCCGTCGGGCGACAGCGCCATTTGCGAGACCGACGGCAGCCCGGCCATCAGGCGGGCCGTCCCCTTGCCCGTGGCCGCGTCGAGGAGGCGCACCGGGCCGGCGTGCTCGGCGACGACCAGCGTCTTGCCGTCCGGCGTGAACGCCAGCCCGACGGCGTCCTTCACGGCGGCCGGCGTGGCCTTCGTGCCACGGACGATGAGGACGCTCTGCTCGGCGATGCCGGCCCACGCCTTGCCGTCGGGTGACCACGCGCAGCGGGCCAGGTAGCGGATGCGGTCCTCCGGTTTCTGCATGAGTGGCGCCCCGCCGAAGCCGTCCTCCGCCTTCTCGGCCGCCAGATCCCAGACGCGGAACGTCCCGAAGTGCCTGCCGCTGTTCAGCAGCACCCACCCGCCGACGAGGAGCCTCTTGCCGTCCGGCGCGAAGGCGGCGGAGTGCGGCTCGGCCTTCATGTCCGCCGCCTTGAACGACTTCGCCAGCTTGAGGCCGGCCGACTTGTAGAGGTGAACATCCTCGCCGCCCGTCACCGCGACGACGGACGCCCCGTCGGGGCTGACCGACAACGAGCGGATGGAGGGGCGTGGCGTGCGGACCTCCGCCCGCTTGCTGAAGCCCTCCACGTCGAAGGCGATCAGATTGCCCTTGAGGCCGCCGCTGTACAACGTCTTGCCGTCGGGGCTGTAGGCCAGCGCCCGCACGAGGCCGGAGTGGGTCGGGCCGTCCATGACCTTGCGGCCCGTCGCCGCGTCCCAGAGGGTGACCTTGCCCTTGTTGCTGCCGGTGGCCAGGGTCTTGCCGTCCGGCGAGAAGGCGACGGCGAGGACGGGGTTCTCGTTCTTGAATTCGACGGGCTCGTCGGCGTGGAAGAGGCACAGGGCCAGGATGAACATGGGTGAATCCTCCGTCCGGATGGCTTGGTGTTATTCGGCCTTCTTCATCGCCGGCACGTTGCGGATCAGCACCTTGCCGTCGGCGCGCGCGACGGCGAAACGCTTGCCGTCGGGCGACAGGGCGAGCCCCGTCAGCGTTCCGAGGCCCTTGATCTGCTCGGCCTTCTTCGCCGTCGCCACGTCGGTCAGCAGGACGTTGCCGGTGCGGTCCGCGGTGACGAGCGTCTTGCCGTCGGGCGTGTAGGCCAGGCCGACGACGGCTGGGCCGTGGACCGACTTCCCGAGCTTGCCACCGGTGAAGAGGATGGCCTTGTGTTCGGTGATGGCGGCCCAGCCCTTGCCGTCCGGCGCGTGGACGACGAAGGCGCGGTGCAGGCTCCAGACGCTGCGTTGATCGGCCCCCATCGGATTGCCCCAGGTGATCTTCGTCACCGTGCCGCGGGCCACGTCCACGGAGCGGATGACCGTGTGGGCCGACCCCTCGTTGAGGACGACCTGCCCGCCGAGGAGGACGCTCTTGCCATCCGGCGACAGGGCGATGCCGTGCAGTGACTCCTTCATGTCACCGGCCTTCACCGTCCTCGTGACCTTCAACCCCTTCTTGACATCCAACCAGAGGAGGGTCGGGCCGTCGGGCGCGAGGAGTGAATCCCCGTCCTTGGTGAACGCGAGGGAGTGGACCGGGCCGCTCTCGCAGCGCATGTCGGCGTGGGCCGCCTTCTTCGCAACGTCCCACAGGTAGACGCGGCCGTCGTCGCCGCCGGATGCGAACGCCTTGCCGTCGGACGACCACGTCAGCGAGCGGATGGCCGACATGCGGGCCGGGAACGTCGCCACCTCTCGGCCCGAGGCCGCGTCCCACAGCGTGACCGCCCCCTTGACGGTGCCCGTCAGGAGGCGCTTGCCGTCCGGCGAGAAGGCGACGGCGGACACGCCGTCGGCGTGCTTGATCTCGAGGTCCTTGGCGGCGCCGCCGGGCTCGGGGCCCGCGGACAGGATGAGGGTGGCGAGGAGGGGGAACATGGGCCGTCTCTCCGAGGTTTGCGGCTGTTCTCGTAGAGCACGCATCCTGCGTGCTTGCTTCGCCTCCCTGAGGTGTCAGCCGAGCACGCAGGATGCGTGCTCTACGGTGGGCGGGCTCGAACCGTAACCGCCGTCCGGCTGCCACAGCCAGCCTTCCTCGCATCCGTCCGCGAGGAAGCGGTCGTGGGCGGACGAGAAGTACCACTCGTGGGGCCGCGACACCAGGCCCGCCTTGACCGGGTTGTTGGCGATGTAGGCTACGATCCGCTCCAGTTCGTCCTCGTCGCGCACCCAGTGGTCGAACGACTCCTTCTGCCAGAACGTCCCCTCTCGCTCAAGCAACTTGTTCGCCTCCAGGCCCGTGAAACTCTTCAGGGAGTGCATGATGCGTGTGAGCGGGCTGCGGCCCTTCGTGCCCGCCTCCTCGTTCGGCAAGAAGACGGCGTGGACGTGATTGGGCATGACGCAGTACGAGATCAGGCGGTGCAGCCCGCCGTCGTGGAAGTACAAGCTTTTCCGGATCAGCGCGGCGACGCGCGGCTCGGCCAGCCAACGGATCGACGTGTCCCCATCCAGGCAGGCATCGAACTCCGCGAAGAACTTCTTGTGGACGCGCTGGCGGGCCTCGGACCCACCCTCGACGAGGGCGGCGTCCCTTTTCCGCTCCATCTCGCTCAACACCGCAGCCGGGATGGTGCCGTGGAGTCGGTAGGTGACGAAGATCGTCGCATTCGGGACATACCAGTGCGGCAGGTTGCGGCGGGTGATGCTCTCTTGGTGAGCCATCGGCGAGGGCCTCGGGAGGGGGCGGTCCCGTTGTTGTAGCGGGTCAGCTTTGTCGGAAAGCACGCATCTCGCGCTCGCTTCTCGTAGAGCACGCATCTTGCGTGCTCTCTTCGCCTCCCCGACGTGTCAGCCGAGCACGCAGGACGCGTGCTCTACGAAAGACCGACTGCCAGGCTTGAACGCGGGCCGTCCTCTGGGCATGATACCAACGAGCGGCGGCGGGCGTCGATAACCGACGAGAGGCGAGAATGGCACTGTATGCGGCGTTGCTGAAGGGCGTGGGCAAGGGCATCGTCGGGTGCGCCGTCGGCGGGCTGGCCGCCGAGGTGTTGTGCGAGGTGCTGCCCGAGGCGGCGCGCAAGGTGTGCGAGTGGTGGCAGGGCAAGAGGCCCGAGGAGCGCCGCGCCGAGGTCGAGGCCCTCGCGCAGGCCCCGCCCGCCGAGGTCAAGCTCCACGCCGCCGAGATCGCCCTCGAGCTGGCCCCGCACGACCCCGCCATGCAGAAGCAGCTCAGCATCTACCTCTCGCTCGTGCCCGGCGCCATCCGCGCATCGATGCGTCGGCCCGCCGACCCGCTCGGACGTACCGTCCCCCTCGCGGCGATCTTCGACAAGCCCGACTCCGTCCTGCCCCTGCTGCCGGTCCACATGCCGCGGTTCAGTGCCGGCGACCGCCCCCTGCCGGGCATCGACTGGGAGCTGGACGAGCTGCTCGGTGCCGGCGGCTTCGGCGAGGTGTGGAAGGCACGCAACCCCCACTTCGACGGCGTGCCTCCGGTGGCCCTCAAGTTCTGCCTCGACCCGTCGGCCAAGGACCGCCTGCTGCGGCACGAGGCGGCCATCCTCAATCAGGTGATGCGCCAGGGCAAGCACCCCGGCATCGTGACGCTGCAACACACCTATCTCAGCGCCGACCCCCCGTGCCTGGAGTACGAGTACGTCGGCGGGGGCGACCTGTCGGGGATGGTCAACCAGTGGCAGACGGAGCGTGCCGACACCGCGCGGGCCGCCCGCATGGTGCTGGACATCGCCCGCATCGTCGCGTTCGCGCACGCCCTGACGCCGGCCATCGTCCACCGCGACCTCAAGCCCGCGAACGTGCTCATCGACGCCGACGGCAAGCCGCGCGTGGCCGACTTCGGCATCGGCCAGGTGGCGGCGGGACGCGCGATCGCCCGCAGCGTGCGTGGCGTCAGCCAGGGGGCGTTCCTCGTGACGGCCCTGCGCGGCGCCCACACGCCGATGTACGCCAGCCCGCAGCAGATGCGTGGCGAGGCGGCCGACCCGCGCGACGACGTCTTCGCGCTGGGGGTGATGTGGTATCAGATGCTCGGCGGTGGGCTGACCACGGGCCGGCCCGGCGGCACGCGGTGGATGGGCAAGCTGGTGGCGGCGGGCGTGCCGCAGGCGCAGGTCGATCTGATGTCGGAGTGCCTGGAGGACCACCCGGAGGACAGGCCGAGGGACGCCGGGGCGTTGGCCGAGAAGCTCGCGAAGCTGATCGAGCCGGCGCCGCTGGCGAAGGCGGAGATGATCCTCGGCAAGCCGATCTTCGCGCCGGCGCCCCCGCCAGCCCCGCCCCCGGCGAAGGAGAAGCCCGCGCTCCTCGCCGCGCCGATGAGTGCCGGCAAGGATGCGGTGCTGGCGCTGGAGGTGAGCGAGCGCTGCCCGGACTGCGACGCGCGGATGCGGGTGAAGGCGAACAAGCACGGCGGCTACTTCCTGGGGTGCGGCCTCTTCCCGACGTGCCGCGGCACGCGCCGCCCGCCGCCGGAATTGCAGGAGCGCATCAAGGCGATCCTCGGCGGGGCGTCGCTGGCGGAGCCGCCGCCGCCCGTGAAGGCGGCGCCCGTGGTGAAGGGGCATTCGCCGGCGACGGTCACGAACGGCATCAGGATGAAGCTGGCGCTGGTGCCGGCGGGGTCGTTCATGATGGGGTCGCCGCCGGGCGAGGCGATGCGTGGCGACGACGAGGGGCCCGTGCGTGTGGTGACCATCGCGCAGCCGTTCTACCTGGGCGTGCATCCGGTGACGCAGAGAGAGTATGAGGAGGTGATGGGCAAGAACCCGTCGCACTTCAAGAAGAAGGAGGGCGGCGGCCCCGACCACCCCGTCGAGAGCGTCTCGTGGGACGAGGCCGACGAATTCTGCCGCAAGCTGGCCAGGCTCGACGGCAAGGCGGCGGGGGCGTACTTCCTGCCGAGCGAGGAGCAGTGGGAGTACGCGTGCCGCGCCGGGACGCTGACGGCCTTCTCGTTCGGCAACGAGCTATCGTCGGAGCAGGCGAACTTCGACGGCAACCGGCCGTACGGCAACGCCCCCGTGGGCGAGGCGCTGGGCAAGACCTCGAAGGTGGGCAAGTACAGGGCCAACGCCTGGGGCCTGCACGACATGCACGGCAACGTGTGGGAGTGGTGCGGCGGGTGGTACGCGGCGCGGACGCACCGCCCCGTGCGGGGCGGGTCGTGGAATAACAGCGGGCACCTGTGCCGCTCGGCGCGGCGGCAGAAGTATCCGCCGGGGCACAAGGCGGAGACGGTCGGGTTCCGGGTGGCGATGCTGGCGGGGTGACCGTCGCCGCGAACGGCCGGCGTGGATGAGCCGGCCGGCCCTCAGCCGAACAGGTCGGCCACCGGCAGGGCCACGCCTGGCAATGCCAGCGGCACCACGGTCTCCCCCGGGAGGTAGACGGAGCGGGTCGAGTAGCGGAAGCCGTGATGCTGCGTCGCATCCGGCACCGGATCGCGGTGGACCTCCAACTGCCCGTCCACGAGGTTGATGATCCAGTAGTCCCGGATGCGGACGCTGGCGTACAGGCTGGCCTTGCGGCCCCTGTCGTAACTCAGCGTCGTGTCGCTCACCTCGACGATCAAGTGGGCCGTCGTCGGGTGCGCGGCCTCGTACGAGCCCTCCGGGCCATCGACGACCGCCTCGTCCGGCTCGGGCTCGCTCGCGGCCCCGAGGTCGAGCGGGAGCTGTGACCGGACCACGAACGCCACCCCGAAGAACACGGTCAGCACGCGAGCCGCGCGGTGGACCCCCGCCGCGTGGCGGGGGAGCTGTGGGCTGAACACCATGAGCCGGCCCTCGATCAGCTCCACACGGCGGCCGTGGAAGAGGCCGACCTCCGCCATGCGGTGATACTCGCCCTTCGTGAACCGCAGCGGGCGGACGCCGCGCCGCTGCCTCGGCACCGTGGACATCTCACGCCCCCTTGACGCCCTTCGCGCCGATGTCGCGGCGGTAGTGCGCGCCCTTGAAGTCGAGCAGGGCGCACGCCTCGTAGGCCCGAGCACGGGCCGCATCCAGCGTGTCGCCCAGGGCCGTCACGCCCAGGACGCGCCCGCCGTCCGTCACCACCATGTCGCCGTCGATCCGCGTCCCGGCGTGGAACACCTGCACGTCCGGCAACGCCGCCGCCCGGCCGAGGCCGCGGATCTCGAAGCCCTTCAGGTACTTGTCCGGGTAGCCGCCCGACGCCATCACCACGCACACCGCCGGACGCTCGTCCCATTCAGGGGGCGCCACCTCGTCCAGCTTGTCATCGACGGCCGCCTCCAGGAGGTCGAGCAGGTCGCTCTTGAGGCGGATTAACATCGGCTGCGCCTCGGGGTCGCCCAGCCGGCAGTTGAACTCCAGCACCTTCGGCCCCTGCCGCGTCGCCATCAGGCCGGCGTACAGGATGCCGCGGAACGGCGTGCGCCGCCGCCGCATCGCGTGGACCGTCGGCACGAACACGTCACGCGTCGCCGCCGCGATCAGCTCCGGCGTGGCGATGGGGGCGGGGCAGTAGGCGCCCATGCCGCCGGTGTTCGGCCCCTCGTCGTTGTCGCGCAGGCGCTTGTGGTCCTGGCACGCCGGCAGCAGGATGATCGACCGCCCGGCGACGAGGGCCAGCAGGCTGACCTCCTCGCCCTGGAGCCGTGACTCGATGACGATCTGCCGGCCGGCGTCGGCGCCGAACTCCTCGCGTGTCATGATGCGTTCGACGGCGGACATGGCCTCCTCCGTCGTGGAGCAGACGAACACGCCCTTGCCCGCCGCCAGCCCGTCGGCCTTGACGACCAGGCCTGGGTGCGGGCTGATCTTGATCTCGTACTCGCCGTTGACGAGGTAGCGGATGCCGTCGCGGACGCGCACCTCGTAGCCGGTGAACGGCCACTGGACGAGGTTGTGCTCCGGCGGGACGCTGACCACGTCGCGGCTGCGGATGTACTCGCGGGCCTTGTCGGGGTGGATGAACGGACGCCAGTCGGCGGTCGGCACGTCGGCGTGCTGCATGATCTTCTTGGAGAAGACCTTGCTCGCCTCGAGCTGGGCCGCCTCCTTCGACGGGCCGAAGATGCGTAGCTCCAGCTTCTGGAAGTGATCGACGATGCCGGCGGCCAGGGGCGCCTCCGGCCCGACGACGGTGAGGCCGACGCCCTCGCGCTTGACGAAGGCGGCGAGGGCGTCGAAGTCCTCCAGGGGGAGCTGCACGTTGGTGCCGTCGCGGCCCGTGCCGGCGTTGCCCGGCGCGCAGAACACCTGCGTGACGCGCGGCGACTGACGCAATTTCCACACGAGGGCGTGTTCGCGCCCGCCCTGGCCCAGAACGAGAACCTTCATCCGTCTCCCCTCCCGTGCATCCGCCCATTGTAGCAGCCCCGGCCTTGCCCCGCGCCCCGGCGGCGCGGTATCCTCCGCCGTCCACCGAGGGCCGCGCATGCTCCGCAAACTCACACGCCGACAGTGGCTCGGCCTCGCCTGCTTCGCCACGGGCGGCGCGGCTGCCTACGCCGGCTTCGCCGAGCCGTTCTGGATCGAGGTCGTCCGCCGTGACCTGCCGGTGGAGAACCTGCCGTCGGCCCTGGAGGGGAACACCCTCGTCCAGCTCAGCGACCTGCACGCCGGCAAGCGCGTGCCCGACTGGCTGCTGCGTCGCGGCTTCGAGATCGTCAACGCCCTGGAGCCGGACGTCATCGCCATCACCGGCGACTTCATGTCGTGCCACCGCGACGAGCAGGTGGGGCACGCCTGCCGGGTGCTGGAGGCGCTGCGCCCCGCCCGCCTCGGCACCTACGCCATCCTCGGCAACCACGACTACGGCGGCTGGTTCCGCCACGCCCCGACCGCCGACAGGCTCACCGCCGGCCTGGGCGACCTCGGCATCACCGTCCTGCGTAACCGCCGGGCTGATGTGGGCGGGCTGTCCCTGGTCGGCATGGACGACCTGTGGGGGCCGAACTGGTCGCCGGGGACGGCGCTGGCCGGCCTGGCGGCGGACGCCCCCGCCGTCGTGCTGTGCCACAACCCGGACGGGCTGGACCAGCCGGGGTGGGGCGGTTACCGCGGCTGGGTGCTGTCGGGTCACACGCACGGCGGGCAGTGCAAGCCGCCGTTCCTGCCGGCGCCGCTGGTGCCGGTGCAGAACCGGCGGTACGTCGCCGGCGAGGTGGCGCTGGACGACGGGCGGCGTGTGTACATCAACCGCGCGCTGGGGTTCTACCACCAGGCCCGCTTCAACGTCCGGCCCGAGATCACCGTCTTCCGCCTCACCGCGGCGTGATGTGGGCTTTCCCGTAGGGCGGGCCTCCAGGCCCGCCTGCTTCGGCCTTGGCGCGCGGCACGCCATCCGATGATTACGAAGGCAGGCGAGGACGCCCGCCCTACGGGAAGACCGCAGGGAACATGTCCGGGGCGTTTTTGGGGAGTCGCCTGGGAAGTGGTCCCTGGTGGGTGACGAGACACGATCACCCTCACTGAGAACCCCCCATGAGCACGAAAACGATAACGGGCCTGGCGCTGCTGGCGTTGGCGGCGCTTTCGCAGCCGCCGGCCCACGCCCAGCCGGGCCGGACGGTGTCGCCGCGGGGCGACGCGGACTACTCCCGCATGAGCCGGGCGGGCAAGGTCACCTACCTGACGGCCGTGATCGACCAGGCCCGGCAGTCCGCCCTCGCCTCCCAGGAGGTGGAGCGCGAGATCAAGCGGGTCGAGCAGCAGCAGACGAAGGTGCGCGCCGCCAGGGCCGCCGCGGCCGACGCCGGCATCTCGACCGCCGCCGCCGACCAGAAGCTGACGGAGCTGGCCGCGAAGAGCGCGGAGCTGGGCGTCAAGGCCGACAAGCTGCGCGAGCAGGCGAGGACGATGGCCGCCGAGGCCCGCAAGCGCAAGGCCCAGGACGAGGGCATCCATCGGGAGGCGCTGGAGGCGGCCCTGCGGATGGAGAGGGGCGAGCTGCCGCCGGGACCCACGGTCACCATCCTGGGCCGCCGTGATCGCACCGACACGAAGAAGTGACCGGCCCCGACGCCCGTGGGATCATCTCTCCCAGGGGAAACGCTGCTCCTTCTTCACCAGCAAGTGCGGCGGGCAGAGCTTCTCCACCGTCTCGATCAACACCTCGCGGTTGGGCATCCCCAACTTGACCGACGTGGCGAGGATGTGCCCCTGCTCCCCGATGTCGAGCGACTCCTTGCCCAGGTCGTCGATCAGGCGCGTGATGCTCGTCACCCGGCCCCAGGGGATGTCGCGTCCCTCGATGCGCAGGCCGGCGGGGCCGACCTGCACCTTCCCGAAGTCCGCCGTCTCGCCGCGCTCGATGGCCGACCACGCCTCCGTCCGCGCCGCCGCCGACACCCGCTCGAAGACGGCCCGCCGCAGGTCGTCGGCACGCGCGGTACAATCGGTCATCGGCAGCCGCGTCCGGTCCTTCATGTGGACCTCGTCGTGCCCCGCGCTGACCATGCCGTGCATCGCCGGCCAGGGGACGACGAGGAATTCCCCCTCACGGTGCATCACCAGGGCGGAGGGGTAAAGCCAGTAGGCGATGGGCCTACCCGTGGCGATCTGGAAGGGCACCAGCATGAAGATGACGCCGACGAGGCATCCGCCCCCCAGGACCGCCAGCGCCCCCACGGTGATCGGGGTCCCCACCAGCCATTGCACGAGGAGGATCAGCAGGCAGACGGCGATGACCGCCGCCCCGCCGGCGATGGCCAGCCGCCACATAGGGCGGTACGCCACCGACGGATCGACCGCCCGATGCACCGCCTCCGGCTCCCCCAGATCCCGCACCTCGTGGGGCGGCTCGTCGGCCAGGCCCGGTATCGTCTGAATCGCGTTCATCGCCCCTCCCTTCGGCTGCGTGCCGTTGTTCTACGGACGGGGCCGCTCGCCTGAACCGACGCCCCCCGTATGATGACCCCGGAGGAGACTGCTGAAAAACTCGGTGACCACGACCACGATGAGCTTCTCCGCCACGAACAATACGGCCGATTCGCTCGAGGTGCAGGGCGCCTTGACGTTGAATGGGGATCTGGAGTTGGTGGGTGACTACCCGATCCCTTCGGGGATCTGGTTCGACTTCTTCGCCTCCACCGGCGCCAACGCGAACATCGGCGGCGCGTTCGGGTCGATCAGCGACAACTTCGGGGCTAACCCGACGGACAGTGTCGTCAACGTGAACGCCCAGCTCAAGTACCTCAGGATCACCTGGTGAGCCACCGGCCGAGGGGTGGTGCGGTCAGGCCACCCCTCGGCCGCACCACCCAACAGTCGCGACCTTGGGAGAACCCCCATGCCAGCCATCGGCGTGATGCTCCTGTCCGTCGTGGTATCCGCCCCGCCACCCGCGATTCAGCCGCTGTCACCGCGCGCCCCGCTGCTGGGCACCGGGGGGCGCGGGCCGGTGCCGTTCGACCCCGAGCCTCTGGCCCTGCGTCTGGCGGAGTGGATGGGCGTGCCCCTAGAGGACTTCCTCGGCCCGCAGAGGCGCAGCCGCGTCTACTACGTGCCCTGGCAGCGCAAACTCTGCGCGTTCCTTGACCTGGCGCTGGGTGACCCCAAGGATTACCGCGCCGTCCTCAAGGAGATCCGTGAGAAAAGGGACTTCGCGCTCACATTCGCTACCGCCCAGCGCCGAACAATCACAACTTTGGAAGAGGCCGTCAAGAATGAGATGATGAGGGCCGCGCCTAATGGCGATCGCATCGACTCCTGGAAACAAACGATTGAGACAGCACGGAGGGGGGAGACACGCAATCGCGGCATCCACTTGGGGAAGATCCGGGAGGAGATGGCCGTGGAGGCGGTCGGCAACATCATCGAGCGTGCCCAAGCCGAGGTGCGTCGGCGTCGGGGCGAGCCCTGAGAGGTTGTGAATGAAACGGGCGTTGATAGGAATAGGGAGGATACGGCCG
>CAZVZK010000217.1:0-13485 GCA_964630925.1 uncultured Alcaligenaceae bacterium
ATCACCACCGGCACCGGCGTCGGGCCGAACGCCCACCACGCCCCCAGGCCCGCCGCCAGCACCATCTCCGGCCACAGCCACCGCCCGGCCGCCCGCAGCCACACCGACACGCTCGCCGCCCACACCAGCCCCCACACCAGGCCCCAGTGCACCGTGGCCCGCACCGCCTCCTCCGGACGCGCCCCCGCCAGCGACGCCAGCCGCACCGCCGGCGCACGCCCCCCCTCCGCCGTCACCCACCGCGCCCCCCCGCCGCCGGCCGACGCCTTCTCCCGCCCGCGCAACGTCGCCTGCCACGCCGCCAGGTCCTCGCCCGCCGGGCCGAGCGGCCACACGCCCTCGCCCTCCAGCGCACGCCCCGCCAGCCGCACCGCGCCGCCGCCCGCCCGCGCCCGATACAGCTCCAGGGCCGCACGCCCGACGCCGGCCGGTAGTGCCTCCACCCCGGCCAGCGCCCACCCCGCCGGCGCCTCCACGCACCACACCAC
Organism: uncultured Alcaligenaceae bacterium; assembly: GCA_964630925.1. Lineage (GTDB taxonomy): Bacteria > Planctomycetota > Planctomycetia > Gemmatales > Gemmataceae > RGDT01. The sequence continues at coordinate 489 of CAZVZK010000217.1, forward strand.
GGGGCCCGCCCGCGCCCCCTCCAGATCCGGCGCCGCCAGCTCCGGACGCCACAGCGCCTCCAGGCCCGGATCCAGACGGTACAACAGCCGCACCACCCGCGGCCCCGACGACGCCGGCAGCGACAGCCACACCGCCCCCTGCTCCGCCCGCGCCGGCACCGCCGCCCCGTCCACCTCCAGGCCCGCCATCTCCGCTGCCCTCGGCAGCACCACCCGCAGGTCCGCCGCCCCACCCGCCTTTAATCGCCACACCACCTCGTGCAGCCACGCCTGCCCGTCCGGCACCGTCGCCCGCACCTCCTGCAACAACACTTCCGCCCGCGCCGCCCGCGCCGCCCGGCGTGGCACCAGCCGCAGCGACCACGCCGGCCCCTTCGCGTGCCACGCCCCGGCGCCCGCCGGCTCGAGCCCCGCGCCCGCGTCCGCCGCCAGCCCCTCGCCCACCGACAGCGTCCGCTCCCCGGGCCCCGCCTGCACGTCCGGCATCGACACGCCACCTGCCGCCTCCTCCAGCGGCATCCGCCCGCGCGCCACCAGCGTCAGCCGCCCCACCCCCGCGCGCGGCTCCAGATGCCACACCCGCTCATTCCGGTCCGGCCCGCGCCTCGACTGCTCCCGCCGTCTCACAACAGCCCCGGCCGGCACCTCCAGCTCCGCCGACCCGGGCCAGCCGCGGAGACGCACCGTCACCGCCCGCGCCCCCGCCGGCACCAGGCACTCCACGGACGACTCGAACACCAATTCCTCCCCCCGCGCCGCCGCCGTCGTGCGCACCCGCGCCGTCACCGGCGCCGCCGCACGCACCTGGAACGCCCCGCCGTGCTGTCGGCCACGCGCGTCATACTCCAGCGGCCCCCGCGGCGACGGCACGAGCTGCGTCAGCGTCTGCGGCACCACCTGCCACCCCGCCTCGGGCGCCAGCGCCACCTCCGTCCGCACCCGCGCCGCGCCCGCCGGACGCAGGCACGGCAGGTCCAGCCGCGCCGGCTTCCCGCTCAACGGCAGCCACCCGCTGACCTCCAGCGCCGCCCCCGCCCGCCGGTCCAGCCACACCAGCAGCGACCGCCCCGACTGCGCCCACGTCCCCACGCCGGCTCCCTCGACCCCCGTCACCACAAGCCCCTTGGCGTCCCCCAGGTCGTAGGCCAGGGCCGCCGGCCCCTCCGCACCCACCACCCGCACCGACGCCGTGAATTCCGCCCGCCTCGGCCCGGCCGTGTACCTCACCCGCTGCTCCACGTCGAACGGCGCCGACTTCGGCCGCGCCTCGATGCGCAGCCGCGGCGCCGTCGCCCGCCTGAACGTCGCCGCGTAATCCTGCTTCTCCGCCGGCTTCACCCCCGTCAGACCCACCACCCCGGCCCGGCCCACCTCCAGCCCCGGCGCAAAGTACGCCAGACGGCCCGGCTCCACCGGCTCGCCATGCGGCCTCGGCAGCGGCAGCGCCTCCCCAGACACCGGCCCGTGTGGCACCAAGTCCACCTCCGCCTCCACATCGCCCGACACCGGGCCGGGGAATTCCAGCCGCAGACGCCCCGCCGCCAGCGCCCACCGCGCCAGCCTCACCGGCACCTCCGCCGACACCCCGCGCGGACGCCACGCCGACGCCGACACCACCTCCAGGCCCGCCGGCACATCCACCTCCAGCGCCTGCGTGCCGCCCGTCAGCGTGTACCGCAGCGACATCGTCAGCCGGCTCGTGTCCGGCCTCAGCTCCCACAGGTACGACTCGCGGAACGCCTGCCGCCGCGGCACCGCCGCCTTCCCCTCCTGGTGCCACTGTAAGGTCAAAGGCCCCGCCAGCGCACCCAGCTCCGCGTCGATCCTCGACCCCTTCACCGCCTGTGCCCCGCCGCGTCCGGGGGCGTGCAGGTGCGTCGCCCCCGCCGGCGCCTGGAACGACAGGTGCGCCTGCCAAAGCCGCGGCGCCGTGAAACGCATCTGCCGCATCCCCGCCTCGTCCCCCAGGCCCGACACCGTCACCCGGAACTTCATCTGCACCCGGTGCCCCCCCTTCCCCGTCACCGGCACCGTGTACCCCCCCTTCGGCCCCGGCAGCGCCCGCGCCAGGACCCGCGCCCCGTCCAGCATCACATCCCCGACCAGCTGCACGCCGTCCAGCGGCACCTCAACATTCACCCGCCCCTCGCGGAACGAGTGGAGCGTGAACGTCGCCTCGACCTCCGCCGTCCCCCCCGACATCCGCCCCTCGTACCGCGCCGCCAGCAGCACCGCCCCCGCCGTCGGCTCCGGCCTCGCCGACACCTGCAGCCGCTTGTGCAGCGCCGGCGACAACAACGCCCCCTCGCCCTCGACGATGTACACGGCCTCCGGCACCCCCGGCTGCGCCGACACGCCGCCCAGCCACGCGCACGCCAGCACCAGCGCCGCCGCGGCCGCCGCGCGGGGCCCCGCCGTCGAGGGGGCCGCCCTCTTCTCACCACGCCGTAACGTCAGCAGCACAGGCACCGCCAGAACCAGCCCCGCCAGCAGCGGGGGCCGCGCCAGGCCCAGTAGCCCGCCGGGCAGCCACGCCAGGCCCAGCCCCCCCAGCGCCAGCACCCCGATCAGCCAGCGCAGCCGCACCCCCGCCGACGCCCCCCACGTGGCCACCACACCCGCCAGCAGCACGGCCGCCAGCCCCGCGCCGATGCCCGTCACCGCCCGCGTGTGGACGACGGCCAGCGTCGGCCCCTGCCCCGCCGGCGGACGCCACGCCGTCCACCCCTCGGCGATGTGCGCCGCGGCATCCCGCGCGTCCTCCGGCCCGCCGGGCGCCAGCAGCCACTCCAAGGCCGTCGCGAAACGCCCGGCCGGCTCGCGCCCGCCCGCCACGGCCCGCGCCAGCGCCTCCTCCACGTCCTCCGGCACCGCGCCGCCCCAGGCGTCCGCCTGCGCCGCCGAGGTCAACACCACGCCCGCCCGCCCCGGCAGGGCCGCCAGGCCCAGCTCGCGCCACGGCTCCGGCCCCGCCGCCGGCGCCAGCGGCCCGTCGAGCGCCGCCGCGTCGACCACCAGAGGATGCGCCTGCCGCAGATACACGAACGCCAACTGTTCGACCAGAGCCTCGCGCGACATCTGCCCGCCCCGCCCGTTGCGGATGCCCGTCGCCGCCTCCGCGACCGCCCTGGCCCTCTCCGCGTCCACCCCCTCCGGGCGGCCCGGCAGCGGCAGCATCGGCCCCACACGCAGCACGTCCGCCGGGTAACGCAGCCGCGGCCCCGCCGCCGCCGTCCCCGGCAGCGCCACCGCCGCGCTGTCGGACACCGGCCGCACACCCGGCGGGAGGAGCCACAGCCGCGTCAGCGCCAGGGGCCGCGCCGGCAGGACGGGGGCGGGCGCCTCCAGCCGGGGCCACGGCCCGCCCGGCGCGTCGGCCTCGTAGCGGATCTCCAGCCTCACCGGCCCGGCCCGCGCCGGCACCGGGATGCGCGCCTCGCCCTCCGACACCGTCACGCCGTCGAGCCACATCCCGTCCGCGCTCGCCGCGGTCAGCCGCGCCCCCGCCGGCAGCTGCACCGGCAGACGGCTCCCCGTCCACCCCGACAGCCGGAACGAGAAGCGGTGCCTCAGGGCCCCGCCTTCGGACAGCACGCTCACCAGCCGGGCCTCATCGGCCGACACCCCCGCCGCCCCCGACGACCCGCGCGACCGGAGCACCAGCCGCGCCGCCTCGCCCGTGTAGCGGAACGCGCGCCACGCCGGCCTCCCCCTCCCCGCCGGCGCGTCCGTCAAACCGGCCGGCTCCGCCGCCACCTGCTCGCCGCCCGCCAGATGCACCGACACGTCGCCCTCCATGCGCGCCGCCCCGATCACCGTCGGCAGGGCCGCCTCCCACGTCGGCCGTGCCGCCAGGCCCGACGCCGGCAGGGCCCGGGTCGCCCGCAACACCACGGGCTTGCCGGCGCTCACCGCCCGCCCGAACGACAACGACCAGAACGACCCCGCCGGACGCGCGCCGGCCAGCATCACCGCCTCCAGGGGAGACCGCGCCGCCAGCCCCGCGAGCGCCGCGGCCGCCTCACGCCCGGCGTCGCGCTCCACGCGCAGGCGCGGCTCCCCCTGCCACACCCACTCCCCCGCGGGGCCGGAGAGGAACACATCCGCCCCCGACGGCCTGCCCCCCTCCGCGTCCAGCACCAGCCGCGTCTCCTGGATCGCCCGCCCGCCCGTGACGTGGACGTTCACCTCCGCCCGCGCTCGCAGCCTCGGAGGCAACGCCGCCAGCCGTAGCGTCCCCGCCGGCGCCTGCCCCACGAACGGGTAGTACAGGTCCGGCCCGCGTCCGCCCCACGCCCCGTCCGCCGGCGCATCCCCCGCCCCGGCGTCCGTCTTCACGGACGCAAGGAACGCCTGCTCGTCGTAGTCGATCCCCAGCCCGCCCTCGCGGTGCCGCGCCCCCACCGGCACAACGTCCGGGAACGCCAGCTCGCGCCCCGTCATCGCCCCGCCCTTGGCGGGATGGAGACGCAGAGTCAGCGTCGCCTCGCCCTCCAGTGGCCGCGCCAGGTCGGCGATCAGGACGTTGCCGGCCCGCACCCCCCAGCCCCGCAGCAGGCCCGCCGGCTTGAGGTCGGCCGCCGCGGCCTCCCACCCCGCAGGCAGCGCCACCGACATCTCGAACATCCGGCCATGCCGCACCCGGTACGCCAGCCGCGCCGTCAGCTCGGCGCCGTCCAGCCCGATCCGCCAATCCCCCAGCTGCCGGACGTGGAACGACACCGCGCCCGCCCGCACCGTCAGCCCCGGCCGCCTCGTCTTGCCCCCCGACGCGATGGCCCCGCCCAGCAGCTCCAGCCGCCGCCCCCCGGCGTCCGCCGCCGACTTGGTGAGCTGGAAGTCCCCCGCATCCCACGCCGTCGTCTCCAGCCCTCCCGACACGTGCAGGTCGAGCTGCTCCCCACGCGGCACCGCCCCCCTCAGCCGCACCCACGGGCTGATCCACGGCCAGGGCGTCCCACGCGCCGAATCCGGGCACAGGGGCGCCAGCGCCTTCAGCTCCACCCACACCTTGCGCAGCGGCCGCCGCAGCCGCACCGCCACCAGCGGCGCCGGCCCGGGCCGCGCCTCCCAGCGCTCGACCTCCGACCCCACCGCTTTCAGCGGCCGCAGGGCCGGGTCGTGCTCCCACCCCACCACGTTCAACGGCCGCAGGGCCGGGTCGTGCTCCAACAACAGCTCGCGCACGTCCTGATGCAGCGCCTCCACCGCGAAGACGTATGACGCCACCACGCCGTCCGCAGTCAGCCGCTGGGTGACCTCCTGCCGCGCGAACACCGCCCCGCCCGAGCCGGCCCTGCGGATGAGCAGCGGCAGGGCCGTCCGACCCCCCGCCGCAACGCGCCACGAGCGCCGGCCCGCCTTCTCCGACGGGTGCGGCCCGCTGACGATGGCGTCGGGCCGCTTGTCGGCACGCGCCGGCCACTCCAGCAAGGCCAGCGAGGCGTCATCCGGCAGGTCGATCTCCACCGACGACGCCGGGCACGGCGGCAGACGCAGCTCCGCGTGCAGCCCGTCGGGCCACACGTCCACCCGCGCCGACCACTCCGCCGTCACCGTGTGCTCGCCCGGCCCGTCGATCAGCACCGCCGGCGTCGCGACGCCGCCCGGCGTCGGGAACTCCGCCAGCAGCGCCTCGCGGTTCTCGAACCGTGGCGACTTCACCGCCAGCCCCAGCCCCGCCGCGTCGTCCCCCAGACGCAGCAAGGCCGCCGCTGCCCCGTCGTGGCGGATCTTCCACTCCAGCGTGCCCTGCAGCGCCCCGTCGATGAGCGCCGCCCGGTACCGCGCCTCGATGAGGCGCGGCGGCGTGCGCCGCGACGCCTCCGCCGTCTCCGCCTCGCGGTACAGCCGTTCGAACTCCGCCAGCGGCATGCGCACGAGCGCCCCGCCGGCCTTCTTCAGGATCTCCGGCACCTTCTCCGCCGGCACGGCGACGCGGCGCAGGGGCGGCGTCTCGGTGTCGCCCTGCCCGTGCAGGGCGCAGGCCGCGAGCAGGGCGGCGAGGACCGCGGTTCGCATGCCTCAGCCCCCCGGCCTGTCAATGCCGCTGCCGGCGACGCGGGGGGCGTCCACGGTGGACTGCTGCCCCTCCGGCGCCGGGCCACGCTGCGACGAGGGCGCGTCCCGCCGCGACATCGTCGAGCCAGGCCGCGTCCGCGAGAACGACGGCAGGAATACAAGCCGCCTGCGTCTGCGCTCGTGCAGCACCCACATGGCCGCCCCGACGAGGATCAGCACCGCGACGCCCGGTTGGCAGCCGTACGCCACCTGCCCCGCCAGGCCCGGCCACAGCGCCGCGCCTGCGATGGCCGCCACCAGGAGACCCAGCCCCACGCCCCAGGCCCACCCCGCCGCGTCGCGCCCCAGCCACCCCAGCACCAGCCCGACGGCGCACGCGAGCAGCGAGCAGGCCAGCAGCCACCCCTGCCGCGGCACCCGCGCCAGCGTCACGTCCTCGCCCCCGTCGCGCCACACCACCAGCGACGGCTCGTCACGCGCGGCATCGGCGGGCTCCTCGCCCGACAGCCAGCGGTCCAGGTCCGCCGACGAGGCCGCCGGACGCGGCGCCAGGAGCCACCCCACACGCCCCCAGACGCGCGGCGCCGCCCCCGGTTCGGGCCCCAGCACCACCCACGCCCCCGGCGTGCTTATCTGCCACCTTGCCGGGAACGCCGAAGCCCCTGGCAGCCGCGGCGCCGACAGCGGCACCGACATCGCGCCCCCCGCCGGCGGTAGCTGGTACGACAGCTCGAGGATGGACGGCTTCGGGACGAGTGACGGCGATAGCCGCAGCCGCACCGACCGCCCCGAGGCCATCTCGTGATCGACCCTCTTGCCGTCGAGCGTCGCCTGGAATCCGATGGCGGTCACATGCCCCGGCAGCTCGACGTCCACGTGCGGCCCGGCCACACGCTCGACGCGGTAGCCGATGCGGTACGACTGCACCCCGGCCTCGTCCACGTCGGCCCGCACGAGGGCGCGGCTCACGAGGAGCTGCCCCTCGCCCCCGCCCTCGGGGAGGCGCAGCCGCAGCGGCTCGCCCGTCTCCAGGGGCCGCGCCACCAGGCAAGGCAGACGCGACGCGCCGGGCGCCTCCTCGATGGGCGCCTCCACCCACTTGCACGGGGCGAGTGTCGGCAGGCGCCCCGCCTCGCTCCACACCCGGACCTTCGTCTCGTTCCGCGTGACGCCCTCCGGCACGGCGAGCGGCACGTCGATCAGGCCGCCCTTCAGCGGGAACGAGTACTCCAGCACCAGCCGCCCCCCGCCCCGCGCCGGCGTGAACACCAGGTGCCCGCCCTCGCGCTCGGCCTTCGCCTCGCGCCACACGATGTCCCCGGCGGGCGCCGGCGGCAGACGGAGCCGCAGGCGCTTCGGCGCCTCCGCCGCGGGGAACGAGTAGGCCAGCTCGTGCCGCACCCGGCCCTCGCCCGGCCCGAGGGTCAGCGACACAAGCCCCGTCACCTCCGCAGGCGGCAGGTACGGCCGCCATCTCAGGGCCACACTCGGCGGGTGCCGCCGTCCGATGCGGTACGCCAGCTCGTGCGGCCCCTGCTTCGTCAGCTCAAGGGCAGGGTTCTCGCCCGGGACCAGCTCCAGCGACGCCGGCGCCCCGGCCGTCAGCGTGCCGTCCGGCTCGATGGCCCCCGCCGGGCGCGGCAGCGGCAAGGGCGCGTCCGCCGGCACCGAGTACCGCGCCGCGAACCGCACCGTGAACGGCGTCCCCGCCTCCGCCCCGCCGCGCTCCAGGCGGAATTCCAACGCCCGCGTCGTCCGGTCGAACGACAACGCCTTCACCCGCGCCGGCAGCGGCTGCGCCGCGTCCGGCTCATACTCGCACCCCGCCGGCAGGGTCACCACCAGCCGGCCCACGTCGGACCAGCGCGGCGTGACGTGCAGGGTCGTTTCCACCACCCACGACGGCCCCCCCTCGCCGTCCTCCACCAGACGTAGCGCGTGCGCCGGCCGGGCCGTGAGCTGCCCCGCCACCGTCTCCGCCTCCACCTCCAGCCACGACCGCCCCGCCGCCGCGTTAGGCCCGTAGCGGAACGCCGCGACCAGCGACGGGTCACGCTTGCGTTCCTCGTCGGTGAGAGCGCGGCGGGAGAGGTCGCCGTGCTGCTTCAGCTCCAGGTGCATCTCCGGCGACGATGCGCTGACGAGAACCGTCCCCGTCTGCCTCACCGCTTCCAGCACGTTGAACGGCCCGACGGGGGCCGCCTTGGCCGGCCCGTTCTTGGGGGCGTTGGTGATGGAGCGCACCGTCACCTCCAGCGGGTCGGAGGTGGCCTCCTTCAGATGGAGCGTGCGCAGGGGCCCCGCCGGGACGATCTTCTCCACCCGCGCCGTGTCCGTCGTCACCTCGGCGTCGGGCGGCACGAGGAGCTTCCACGCCTTCACCTGCCCGCCCAGGACACGCAATTCCAGCTTCGCCTCGGTGACGACCGCCCCGCGCGGCTCGGCGCGCACCGTGACCACGCCCACGGCCTCGGTCACGGGCGTCGAGGCGGCGGTGGCCGGCGTGCGCCAGGCGAGGTCCAGTCTCTCGGCGGGGCCGATGGGGCCGGACAGCGTCTGCCCCTTCAGCGCCACCCCGCCCTCGGGCGCCTTGCCCTCGGGCGCCTTGCCCTCGGACCCCTTGGTGGACAGACGCGGCTCGCGTGCGCCGGGCGGCAGCTCGATCTCGATGGACGTGATGGCGGCCCGCGGCAGGTCGAGGGTGACCCCCTGCCCTCCTGGCCGCGCCGACAGCGGCACGAGCAGGTCGAGCGTGAGCGTCTGGGCGCCCGCCTTGTCCGACTGCACGGCGAAGCCCGGCTCGGCGTCCTTGCCCGCCTTGTGGTTGGCGATGAGCGCCGGCGTTCGGCCGTCGATGGCCGCCGCCGTCGCGAGCCCCTGCACGCAGGCCAGCCGGACGAGGGTGCCTGCCGGCGCGTCGAAGTCGAACGTGACCTGGAGCGAGAGGAGCCCGCCCTCGGCCTTGCCCTTGACGTGGCACTTGCCCGGTGGGGCGGAGCGTGGCCCGTCGAGGAGCTTGGCGAGCCGGGCGGCGTCGGCCAGGAGCTTCTGGTAATCCTCGGCGGGGAGGATGGCGAAGCGCGGCAGCATGCGCAGGGCGTCGGCGATGCTGTCCGTGACGGCGATGACGCCGGCGGCCGGTGGGGATGTGCCTTTCTTGCCGTCCTTGCCGTCCTTGCCGGGCTGGGCGGCTGCGACGGCGGCGATCAGGGCGAGAAGGGCCGGCGCGCGGAACCAGGCGCTTCGCACGAGCATCCTCCCACGGGCGCGGGGCGGGCGCGTGGATTATACCGCGCGGGTGGTCCGGGCCGGGAGGGGAAAGCGGCGAAACGGGGCAAGATACGCGGGCAGGCCCGCGCCAGCCGTCACGGCTCGATCTTCTTTCGCGACGCGGCTCCGCCCGGCCCGTCTCCCTTCTCGACCCGCGCGGAAGCGGAAGTCCGAAACCCTGGCCTGTGCCTCTGTTCTGTGGTAATCTGCTTGTCGGTAGTCAGAGGGGAGGCCGGCCATGTTGTCCCGCCGTGAGCTGTTGGGCACGTCGGCGTTCTCGCTGGCGTCGGTGGCGCTGCTGGACCTGCTGGCTCGCGAAGCCGGGGCGAAGCCCCACCACGAGCCGAAGGCCAAGCGCGCGGTGTTCCTGTTCATGAACGGCGGGCCGTCGCACGTCGATACGTTCGACTTCAAGCCGGCGCTCACGAAGTTCCACGGCACGGCGTACAAGGGCGACACCGCGGTGGGGTCGAACGGGCGGGCCGTCGGCCATCTGATGCAGTCGCCGTTCCCGTTCAAGAGGTTCGGCAAGAGCGGGCTCGAGATCTCGAGCCTGTATCCGAACGTGGCCCGGTACGCGGACGACCTGTGCGTCATCAAGTCGATGTACACCGACACGGCGGCGCATGCGTCGGGCTGCATCCAGATGAACACGGGGGCGGTGCTGCTCGGCAAGCCGGCGCTGGGGGCGTGGCTGAGCTACGGGCTGGGCAACATCGCCGACGACCTGCCGTCGTTCGTGGTGATGAGCGACCCGCGCGGCGGGCCCATCGGCGGGGCGTCGAACTGGAGCGCCGGCTTCATGCCGGCCAGGTACCAGGGCACCCTGTTCCGCGGCTCGGGCAGCCCGCTGCTGGACCTGGCGACGCCGTCCGGCGTCAGCGAGAAGACGCAGCGCGACGGGCTCGACCTCCTGGCCAAGCTGAACGGCGAGCACCTGAAGGCGCGGCCCGGCGAGACGGAGCTGGCGGCGCGCGTCGCTTCCTACGAGCTGGCGTACAAGATGCAGAAGTCGGCGCTGGAGGCCGTCTCGCTGGCCAAGGAGAGCGAGAAGACGAAGGCGATGTACGGCGTCAACGGCAAGCGGACGTCGGACTTCGGCAAGAAGTGCCTGATCACGCGGCGGCTGCTGGAGCGAGGCGTGCGCTTCGTGCAGCTCTACTCCGGCGGCGGGCACCTCGAGGACACCTGGGACGGCCACGGCGACTGCGTCGCCAACCACACGCTGCACGCGGGGGAGACGGATCAGCCCATCGCGGCGCTCATCGCGGACCTGAAGCGCACGGGGCTGTGGAAGGACACGCTGCTGATCTGGGGCGGCGAGTTCGGCAGAACACCCACCAGCGAGGGCGTGGGGAAGAAGGGCCGCGACCACAACCCGCACGGCTTCTGCATGTGGCTTGCGGGGGCGGGGGTGAAGGGCGGCACGACGGTCGGCGAGACGGACGAGCTGGGGTTCCGGGCCTCGAAGGCGCGTTGCCACGTCAGCGACTTCCACGCGACGATCCTGCACCTCATGGGCATCGACCACGAGAAGCTGACCTACCCGCACCAGGGCGGCGACCAGCGTCTGACGGGCGTGCGCGGCAAGGTGGTCGAGGACGCCCTGGCGTGACGGACTCAGGCGGCCATCGCCCGCCGCTCCTCCTCGGGAATGGGGATCGCCCACGGCAGGGCGCCGGCGGCGTCGCGCAGCAGGACGGCCAGTGCGGCGAGCTGGATGAGGAACATGGCGGTGTAGGCGCCGTAGACCAGGGCCATCTTGGCGAGGTCGGGGTTGAGGAAGACCTTATCCCGCTCATGGTTGCCTGCGATGGCGGTGAGCAGCATCAACACCGCCGAGGCGCACACCGCCACCTTGGCCCACATTGACGGCACCCAGGCGAGGCGGTAGGCGAGGACGGCGAACGGCAGAGTCATCACCACCGCGTGGTGCTTCCACGTCCTCTCGCTGAAGAGGAGCATGCCGAGGAAGATGACGGAGTATTCGGCGGCGGCCTGCCAGCCGTCGCGCCGCCGTGAGCGGCACAGGACGACGACCAGGACGGCGAACAGGAGGAGGCTCACCTTGACCGCAGTCTTGACGACCTCCGGCGGCAAGGAGACGAGGTTGTCGTAGCGGGCGGGGGTCTCGATGTCGTCCTTGAAGACGACGAACGACGGGCTATGCGTGGTGAGGCGGAACAGCGTCCCCGGCAGCGACTGGTTGATGTGCTCGCTCCAGACCTTGCCCTCAGTGACGAAGGGCTTGACCATGACGCCGTACCAGGACGAGAGCTGCTTGAGGTTGGGCCCCATGCCGAGGCGTGCGGCGGGGACGACGCCGGGGTAAAAGAAGAGCAAGCAGCCGAGGACGCCGCCTGCGAGGACGCCCCAGGCGCGCTTCCACAGGAAGTAGGGGATGAACAGGGCGGGGGTGACCTTGCAGGCGACGGCGAGGGCGAGGAGGAGGCCGGCGACGAGGTCCATCTTGTGGCGGTAGGCGGCGAGGCAGGCGACGCACAGGAAGAGGATGAAGATGTTGACGTTGCCGTGGCTGAGGTCGTCGAGGACGGGCTTGAGGGAGAGCCCGACGGCGAGGAGGCGTGCCCAGGCCGGGAAGGGCGCCCCGCCGGCCTGGATGAGCGAGATCGCCCACCACATGCAGAGGGCGGCCATGCCGGCCTTGAGGACGTACCAGGAGACGGCACCGACGACGGGGGGGAGGTGGACGAGCGGCTCGAGGACGACGGCCATCACGGGCGGGTTGGGGTAGTTGTGGGTGGCCGAGATGTCCTGCCCGCGGCCCATGGCCTGGATCTGGGAGCGCCAGCGGCAGAAGGCGGAGCGGTCGTCGGCGGCCTTGCGGGCGTAGGGGACGGCGAGGCCGAGGACGAGCAGCGCGAGGGCGGCGTAGATCCAGGGCTCGGCGGCGGTGAGGCGTTTCACGGCGGCGTCCCTGCCGGGTGGTGGGCGCGGGGGATGGTACACCGGAGTGGGAGGGCGGGGCAAGGCCGACCGATTTGGAGGGCGTGGATATGGCTGGCATCAGGTACATCAAGGGCGACGCCACCTGCCCGCAGGCGAAGGGCGTGAAGGTCATCTGCCACGTCTGCAATGACGTCGGCGGGTGGGGCAAGGGGTTCGTGCTGGCGGTCTCGGCACGGTGGGATGCGCCGGAGGCGGCGTACCGGGCGTGGCACGCGGAGGGCAGGGCGGGCGGATTCGCCCTCGGGGCGGTGCAGATGGTGCAGGTGGAGCCGTACATCTGGGTCGCCAACATGGTCGCGCAGCGCGGGACGAAGCGCGGCAGTTCGGGGCCGCCGATCCGGTACGAGGCGCTCGGGCGGTGCCTGGGTGAGGTGGCGGCGCGGGCGCGCGAGCTGGGGGCGTCGGCGCACATGCCGCGGATCGGGTGCGGGCTGTCCGGGGGCGACTGGGCGGAGGTGGAGCCTCTGCTCTTGGAGCATCTGGTGGGCGCGGGCGTGGCGGTGACGGTCTACGATTCGGAGTAGCGGCTGGGGAGGCGGCGGCCGTTCGAAGCACTCACCCCGGCGGGGCCCAGCCCACCCGGTAACCAATCAGGCGGGAGCGGGAACAGGGCGGGTAACCGACCAGCCGGGTGTGGGAATTAGACGGAAGTGGACGGGTGGCGTGGCCGGGGTGGGGCGGATTGCATTGCATTGCACCCCCCCCCAGGCTTTGCAGCGCATTCGCCTCGTGCAAC
>CAZVZK010000218.1:0-13112 GCA_964630925.1 uncultured Alcaligenaceae bacterium
TCAACATGAACGGCGGCGACGACAGGTTCTCCGCCACGGGCAACCTCGCCTCCCTCATCAAACTCACCGTGGACGGCGGCGCCGGCAACGACACCATCCTCGGCAGCAACGGCGCCGACACCCTCCGCGGCGGCGACGGCGACGACTTCATCGACGGCCAGCAGGGCAACGACGTCGCCTTCCTCGACGCCGGCAACGACGTCTTCCAGTGGGACCCGGGCGACGGCTCCGACACCGTCGAGGGCGGCGACGGCGCCGACCGCATGGTCTTCAACGGTAGCGCGGCCAACGAGGTCTTCACCGTCTCGGCCAACGGCGAGCGGGTGCTCTTCACCCGCAACGTCGGCGCCATCGTCATGGACCTCAACGATGTCGAGCGCCTCGACCTCAACGCCCTCGGCGGCACCGACACCGTCACCGTCAACGACCTGTCCGGCACCGACATGACCCAGGTCAACGTCGCCCTCGCCTCCGCCATCGGCGGCACGGCCGGTGACGCCGCCTCGGACACCGTCGTCGTCACCGGCACCAACGGCAACGACATCATCAGCGTCTTCGGCGCCGGCTCCAGCTACTCCGTCCTCGGCCTGCACACCCAGGTCAACGTCACCGGCTCCGAGGGCGCAAACGACTCCCTCCGCGTCAACGCCCTCGGCGGCAACGACGGCGTGACGGCCACCACCGTCCCGGCGGGCGTCGTCAAGATGATCCTCGACGGCGGGGCCGGCGACGACACCCTCCTCGGCTCCCAGGGCGCCGACGTGTTCTTCGCCGGCGACGGCGACGACTTCGTCTTCGGCGACAACGGCAACGACGTGGCCTTCCTCGGCGCCGGCAACGACGTCTTCCAGTGGGACCCGGGCGACGGCAACGAAACCATCGAGGGCCAGGAAGGCACCGACCTGATGCTCTTCTTCGGCTCCAACGCCAGCGAGAACATCAACATCGTCGCCAACGGCGGCCGCGTCCTCTTCCTCCGCGACGTGGCCAGCGTCACGATGGACCTCAACGACACCGAGCGCATCGAGTTCCGCGCCCTCGGCGGCGCCGACACCGTCACCGTCGGCGACCTGACCGGCACCGACGTGACGGACGTCTCCCTCGACCTGCGTGGCCCCAACGGCGGCGGCGACGGCGCCCCCGACACCGTCACCGTCAACGGCACCCAGGGCGCCGACGTGTTCGGCGCCGCGGGCGACTCCGGCGGCGTCAACGTCTTCGGCCTCCAGCCCAACATCAACATCTTCTTCACCGAGGCCGCCAACGACCGCCTCGTCCTCAACGGCCAGGGCGGCGACGACGTCTTGAACGCCGTCTCGCTGGAGGCCGACGGCATCCAGCTCACCATGAACGGCGGCCTCGGCAACGACCTCATGATCGGCAGCGAGGGGAACGACCTGTTCAACGGCGGCGACGGCAACGACACCGCCCTGATGGGCGCCGGCGACGACACCTTCGTGTGGAGCCCCGGCGACGACAACGACACCGTCGAGGGGCAGGACGGCTTCGACCGCCTCGTCTTCAACGGCTCCAACATCGCCGAGCGCATCGCCATCAGCGCCAACGGCGGGCGGGCGGTGCTCACCCGCGACGTGGCCGCCGTCACGATGGACATGAACGACGTGGAGGGCCTCGACCTCAACACCCTCGGCGGCGCCGACACCGTCACCGTCAACGACCTGAGCGGCACCGACCTCGTTGACCTCGTCTTCAGCCTCGGCGGCGCCGACGGCCAGGCCGACCGCGTCATCGTCAACGGCACGGCCGGCGACGACGTGGCCCTGGTCTTCGGCGACGCCTCCGGCGTCAACGTCCTCGGCCTCGCCGCCTCCGTGCGCATCACCGGCATGCAGGCCGTCAACGACACCCTGGAGATCCGCGCCCAGGCCGGCGACGACGTGGTGGAGGCCAGCGGCCTGGCCGCCGGCGTGATCAACCTGCTGGCCGACGGCGGCCAGGGCAACGACGTCCTGGTCGGCTCGGACGGCGCCGACGTGATGCTCGGCGGCGACGGCGACGACGTGCTGGTCGGCGGCCCCGGCCTGGACATCCTCGACGGCGGGCTGGGTGACAACGTCGTGATCCAGTGACGCCCTCTTCTTCCCGTAGAGCACGCATCCCCTGCGTGCTCTGCGGGAAGTGGGCGAGTCGGCGGGACGCACGCTCCACGGGGAGCTGGCCAACGCCCGCCTTCTCCTGTGCCATTGGGCGGCACGACAATTGCTCAAGAGCAAATCCATGACGCGCGGCCCCGCAGGGCCGGCGACGGCCGTCCCTCCCGACGAAGTCCGCGTCGGATGGGGCGTGCCGTCGTCGGCCCGGCGGTGGTTCGTCTGTCCGAGCCTGAATCCGCCCGTCAGCGCGCGGGCTCAGGCGAGCGGGCCCGTGAGCGCCGGGCCACCGATCACTTCACCAGCGGCGCCGGGTACGCCTTCGCCGCCGCCGCGAGCTGGTCGTCGAAGTCATCCGGCACCTTCGCGAAGTGCGTGATCCGCATCACCGAGAGCATCTCCTTGCCCTTCTCCGTCTTGTGCGCACCACGCATCCCGATGCGGAACTTCGTCAGCATGTCGTCGTCCAGCACGTCACCGTAGTGCCCCACCAGGGCGCACGGGAACGGCTGCGACGAGGCCAGGGGGGTCAGCTTGGCCGCCTTCGCCGGGCTCGCCTCCTTGAACTGCTCCCAGTCGATGCCGTCGGCCAGGACCGAGTCGGTCCGGCCCGCCGCGAGGGAGCTGAGGTTCTCCGAGGTCTCCCCGGCGCGGGTGATCTTGTAGTATTCCCACGGGTTGGTCCCCGGGCGGACGCAGCTCCGCTCCAGGAACAGGTAACAGTGCTCACGCCCGCGCGCGGCGGTCCGCATGGGCGAACGCTTCGGCAGGTCGGCGACCCCGGCGAGCCCGTCCGCCTTACGCACGATCAGATGCGCCCGCAGGGTCGGCTCCACGTTCACCGCGATGAACAGCGGCTTCAGGTTCGGATATCGCTGCCGCGCCCACGCGAACTCGATGCCGTGGAACACCCCGAGGTGCAGCTCCTCGTCCTTGAGCTTGCGGCCCAGCTCGACGGCGTGGCCCCCATTGGTCAGCTCGCTCTTCACCTTCATCTGCGCTTCGAGGAAGGACTTGAACGGGGCCATCGCGAACATCACGAGCGGCTGATACACGTCCCGGAACAGCGAGCTGATCAGACCGATCTTCACCTTCGGCGGGATCATCCCCGCCCCCCAGGACCGGCCCGCCGCCAGCCCCAGGGCCCCCGCCAGCCCGGCACGACAGAACCCCCTGCGGGTCATCCCCGCCCCGTTGTCGATCATGCTGCGTCTCCTCCGTGGTGTGTCCCGTGGGGGCCGAGGCCCCCGGCTCGCCTGCCCGCGCTCACTTGCCCTTCTTCGCGTCACGCTTCTTCTGCATCGCCCGTGCGGCGGCCCTCGCCGCCGCCACGTCATCGGGCCGCTCCGGCGCGTCCTCGAGGCGGGCGCAGAACCCGCCGGCGGTCACCCGCTCCAGCTGCGCCAGCCCGACCAGCAGGTCGTAACGCGCCTTGTTCGCGTCCGCCCGCGCCTGCGACGCCAGCCCACCGACCGTCACCAGCTCGCGCACCGGCAGCACGTCCGTCGGCCCACGCCTGCGGAAGATCGTGCGGGCCTCCTCCGCCCTCTCCTCCGCCGCGAGGACCGCCTTGCGGTAGTGCTTGAGCTTGCGGTCCGCCTCCGCCCAGCGGAGGAACGCCTGATCCGTCTCCAGCCCGATCAGCAGCTTGGTCCGCTCCACCACCGTGGCGGCGCGCCCGGCGTAGGCCTCGGCGATGCCCACGCGGTCCTTGCGACCGCCGTTGATCGTCACGGGCATCTCGGGCCCCGTCGCGCCGGGCCGATAGTCATGGTCGAACTGCCCTGACGGCAGCGGCGTCGAGTGCAGGTCCGAGCCGGAGGCGAACGTGTTGACACGGAACGCGAAGAAGCCCGGCTTGCCCTGCGCGTCCACCTCCAGGGAGGCCACGTCGGCCCCGAGGCGGGCCTGCGTGATCTCCGGCCGCCGCGCCTGCGCCAGCTCGAGGAGGATACGCTTGTCGAGCAGCAGGCACACGTCGGGCATCGCCTTGCACTTGATCACCAGGGGGGCGTCGGCGCACAGGCCCATCGCCTCGCGCAGCGCGCTGGCCGCACGCTGCGCCCCCATGTTCGCCTCCGCCCGCCGCGCCTCCGCGATCCCCAGGTAGGCGTCGATCAGCAGGACGTCCGAACGCCGCTCGTACGAGTCCTTGTCCTCGTCGTCCCCCTCCAGCTTCCCCTTGACCTCCCTCAGGCCCTCGATCGCGTCCGCCGCCACCTTCTCCTGCTCGACGGCGTACAGGTACGTGAGGTAGCAGAAGGTCGCCGAGTACGAGGCGTTCATCCGCGCCAGCGTGACCCCGGCCTCCGCCACCTCGACCCCGTGCTCCGCCTGCTCGCGGCGGATCGGCAGGTCACGCGCCAGGAACGTCGGCACGCGCAGGTTGACCAGCGCGTGCTTCCGCTGCACCGCCGCCTGCAGGCTGGCGATGGCGGCGGCCACGGAGGGCTGACGCTCCAGGGCCGAGGAGCGGGCCGAGGCGAGGTCGGCCGCGTGGGCGACCGGCGCCGCCGGGGCAGCCGGCACGACGGCGGGCGGCAGGGACGGGGGCGGGGACGGCCGCTCACCGGCGGCGATAGCCCCGCCCACGGCGAGGAGGCCTGGGGCGGCGAACGCGCCCAGGAAGCGCGCCGGCAGGCGCCATCCCGAAAACCAGGTGCCTTTCATGGGTCCATCCTCGGAGGCTTGTCGGGGGGGGTGTTCAAGCCCGGCCGGGGCCGCATTCATGGAGGCGGAGCCGGGCACCGCCATAGCATCGGCCGGGCTTGATCTCAAGGTGAACCGGTGGCAAGACGAAATGGCGCGGGCCTGCCCGCCCTCCTGCCGCGCGAGACGGTCCTGCGGGGAAGGGTGAAGGACGAAACAGGAAGGGTGAACGGGGTCGCCCGGCGTGCCTGGCCCCCCCTGATTCGCTAGATCTGTCTCAGGGCGCCTCTTCCTCCTTCCCCCTTCCTCCTTCATCCTCCCCCCATGCTGCCCCCCTTGACACCCGCCGTCGCCCGTGCCCTGGCCCTCGCCTCCCCGTACGCCCGCGCCCACGGGTCGGCCGAGGCCGGGCCGCTCCACCTGCTGGCCGCCCTCCTCGCCGAGGAGGAGGGCCAGGCCGCCACCCTGGCCGTCGCCCACGGGCTGGACTGGCCCGCGTGGATGCGATCCCTGCCCGCCCCCGCCGAGGGCGCCGAGCTGCCGCCCTCGTCGTCCCTTGCGTCGCTGCTGGATGACGCCCGCGTCCTGGCCCTCGAGCTGACCGGCGGCCGCACCGTGGCCGGCGACGTGCTGCTGCACGTCCTGACGCAGCACGCCCCGGCCCGCGACGGCCTGACGGCGTTCGGGCTTAACCCCTTCACCCTCCGGGCCGCCGTCGAGAGCCAGAAGCCCCCCGCCCCGGTGGTGGAGAATGCCCCCAGGCTGTCTGACGTGACGGAGCGCGTCGAGACCTCACGCATCCTCGACGCGGCCGCGAACCGCGCCCGAGAGGCCCTGCGCGTCATCGAGGACCACGCCCGCTTCGTCCTCGACGACGCCCACCTGTGCGGCCAGGCCAAGGCACTCCGACACGAGCTGACCCAGGCCCTCCGCGAGCTGGGGCCGGAAGGGCTGCTGCAAGCCAGGGACACGGCCCACGATGTCGGCGCCGCCATCGCCGGCGAGGGCGAGTACGTGCGCTCGTCCCTGGCCGACGTCCTCCTCGCCGCCGGCAAGCGCCTGGGCGAGGCGTTGCGCAGCCTGGAGGAATATGGCAAGCTGGCCCACCCCCTCCTCGGCGAGCGGGTCGAGGCGCTGCGCTACCGCGCCTACACCCTGGAGAAGGCGGCGGCCCTCATGGGCAGAGCGCGCGAGCGCCTGGCCGCCGCGCGGCTGTACGTCCTCCTGTCGGCGGCGTCGTGCAAGTCGTCGCTCGAGTGGACGATCGAGGAGGCGGCGGCCGGAGGCGCGTCCGTCTTCCAGCTCCGCGAGAAATCACTCCCCGACAGGGACCTCCTCTCCCGCGCCAGGGACGTGCGCCGCTGGACCCTCCGCGCCGGAGCCCTGTTCATCGTCAACGACCGCCCGGACATCGCCCGCCTCGCCGAGGCCGACGGCGTCCACCTCGGCCAGGACGACCTCGGCGTCCGCGAGGCCCGGCGCATCCTGGGCCCGGACGCCCTGATCGGCGTCAGCACCCACGACGCCGACCAGGTACGCCGGGCCGTCGAGGACGGCGCGTCGTACATTGGCATCGGGCCGACGTTCCCGTCCGGCACCAAGTCCTTCGCCACGTTCCCCGGCCTGGCCTTCATCCGCGAGGCGTCCGCCCTGACGGGGCTGCCGGCCTTCGCCATCGGCGGCATCCACGCCGGCAACATCGCGGAGGTCGCCGCCGCCGGGGCGCGGCGTGTGGCGGCCGGCCTGGCGGTGGCTGCCGCCGACGAGCCTCGGCTGGCCGCACGGGCCATACTCTCTCACCTGGAGGATTGAGCGATGCAGGCTTGCATGGTTTTGGCGTTGATGCTGGCAGGCGACGTGGACTCCGGCCCCGAGAAGGGCGCGGCGGTCCCGGAACTGAAGGTGTACGACGTGACCGGGCCGAACAAGGAGAAGACGGTCAACTACGCCGCCCTCCTCAAGGACAAGGTGAGCGTGTACCTGCTCGTCCCGAACGAGAAGTTCGACAGGCCCATGAACAGGTTCATGAAGGAGCTGGACAAGAAGATCGCCGCCGACTTCGAGGCCGTGCAGGCGGTGGCCGTCTTCATGACCGACGACGAGGACGCGGCCAAGACGCGCCTGGGCCGGATCCAGACCTCGGTCAACTACGAGAAGACGGCGCTGACGACCTTCAACGGCAAGGACGGCCCCAAGGGCTGGAACCCCAACAGCGACGCCCACCTGACCGTGATCGTCGCGAGCAAGGGCAAGGTCGTGGCGCGGTTCGGCTACAAGTCGGTGAATGACACCGAGGTCCCCGACATCGTGGCCGAGCTGAAGAAGCTGACGAAGAAGAAGTGACGCGGATCCCCGGCCTCCGGCCCTGACACCCCGTCAGAACGGCAGGAGCCAGCCCAGCGCCCACAGGCACCCAGGCCCCGGACGACGCTCCGCACCGGCCATCTGCTCCCCCGCCGGCTTCGCCGTCACGTGCGCCGCCGGGGCGGACTTGATGGCGTCGTCCCCCGGCGGCGGCACGGGCCGCCCCACGCGCACCGCCGGGACGATCGACTCGCACGGCGTCCGACAGGCCGGGCACTCGGCCCGCCCCTCCTCCACCGGCTCCCCGCACAGGAGGCAGACGTACCCGCGCGTCGCCTCATGCTCCCAGTCCCCCGGCAGCTCGATCCGCGCTTCCAGGTCCGCCAGAATCCCCACCGCCTTGGCCGCGTCCGCCGACGGCACCAGCACCCGCGCCCCACCCGACAGCCCGGAGGACAGGCCGGTCAGCGTGCCCGCCGTCTCCTCCCCCTCGAGGATCACGCTGATCCCCTCCTCCTCGAGCAGGTTCTTCGCCAGATGTGCCTCCGCGGGACAGGTGAAGGTCCGCACCACCACGAACCGCTCTTCATTGCTCACCATTTGAGGTCCCTCGTCTCGGGGTGGTTGGCCTTCATCCAGTCCAGCAGGCGCTCCGGCTGCTTGCCCGGCACCTCGATCAGCCAGTTGAAGCCGAGCTTCGTCTTTGCCAGCTTCACCGCCATGTCCTTCTTGGTCGAGACCAGCAGCATCCAGAATAGCGCCTCCTTCCGCGCGTCCGCCACCCACTCCGACACCGGCCGCGTATCCTTGATGCTGCTCTTGCTCAGCGAGAAGGTCTTGCTCACGCCGATCCTGCCGCCCGTCTTCTCGATGGCGTTCAGCAGGCTGTCGGCGTAGGCGACCAGGTTCCTGTCACGCTCCTTGCCCGCCCCCGCCAGGTCCTTCAGCTGGCGGATGTCCTCCGCCAGCTCGGCCAGCACCTCCGCCGACACCTGGGCGCGTTCCAGCACGCCGGGCAGATTCTCCGAGACGACCTCCGTCGTCTTCCGCGTCCGCTCCACCACCACGGGCAGGTTGTCGTTGATCGTCACGCCGGCCTCGGTCACGATCGCCGCCGACCGCGCGACGTGCAGGCGTATGTCGTTCACCATCCACAGCAGGGCGATCAGGAACAGCGACCCGACGGCGAGGCAGACCCACTTGAACATCGCGCGGCCCTCCCGTTTTCAGCGCGGACCGATCCCCTCCAGCCGACCGCCCCGGTGCCCCCCGGCGGTGAGGCCCGGGCCCCAGGTGAGCGTCACCGCGCCGGCCTCCCACGTCGTCCACACCGGGCACGCCAGCTCCCACCGCTTCGCGGATCGCGGCGCCCCCTGGCACGACACCGCCAGCCCCGGACGGCACCACGCCGCCAGCGCCGGCACATCGACACGCACGCTGCCGTGGTGCGGCACCTGCATCACCGACGCCTCGCGCCGCGGCAGACGGATCACCCGGTCCAGCCCCTCCGCCTCCAGGTCGCCCGTCAGCAGCACCGAGTGGCCCGCGTGCCGCACCTCGACGACCACGCTGCGGGCGTTCTCGCTCGACGCCGGCCACCCCGCCGGCGGGTGCAGGATGTCGAGCGTGGCGCCGTCCGCCTCCAGCCGGTCCCCGGCTGCCACGTGCGACACCGGCACGCCGCGCCGCGCCAGCGCCGCCAGGGTGTACGCCACGGCGGCGGTCTTCTTGTCGGCGAAGGAATCCGAGCAGAGGACGCGCCCGATCCCGAAATGGTCGAGCAGGCCCGACAGGCCGTTGAAGTGATCGAGGTCCGCGTGCGAGAGGATCACCGCGTCCAGCCGGCGCACCCCGCGCGAGTGCAGGAACGGCACGGCGGCTGCCGCCGCGCCCGGGCCGCCCCGCAGGCTCCCCGCGTCGTACAACACCGACCTCCCGTCCGGGAATTCGATCAGGGTGCAGCCCCCGTGGCCCACGTCGGCGAAGGTGACACGCATCGCCGGCACCCCCGCCGGCACGCCCCACCAGACGAACAGGACACCCACCCACGCCACGGCCGCCAGCACCGGCCACGCCGCCCGCCGCGGGAACACCGCGAACAGCGCGATGCCGCCGAGGAGAACGGCCACCCACCAGCCGGGGATGGGCCCGTGCCGGAGGTGCGTCTGCCACGCGTCGGCCAGGTCAACCAGCGCCTCGCAGCCGACGAGCGGCCAGTGCACACACCACCCTGCCAGGGCCGCGGCCGCAGGCCACCATGATAGCGCCAGCGCCGCCAGCCCGGCGAACAGCGCCAGCGACGCCAACAGCGCCAGGGGCGGCCCGATGAGCAGCGCCGCCGGGGCCGCCATCCCCGTGTGCCACGACACCAGCGGCGTGATGGCCAGCCACATCACGAGGCACACCTGATACGCCTGCCACGTCTGCCCGGCGGCGTAGTAGGCCAGACGCCGGTGCCACGGCCGCGCGTCGGCGATCACCTTGTCGAGCGGGTCTTGCTCGACACGCACCAGAGGCTGGGCGGCCCAGGTGAGGCACGCGACGGCCCAGAACGAGAGCTGGCACCCGGTGTCGAAGAGGTCCGGTGGGTGCAGGACGCCGACGACGAGCCACGACAGGGCGAAGAGGTTGACCGCGGCGCCGGGCCTGTGCAGGGCGAGGGCCACGCCGGCGGCGCAGGCGACGGCGGCGGCACGCATCGCCGGCGGGCGTCCGCCGGTGACGAGCGCGTACGCCAGCAGGACGCCGGCGACCAGGAGGGCGGCATGCGCCTGGCGGATGCCGACGGCCCGGAACGCGACCCACAGGAACAGCCCGACGATCACGAGATGCTGCCCGGAGATGGCCAGGACGTGGATGACGCCGGTGCGGACGTACTTGCCCCACTCGGAGCGCTGCATCGGCGCTCCCTCCCCGAGGACGAGCGCGCGGGCGAGGGCGCTCGTCCCGTCGGGGAGGGAGCCCTCCAGCGCCGCGTGGGCGTTCGCCCGCGCCACGCCGATCCACCCCGCGGCGGAGAGGTGCCATTGCCGCCGATGGAGATGCACGGCGCCTGGGCGGGCGCGGAGGATGGGGAGCGTGTTGCGGACGCCCTCGCCGGGGTTGCTCGGCGTGCGGGCCGCCTCCAGGCGGGCGGCCACCTCGACCTCGTCCCCGGCGTGCATCCCGGCGAACAGCTCATCGGCCTTCATGCCAGGCGTCGCCGCCACATTGAGGCGGGCGCGTCCGGAGATCGGCTCCTCGCCGTGCGGCGTGACGAGGGCGCGCAGCCGCAGGACGGCGGTGCCGCCGGCGCCTTCTGTTTGCGACAGGAGCGGATCGGGGTTGGCGGGCGCCGGCATGCGCCGCGGCTCGTCCTCCAGCGTACCGCGCACGATGACGGGCACGGGCAGCGTCCCGGCCTTCCAGGCGATGTCGGTATCGGCGACGAGCGTGGTGCGGGCGAAGAGGGCGGCCCCGGCGCAGCCGACGGCGGCGAGGAGGTGCATCAACCCGACCCGCGTCGCCGGTGCCGTGGCGAAGCCGACGAGGAAGCCGACGCCGGTGAGGGCGCAGGGGAAGAAGGGCAGGGCGAAGGCCCGCGCGAGGACGACCCCCGCGGTGAAGGCGAGGGCCACGGGCACCAGCGGGGCGCGGGCCAGGCCGCGGCGCAGGGTTTCGTCGGGCTGCATGCCGTCGTAGGGTACGCCCCCGGCGTGCTTGCTTCAAGCGCCCGTTCGCGGGCCCACGCCGGGCCCGGGCGGGGCACGCCCACCGCCCCCCCACTCCACGGGCACGGCAAAACCATAGAATGATGCCTGGACGACAGGTCAACCATGAAAGTGAGGTGCGGCATGGGGGCCGTCTTCTTCAAGCCCGTGGTCGGGAACACCACGCCGCGGGATGGATTCGAGATGGATTTCCCGGGCGCGGCGTTCCAGATGGTGCCGGTAGGCCAGGGCCGGAACATCGCCGTCGTGACCGACGCCAAGGACTGGCTGTTGGGCACGACGACGCCGGGCGTCCTGAGGCTCAAGGACTTCTCGGGGGCCGTCATCCGCTCTTCGACAACCCACCCCGGCGAGCTGGTCATCCCGAAGGGGTCCTTCGTCACGTTCACCCTCCACGGCGAGTCCGTGGGGGCGGCCGTGCTGGTCATCCACGACGGCAAGGGCACCGTCGGGCATTCGGTGCGTGTCAGCGTCAAGTCCAGGATCACGAAGCGGGTCGCCGTCTTCATGCTGCGCGACATCCGCCGCACCACCACCCGGCCGAAGGCAGACGCCGTGGGCATCCTGGGGCTCGTCGCCACCCTGTTCCTCGATCAGGCGAACATCGACCTGCGGCGGGCCGCCCCCGTGGACATGCTGGTGCCGAAGGACCTCCAGGACCCCCTCCTCCTCGACCAGCAGATGGCCGACATCATCAAGGCGACCCCGGCGGCCGTCGCGGACCTCTTCCTTTACTGTGCCTGGAACGTCGAGGACAGCACGAAGCCGGGCACCACGGCCGCCGGCCTGACGGGCGCCGGCCGGTCGTTCGTCGATGACGGCCGCGCCTTCCCCTCGGACGGCGCGACCCAATTGTTCGGGCATGAGCTCGGCCACGGCCTCGGCCTCCACGACCGCGAGGGCGGGAGCGAGGACAAACTCATGTTCCGCGGGGTGCGGGGTGGCCTTCTTTTGGCCGCGGACGAGATCAACACGATCAACCCGTCCGGCCGCGGCCCCTGAGCGCCGAGGCGGCTCCGACGTCCCATGCAACGAGACTAGGGGGAACGCGATGGTCCTGAAATCTCACCTCTTCCGGGATGACGCCAAGCTGAACGCCTGCCTGGTGCTGGACGCCTCCCACGTGACGCACGGGGCCCTGGGCGAGCACGTCGGCAAGATCCAGGTGGCGCTGATGGACCTCGACGGCCTGACGATCAGCCGGGCGGACCTCGACGCCAAACGCTACGGCACCTCGACCGCCGCCGCCGTCCTCGCCTACAAGAAGAAACGCAAGATCATTAACCCCGCCTACCAGAGCCACGAGGACGACATCGTGGGCAAGATGACCATCGCATCGCTGGACAGGGACATGATCGCCAGGCAGAAGCCGAACAAGCCGGGCCAGAAGATGGGGTGCGGCAGGAATTGCGGCTGCGGCCCCCCCGGCCCCGACAAGGAGGCCGCGATGGGCCGTGCGCGGCTCGTGGTACTCCCGGGGCTCAGGTCCCGCCTGGCTTGACGAGGACTGGCTCGGAATGTGCGATGCTCCAGGGGCAGGTGCTTCCGGGCAAGCACCCAATGGAGCTACACCTGCACTTGAGCGCAGGCGTCCGTATCGGCGAGGGCCCCGAAGGGGTGGGCGTGTACCGGGTGCGTGGCCGCTCCGATCTGGCGCTCGGCGGCGGCTGTGGGACGAGGAGACGATGCTGTTTGGCTGATCGACGAGATGAGATGGCGTCGAGCGTGTCGTTGCCATCGTGGGGCGAAGTGTCTTGAACACAGGCGGCTCGCCGCCTGTGCCGTTCAGCGCTCGGTCACCTGCCAGCCTGGCGTGCCGGGTGATGCCTCGCGGTCAGCCGGCCGTCACTTCTTGGGCCGCGCCACGCCCGGGCCGAGCAGCGGCGTCGAGGACGCGCCCCGCTTCACCGGCTTCACCGGCGCCTTGGCCTTGGCCGACTTCGGGCCCGGGGGGGCGTAGCCGGAGGTCGACCTCGCCAGCGCCTCCGCCTCGGCCTCGCTCGTGATCCCGCCCTTCACCAGCGTGTGGTGCCCGGGCCGGTCGCGCTCCATGATCTCCCACTCGCCCTGCTCGCAGACGGCGCTCACCCCCTCGGGCTTGCCCTGTACCGCCATCCGATACACCACCCAGATCAATGCCCGCCGCGTCTCGCGCATCGTCGCCTCCCGCCTGCCGGCACCGGGCGAAATACCACCCACGCGACGCACGAGGCGGCGCGGCCAACCGGCGGCCGACGCCCGTGCGCCGGCACGCCGTGCCTCATCGGTCAGTAACCGCCGCGACGGCCACCGCCGCCGCCGCCACCGCCGCCGTAGCCGCCCCGGCCGCCGCCACCGC
>CAZVZK010000219.1:0-12955 GCA_964630925.1 uncultured Alcaligenaceae bacterium
TCTTGCGATCCCCCCTCTCCGCTTCGGAGAGGGGGTTAGGGGGTGAGGTAGCCCCCAGTGGATGCTCCCCCGCCTGCAATCGCTTCACCGAACGCGCGATGCCCAGCTCGGCGAGGAAGACGGGTTTGAGGTACAGGTGCGGCGGGTCGCCCGGCTCGCGGACCAGCTCGCCCTCCTGCCGCAGCGCCTCGATGGCGTCCCAGATGGCCGGCTCGGGCAGGCCCTCGACCTTCTGGAGCGCCATCGCGACGGCGGCGTCCTGCGGCAGGCAGACGTGGCCCATCTCCTGGCCGGCGGACTGGAGGGTGTGGCGGAGGGCGGCCTTGGCGCGGCGGGGCGAGGACTTCTCGATGCCCATGCGCTGGCCAAGCTCGTCGGCGGTGTGGAAGCCGATGCCCCACACGTCGGCGGCGAGGCGATAAGGGTCTTCCTTCACCGTCTCGACGGAGCGGTCGCCGTAGGTCTTGTAGATGCGGACGGCCTTCTGGGTGCCGAGGCCGTGGCCCTGGAGGAAGACCATGATGTCGCGGACGGCCTTCTGCTGCCGCCACGACTCGCGGATCTTCGAGATCCGTTGAGGGCCGATGCCCTTGACCTCCTTGAGGAAGGACGGGCTCTCGTCGATGACCTGGAGGGTGCGTTCGCCGAAGACACTAACGATCTTCTTCGCGTAAGCCGGGCCGATTCCCTTGACGAGGCCGGAGGCGAGGTACTTCTCGATGCCCTCGGCGGAGGATGGGGGCTGGAGGGCGACCTCGTCGGCCTTGAACTGCTCGCCGTACTGGGGGTCGAAGATCCAGGAGCCGTTGGCGGAGATGGCCTCGCCGGCGGTGACACCGAGGGCCTTGCCGACGACGGTGACGACGCCGCGGCGGGCGCGTGTGAGGACGCGCAGGACGGAGTGCCCCGTGTCGGGGTTGTGGAAGGTGACGCGCTCGACGGTGCCCTGTAGACGCTCCATACGGCGGATTGTACCGTCGATGGGGTGCGGGATGCGATGTCAGCCGGTGGCATCTTCCACGGGCGGGGCCGTCCTGGTATCCTGCGGAGGGGAGGCCGTCATGGTGAGGCCTCTGCTCGCGATGCTGACGGTGTCTCTGGCTGCCGTCGGCGTCGGGATCGGCCTTTGCCACCCACGGGCGGTGGGATTCACGAAGGCGGCAGCAGAAGACCTCCGTGTGGGCATGAGCCTCGCGGAAGCCGAGGCGATCATCGGCAGGCCGCCGGGGTCTTACGTCACGGGGCCGAGGAATCTGATCATCCTCGACCCGGGCAAAGGTTGGGCCATGATGCCGGATCTGGCGAGGAGCGCCGTCTGGGATGACGACGCGGGGCATCTGCTTCTCGGCATCGATGCGGGCGGCCGGGTCATCGCCGTCGAATTCCACGAATGCGGCTGTGCTGGGGGTTTCGTCGAGACGTGGCGCTGGCGGCTCGGCCGCCTTGTCGGGTGGGTGATCTCGCCGGGATCGTGAACGGGTCAACGCATGTCGAGGAAATACTTGACGTGCCCCAGCGGGTTGGGCTCCTGACGCAGGCGGAATTCGCGTCCGAAGATGGCGGAACGCCACCACCCGTCGGGGGTCTGCGTCGGCTGCCAAGCCGAGCCGTCATTGCGGAGGATCTCGAACAACAGGCCTGCCCGCACATCCACCCGCCAATACTCACAGACGCCGGCCTGTAGGTAGGCTGCCGTCAGGCGCACCAGATCCTTCTCGACGGACCAGTCGCTAACCACCTCCAGCACCATGTCGGGGGCGCCGATGATCTCGACGTGCCCGATGCCCCGCGTGTTCGGGACCGTCGTGATTCTCCCAGAACGGATCGAGTCGAAGAACACGAACAGCCCGTCCGAGCCGGTGGTCAGCGGCGGGTTGAGCAATGTCAAAAGCATCCCGTCGCCGATGTACTCGCCTGCCCCGAGGGTGTCGGCCAGGGGCATGAGGACGGAGCAGATGATGTTCTTGACGCGCCCGTGCGTGTAGAGCTGCTCCATGTCGAGATCCACCCAAAGGGTGCCGTCGATCCAAGAGGCCCGCAGTTTCTCGGGGAAGTCGTCCGACCTCGCCCACTCACGGAACGAATCGTGATCCACAACCGAGGCGGGGATTGTAACGCGCTCGTTCAGCCGGATCGGCATGGATCGCACGGAGGCCGGCCGGCCGGTGTGTGGGGCAGCCGGGGGGGCGGCGGGTGGTGTCAGGATAGTGCTCATGATTCCTCCCTCGACGCGGCGAGGCGTGATCGCCACATGATACCGCCGTTCGCGCCATCCTGGAATGCCGGCAGGCCGCACCGCGTGGCCGTCGGGCGGCTACTTCTTCGGATCCTTGCGGACGTAGACCTCGGTTATTGGCGACTCGAACGACTTCGGCCTGCCACTGTCGGGGAGGCCCCTCTGCTCGCTGAGGTAGTGCAGGGTGAGCTTGTCGCCCTCGATCTTCCAGATGCCCACGAAGTTGGCCACGCCCAGGCGGATGTCGTACCTGAACGGCGATTGGCTCACGTCGAGGGTGAGGTTGTAGACGATGTTCTGTCCATCGGACCTACGATAGGTGAATTCCTTCGGCGTGATGCTCACCACCGTCAAGGGCCGGGACGGGTCTTGCCAGTCGCCCATGAGGGCTTCGAGGGGCCTGGCGGGCGGTTTCCAGGGGGGCTTGACGAGGAACGGCGCAGGGGCGAAGCCGAGCGCGGCCGCCGCGAGCAGAACCGCCGTGAGACGGACGCAGGACATCGGCAACGCCTCCACCCGCGGGGATTCGAGGCCCGTTATTGCACCCGAGGGGATTCTATCACCCCATCACCACCGGCAGCCGGTGCCGCTTGCCGTCCGTCGCCGACTTCTCGCGCTTCAACGTGCCGGCCTCGGCCTCCTCGGCCTCCCACTTGTCGATCTCCTCGATCAACGCATCCACCATCTCGGCCTCCAGGACGTGGCGGATGATCTCGCCGCGCTTGAAGATGACGCCCTTGCCCTTGCCGGCGGCGATGCCCAGGTCGGCCTCCTTCGCCTCGCCGGGGCCGTTCACGATGCAGCCCAGCACGCTCACCTTGATCGGCACCTTGCGCCCTCCCATCCGCGCCTGCAATTCGTTCATGATCTTCGTCAGGTCGATCTCCAGCCGGCCGCACGTCGGGCACGCGATCAGCTCCGGCTTGCGGACGCGGCGGCCCGTCGCCTGCAGGATGTCGAACGCCGCCTCCACCTCGATGCGCTTCTCGGCCAACAGGCTGATGCGGATCGTGTCGCCGATGCCGTCCACGAGGAGCGGGGCCAGGCCGGCGGCGGACTTGGTGATGGCGTAGGGCGGCTGGCCGGCCTCGGTGATGCCGATGTGCGTCGGGTAGTCGCACTGCTTCGCGTAGAGGCGGTAGGCCTCGACGGCGGTCATCACGTCGCTGGACTTGAGGGAGACGATGATGTCGCGGTAGCCCTCGCTCTCGGCGATCTCGATGTAGCGCAGGGCGGAATCGACCATCGCCGGCGGGCAGGGGAAGCCGTACTTCATGGCGAACTCGCGTTCCAGCGAGCCGGCGTTGACGCCGATCCGCATGGAGACGCCCTTGTCCTTGCACTTGCGAAGGACCTGGCGGAAACGGTCGATGCCGCCCACGTTGCCGGGGTTGATGCGGATCTTGTCGATGGGGTGGTCGAGGGCGGCCAACGCCATCTTGTAGTCGAAGTGGATGTCGCAGATGAGCGGGAGCTTGATGCGCGATTTGATCTCGGAGAGGATGCGGGCGTCCTCGGCCTTGGGCACCGTGACGCGCACCAATTCGCAGCCGGCCTCCTCCATCTGGTGGATCTCGCGGACGGTGGCCTCCACGTCATGGGTGTCGGTGGTGGTCATCGACTGCACCCAGATGGGGTTGTCGCCGCCGACGACGACATCCCCGACGCGGACCTCGCGGGTCTTGTGGCGGTGGAACGGGCTCTGGTAAAGTGCAGTCATGGATTCGGCTCCTTCGTGTCCGGGCCATCGTAGGCCGGCGCGGCCCGTGCCGTCAAGGTGAGGGGGTAACCGCAGGGCGGCGGGGCGGGCAACCCGCCGGCAATCTCGAAGGGGTCGCCTGGGATGATCGACCGTAAATCCGCCGAGCCGGATGGCCGCATGGTGATCCGCTGCGCCGCCTGTAAGATCGCCCTTACCACCCCGCTGTGCCGCCTCGCGGCCCCGGCGGCGCTCTCCCGGACGGATGGGGAGCCAATCATCCCGTCGGGCTTCTATTGCCTCTCGCCTGGCGACTACTACCCCGCCGGGGAGTGGGTGGCCAACCTCGGCGACTTGCTCAACACGGCACATCACCCCGACCCGCGTCGTCACAACGGCTGCTGCGGCCGTGACGGCTGTGACGGCATCAACCGTGTCTGCGCCAACGGGCACGAGGTCGGCACCGAGCGGTCCGATTGTTGGTGGGCACACGGTATCCACTTCGACCCTGCCCTCGTCGTCATCTCGGATGCCTGAGGTCGCTCGAATGGAAATCACGCCAGCACCGACTTGACCACCTCGCCGGTAACATCCGTTCGAACGTGGAGGCACGCCACCTTGAAGGCCGTGATGAAATGGCTGCTGGCGGCGCTGTTCATCGGGGCGGGTACCTTGCACCTCGCCCGGCCCGACGTCTTCCTGCGGGCGATGCCGCCCTACATCCCCTGGCACCTGGAGCTGGTCCTCGCCAGCGGCGTGATCGAACTGCTCCTCGGCGGGCTGCTCCTGTCGCCCGGATGCCGCATCTTCGCCGCCTGGTGCCTCATTCTCCTGCTCGTCGCCGTGTTCCCCGCCAACGTCCACATGGCCCTGCACCCCGAGCTGTTCCCGAGCATCCCGCCGTGGCTGTTGTGGGCGCGCCTGCCGATGCAGGGGGTGTTGATCGCCTGGGCGTGGTGGTTCACGGGTGAGGAGCCGAAGGGGCCGTACTTCTGGCTCCGCGAACAGGGCCGGGCCGGTTGCGTCGTGATGGCCTGCATCCTCCTCGGCATCCCCGCCGCCGGCCTGATCCTCTGGCCACCGGCCTTTTGGGCGCTCCTGGGGCAGGGGGCGATGATCGCGCTCCTGGCCCTCTACTTCGCGGCGGCCATCCTGTATGACCCGCCATACGGGATCGCACCTTACTTCGACCGCAGGGTGGGTGACCTCCACACCTACGGGCATGGGGCCACCATCTCCCGCCTGTGTCCCGAGCTGGACCGCCTCGCCGGCGAGAACGGCGTCCGCACCGTCTCCTCGTTCGGCTTCGATGACGAGTGGCGCGGCGAGGCGATGACGTGGCACGACCCGGCGGACGGGCTGCGGACATTCGAGACGATTCGTCGGTGCCTGCCGGAGCCCGGCCCTCTCTCCGCGGAGCTGGACCTCGTGATCGACGCCCTGCGCAAGGCCGAGGCGAAGGGCGCACGGTTCTGCCTGCTGATCACCGACGGGTTCACGAACGGGATGGAGCATGAGCAGAGGAAGGGGTCATTCTTCTGACTGGGGCATTGGATTGCCCGAGGTTGCGCTTCGGCTCACTCACCGCCCCTCCGAGATGGGCGGCAGGTTCGTTGGTGGCCCGGGCCGGTGGGGTAACCCGGTTCACATGATATCTGGAATTGGACAGAATTAGACGGGGTGGTAGCCACGACGCGAGAGCCGGCGGTCTGACCACCGGCCCTGAAACGCAAATTCCCGGCAGAATTTGCATTTCAAGGGGGTGTGAGGGGGGCTGAAATGAAAAGCAATTCGCCCCGCCGGCCACCTACCCCTGTCTACTTCTGTCCAATTCCGACCCGTGGCTGGAACGGGTCCCCGATGGGAAACTTCTCCCTCGGGGAGGAGGCGTCGGGTGAACGTCCGGCATGAGGCGATCCATCCACGACGGAAAAAAGGCCGTGCCGGCCGACCACCCGAGGTGATCGGCCGACACGGCCTGGAGTTCAACCGGCGTCGTGGCCGGTCACTTGCGGGTGATCATCACGTGCTTGAGGGTGGACTTGCCGTCCTCGTTGTTGAGGATGAGGAGGGCGGTGTCGCCGATCTTGATCTCGTCGGCCCTGCTGTCCTCCTTGTTGAGACGCACCTTGGCGTCGGCCGAGGCGTAGGTGTGGTCCTTGCGCTCATCGTCCGTGACGACCAGCTCCTTCTTCTCCTTGTCGTAGGACTTCACCTTCGCGGTCATCAGCATGCTGTTCTTGGCGTCGCCCTCCTTGACGAGGATGTAGTGGGCCGTCCGGGTCGTCAGGCCCTTCTCGAAGCACACGTGAACCACGTCGCCCGCCTTCAGGTCGGCCTTGCCCTCCTTGCCGCCACGGTTCACCACCGTGTCGTCGGCGAACGAGATCGTCCAGTCCTTGCTGTCCGAGTCGGTGATCACGAAGGACTTCTTGTCGGCGTTGATGGACTTGACCGTGCCGGCACCGACCTGGGCGGCCGAGGCCTGCCCCGCGAAAACGGCGACGACGGCGGCGGCGGCGGCCCACTTCGAGATGCTCATCATCCGGATACTCCTTGTCGAATACATTGACCTCGATCCCCCCTCCCCCGCGGAGCGGGATCGAATCAGCCCATTCCGCCGGGATCATGGGCGTGTCTCGGCCCACGCCCCGGCGGTGCGAATACGGCTGCGCCGCGCCCTGGGCGGGCGCCGCGAGTGCCTTTCGGGCGGCCCTTCTCCCCTTGAAAATAGCGTGCCGAACGGCTGCCCCTGCGGCGGTTGCCCTCCGCCCGACCTCATCGGGGCCCGCGAAGTGGCCGCTTCCCTTTCGCGACGCGCCCGGTATCGTAGCCTTCACGGGCACACCTCCGACTCTCCATCCGGGAACCGCACCCATGCGCGCGTGGAAGATCACCCTCTCCGTGGCCGGCGCCGTCGCGCTCGCCGCCTTCCTCTGGCACTCGACCTCTCACGCCGACAAGCCCGAGGCGAAGAAGCGCGTCCTGTGGACCACCTCCAAGGTCAAAGGCTCGCCCGAGCCGCCGGCGCCCTACAAGGTCGAGCTGGCGTTCCCCAGGCTCAAGTTCTTCGAGCCGCTCGAGCTGACTGCCGCGCCGGGCACCGAACGCCTCTTCGTCGCCGAGCGCCCCGGCAAGATCTTCTCGTTCGTCCCCGGCCCCGGCGTCGAGAAGGGCGACCTCGTCATCGACCTGAAGAAGACCGTGTACGGATTGACGTTCCACCCGAAGTTCGACAAGAACGGCTACTTCTACGTCACCTACATCCCCGACGGGTCGAAGGAGACGCCCACCGGCACGCGCGTCTCGCGCTTCACGGCCAAGGGTGAGAAGCCCGTGGCCGACATCAAGAGCGAGAAGGTGATCATCGAGTGGCCCAACGGCGGGCACAACGGCGGCTGCCTCCGGTTCGGGCCCGACGGCATGCTGTACATCGTCACCGGCGACGGCAGCGGCATCGCCGACAGCCTGCAGACCGGCCAGGACATCAGCGACCTGCTCGCGTCCATGCTGCGCATCGACGTGGACGGCGCCCCCGAGGGCAAGGGCTACGCCATCCCCAAGGACAACCCGTTCGTGAAGACCGAGGGGGCGCGCGGCGAGATCTGGGCCTACGGCCTGCGTCAGGCGTGGAAGTTCAGCTTCGACCGGGCGGGGACGGACCTGTGGGCCGGCGAGGTCGGGCAGGACCTGTGGGAGATGGTGTACAAGATCGAGAAGGGCGGCAACTACGGCTGGAGCGTGCAGGAGGGGAACCACCCGTTCCGCCCCGACCGCAAGAAGGGGCCGACGCCCATCCTCAAGCCGATCGTCGAGCATGACCACGCCGACTTCCGCTCGCTCACCGGCGGCTACGTCTACCGCGGCAAGCGTCTGAAGGAGCTGGCCGGCGCGTACATCTACGGCGACTTCGACAGCGGGCGCATCTGGTCGTTCCGCCACGACGGCAAGAAGGTCAGCGAGCATCAGGAGCTGTACGACAGCTCGCTGCGGATCGTCGCCTGGGGCGAGGACCACAAGGGCGAGCTGTACATGGTCGATTGGATGGGTGGCCAGCTCTGGCAGCTCGCCAAGGCGCCGCCAGTGAAGGAGAAGAACGTCTTCCCGCGCAAGCTGAGCGAGACGGGGCTGTTCGCCTCCACGAAGGACCACACGCCGGCGCCGGGCCTGATCCCCTACTCGGTCAACTCCGAGCTGTGGTCCGACGGCGCGACGAAGGAGCGTTACCTGGCCATCCCCGGCGAGGGCAAGATCGCCTTCGACGCCGTCGAGTACCCGCAGCCGTCGCCGGGGGCGCCGCGCGGCTGGCGCTTCCCGGACGGCACGGTGACGGTGAAGACGTTCTTTTTGGGCGGCAAGCGTCTGGAGACGCGCATCTTCCACTACGACCAGCTCGGCGGCAACGAGGAGATCGGCGACGCCTACTGGCGCGGCTACACCTACGTGTGGAACGACGACCAGACCGACGCCGAGCTGCTGGAGGCCAAGGGGGCCGACCGCAAGATCAAGACGGGCGCGGGCGAGGTCAACTGGCGGTTCCCGAGCCGGACGGAATGCACCCTGTGCCACACGACGCCGGCGAAGTACGCGCTGGGGCTGAACACGCAGCAGCTCAACCGCAACCACGGCGGCGTGAACCAGATCACGGCGTGGGAGGAAATGGGGCTGTTCACGAAGCCGGTGCCGGCGACGCCGGAGAAGTGGGCGCGGCTGGCCGAGCCGCACGACGAGAAGGCGAAGCTGGATCTGCGGGCGCGGTCGTACCTCCAGGCGAACTGCGCCCACTGCCACATCAAGTGGGGCGGCGGCAACGCGGAGTTCCAGCTCATCCACACGCTGCCGTTGGACAAGCTGGGCGTGGTGGGCGTGAAGCCGCAGCACGGGACGTTCGAGCTGAAGGACCCGGCGTTGATCGTGCCGGGGTCGCCGGAGCGTTCGGTGATCCACAGGCGGATGACGCTCACCGGCCTGGGGCGGATGCCGCACATCGGCTCGCGCGTGGTGGACGAGAAGGGGGCGAAGCTGATCGCCGACTGGATCAAGGCGATGAAGCCGTGAGTGCCTGATCCAGGGCCGGGGCCGACACGGCCCGGCTGGGCTTGCACCTGTCGGCGGCGGACGCTATGGCGGGATCCACTCAAAGTGGGGGTTTCGCCCATGGTCCGCTTTCTCGCGGTGCTGGGGGTCCTCGGCGTGACGGCCGGCGCCCACGGGCAGGGGCTGCTCGGGCGGGCGCGGCTCGCCACCTACGGCAAGCCGCTCTCGCTCGCGCCCGTCACGTCGGGCATCTCTACCTCGGCCTCCGCGATCTGGAGCGAAACGGCCCTCGGTGACGAGGGCGACGCCCTCACCGGCCTCGGCGCGTTGGCGTTGGCGGGGTTGTTGGCCGGCGGTGTCGTCGCCAGCCCGCTCTGGATGCCGTCCGTTTTGGCCGAGGACAACGTCCACAACGTCTACTTCCCCGCCCACCCCTATGCCCTGGCCGATTCCGGCTACGCCCGGCCCTCGCGCTCCGGACGCCACAACCCCGAGGGCGCCTCGCCCTTCGACCACGATTACCTCAAGATGTGGGGCCTCCGCGCCGGCCTGGAGGACGGCAGCCGCGGCGACGGCGTCAACCGCCTCGGCGGCCGCGCGTGGTTCGACAACCACGGGCGGGTCGGGGTCACGGCCAACTGGGACCACTTCACGGAGCGACTGCCCGACGGACGAACCGACGTGCTGACCCTCACCGACCTCGCCGTCACTTACCGCATCGCCCAGAGCCCTCTCATGCAGATGCACGCCGGCCTCGGCGGCCGCGGCATGTTCAGCGCCGGCACGACGCGCGGCGGGTTCAACTTCCTCTACTCCGCCGACGTCTTCCCCGTCGAGCCGGTGGTCGTGTCGGCCTCCGCCGAGGCCGGGCACCTCAACGAGGCGTTCACGCTTCGACTCCGGGCGACGGTGGGGGCGCAGTGGCATCGGGCGGAGGCGTTCGTCGGCTACGACTGGCTGCGTATCGGCGGCGTCGATCTGCACGGCCCGATGGCCGGCCTGCGCCTGTGGTTCTGACGGAGGCCCGCTCATGGTCCGCACGTTGGCCGTCCTGTCCGCCCTCGTCCTGGCGCTGCCGGCGCCGGCCCAGGGCGTCCTCGCCGAGGCGCGGCAAGCCGCCGACGGTAAGCCCTCCTCGTCCTCCGGGAAGTCGTCGAAGTCCGACGATGACGACTCCATCCTCGGCGCGATCCTGGGCGGCATCCTGGAGGGCCTCTTCGCCCCTTCCTGCGATCACGGGGAGGACGGCGTCGGGAGCATGATCGGCCTCGGCCTGGTCACGGCGGTGGGCTTCCCCTTCTGGCTGCCCCCGAAGCTGCTCGAACGCCACCTCCAGCCGATAGCATCCTTCCCCGGAGCGCCGTACTCGTCGGAAGGCACGAATTACCTTCTCTTCTCCGCCCAGGAGCCGGCCAAGCCGTGGGCGGTGCGTTTCGCCGTCGAGGAGGGCAACGACTTCCAGGGGCTGAACCGGGTCGGCGGACGCCTGCTGCTCGACAGCTCGACCCGCTTCGGCGTGGCCGCGAACCTCGACCACTACCTGGAGCGGTGCGGCTGCGGGCGGTCCGACCAGTTGATGTTCGGCGACGTGGCCCTGACGTACCGCTTCGCCGAATGCGAGTGGATGCAGATGCACGCCGGCCTCGGCGGCCGCCTGATGTTCGGCGACGGCCGGACGCGCGGCGGCTTCAACTTCCTGTACTCGGCCGACGTGTTCCCCGTCCGTCCGCTGGTGGTTTCGGCGTCGATGGAGCTGGGGACGATGAAGGAGGCGTTCGCCATGCGCCTGCGCGCCAGCGCCGGCGTGCAGATCCGCGCGGTGGAGGCGTTCGTCGGCTGGGACTGGCTGCGCATCGGCTCCGCTGACCTGTGGGGGCCGATGGCCGGGCTGCGCCTGTGGTTCTGAACGATCCGGGGGATGCCCCCGGATCGCCCGCGCCGTCATCTCACGCCGTCACTTCGTCATCGCCTTCTTGAACTTCTCAGCGACGGCGTCCCAGTTGACCACCTTCCACCAGGCGTCGAGGTAGTCGGCGCGCTTGTTCTGGTAGCGCAGGTAGTAGGCGTGCTCCCACACGTCCACGCCCAGGATCGGCACCTTGCCCTGCATCAGCGGGCTGTCCTGGTTCCCGGTGTGTTCGATGGCCAGCTTCTTGTCCGGCGTCGCCACCAGCCACGCCCAGCCGCTGCCGAACCGCCCCAGGCCCGCCTCCTTGATCTTCGCCTTGAACGTCGCCACGTCCGTGAACGTCGAATTGATCGCGGAGAGCAGGTCGCCCGACGGGTCGCCCCCGGCCCCCGGCCCCATGATCTCCCAGAACAGGACGTGGTTGGCGTGCCCGCCGCCGTTGTTGATCACCTTCTGCTTGATCGCCTCGGGCACCGTGGTGATCTCGCGGAGCAGTTGCTCCAGCGGCTTCGCCTCCAATTCGGCGTTGCCGGCCAGGGCCGCGTTGAGATTGTCCACATAGGCCTTGTGGTGGCGGCCGTGGTGGATCTCCATGGTCATCTTGTCGATGGCCGCCTCCAGCGCGTCGGCCGGGTAGGGCAGGGCGGGGAGAGTGTGTGCCATGATCGTAAGCTCCTGTGGTGCCTCTTTCGTGCCGGGCATCAGTTTATGCGCCGGCGCGGGCGAGGCAACACGGCGCTCACTCGTCCTCTTCCAGGGAGGCCGGTTCGAGGTGCCGCGTGTTCCGCTCCAGCGCCAGCACGATGCGCCGCTCCTGGCTGCCGTCCGGCGACGTGGCGGTGCAGGGGATGACGTGCCGGCTGTCGGGCAGGCGGAAGCGCACGGTGAACGTGCCGTCGGGCTTCACGTCCACCGGCTGGTTCTGTAGCCGCACCTGCGAATTCGGCGCCGTCCGCCCGTGCACCACCAGGTCCGCATCGACCTCGAAACCGAACGGCACCGCGTGCCCCGCCGGCCCCAGGCCGCCCGACCCCAGACTCACCACCGCCGGCGCGCCCATCGCCCGGCCCGTGCGCTCCTCGAACAGCCGCTTGACCGCCGGGCTCGCCGCCCCCGTCTCGTATCCGCTCGACATCGCGTACAGCCGGCCCGCCTTGGTGGCGTCCAGGTCGGCCCAGTTCCCATCCGCGGCGTCGGTCTGCCCCGGCTTGGGCGTCGTCACCGGGTTGGAGCGGCCCAGGACGTAGAGCCGCCCGGAGGCCGTCAGGTAGCCGAGATCGACCCGGAAGGAGTGCGGCGGGTCGGCCACGTCGATGTACCAGGTGTTGCACCCGCCGTGGATAGGTATATCCCGCACGGGGCGCTCGCTGGAGCTGGTGACGCCGGACATCGAGACCTCGAGGAGGCGCAGGATGGGGCGCGCCCCGTGCCAGTCGAGGCCGAGGGCGGCCTCGGCGCGTTCGAGGGCCTGACGCGACAGCTCCCAGTAGCAGTGCAGCCAGTACGGGTCGCGCACGACGAGGACGACGCGGTCCTCGCGGTGGACGGCGGGGAGGTCGCGTGGTGGCAGCGGGGTGAGGACGGGGGCCGCCTCCTGACGCGACGTATCACGGGCCGCGCCGGCGAGGACGGGGGCGTCGCGGCGCGAGGCGGCGCGGACGCGGCGGGCCTCGTTCTTCAGCACCTTGTGCAGGGCGTCGATGAGGCCGTCCTTCCGCAGCGTGTGCCAGCCGGCGATGCCCTTGAGGCGGGCGAGGTCGGAGAGCTCCTTGCGCGTGCAGGACGAGAGCTGGTCGCGCGTCATGCCGGGGGCACTCCGGATCGGGGGAGCCGTCCCTGGACGCCGAACGCCCGCCGGAGGCCTTTCCGGGGGGGCGGGGTGAGCCGTGTTGGAGAGAATCGCCGGCCTGTAGGGGTTGGGCCGGTGTGTGGGTGGGGGGCGTGTTGGAGGGACGGTTGTCCCCCTGAGCAACAGACTACCCGGTCATTGGGGGGCTGTCAAGCTCGGGCACCGGCCCTTGTCACAGCACAATAGAAATGTCCGCACTTCCAGGACAGTAAGAATGTCCGGTGA
>CAZVZK010000220.1:0-12947 GCA_964630925.1 uncultured Alcaligenaceae bacterium
CGCAAGCTCAAGGACGGCAGCTAACGGTGGTAAGTCACCTTGGAAGGGCTGGGCCGACGGGCCAGATGAGGTCGTCACCTCGGACATCACAACCAGCAACGTGGTTTTCCATCCGGACAGATTGCGGACGTGGCCGTGTCCGCTCTTCAGAACGTCTCCGCTCGCACACGAAATGAACATCATGTCTTCATTCGATCTACGCAGCCCGAAGACCCGGGGAGCAAGAATGTGAACCGGGTGCCCGCCACATGGGCACTCATCCGCGCCTTCATCCAGACTTCTCGGGATCGACATCACCACCGCCACGAGCGGCGAATAGGCTGGCTCCGTCATCACCACGGAGAGCGAACGTTGATG
Source organism: uncultured Alcaligenaceae bacterium (assembly GCA_964630925.1). Lineage (GTDB taxonomy): Bacteria > Planctomycetota > Planctomycetia > Gemmatales > Gemmataceae > RGDT01. Next base: position 358 of record CAZVZK010000220.1, read on the forward strand.
TCCAACACGGAGGCCGGACCGAATGGGCTCGTCCCACGCCAGGAAGGCGGAGCGGCACGGCTGCGTGCCGCGGAGCAGGCGCTCCGTGTCGGCGAGTACTCGCGTGCCATCAACGAGGCCTCCAGGGCGCTCCGCGAAGGCGCCGTCGCCGCGGCGACGCTCGCGCTGCGGGGCGAGGCGTATCAGCGTTCCGGCCAGCTCGCCCCGGCCCTCGCCGACCTGAACGAGGCCCACCGCCTCTCGCCCGAGGACGGGCGGGCGCTGTTCACCCGCGGGCTGGTCCACGAGGCGATGGGGGCGCTGGGCGAGGCCCTGGCCGACTTCGGCGCCTGCATCGACCGCGACCCCTGTAACCCGAGGCTGTACACGCACCGCGCCAAGGCCCTCGCCGCCGCCGGCGATCACGAGGCCGCACTGGCCGACCTCACGGTGTCCCTCCAGCTCGACCCCCTCCAGCAGCCGGCCCGCCTCGCCCGCGCCACCCTCCTCCTCTCGCTGAACCGGCGCGGCCCCGCCATCGAGGACCTCGACCACCTCCTCCGACGCAACCCGTACCACGTCGCGGCACTGCTGAAGCGGGCCGAGGCGCACGAGGCCAGGGGCGAGCTGGAGAAGGCCGGCGCGGACTACACGCGTGTCCTCAAGCTCGACCCAAACAAGTGCTCGGCGCTCGCCAAACGCGCCACCATCCACCGCCGCCTCGGACGCCACGCCGACGCCCTGCGTGACCTGTCGGCGGCCATCGGCCTCGACGCCAACAGCGGCGAGTACCACCTCGAGCAGGCGCTCACCCTGGCCGCGGCCGGCGAGACGGGGAAGGCGCTGGCCGGCCTGGAGAAGGCCGCCGCCCTGCTGCCCGACCACCCGGAGGTGTTTTTCCACCGCGCCGAGGCACGCCGCCGCGCCGGCGACGCAGCCGGCGCCCTGGCGGACTACGGCGAGGCGCTGCGGTGCAGCCCCGGCTATATCCGGGCCTACCTCGCCCGCGGCGAGCTGCGGATCGAGCAGGGCCAGGTGGGCGAGGGGATCGCCGACCTCTCCGTCGCCCTGCACCACGACCCGCGCCAGCCCGACGCCTACCTGTGCCGCGCCAGCGCCTGGCGGAAAATGGGCCAGTATGGCCGCGTGACCGAGGACTGCGCCAGGGCCCTCAAGCTCGACCCACGCAGGCACGACGCCTACCTCCTGAGCGGCAACGCCCGCCTCGAAGAGGGCCACCTCGCCGAGGCCGCCGCCGATTTCAATAAGGCCCTGCGTCTGGCGCCGTCGTGCGCGGCGGCCTTCGCCGGACGCGGGGCGTGCGCGTTGAAGCGAGGCGCGTTCGCCGAGGCGATGAACGACCTGACCGAGGCCATCCGCCTCGACCCCGCGAAGGCCGAGTTCTACTACCTGCGTGGCACGGCCCGCCGCCGCCTCGACCAGCAGGACGGCGCCCTCGCCGACTTCAGCCAGGCGGTCCAGCTCGACCCCGAGTACACCGTGGTCTATTGCCTTCAGCGCGCCCGCCTGCTGGCGTCCCGTGGCGAGCCGTCATTGGCGCTGGTGGAGTACGCGGCGGTCCTGCGTCTCGACCCCACGAACCTGGAGGCGATGCAGGGGCAGGAGGAGGCGGCGAGGCTGGCCCGCGACAACCCGGGGCAGGCCCCGAGGCGTCTGAGCGCGCTCGGGATGCCGGGCGCACACGCCCCGGTCGAGGGGCCGAGCGGCGGGAGCCTGGTGCGTGCGGCGCTGCCGCGCGGCGCCGCTCCAGCGACCCGCACTCACGCCGCCGCGGCGCCGACATCGACACAGCCCGTGGTGGAGGCGCCGGCGGCGGAGGCGTCTTCGGAGGACACATTCGAGTCAGAGAATTTCGAGCTGGATCTTGAGCCGCCGCCGGCGCCACCCAAACGCGAAACCTACGCCCCCGCCGAAGACGAGGAAGAAGATTCGGAAGACGAGGAGGATGATTCGGACGACGATATTGATGACGAGGAGGCGGAAGCAGCTGCGCGCGTGAAAAAGGCCGAGGAGGACCGCCGGGCCAAATTGCGTGCGGAGCTGGAGAAGAAGATGGCGGAGGCGGAGGCCGCCAAGAAGAAGAAGGCCCCGGCGGCGGGGCCGACGATGACGCCGGAGGAGGCGGAGGCGTACTGGAAACTCCGCCGGCAGGTGGCGGTGCTGGGGGTGTGCGTGCTGTTGCTCACGTGGCTGAGCTGGGGATTCGTCCAGCCGATGATCGCCCGCATGATGTTCCGCCCTCCCCCCCTGTTGGACCTTTCTGTCGAGGATCTCATGGCCGAATTCTCGGAGGGTCCAGAAGCCGCGGAAGCAAAATACGGCCGCGGCGTCCTGGTCTCGGGCCGCGTCGTCATCGAACCGAAGACGGGGGGCCTCCTGCCTGCAGTGTATCTCGAACCTCATCAAGGCGGCGGCCAGGGCAGAATCCCCTGCGAGGGCATGGAAGCCGACGACCTTGAGGGCCTTGAGACCGGCCAGATTAGGAATGTCCTGGGTATCCCGGCTCGATTGAATCCCAAAGGCGTGAAGATGAAGAACGCCAGGGTCAGATAATCCGTAGCGCCGCGCATGGCGTCAGCGAAATGAAGACGCTGCGCCCCATGTTCCTTCGGATGTTTACGGCCCGCTCATCCAAACCACACGCTCGCCGGTTAACATGCCTGAGCATCCACTGCCCAACGTCGTCATCGCTCGGAATCGTGTTCGCATCCCCCACGAAAGGAATGTCTGCACTATGAGTAACCGCTTCGACAACCGCAGATCCGGCTTCACGCTGGTCGAGCTGCTGGTGGTGATCGCCATCATCGCCGTTCTCGTCGGCATCCTGCTGCCTGCTGTGCAGAAGGTCCGCGAGGCCGCCGCACGCAACACCTGCCAGAATCAACTCCGTCAGATCGGCCTCGCCTTCATGAATTTCGAGATCGCCAACAAGGGCTTCCCCCGCGCCGGCGAGCACATCGTGAAGGATCTGACCTTCACGAGCGGCGTGCTCGACGGGACCAACGACGGCACCTACGCCGGCCCGACCGCTGCCCCGGGCACCTCGGCCTTCCGGGCGCAGGACCTCCAGAGCCCGCTGGTACTCATTCTGCCCTTCATCGAGAAGGAGGATACCGCCGCCCGGTACGACCCTCGCTTCACCTACCACGCCGCGGACTACGGTGCCGGCGCCGCGCAGAACAAGGTGACCGCCTCGACCAAGGTCCCCCTGTATCTCTGCCCCACCAACCCGTTGTCCAACCTGCGGACTGACGGCAAGGACAGCAGTGGCTACGCCTGCACCGACTATACGACGGTCCCCTACGTCGATGGCGCCCCGGGCGGCGTCGCCTACACCGAGACGGCCCTCTCCGGCCAGCAGTACCCGCCAACGTATTACAAGAAGTTCTACGCCAGCAACCCCGGTGGCGCTGGCCCCTCGTACACGGATTCCGTCGCGGCCTCGAAGTCGGTCCAGCTTGACACGCGAATCCCCGCCGCCCTCCCCAGCACCGTCGGCCGCACCGCCGGCCTCGGTGTCCTCCCCGCCAACGGCGAGCCGCTGACCGGCGGGTCTGGCATCATCGACGCCAACTACGGCCTGCCCAAGGTCGCCGACATCCGTGACGGCACCTCGACCTCGATCATGCTGTACGAGGACGTCGGCCGTAACGAGCAGATGCGCGTCCCGTCGGGTTCGACGATTGCCCCGAACGACTACTATGACCCGCTCGCCGCTGGCCGGCGGTTCCACTGGCGCTTCGCCGACCCCGACACCACCTCGGGCATCTCGCAGCGCGTCAACAACAACGCGGGCGGCTCCATGACCGCAGCCGACCCCAACACGCCCGCCACTGACACCAAGTGCTTCGGCAATAGCTGGATCGGACACGACTGCGGCCCGAACAACGAGCCGTTCAGCTTCCACGGCGGCGGCGCCCATTTCGTCTTCGCTGACGGCCACGTGTCGTACATCCGCGACTCCGTGCCGGTCAACGTGTTGAAGGCCCTCGCCACCCGCAACAATGGCCGCAACGAGATCGGCCTCGAGTACAGCGAGTGATCGTGGATTGAGCCCTCCGAGGGCAGTGGATCGCGCCCTGGGCTCGAGTGTGGACCACTCGAGTCCGGGGTGTTTCTAGAGAGATGGAAGGCGGGCCGCCCAGGGGCCTCCGCCCGGCCCCTGACACCGGCCAGATCGGCCGACGGGAGCCGCGTCATGGACCGAACGTTAATCGCGATTCTGGGGGCCGGCGTCGTCGTCGTCGCCCTGACCCCCTGGCTCGCCTGGCCGGCGCCGCCGAAGTCCGTCCCGCCGGAGGACCGCCGCTTCCTCCATTGCCCCAACTGTCTCAAGGAGTCCATCTACAGCCCCAAGGCGGAGGAGGATGGGTGCAAGCGCTGCGGGCCGGAATTCTCCCTGGTCGCCACCAAACTCTCCCTCAAGGAGACGGGGCCGGCCGCCGACGCCTGGGCCACCCTCGTGCCGGTGTTGCTCGTGGAATTCACCCTCCTGCTCGGCGCCGTCCTCGGCTACGTCTACTTCGCCAGGCAGGCGAAGAAAGAACAGGACGAGAATTATCTCTATACCGATTGCAGGAAGTGTCATCAAAGACTACGCTACTCGCCCGAGAAGATCGGCAAGGCCGGCCTGTGCCCCAGATGCCGCTACGGCTTCGTCTTCCCGCAGCCCACGCCCGACGAGCTGCTCCCCGCCCCCTGGTGGAAGGACTGGAAGTGGTTGAAGGACTGGTCGTGGATCAAACGGCTCTGGCGCAAGAGCGCCTGACCCCAATCGACACCCCGGACCGGAGGACACCGATGCGCCAACCCCGCACCGCCCGCCGCCAGGCCTTCACCCTGGTCGAGCTGCTCGTCGTCATCGCCATCATCGCCACCCTCATCGGCCTCTTGCTCCCCGCCGTCCAGAAGGCGCGCGAGGCCGCCTCACGCATGCAGTGCGCCAACAACCTCCGCCAGTTCGGCCTCGCCTTCCACGCCTACCACCTCCAGCTCACCTACCTCCCCACCGCCGGCAGCGCCGACAGGGCCGGCCCCGACTACTCCGCGGCCGCCGGCAGCGGCCCCGTCATGGGCTGGCAGCAGTCCGCCGGCTGGGGCTTCCAGATCCTCCCCTTCATGGACGCCGAGGCCGTCTGGGCCGGCGACCCCGCCGGCACCGCCTCCGCCAACCTCACCAAGGTCATCGGCACCCCGCACAAGTTCTTCAACTGCCCCACGCGGCGCAGCCTCGTGACCGCCTCCTACCTGAATGCCGCCTACCCCAGCCAGACGCCGACCTACGACGCCATCCGCAACACCACCTTCAAGACCGCCCTCAGCGACTACGCCGCCTGCAACGGCAGCGTCAAGCCCCCCGCCGTCCAGAACGGCGCCGTCCGCACCCAGGCAGGCGGCCGCGACACCCTGAGCCTCTCTCAGATCATCGACGGGACCTCGCACACCCTCCTCCTCGGGGAGAAGGCCGTCAGCACCGCCGCCGGCGCCTCCGCCGACGAGGACGACATGGGCTACACCGCCGGCTACGCCGCCACCAACTTCAACACCATCCGCTTCACCGCCACGGCCGTCCTGCCGGTCTGGGACCGCCAGCTCACCGCCGCCACCAACGGCGCCTTCGGCTCCTCCCACCCGGGCACCTGGAACGCGCTGTTCGCCGACGGCTCCGTCCAGCAGCTCTCCTACACCATCAACTCGACGGTCTACGCCGCGCTCGGCACCATCGCCGGCCGCGAGACCGTCAGCGACGCGGACATCCTGCCTTGACTACGCACGGGAGGGACCGGGGGCCACGCATGATGAGATGGATCGGGGCTCTGGCCACGGCGCTCGCGCGCAAGGCCCCCTCCCGTGCCGGCCTGGCCGGCACGGGGGGGGACGAAGACCTCGCATCCTCTTCCGCCCCCACCGAGCACGTGCGTGACGCCCTCGAGCTGGCCTGGGTCGCCGTCGAGGCCCTCCTCGCCGCCCCCTCCCTGCCCCCCGAAGACCCCCTCGGCGCCGTCCTCCTCCGCGGGGCACGCTGGGTCCGCGGCGGCTGGCGCGACGTGGCCTCCTTCCGCCAGGAGATGCGCGCCTGCCGTGCCGCCCTCTCCGCCGCCCGCCATGCCGGCACCCTCACCCCGCCCGAGGACCTCCCCATCCCCCACGCCGACGAAGACGCGCCGCCCGAGTGGCACCCGGCCTACCGCGAGCTGGACGACAGGCACCCCGGCCTCCGCATGGTGGCCAAGCTGCGCTGGGCCGACGGCCCCCTGCTGCCCACGCTGGCCGGGGCGCTGATGGCACGCCTTGTCGCCGAGGACGCCGAGGGCTGGGATGACGACGCCCCCGGCGCCGCCGACCTCGCCGCCGTCGCCGACGCCCTGATCCTCGCCCCCGACGAGACACGCCGCCTGCTCGACGCCGTGGAAGACCCGCCCGCGCCGGCGTCCCACAACATCAACGGCCGCAACGGCCATCACGCCCCGCCCCCCGGCCCCCTCGCCCGCTTCGCCGCCGGCGCCGACCTGGACGCGGACGAGCTGGAGGCCGCCCTCGCCGAGAGCATCGCCGAGGGCGGGGCGGACGCCCACGCCCTGGAGCGGCGCGGCGACCTGTATTCCCGCCTCGGCCGCGCCGACGAGGCCCTCGCCGCCTACTCGCGTGCCTGCGCCCTCTCGCCGCAAACCGCCTCCGCCTTCCTGAAGCGGGGCGACCTCCAGCGCGCCCGCGGCGAGCACGAGCGGGCGGTGGCCGACTACACCCAGGCGCTGGTGGCGTGGCCGGACGGCCCGGCGGCGTTGACGCGGCGGGCGGCGGTCTTCCGCGCCCTCGGGCGTCTGGCCGAGGCGGACCACGATCTGAGGGAGGCCCTGTCGCTCGACCCGTGCGACCCGGCGGTCCACCGGGAGCGGGGTGAGCTGCTGCTGGGGCGCGGGGAGGCCGAGGGGGCCGCCATCGCGTTCGGCGTGGCGGTGAGCCTCGCGCCGGAGGACGCGGAAGGGCACTGCCGGCTGGCCCACGCCCACCTCGCCCGCGCCGACGCCCCCGCCGCCGAGGCCTCGTTCTCCGAGGCGTTGCGTCTGTCCCCCGCCCTCGCCGACGCCCTCGCCGGCCGCGGCAAGCTGCGTGCCACACGCGGCGACCTGGAGGGCGGCCTCGACGACCTGAACCGCGCCGTCGATGTCGCCGCCGACCCGGCCCACGCCCTGCTGGAACGCGCCCCGGTCTTCGCGCGCCTAGGCCATCTCGGCAGGGCGATGGAGGATTGTGACGCCCTGCTGCGTCATCGCCCCACCTCCGCCGAGGCGTGGGTGCTGCGTGGCCGCCTCGCCGCCGATCAAGGCGCCCTGGAGGACGCCGAGGACGCCTTCACCCGCGCGCTGGCCCTGTCGCCCGGCCTCGCCCGCGCCCACGAGGGGCGCGGCTCCTGCGCCGCCCGCCGCGGCAAGCTGGCGGAGGCCCTCGCCGACCTGGCCGAGGCCGCCCGCCTCGACCCGAACAACGTCGCCGTGTTCCGGCTGCGTGGCGAGCTGAACGCCCGCGCCGGACGCCCCCTGGAGGCCCTCGCCGACCTCCAGCAGGCCGCCCTGCTCGACCCGGCACTGCTCCCCGGCTACTACGCGCAGCGGGCGCAGCTGCACCTGGCCCGCGGCGAGTACGCCCTGGCCCTGGCCGACGCCGTCATCGAGGCCCGCCTCGACCCGGACAGCCCCGGCGCGATACGCCGCCAGGAGCAGGCCCGCGACGGGCTGCGCCTCCAGCAGGAGGCCAAACGCCACACCGAGCCGGAGGCCGAGGGGCGGCCCGCGCCTGGCTCGTCGGCGGCGGCCCGCCGGGCCGCGCGGCCCCGGCCCGCGCCGCGCCGCGCCGGCCCGGCCCCCGAAACCGCCATCGCCATGCCCGTCTTCGTGCCCCAGACGCCTCACCCCGCACCGCCCCCGCCGGGCGTCGCCGACGGCCCGGGCGAACGCGACCTCCCCGCGCCCACGCTGGAGGCCCCGGCCCTCCCCGACCAGGCCGTCCCGCCGCCGGCCACGGCGACGCCCGCCCCCACGATGGAGACGGTGCCCGCCGCCCCCACCGGCCCGATCGGCCCCATCGAGGGCCGGCTGCACCGCGAGTCGTCCTGGGCGCAGATCGAGGAACGCGCCCGCCGCTGGGACGACGTCCACGGCCCCCGGCCCGCCGGGCTGGATGTCGAGCATCCGCCTCGCCCACGCTCCCCCCAGCCCGAGGAGGAAGACGACTCGGAACGCTTCTGGACGTGGCGCCGCGTGGCCGCGGCGATGATCGGCGTCCTCCTCCTGGGCGGCCTGGGCTACGGCATCCACTGGCTCAACCAGGACCCGCGGAGGACGGCCGCCGAGGTGTGGGAGGAGTTCTCCAAGGACTCCAAGGGCGCCGCCGAACGCTACAAGGGCCGCTTCGTCGTGGTGTCGGGCCCCGTCCGCGTCCTCAAGGAGGCGGCCACGGCCCGCGTGTACTTCCTGCCGCCCGGCGGTGACAAGGCCCCCTGGTGCGTCGAGCTGCCGCTCTCGCCGGCCGACGCCCAGCGCGTGCAGGACAAGGCGGTGATCACGGTGCGCGGGCGGTTCGCTTCCCGCAAGACGGCGAACGAGACGCTGCTGATGAGCAACTGCAACGTCGTGGAGGTGAAGCGTGCCGGCTGACGCCCCCACCCCCGCCGCCCGGAGGGCCACCATGAGCCCGGCGCTGCGGGCGGCGGCCGTCCGCGTCGCCGCCGTCGCCGGGCTGGCGATCAGCGCGGCCATGCTCGTGCCGGCGCTGTCCAACGGCGCCCTCTGCACCTCCGAAGGCTGCACCGACGTGACGGCTTCGGCGTGGGGCCGTCCGCTCGGCGTGCCGCTGCCGGCCGCCGGGGCCGGCTTCTTCCTCGCGCTGCTCACCCTGTCGCACCTGCCGCGCCTCGTCGGCGTGTTGCGGCTGCTGGCGATCATCGGCGGCGTGGTGGGCCTGGGGCTGATCGCCGTCCAGGTGTTCGTGCTGGGCCGCGTGTGCTCGCTCTGCCTGGTGATCGATCTGCTGGCGATCACGGCGGCTCTGGCCGCGCCGGCGGACGCCCCGCCGGCCGGCGTCGGCTGGGCGTGGGCCGGGCTGGCGGCCCTCGCGGCCGCCGGCGGGGCGGCCTACCCGCTGTGGGAGGCTTCGCGCCCGCCCCCGCCCGAGGTGCTGGCGCTGCGTCACGCCGACAAGGTGACGGTCGTCGAGCTGGTGGACATGAATTGCCGGCATTGCCGGCACATCCACGCGGCGCTGAACGTCCTGGAGCGCGAGGGCGGCGGGCGGATGCACCGCGTCCAGCTCGAAGTTCGCTCCGGCCAGGAGGCATGGGTCGGCGAGGCGGCGAAGGGTGGCCTGCCCGCCGTCTGGGTGGGCCGCCGCCTCTTCCGCGGCGCCGCCTCGCTCGATGACCTGCGGGCGGCGTTCCGGGCCGAGAAGAGCCGCCTGCCCGCGCCGGACGACGGAGGGGGCCAACGAGGGGATTGAGATGTTCAGCTACCTTTGCACCGCCTGCGGGAAGAAGCACACGTCGGACACGCCGTTCGCGGCGGAGTTCACGCGGCAGTGCCTGCGGTGCGGCGCCGCCTTCCGCGTCACGGCGGAGATGGCCCAGGTGATCGCCGCCCCTGCGCCCGCCGCGCCGGCGCCGGTGTACGCCCCGGCGGAGCCGCCCCCGGACGGCATCATCCCCAGCCCCGGCCCGGACCGGCCTACGGCGAACGGGAAGGCACGCCACGCCCCCACCGCCACGGCACACGCCCCGGCGGCCGCCGTCAAGCAGGCGCCCGCCGCACGGGCTCCCGCCGCGGAGGGGATCGTCAAGAAGTCGGATACCCGCCGGGAGATCATCGGGGCGGTCACCGACGAGGAGGCCGATCAGGTCGAGCTGCGTGCGGCGGAGGGCGACGACGAGGCCGATGACGAGGGCGCGCCCGCCCCAGAGGCAGGCGGCAAGAAGGCGAAGAAGTCGAAGAAGAAGAAGGACGAGAAGCCGGCCAAGGGCGAGGAGAAGAAGGCAGGCCGCCCGCCCTTCCTCGTTCTGGGGCTGGTGCTGGTGATCCTCATCGGCGTGGCCTCCGGCGGCTACTACTTCTTCAGCGGGAAGCCGGCCCCGAAGGTGGCGAAGGGCGGCCCGAAGCCCCCGCCGCCGCAGAAAGATGCCGGCCAGAAGGACCCCCCGAAGGATCCCGGCAAGCTCACCCCGCCCGCCGACTCCGGCAAGGTCATCACGCCCCCCAAGGACAAGGACGGCAAGCCCGCCGATCCCAAGGACAAGGACGGGAAATCAGGCCCGGTGAAGCCGACACGCACGCCACCGGTGCCGGTGATGGCGGTCTCGGCGCCGGCGTTGTCGGCGGAGCTGGAACGCTCCGCCGACGAGGCCGACAAGAAGTACGCCGGCAAGGTGCTTCTGGTGTCGGGCCTCTTCCAGGGCATCGAGGCGGCGCACCTGCCGCCGCCCCCGCCCCCGCCGCCCAAGGACAGGCCCGCGCCGCCCCCGCCGCCCGTTGAGAAGAAGGTCCGGCTGCTGTTCAAGGTGGAGGGCGCCCCGGTCCGCTGCGAGGCGATCGACGACGGCGGTACGCCGCCCCAGCCGGGCGGCCTCGTCACCGTCGTCGGCAAGTACGAGAAGGGCGGCCAGCTCGTCGGGGAGATCGTCCCGCCCGCGGCAACCGCCGACTTCCGCAACAAGGACAAGGTCATCGAGCTGACCGGCCTCGTCCAGTCGGTCAACGCGCCGGTGAACGCGGCGGCGGGCGCCTACCCTTCCGTCAAGCTGGAGGGCGACCTGTTCTCGCGCGTGGGCGTGGAGTGCTTCTTCCCGCGCGACGCCGCCGAGGACCTGCGCAAGCTGGCGCCGCGCTCCCTTGTGACTGTCCGTGGGACGTGTGGGACGCGGCGGACGCAGCCGGGCCTGGGCGTCTCCGTCCGCCTGGACGACTGTCAGATCGTCACGACGACCGGGCCGCGCGGCGACGTGCGCCGCGTGGACGTGCGTGCGTTCCTCCGCGAGTACGAGGAGGACCTGCGCGCCGACTACATCCCGCCGTTCGGGCAGGAGGAGGAGGTCGCCGGGACGCTCACCGTCGAGGAGCTGGCCCGGGAGCATGAGATCGACCCGAGGGGGATGGCCCGCAAATACAAGAACAAGCGCGTCACGGTCCGCGGGCTGGTGGTGGGCAAGGGGGGGGGCACGGCGGGGACGCTGGAGTCGGGCCTGACACGTCTGACGTTCCAGGTCAGCTTCCGCCTCGACCGGGACGCCCCCGAGCCGGCCCCCGACACCAAGGAGTACACCGTCAAGGGCGTGTGCATGGAGGCGGGGGCGTCGATGAGCCTGGTGTACGCCCGCGAGCTGAACACGGGGAAGGCGGGCGAGGTGCAGCGCCTCACCGCCGAGTTCCTGCCACACGCGAAGGGCCGCATCCTGACCTACGACGTGGCGACGTACCCCAGGGAGCTGAAGACGAGGGCGATCCTGACGCGGCAGGTGTGGTTCGAGCGCGACGGCGGGCAGTCCGACACCGTGACGACGCACTCGTCGATCGTGACGCTCAAGAGCATATTCACGCCGCCGCTGTCCCGGGACTGGGTCAAGAGGGCGGGGGTGAGCCGGTCGCCTAGGAAGGGGCCGGTCCTGACCCGCACCGAGGGCGGCGGCCTCATCGAGATCGGCGAGCGTCCGGCAGGCGTGGACAAGGGCGCCGCGGAGGTGAGGACGCCGGTCATCAAGCTCGGGGCGAAGGCGGGCGACACCTGGGAGTGGAAGGACAAGACATCGAAGCACACCTTCACCCTGGAGCGGTTCGAGGACTTCAAGGGCAAGCCGTGCGCCGTCGTCAGGCAGGTGATCCGCAAGGACCTGACCGAGCTGGAGACGACGGAGATCGAGCGGAAGTTCGCGTCGGGGATCGGGGTGATCCAGCGGCGCGAGGTCTTCCGCCCCACCCCCAAGGAGCGGAAGGTCGTGAGCGAGCACCGGCTGCTCGACGTGGAGGAGAAGAAGGACGAGTGACCGGCCTCCTCAGCGGACCAGCCACCGCGCCAGCACGACGCAGGCGGCGGACGCCGAGATGACCGCCAGCCCCTGAGCGATCAGCGCCGCCGCCGCCCCCGCCCTGGCACGCCACTCCAGCGCCGCGCCGGCCAGCCCGGCGACGGCCCCCAGGATCACCGCCGACAGGCTCACCGACGCCGACCAGGCCAGCTTCTGCTCCGACGCGCCGCCGACAACCGCCGCCACCGAGATGACGGCGGCGTTGCCGACAGCGAGCAGGGCGGCGATCAGCGCCCCCCGCAGGATGGCTGTGCGGCCCCCGCCGGCGGCGGCGGCGGCCCGGATCAGGAACCGGTGCCCCAGGAAGGCCACCGTCGCCGCCTGGACGGCGATCAGCGGCAGCAGCGCGGCCAGGTCGGCCGCCGCAGCCGGGATGCGCACGCCGCCCAGCACGACGTAGGCCACCAGCGCGACGCCGAAGTTCACCGCGAGGGCGGCCCACGCCGGGACGGCCTCGGCGGCCGGGTCGGGCGCGGGCGCCGGCGTGGGCGCCGGGCCGGCCGGCTCCGGCGAGGGGGCGGCGGGC
>CAZVZK010000221.1:0-6802 GCA_964630925.1 uncultured Alcaligenaceae bacterium
TGACGCTGTTCGGCCTGGTGCTCGCCATCGGCATCGTGGTGGACGACGCCATCGTCGTGTTGGAGAACATCGAGCGTTGGTTGGAGAAGGGCTACCCGGTCCGCGAGGCGACCATCAAGGCGATGGACGAGATCACCGGGCCGATCATCGCCATCACGCTGGTGCTGAGCGCCGTGTTCCTGCCGAGCGTGTTCCTGGGCGGGATCACGGGGCAGTTCTTCCGCCAGTTCGCCGTCACGATCTCGGCGTCGATGATCATCTCGGCGGTCAACGCGATGACGCTGACGCCCGCCCGGGCGGCGGCGATCTTCGGCGGACGGGCCCACGGGCACGGCCACACTAACGGGCACGGCGGGGGCCGCGAGGCCCTGCCGTGGTGGTCGTTCGCCCTGGCGGGCGGCCTGCTGTCGGCGTACTTGCTCGCGCCGGCGGCGGCCGCCTGGTTGGGCCTCCCGGCCCCCGACACGCACGGGGGCCACGCCGCCGGGCAGGCGCCGGCCACGCTGCGCGAGTGGGCGATGGGCTGGGCCGGCTCCGCGGCGGCGTTCGCCCCGGGGCTGGTGGCGGGCGGGATCGTCGGCCTCATCCTCATCCGCCCGGTCAACTGGGTGCTCGGGCTGTTCTTCGCCGTCTTCAACTGGCTGTTCGCCCTTGCGACCCGCGTCTACGGGCGTCTGGTCGCCTGGTCGATCCGCCTGTGCCTGCTCGTCCTGCTGCTCTACGGCGGCCTCCTCGGGCTGACGTACTACGGCTTCAAGAAGGTGCCCGGCGGGTTCATCCCGCAGCAGGACAAGGGCTACCTCATCATCAACGTGCAACTGCCGGACTCGGCGTCGCTGGAGCGGACGGTGGCCGTCATGGACCGCATCCACGACGTGGCCAAATCGGTGCCCGGCGTCAAGCACGTCATCGACATCCCCGGCCAGTCGTTCGTGATGAACGGCATCGCCTCGAACTTCGGCTCGGTGTTCATCATCCTCGAGCCGTTCCACGACCGGCGGGCGCCCGAGATGTACTCCGAGGCCATCGCGGGCGTGATCCGCGGCAGGCTGTTCGCCGAGGTGGAGGACGCGCAGACGCTGGTGTTCGGCGCGCCGGCGGTCGAGGGCCTGGGGAACGCGGGCGGGTTCAAGGTGATGCTGGAGGCGACGGGCGACGTGAGCCTGGCGGACCTGGAGGCGCACACGGCCAACTTCTCGGAGAAGGGGGCGAAGGTGCCGGGGGTGATCGGGCTGTTCAGCAGCTTCCGGGCCTCGACGCCGCAGCTCTTCGTGGACGTGGACCGGGTGAAGTGCAAGACGATGAAGGTGGAGCTGGGCGACGTGTTCGAGACGCTGCAGGCGTTCCTGGGCGGGTACTACGTCAACGACTTCAACCGCTTCGGGCGGACGTGGCAGGTGAACGTGCAGGCGGAGGCGGCCTACCGCATGAGCGCGGAGAAGGTGCGGCACTTCAAGGTGCGCAACGCCGACGGCGAGATGGTGCCGCTGGGGGCGGTGGCGACGATCCGCGACGACGCCGGGCCGGTGTTCATCCAGCGCTACAACATGTACCCGGCGGTGGGGATCAACGGCATCACGCTGCCGGGGACGAGCACCGGCGACGTGATCGCGCGGATGGAGCGGGTGGCGCGGCGCGAGCTGCCGCGCGGCATGTCGTATGAGTGGAGCGAGCTGACGCACATGGAGAAGGAGGCGGCCAAGACGGAGTCGGTCGCCGACCTGTTGCAGAACCCGTTCATGGGCTTCCTCGGGGCCGTGGTGCTGGTGTTCCTGGTGCTGGCCGCCCTGTACGAGTCCTGGTCGCTGCCGCTGTCGGTGATCCTCGTCGTGCCCATGTGCCTGCTGTGCGCGGTGGCGGGGGTGTACTTCGCCTCGATGGATCTGAACATCTTCGTGCAGGTGGGGTTCGTGGTGCTGGTGGGCCTGGCGAGCAAGAACGCCATCCTCATCGTCGAGTTCGCCCGCGACCGGCAGGCGGAGGGCAAGACGCTGATGGAGGCGAGCGTGGAGGCGGCGGAGGCGCGTCTGCGTCCGATCATCATGACCTCGCTGGCGTTCATCCTGGGCGTGGTGCCGCTGATGCTGGCGCAGGGCGCGGGCGCGGAGATGCGCCGCACCCTGGGGACGGCGGTGTTCTGGGGCATGCTGGGCGTGACGCTGTTCGGCATCTTCCTGACGCCGGTGTTCTTCTACGTCGTGCGTGGATTGGCGGGGGAGGGGCGGTTGGCGGCCCCGGCGCAGGAGCCGGTCCACGGCCCGACACAGGCGGGCATCCGGTGACGCCTCCGGATGTTGCAATACCCGCTGGATGTGATGGCCTCAAGGAAGAGCAGAGATGATCTCGACAAGCTTGTCCTTCCGGGGGATGTATGTCCTGGGGACGCCACCCAGATACCACCGGATCGATTGGTCGGCGTGAACACTGAGGGCGGGTGATTCGAAGTAGGGCATGCGCCGGCTGGCAATCAACTTCCCCTTATCAAGATCCCAGAGGCAGAGCATCGAATCGGTGCCGTAGAACGCCGCGAGTTTGGCATCGGGCGTGATGGCGAGCGAAGTGATTGATCGTCGTACCGCGATCAGGTGAGCCCTTTGTCGGCCGGTCGCGATGTCGAACACCCGGAGAGCGCCATCGAGGCCGCCCGTCACGAGCGCCCGGCCCGTCACACACATGACGCCGACCCACCGTTTCTCGACACCTGAACTCCAGGCGAGTTTGCCGCTCGGGAGCTCCCAGCAACGGAGCACGCCGGCCTCATCGCTGGTGAGCAATCGCGTCCCATCGAGCGTGAACAAAAGCGAATGAATCGCCTTTGAATGCCCTCGGAGCGAGTGTGTGATCTTCCCGGTGCCCGTATCCAGGACCGCGACGATGGACCCGTCTTCCCCGACGCCTCCGGCCGCGACACGCTTCGCATCAGGGGAGAGAGCCAAGGAGGTGATTGACGGGCGGAGCAGAGCCGAACACAACTGTTTCTCCAACGGAGCAAGTGAGAACACCTCGACCATTCCAGTCGCACCCCCAACCGCGATTGTCGCCGGCTGAGGGCAGACAGCAATCGACCTGAAGTCAGCAAACGATGTTGCGACAGAACGCTTCAGCCTGAATGGATTTCGCAGGTCATACAGCTCAAGTGCCCGGGAACCTGGATAACCGACGACAGCGCTCTTCCCACCCTGGAGGAAGGAGGCAAACCGAAGGGAGTAATGGAAGACCTGGGGCGGCGCGGCAGCGGCGCAGGGACGCACGCCTGAGAAGAGGACGAGGGTGAGGAGACAAACTCTCAGCTCCTTCTCCACAACAAGGCGTCGAATCAAATGTAACATGTCATATCCTTCGACAGTACGCGCTGGGGCGAGTAGCGCCCATGACAAAGTCTTGCCCCCTTACCGCCGCGGCTTGTGGCTGCTCCGGCTTAGCCCGGTAGGCTTCACTTGCCCTTGATCGCCTCCAGGCAGACGACCCGGTTGTCGCCGCGCACGAACAGCAGCCCGCGCGTCAGGATCGGGGCGGCCCAGCACGGCTCCTTCAGCAGTGGGCCGTCCACGTCCTTGAGCGTCACCCGCGACACCTCGTCGTACTTCTTCGGGTTCACCTTCAGCAGGTACAGGTCGCCGTCCTCGCCGTGGCAGACGAAGTGGCCGTCGGCCAGCAGCAGCGACGAGCGCTTCATGCCCGGCTGGCTCCACATCACCTTGCCCGTCGCCAATTCGACGCAGCGCAGCTCGGCCTCGTTCTCGTGCCGGCCGCTGGAGCCGTAGACGTACCCATCGACATGGATCGGCGTCATCCAGTGCGTCATCAGGCTTTTCTTGCGGCCCTTGTCCTTGTCGGTCCACACCTCCTTGACGCCGCCCCCCTTGTACTCCAGCAGGGCGGCGCCGGGGCCGTAGCACTCGCTGATGAGGATGCGGTCCCCGACGACGACGGGGTTGCTGGCGTTGACGCTCTCCAGGCTCGCGGCCCGCCAGGGAAACGTGAAGTCCACCTTGCCCGTCGCCGGCTCCAGGCCGACGAGGCCGGCGCGGGCGAACAGCAGGCACAGGCGTTTCTTGCCGAGCGTGGCGACCACGGGCGAGGCGTAGCTGGCCAGCTCGTCCGTGGCCTTGTACTTGACCTTGCCCGTGTACTTGTCGAAGGCGACGAGGCCCGAGCCGTTGCCCTTCAGCTCGTCGAAGCTGGCGCGCTCGCTGCCGGCGGGGCTGCCGCCCACCTGCACCAGCAGCAGGTCGCCCTCGATCACCGGCGTGCTGCCGACGCCGAAGAAGTTCTGCACGACGCCGAAGTCGGCGGGGGTGTCCACCTTCCAGACCGCCTTGCCATCGGACGCGCGGACGCAGTGCAGCATCCCCTCGGGGCCGAAGATGTAGACCCGGTCCCCCTCGATGACGGGGCAGCAGCGCGGGCCGCCGTTGTAGCCGTACTGGTCCTTGTAGGCGGTGGGGTATTCGAACGTCCACAGGGGCTCGCCGGTCTCGGCCTTCCACGCGCGGAGGCGGGCGCGGTTGCGGATGCGGTCGAAGACGAAGATGCGTCCACGGCTGACGGACGGCATGGCGTAGCCGACGCCGAGCGGCTGCTGCCAGACGATGCGGGGGCCGTCCTTGGGCCAGGGCGAGATCAGGCCCTTCTCGGCGGAGGTGCCGTCGCCACGCGGGCCGAGGAAGCGCGGCCAGTCCTCGCCGCCCTTGCGGGTCCACAGGTCGGGCGGCGGGGCCTCGTCGGGGCCGACCTTGACGTCGTCCGCCGCGCCGCAGCCCGCGGCCAGGATGAGCGTGGCGAGAAGGCTTGTGGCGCGCATGATCCGACCTCACCCCCAACGGCATTCGTCAGAATGTCGTTGTAGCGATCCCTGTAACGCACGGCGGCCCCGCGAGAGATGACTCTCGCGGGGCCGCCGCAACATTCAACCGATCACTCGCCGCCGGGCACGGCCGAGTTGTTCACCGTCACCGGCTTCGACGCCGCCGCCGTGTTGAACACCGGCTTGATGGTGACGTTCACCGTGCGGCGGTCGGCCGACAGGACGGCCTGGGTCGTCATGTCCACGCCGCCCGAGGTCAGCGTGCGGACACGCGACTGGTACAGCGACGCCGCCTTGCCGATGTTCGACGGCTTCTCCGTCGACTTCGCCGGCCGCGACGGGCGGAACTCACGCACACCGCCGACGCCACCGGCCACGCCGGGTGCCACGCCCGTGGACTCCGGGTCGGCCAGGGCACGCAGCCTGGCCTGGATGTCGTCGTGACCGTCCTTCTTGGCGGCCTCGTCCTCCGGGATCTGCAGCGCGTCCGGCGACGGCACATAAGCCGTCTCCGTCCGCCGTCCGCCGGCCAGCTTCACGCTGATCGGGCCGACCGAGTTGCTGTCGATCTTCAGGGGGACCAGCTCCTCGCTCTCGTCCGCCGTGCCCTGGTGGCGGATGATGAGGAGCTGGGCCTTGCCGCCCAGCGGCTTGCCCCACATCCGCTCGATGAACACCTTGTACTCGCCGCTGAAGGCCTCGGAGGCCGCGTACGACTCGGTGTTCGTCGAGGTGCCGCTCAGGGCGTCGGCCACCAGCGTGCCGCCGCCGATCGACTGGCGCTGCAGCACCGTGCACATGCTGCCCGGCGGCTCCTCGACCTTCAGGTCCAGGTCGCAGTTGCCCTGGAACACCAGCTTGATGACCAGGTCGCGGCGCTTGCCGGCCTCCGCCGCCTTCTTCAGGCGGGCGGCGTCGGCCTTGTCGAGGTTCTTGGACAGGGCGGCGACGCGCTCCATCGCGGCGGCGCGGTACTCGTCGTTGCGGAGCGGCCAATCCTGCTTGAGCAGGTTCTTCGCCGCCCACTCCATCGTCGCCACGTCCTTGGCCATCTCGGCGAACCGGGCGGCCTGGGCGTACGGCTGGGGCGTGTTCGGCTCGAGCTTGGCGGCCTGCTTGCAGAACGCCATCGCCCGCTCGTAGTTCTTGTCCTCGGCCAGGGCCGCGGCCGCCACGAGGTAGCCCTTGCTGTCCATGGGCTCCATGTCGGCCACGGAGACCTCGGCGCGCTCGATGTCGTCGGCCGAGCCGCCGCCCTCACGCAGGGCGATGGCCAGCGACTTGTACACCCACGGCTGGACCACGAGGCCCTTGCGGAGGTTGGCCTTGAGGAACTCGGCCGCGTGGTCGAACCGCTTGTTGAGGGCCAGGAAGTCCGCCGTGGCGATGACCACGCCGGGCTGCTGCTCGCCCCTGTCCAGCGCCTTCTTCCACACGGTCTTCGGGTCCACGTCCTTGCCGAAGACAAGCGGGTCCTTGCCGCCACCGGGGGCGGCGACGGTGCCGTCCTTGGGCATGGCGTCGCCGACGGGGGCGAACTCGAGGTTACTCTCGCGGGTGTGCAGGCGGGTCGTGCCCTTGACGACCAGGGCCAGCGCCGGCGGGTAGTAGCCGAGCTGGTTGTCCTGGCCGAGGATGCCCGAGCCCTCAGCCTTCTCGTCGTCGAGCGGGTTGCACGGCTGGCCGGTCACCGGGTTGTACTGCATCAGCCAGTCGCGGGGCTTGCCGACGGTCTGGCGGATGATCTGCATCAGGATCTGCTCCTGGGAGCCGCCCTGGAAGCCGAACTGGCCGCCGAGGTTGCCGAGCTGGCCGAGCTGGCCGCCGGTGAAGCCGGCGGCGCCGCCCTGGACGCCGAGGTTGACGGCGCCCTGGCAGTTGCCGCCGCCGATCTGGATGCCGCCGACCATCTGCATGCCGCCGATGTTGACGCCGACGTTGCCGCCGAGCTGGACGCCGCCGAGCTGGACGCCGCCGAGCTGGACGCCGCCGAGC
>CAZVZK010000221.1:6902-12805 GCA_964630925.1 uncultured Alcaligenaceae bacterium
CCGAGCTGGACGCCGCCGAGCTGGACGCCGCCGAGCTGGACGCCGCCGAGCTGGACGCCGCCGAGCTGGAGGCCGCCGCCCAGCTGGATGCCGCCGAGCTGGAGGCCGCCGCCCAGCTGGATGCCGCCGAGCTGGAGGCCGCCGCCCAGCTGGATGCCGCCGCCAAGCTGGATGCCGCCGCCCGCGAGGCCGAGCTGGCCCAGCGAGCCGAGGATCGTCGCCGTCTGGCCGACCGCCTGCTGGTTGATGGAGTTGGGGATCGGGATCACCAGGTCCGCCACCGGGTACACCCGCAGCGCCTTCTCCTTGACCTGCGCCTCCTCCGTCGTGATCTCGATCACGTCGCGGCGGATGATGTACGTCGCGCCGCCGCCGCCCACCGTGATCTTCGACAGGATGCGCTTCAGCAGCCCGCCCAGGCTCAGCCGATTCGCCTCCAGCTTCCCGATGATCTCGTCACGCACGTCCTTCGTGCTGTCGCCGTACGCCTTCTTGAACGCCTTGTCGTTGTAGTCGAAGCCCGCCTTGACCTTGTACTTGGTCCGCAGCAGGTTCAGCACGTCACGGAGCGTCGCCTTCGGGTCGTCCAGCTCCTCCCAGTCCACCGTCTTGTTCAGCTCGCGGCGCAGGTCCATGAAGGCGCCGGGGATGTCCGAGCCGAAGGTCGCCATGCCGTAGCGCAGGATGCGGAACTTCGAGAAGTCGGACCAGTTGTCGAAGCGGCCACGCGTGATCTTCTTCAGCGTCTCGCGCGAGGGGAACTCGACGGGCGGCTCGTCGGGGAACGGCACGTGCGAGCGCTCGACCTCGTGCAGCACGGACAGGAAGCCCTCCTCTCGCTGGCGGCGCATCTCACGCACCTCGCGGAGGTAGAACCCGCTCTGGCCGATGCGGTAGGCGGCGGTCAGCGCCGACGGGACCGGCAGGCCCTCGTTGACGAGGTCCTTGCGGATGCTCTCGGCCTGGCGCGACGCCTCCAGCTCGCGGGCCTGGTCCATCAGGTTGTGGAAGACACGCATCCGCTCGCGGATGCGGTCCTGCGCCAGCGTCTCCTGACGCCGCACGTCGAGGCGGGCGTCCGCCGCCGCACGCATCGCCGCCGCCTGGGCGATGTCACGGGCCACGACGCGGCCCACGCGGTCGGCCGCCTCCATCTCGCGGCTGAGACGGGCCTTGAGCGAATCGATCAGTTTCGGGTCGAGGTCGGGGTTGCCGTCCAGGCCGATCTGCGTCCGCTTCAACACGTCCGTCGCCGCGCCCGGGTCCGTGCGGACGAGGCGGCGGGCCTGATCGACGGCCTCGGACACCATCGCGTTGGCCTGCTGGCGGGCGATCTCCTTGCGGGCCAGGATGTCCTTCACCGGGTCGATCGGCGCCGCGACCTTCGGGTCCTCGTCGTCGGCGGCCTCGGCGGTGTCGGGCAGCACCTCGATGACGCGCTTGCCGTCCACCATCTTGACGATCTCGCGGCGGGCGCGTGTGGAGCGCACCTCCTCGAGGAGCTGGGCCCGGGTCTTCTTGCCCGCCAGCACCTCGTCGGCCAGCTTGATGCCGGCCTTGGCCCTGCCGTTGTTCGGCGCGAAGACCTGGGCCTTCTCGAACAGCTTCTTGGCCGTGTCCGGCTTGTTCTCCTCGAGGGCGCTCTCGGCGTTGCCGATGACCTCGTTCAGGGCCAGCTGGTTCTGCTTCAGGGAGAAGCCCAGCGTGCGGTCGGCGGCGAGCAGGGCCGGAACCTCCGGCTTCGCCTTCCACTGCGACGCCATGCCGGCCAGGAAGAAGAACTCGGCGTCGGCGGGCGGCACCTTGTGGGCGGCCTCGGCCTTGACGGCCTTGCCGGACGCCTCGCCGCTGACCGCCACGTCGATGTTCTTCGCGCCCGCCTTCAGCTTGCCGATGACGAGCGTGGGCACGTCGCGGCGGAGGGGGGGCATCTTGCTGGGCAGGATCTCGCTGGCGTCGGCGGACAGCTTGAGCGTCGGGGCATACAGCACCGGCTCGGCGATGTCCTTGAGCAGGCGGGGCAGGAGCAGCTCGACCTTCTCGCGGAGGCCGGCGCGGATGCACTTGCCGCCGGTGCCCGAGATCAGGCCGTGCAGGTTCTGCGAGTCGATCTTCGGGCCGAGGGGCACCGCGTGGAAGGGCATGTGCTTCTTGATGAGGGCGTCGCACAGCTCCTTGCGTTCGGAGGCGTCCACCGGGTTGGCCACGCTCTTGCCGTCGCCCAGGTAGAGGAGGGCGCGGCGGCGGCCCGGCTTGGGCTCGACGGTGTCGAGGGCGGTCTTGACGACCTTCTTGAGGTCGACGGCGCCGAGGGGGATCTCGCCGTCGAGCTTCTCGATGGCCTCGTCCAGCTCCTTGCCCTTGCCGCGGAATTCGCCGGTGAGGTTGGTGGCCTTGATGTTGGCGGTCCACAGGGCCATGCGGTCGTCGGCCCCGAGGCGTTTGGCCAGCTCCTTGGCGATGTGGACGGAGGCCGTCAGGTAGCCGTTGGCCTTGCTGGCGGAGGTGTCCACGATGACGAGGTAGTCGGTGGGGCGGGCCGGCTCGTCGGGGAGCTTGGGCTGCACCTGGAGGGCGAAGTGCAGGTCGCCGCCGGGGGCCTCGTAGGTGATGACGGGGACGTCGGCGAAGCGGTTGCGATCGTGGACGATGTCGTCGGCGACCGCCGTGTCGTCCTCGACGGGCTTGATGACCGGCGCGTCGTCGCCGGCACGCCAGGCCCGGAGGTCCTTGTCGCGTGCGGGGTCGCCCCAGAGGGCCGAAGTGGAGAGCAGCGCGGCCACGGCCAGTAGGGCCCCGGCTGCCAAGAGCCGTCTTTGAAGCATCGCCTCGATCCCCCTATGCGGTGGATGGATGACTGAGGAGCCCTGCCTCGGAGCGCTCAGCGGTGTATCAACCCGTTGGATTCTAATTGTTCGGCAACTTGCGCGCCCAGCCCGATTTTTTTGCCGGGGGTGCGCGGCGTGCCCACGGCCTGGGCGCATGCCCGGCTCGCCTTGCACGATCCGCCACGTTCATGATATCACTTCGGGGCAGGATTAGGGGATTTCTCCCCCGTGGCCCACGCCGGGACGCCGGCGGCACCATGCAAGGACGGCACACATGACCCTGGCCGGATGGACCGTCGCCCCCCTCACGACGCCCCCCATCGCGCCAGGCGAGCGCGTCGCCGCCGTCGGCCCCGGCGCCGAGGCGTTCCTCTCACGCCTGGCCGGGGCGTGGCCGGGGGCGTGCCTGCTGTCGGGCCGCTTCCCCTGGTTGGACGACGACGCCACGGGATGGGACAACCTGCATCGCGTGCTGGGGCACGGCTACGCGGCGCGGGCGGCGAGCGCGTTCTGCGGATTGGATGACTTCCTCGGGATGTGCGTGAGGTATTATTCCTCAGGGATGCGCTGGCGTCTGGGGTTCACCCTGGCGACGGCCGGGCAGCCGGAGGTGTTGCTCGCGGGCCGGCCCATGTGGGGCGGCGACCTGGCCTTCCGCGAGCGCGTCCATCAGCGGCTGGAGCGTCTGGCCCGGCGGGCGCGGACGGCGGTGCTGGCGTGCGGCGACCCGGCGTGGCTGACGCGGGTCTGCACGCGGGCCGTGTGGCTGGACGGCGAGACGGTGGTGCGGGACGGCCCGGCGGCGGACGTGCTGGCGGTGTACCGCGAGGCCCGGCTGGCGGCGGCGTAGCGAGGAGCGGGAATGCGATCCCCGTTGAGGTTCCGGCCCCATCTGAGGCCGATGGTGTGGGGCGGCCGGTCATTGGAGCGTCTGAACAAGCCGCTTCCGGGCGACGGCCCGTTCG
The DNA here is from genome assembly GCA_964630925.1 of uncultured Alcaligenaceae bacterium. Taxonomy (GTDB): domain Bacteria; phylum Planctomycetota; class Planctomycetia; order Gemmatales; family Gemmataceae; genus RGDT01. The sequence continues at coordinate 10,696 of CAZVZK010000221.1, forward strand.
GCGAGTCGTGGGAGGTGAGCGACCACGCCGGCCACCACAGCGTCGTGGCCGAGGGCCCCCTGGCCGGGCGCACCCTGCGCGAGCTGCTGGCGGAGGAGCCGGAGGCGCTGGTCGGGGCCGGCGTCTCGGGGCCGTTCCCCTGGCTGATCAAGTACCTCGACTGCAACGACTGGCTGTCCGTTCAGGTCCATCCGGACGGTGCGAGCGTGGGCCGGCTGTGGCCGGGCGAGGGGCCGAAGACTGAGGCGTGGTTCATCCTGTCGGCGCGGCCCGGCAGCCGGGTGTACGCCGGCCTGAAGCCAGGCGTGGATAGCGCGACGTTGCGGGAGGCGATCGGGGACGGGACGGCGGCGGACTGCCTGCACTCGTTCGAGCCGCGGGCCGGCGACTGCCTGTTCCTGCGAGCGGGGACGGTGCACGCGGTGGGCGGCGGCGTGATGATGGCCGAGGTGCAGCAGACATCGGACGCGACGTTCCGGCTGTACGACTGGGGCCGGGTGGGGTTGGACGGCAGGCCGCGCGAGCTGCACGTCGAGAAGGGCCTGGAGTGCATCGACTGGGACGCCGGCCCGGTGCATCCGGTGCGTGCGGGGGGGTACGGCGAGGACGGCGTCTCGGAGCAACGGCTGGTGTCGTGCCCGTTCTTCGAGCTGACGTACCGGCGCGATCATGAGGCGTTCCGGCTGGGCGGCGGGGGCCGATTGCAGGCGGTGATGGTGCTGCATGGCCGGGCGGAGGTGTGGACGCCGGAGGGTATGCGCGGGCTGACGGCGGGGGACACGCTGATCCTACCGGCGGCGGCGGGCCCGGCGTGGTTCACGCCCGACGGCACCGTCGGCGTGCTGGTGTCGGAGCTGCCGGCGGCGTGAGGGGAGGGAGAACGATGTTCGCGGCATTGACGGCGCTGGTGCTCGCGGCGGGCCCGCCCGCCGCCCCGTGTCGTGTTGGCCAGATCATCATCATCGGGAACGCGGTCACCCCGCAACCGCTCATCCTCGAACGATTGCCGCTGTTCCCGGGGCAGCTCCTTTCCGCGACGGGCATCGCCGATGCCAACCGCTCCCTCGCATCGCTCCGCGTGTACGGCGTCGACGCCGAGGCCAGGGCGGAGGATGACCTGTTCAACGAGGGCTCGCCGTTCAAGACGATCCGCGTCGAGGTTCGGGAGTCGTGGCCGGGGTACTTCGTTGGGCTGGCCTATGAGCTGCGGGAGAACGTGATCTCCGTGGCCTTCCGCCTGGTGGACGCGCTGGCGGTGATCCTGATCGGGTGGCTGCTGCCGTGGGTGTGAGACCCAGAGCTCGAAGACTCGCCCTGGGCTTTACTCTGGTCGCCGAAGCGGCTCCAACAGCCATCGCCGTCAGCGGCGTGAGTCTTGGGTTCTGCCTGCCTGCTTCCCTTGCATCCCGCCTACCTGCCCTCTCTGCCTACTTCTTCTCGCGGGTGAAGATGATGACGGGCGCGGCCTTGCCGCTGAAATCCGGCTTGGGGTCCTTGTCGGAGGGGCGCACGGGCGTGAGGTACAGCTCGCCCTTCTCGATCTTGAAGAAGTACCGCACCGGCGGCCGGCCCGCCGCCACCGCACCCAGCTCGAACATGCCGGGCTTCGCCTTGTCGTAGGTGAGGGGCATCTCCCGCGGGCCCTTCCCTGCGGGCGAGTTGATCGTGACCTTGTCCTTGCTGAAGGTGTAGGTGATGGACGACTTCTTCTCGTCGCCCTTCACCAGCACGGCGCGGGACTTCCACGTCCCCATCAGCGCGGCCAGCGCCGCGGGGGGCGGTTCGGGGTCGGGCTCGGCGGCGCGGGCGGGTCGGGCCAGCGTCACGCCCACCGCGAGGGCGAGCAACCCAAGGACGGCTCTCACGCTCATGTCGGCTCCGGGGCCAGGCCGGGCGCGGCCATTCTACGGCTACGGCGCCGGCGCCGCCAGCGGGGCCGGCTTCATGGCGTAACGGGGAGGGGTTCCCGTTCAGCCGGTGGTGGGAATGAGACGGAAGCAGACGGTGGCGTGGCGGGGTGGGTGCGGATTGCATTGCATTGCACCCCCCCAGGCACCCTTTCAGGGGTAGGTTTTTCGACCGTTCTGACACACAAGTGCATGGGGCACAA
>CAZVZK010000222.1:0-10856 GCA_964630925.1 uncultured Alcaligenaceae bacterium
GCCGCGCCCCTCCGCGCCTCGTGGGTCACTATCCCAGGGTTATTGAGAAGTTACGCCGGACTCACATGCCACGCCGTCGGGAAGTGGAATGTGACTCGGCCCGGCCCCTCGCCAGGCGCACTTCGCGCCCGACGGGGCCTTGTGTCGCCGGGGGCGGGCAACGGCGGCCATCGGCACGCGGAGGGCCGCACACGGCTTGACTGTCTGCATCGCAGGTTCGTGTGGGGGGATCTGCAATGCAATGCAAGTTGACCGCCCCGGCCACCTCACACCACCCCGGCCGCCTGCACCGCGATCTCGCGCTCCTCGTCCGTCGGCACCACCCAGGCCGACACCGGCGAATCCGCCAGCGTGATCCGCGCCTCGCCGTTGGCGGCGGCATTCGCACTCACATCCAGGCGCACGCCCAGCCAGCCCAGGCGCTCGCAGGTCATCGCCCGCACCGGGGCGGCGTGTTCGCCGATGCCGCCGGTGAACGCGATGGCGTCCACGCCCTCCAGGGCCGCCGCGTACGCCCCGATGTACTTGCGCAGGCGGTACGCGAACACCTCCAGCGCCAGCCGGGCCGCCCCGTCCTGTCGCCCCAGGATCTCTCGCATCCCCGACTCGCCGCACAGCCCGCGCAGGCCGCTCTCGCGGTTGAGCAGCTCCTCCGTGGCGTCGACGCCCATTTCGCGCGCCAGCCGCAGCACCAGGTCGGCGCCGATGTCGCCGCTCCGCGTGCCCATCACCAGCCCTTCCAGCGGCGTCAGGCCCATGCTGGTGTCGATGCTCCGCCCGTCGCGCACGGCGCAGATGCTCGACCCGTTGCCCAGATGACAGATGATGTGCCGCGTGCCGCCCGCCAGCTCGCTGAGCCGCCGCGCGACGTACTGCAGCGAGGTGCCGTGGAAGCCGTAGCGCCGCAGGCCCCTGTCGCCCAGCTCCCGTGGGATGGCGTAGCGCCACGCGACCTCCGGCAACGTCGCGTGGAACGCGGTGTCGAAGACCGCCACCACGGGGACGCCCGGCAGGATCGTCTCCAGCGCGTCGAGGATGTCGGCGGCGACGGGGTTATGCAGCGGCGCCAGACGGCCCAGGTCGCGTACTTCCCTGCGCACTTCTGCCGTCACCCGCGTCGGGCCGCTGAACTTCGAGCCGCCGTGGACGACCCGGCAGCCGACGGCGTCCACGGCGCCTGCCCGCGATGCCACCTGCCGGGCGGCGTCGGCCACCGACCCGCCGGAGACGTGTTCAACCGTACCGCCCTCCAGCGGGCGGGCTTCGGCGGACGCGACATCGAACAGGCGGTACTTGAGCGTCGAGCTGCCCGGATTCAGGACGAGGACACGCATGGCGGACGCCTCCGTTCGTTGGCTGGCTGTCGGTAGGCTACGGCCTCGCGCCTCCGGCGGGAGCGCCGAATCCGGATGCGTGGCTGTCCGCCGACGCCGCCGGAAGGCGATGGAGGAGGGAGAAGATCCATCATCCCCAGGCCCGCCATGCACGCAGACGCCGACAACGGTGCGGGCGGCGGCCGGCGTCCTTCCCCCGTCTGGTGGGGGCTGGCCGCCCTCGCCGTCCTCCCCGTCGCCGCCCTCGCGGCCTGCCTGGCGTTGACCGCCACGCTCGCCCTGTGGCAGCACGCCGCCCTCTGGGCCGCGCTCGCCGCCTCGTGCCTCGGGGCGGTCCTCCTCTGCCTCCGCGCCCGCTCCGTCGAACGCACCCTCCTTGACTCCCTCGACGAACGCTCGCGCCAGGAGGCCCACCTCCGCGCCATCGTCGATACCGCCGGCGACGCCATCCTCACCTTCGACGACGCGGGCCGCGTGAAGTCCGCCAACAAGGCCGCCGGACGCCTCTTCGGCTACCGCGCCGCCGGCCTGCGCGGCAAGTTGCTGGAGAGGCTCGTCCCACACGCCTCGCTCAACATGGAGACGAACACGCACCGTGTGTTCGGCGTCGCCGCCGCCGTCGAGGGCAGACGCATCGACGGCACGACGTTCCCCGTCGCGGTGAGCATCAGCAAGGTCCGCATCGAGGGGCAGCCGCTCTTCCTCGCCATCATCCACGACATGAGCGACCTCGCCGAGGCCCGCCGCAAGGCGGAGGACTCCAGCCGCGCCAAGACCGCCTTCCTGGGGCACATGTCGCACGAGCTGCGTACGCCGCTCAACGCCGTCCTGTGGGCGGGCGAGGTGCTGCGCGGCGGTGAGATGACCCCGGAACAGCAGCGGCTCCTCGCCACCCTCACCCAGGCCGCCGAGGCCCTCCTCGCCACCGTCGAGCAGCTCCTCGACTACAGCCGGCTGGAGTCGGGGGAGGTGCGTCTGGAACGCCGCCCCTTCGCGATCCGCCGCGTGCTGAACGAGGCCGCCGCCCCCCTCGCCCCCCTGGCGAAGAGCAAGGGCCTGCGCCTCGCCGCCCACGTCGAGGACGGCGTCCCCCCAGAGATCGTCGGCGACGGGCAGCGTCTCCGCCGGGTGCTGCACTGCCTCGCCGGCAACGCCGTCAAGTTCACCGAATCGGGCGAGGTCATCATCCGGGTCACCGCCCCCGCCTCGGTCCCGCCGACGCTCTGCATCAACGTCAGCGACACGGGACTGGGCATCGACCCCGCCCAACACGGGCGGATCTTCCAGCCGTTCGAGCAGGCCGCCCCCGGCACCACGCCGGGCGTCGGCCTGGGGCTGGCCATCGCCTCGCGCCTGGCCGCCCTGATGGGCGGCGCGATCGGCGTCGATAGCACGCCCGGCCAGGGCGCGACGTTCCGCCTCGTGCTGCCCCTGGAGGTGCCGACCTCCGCCGGCGGCCCGCGGCCCGTCCTCGTCATACTCGGCGACGCCGCCGAGCGGGCGCAGCTCCAGGAGGTGTTGCACGGCCTGGGGCTGCGGACCGCCGGGGCGGCCACCGGGCGGGCCGCCCTCGCCGAGCTGATGCGTGGGCTGGTGGACGGCGAGCCGTTCGGGATGGTGGTACTCGAGGAGAACATGCCAGACGCCGACGCCCGCGCCTGGCTGCGGCAGATGCGTGGGGGCTGCGACTGGGGCGGCCCCATCGTCCTCTTGCAGGACGGCCACGCCGGGTTCCTGCCCGAGGGGGTGACGGCGGCCCTCGACCGCAACGGGGCCGACGCCCCGGCGTGGGCCGAGCTTCTGGGGCGGCACTACCCGCTCTCGTGACGCGGGCGTAAGATGCACGCATTCGCCCTCACACGAGGCCCTCCCCCGATGGGCCCCCCCCGCGAGCCGTACCGGGCGCCGCCCAGCCCCTCCCTGCTGGCCCTCCTGCTGCTGCTCGCCTGCATCCTCTTCTTCCTCGCGGGCCTGCTGCCCGCCCTCGATTTCTCCTACGCCGCCTTCGTCCTCCCCGGCCTCCTGTTCGCCGCGATCCTCCTCTACGCCCTGCTCATCCGGCCCCTGATGGCCGGCCTCGCCGAACGCGCCCACATCGAGGAGCGCCTCCGCCGCCGCGCCGACGAGGTCGAGGACCTGTACGACAAGGCCCCGTGCGGCTACCTGTCGCTCGGCCCCGACGGAAGGCTCCTGCGCGTCAACGACACCGCCCTCGACTGGCTCGGCTACCGCCGCGACGAGCTGCTCGGCAGGCCGTTCTCCGCCCTCCTGGATGACGCCGGGCGTGAGGCCTTCAGCCTGGCGTTCCTCAACTTCGTCTGTGAGGGGGGCGAGGTCCGCGACATGGAGCTGACCCTCGTGTGCAAGGACGGCACCCCGCTCCCCATCCTGCTCGGCAGCGCCGCCGTCATCGGCCCCGATGGCACGTTCCTCCACACCCGCAGCACTTTCATCGACATCACCGAACGCCAGGCCGCCGCCCGCCGCCTCATTGAGCTGAACGCCCGACTCCAGGCCGCCCTCGCCTCCGCGAATGAGGCCAGCGAGCGTCTACAGATGACGATGGCGGCGGCCCGCGTCGGCACCTGGGATCTGGACGTGGCGACGGGCGTGTCGGTCTGGTCCGACAACGTCCGCGAATTGCTCAACCTCCCGCCGGGCGAGCCGCGCGGGACGTTCGAGGAGTTCCTGTCCGCCGTCCACCCCGACGACCGCGCGGGCGTGGAGGCCCTGGGGCTGCCGGACCCGTACCGCTGTCTCTACCGCATCCCATTGCCCGGCGGCGGCATCCGCTGGCTGGAGGACAAGGGCCGCGTCTTCCACGATCGCGATGGCAGGCCGATCCGCGTGATCGGCACGGTGATGGACGTGACGGCGCAGAAGGAGGCCGCCGACCAGCTCCAGCAGGCACGCGACGAGGCCGAGAGGGCCAACCGCGCCAAGAGCGAGTTCCTGGCCACCATGAGCCACGAGATCCGCACCCCGCTGGCGGGCGTGCTGGGGATGGCCGAGATCCTTGCCCGCTCGAAGCTGGACGACTCCCAGCGCCGCTACCTGGGGGCGATGACGCGCTCGGCCGAGGGCCTGCTCGGGCTCATCAACGGCATCCTCGACCTGTCGAAGGTGGAGTCGGGGCGCGTCGAGCTGGAGCGTATCCCGCTGCGGCTGGGCGAGCTGGCGGCGGAGGTGTGCGGCGTGCTGGCCCCGGAGGCGGCCCGCAAGGGCATCCGCCTGCGCTGGTCGCCGGGGCCGGGCCTGCCGCCGCGTGTCCTCGGCGACCCGGCCAGGCTGCGGCAGGTGCTGCTGAACCTGCTCGGCAACGCCGTGAAGTTCACCAACGAGGGCGAGGTCGAGCTGTCGGCGGAGGCGCGGGCCGGGGGCATCGCGATGCGCGTGCGCGACACGGGCGTCGGCATCCCGGAGGGCCGGCTCGGGCGGATCTTCGACCCGTTCGCCCAGGGGTCGGCCTCGACGACACGCACCCACGGCGGCACGGGCCTCGGCCTGGCCATCTCGGCCCGGCTGGTGGAGATCATGGGCGGGCGGCTGGAGGTGACGAGCGAGGTCGGACGCGGCAGCACGTTCTCGTTCACCATCCCCTTGCCCACCGCCGAGCCCGCGCCACCCACGCCGCCAGAGGCCCCACGCCCGGCGGGCGCCGCGACCCCGCCCTTGCGTGTGCTCGTCGCCGAGGACAACCAGGTGAACCGCGACGTGCTGATGTTCATGCTCCAGGGAATGGGCTGCGACCCGGTCCCCGTCGAGGACGGCGCCCAGGCCATCGAACGCCTCCGCCGTGAGGACTTCGACGTGGTGCTGATGGACATCCAGATGCCGGAGGTCGATGGCCTGCGGGCGACGAGGCTGATACGGGCGCGTGAGAAGGCGAGCGGGCGCCACACGCCGATCATCGCCGTCACAGCCAACGCGATGCAGGGCGAGCGCGAGCGCTGCCTCGGGGCGGGCATGGACGGGTACCTCACCAAGCCGGTGCGTCCGGACGAGCTGGCGGAGGCCCTGCGACGGCACGCGGCGTTGGCGCCGAGGCCTGCCGCGACGGCGGGGGCGCCGTCCTGGATGGATGGGCTGGCGCGGATGGGCCTGGAGCCGGAGGCGATCCGGAGGCTGGCGCGGACGTTCCTCGACACCGTCCCGCCGCGCCTGGAGACGCTGCGCGAGTCGGCGCGGGCGGGGGACGCGGCGCGTCTGGCGCAGACGGCACACTCTCTGAAAGGGACGTTGGGCGTGTTCGGGCTGCGCGAGGCGGCGGAGGCGCTGGCGAAGGTGGAGGAGGACGTCCGCCGAGGCCGCGCGTGCGACCAGCCGACGCTGGCGCGCGTGGAGGAGCTGGCGGCCCCGCTGCTGCACTCGCTGGCCGACTACCTCGGGGGGGCGTGAGCGCGGCACATGGCATCAGGCGGCACACACCCCCTGGCGGGAGGCCGTCGGCACGGCGGCCGGGATTGGCCGGAAGTCGACACGGGGCACGTCACTTCCACTTGAACAGCCGCAGGGCCAGCACGAACGAGATGCCGCCCCAGCCGATGAGGATCAGCACCTCGCGCCACTGGGTCGCGAGGCCGGCGCCTTCCAGCATCACCGCGCGCAGGGCGTTGATGAGGGCCGTCAGCGGCAGCGCCTGGATGAACGGCTGCATCACCTGGGGGAACCGCTCCGGGCTGAAGAAGATGCCCGACAGCACCCACATCGGGAGCATCACCAGATTCATCAGGCCCGACACGGCCTCCATCGTCTCGGCGCGGCAGGCGACGAGGAGGCCCAGGCCGGCGAAGCTGAAGGCGCCGAGGAGGATGAGGAGCAGGACGGCCCACACGCTGCCGGCGATGGTGACGCCGAACGCCAGCCACGCGAACACCAGCAGCAGCACCACCTCGGGCACCATGAACAGCAGGCGGCTGATCATCAGGGCGGCCAGGAAGTCGGTCTTGCGCATCGGCGTGGCCACCAGACGCTTGAGCAGCTTGCGGATGCGGAGGTCCACGGTGACGAAGCCGAGGCCCCACAGGCCGCCGCCCATCAGCCCCATCCCCAGGAGGCCCGGCACGAGGAAGTCGATGTAGCGGCTGCCGCGCTGGTCCATCGGCCTCTCGTGGCTCAACACCGGGTCGGTGCGGCCGGCGGCGTGCTGCAGCGCCGTATTCACGCCGTCGCGTGCCAATCGGCTTTCGGGCCGGGTGGGCATGAAGTCGTACTCATACGCGCTCCCCGTGGCCGTGACGGCCACGTCGGTGCGGGCGGTGCGGAGGCGGGCGCGGGCCTCGTCGGGGTCGCCCTCGCGCACGTCGAAGCGTGGGGTGCCGTCGGCGGCCTTGGCGGCCCGCAGCACCTCGGCGGCCCTGGCGGCGGCGGGGCCGGAAACGTCCACGCGGTAGGTCGGCTCGCCGGCCTCGCGGAAGGCGAGGCCGAGGGCCAGCGTCATCAGGATCGGGAAGCCGTAGACCCAGAAGACGGCCTCGGGCTCGCGGAAGAACTCGCGCACCCGCGAGAGGATCAACTGGGCCAGCGGCCCGTCTGCCCATGCCATCAGGCTTCTCCTCCGTCACGCAGGTGCCGGCCGGTCAACTGGACGAACACATCCTCCAGGCTGGCCTGGCGGGTGGTGAGGCGGTCCAACGGCACGCCGGCGCGGCCGACCTGTTCCAGCACCGCCGGCAGCACGGCGTGCAGGCCGTCTACTCGCAGCACGGTCATGCCGTCCTCCGCGAGTGCCGACCGCACGCCCGGCATGCCGGCGAAGGACGACGGCGCCGGGGCGGGGCTGCCTTCGGGGAAGCCCAGCTCGACGACGTGGTCGCCGCCGAGGTCGGCGATCAGCCCCGCCGGGGTGCCGAGGGCGATCACCTTGCCGTGGTCCACGATGGCCACGCGGCCACACAGCTTCTCGGCCTCGTCCATGTAGTGGGTGGTGAGGAGGACGGTGCGGCCACGGTCCTTGAAGGATCGGATGATGTCCCAGAGCTGGCGGCGCGACTGGGGGTCGAGGCCGGTGGTCGGCTCGTCCAGGAACACCAGCTCGGGGTCGCCGACGAGGGCGCAGGCGACGGCGAGGCGCTGCTTCTGCCCGCCGGAGAGCTTGCCGACCCAGGTGTCGGCCTTCTCCTGGAGGGCGACGAGGGCGATGGCGTCGTCGTCGGGCGGGCCCTGGTGGTAGAAGCTCCGGAACATGCGGACCGTCTCACGGACTGTGAGTTTCTCGCTGAGGCGCGTCTCCTGCAACGTGATGCCGATGCGCTGGCGGAGGGCCTCCTCGTCGGGGCCGCCCCAGCGGCGTCCCAGGACCTCGACCTCGCCCGAGACGGGGGTGAGGAGGCCCTCGAGGATCTCGATGGTGGTGGTCTTGCCGGCCCCGTTGGGGCCGAGCAGGCCGAAGCACTCACCCTGGGCCACCTCCAGGTCGAGGGAGCGGACGGCCTCCACGGGGGGCCGGCCTGGGTAGGTCATCACGAGTTTCGAGCATCGGATCGCCGCGTCCATGCAGACAGGATAGGGAGGCGCGGGGCGGGACGGAAGGCGCCTGCCGACCTACCGCCGGGCCTCCGACGCCGGTATGATGCCGGCCGTCCCCGGAGGCGCGGCATGGCGGGCTGGCTGACCGTGGTTCGGTGCGTCGGCGAGGCGGTGTACTCGCGCTGGCTGCGCATCGCCTCCGAATTCCTGCCCCTCGGCGGGGCGGTCTACGACGTGGCGGAGAACGCCGCCAAACGCCTTCAGGCGCAGAACGCTCCGCCGACGGCCCTGGTCGACGAGCCGCCGGCACGGCCCGCCGTGGCCGACGCACGCCTCGGCCGGTTCCTCGACACCGGACAAACGGGGGGCATCGCGGGGATGCTCGACCTCAGCGGCAAGCCCGTCGGCGATGACGGGCTGGCGGCGCTGGCGTCCTCGCCGCGCCTGGCGGACCTCGATGCGCTCCTGTTGTCCGGCTGTGGGATCGGGGACGAGGGGGCTGCGGCCCTGGCGGCGTCCGTGTTCCTGGAGAACCTGCGACGCCTGGTGTTGTGGGACAACCGCATTGGGGATGTCGGGGTGGGCGCCCTCGCGGGGGCGTACCTTCCGGGGCTGGAGACGCTCGACCTGGGACGCAACCGCGTGGGCGACGCCGGCGTGGCGGCCCTGGCCCGCGCGCCGCATCTCGGTGCCCTGCGGGCGCTGATCCTCGTGTCGAACCGCATCGGCGACGAGGGCGCCCTGGCGCTGGCTTCGTCGGGGATCTTGGCCTCCCTGGCGGAGCTGAAGCCTCTAGACAACCGCATCACGGCGGCGGGGGCGGCGGCTCTCAAGGGGGCGTTCGGCAAGCGGGTGCGCGTGATGTGAGCGGCCGTTGCGGGATGACGACACCTATCCGCCCTGCCGTCCGTTGGGGGTCTGCGACCCCGCCTCGCCCAGCCGCGTGAGAAGCTCCTCGGCCCTGCCGGGGGACGCGAGCCCGGATACGCCGCCGGCGGACTCTGCCACGTGCGGGAAGGCGGCCGCGATCCGCATCAAGGCGTCGTCGCGCTCCTGGCGGGCCTGAGCCACCCTCCGCCCGAACCACCACTGGTAGAGCAGAACGATCCCCAGCAGCACTGCCAGACCCGTGCCCACGCCGGCCGACGCCGCGTGCGCGTCCGCCTCGTTACGCAGCGCGATGTAACGCCACACCTCCACCTGCTTCCCCTCGAGGTCGTGATACAGGGTGCCGCGCCCGCGCTCCGTCGTCATGTACGGGCTGTACAACCCGAAGAGCAAGACCGCCACGCCCATTCCCGATGCGATGCCCGCGGGAACGCCGCCGAGGAGTGACAGTATCAGCCGGAACCGGTACCAGCGCAGCCACCCGAGCGCCCCCGCCGCCACGGCCGCCGCCACCACGCCGACCGCGACCCCCAGCATCGCCGCCGACGCCATCTCCTGCCGATGCGCCGCCGTGAACTCGGCCGGCGTCAGCGGCTTGCCGGCCGCGGAGAAATGCGTCTGGGGCTTCGGGCCCTTGTCGTCCTTGACCCTCTCGCGCACCTCCACCGGCTCGTTGGCGTGATAGCGGATCATCCCCGCCGTCACCCCGGCCCCCGCCCCCAGCGCCACTCCCAGCAGCAACGCCAGGAGGAGCGGGAATGGCCTCGCCTCGCGCCGGGCCAGATGCTCCTCGTCGCGCACCGTCCGCAACAGCCCCGACAGCTCCTCCTTCTGCGCCGGCGGCAGGGCCGGCACGGGGTGGTCCGCCGGCTGGTGAGGCCGTGGCGGCGGGGGCGTGGCGCCGACGACGCCGCGGAGGAGGGTCAGCAGCTCGCCCGCGTTCGCGGGCCGCTCCTCCACCCAGCCGACGCAGCGCTCGATCAGCTCGACGTGGCGGGCCGGCACCCCGAACCGCAGCGACAGCTCGCGCGCCCAGCCGGGGTGCAGCTCGCGCGACACGTCGCCGGCCAGGAGCTGGTACCACATCACCCCCAGGCTGTAGAGGTCGTGCCGCGGGTCCGGCGGCAGCCCGCGCCGCTGCTCCGGCGACATGTACAGCGGGGTCCCCGCGCCCCGGAATAGCGTCGCCTGCTCCGCCGCGTCCAGCCGGTCCATCGTGTTCAGGCCGAGGCGGCTGGCCGCCGCCCGCGCCACGTTCACCCCGCCCAGCCCGAAGTCCGCCAGCTTCAGCACGCCCCCCTCGACGAGGACGTTCGCCGGCTTGAGGTCCCGGTGGATGATGCCGTTGGCGTGGGCGAACGCGAGCCCCTCGGCCACCTGCGTCATCAGCGCCAGCACCTCCTCGGCGGACAGGGGCCGGCCGAGCGACGCGAGGTGCTTCACCAGGTCGCCGCCCTTGACGTACTCGTACACGAGGTACGGCGTCGCGTGGTCGAGGTCGTAGCCGTACAGGCGCACGACGTGGCGCGGCCAGTCGCCGCCCCCCGCCTTCATCAGGCGCTCCAGGTTGCTCCGCTCGCGGTGCAACGCCTGCACCAGGTTGGGGTCGAGGCAGAACTTGATCGCCAGCGGCAGGTGCTGCAGGGTCCGCGTGCTGGCGCGGTACACCGCCCCGAAGCCGCCCGCCCCGAGGAGTGCCTCCAGCCGGTACGGCGTCCCCGGCACCTCGGCGCCGATGGCGTACGGGGGCAGGCGCGCCGGCATCAGCGGGAGGAGCGCCGACGCATCCCACGCCGCCGTCGCCGGCACGCGGTCCACGGCGGCGGGGAGGAGGGAGAGGTACGCCGCCGCGGCGGCGCGTTCCCCCGTGCCGGCCTCGGGCGCCTTCTCGAGCAACATCGACTCCGCCAGGGCGCGGGCCTCGTCGGCGGGGAGGGCCGCCAATTCGGCGAACGCCTTCTCCTTCTCCTCCACGGGCTGGGCCGCCAGCCACTCGGCCCACCGGGACGCGACACGGCCGCCCAGGGCCTCCAGCGCCTTCACGCCGGCCCCCAGGCCGGGGAGGATGCCCTCGACCGCCAGCCCCATCAGTATGCCGTGACGGCCAGCCTGGTTCATTCGCCCCCCCTTCGACGCCGAGCCGGAGTAGCCGCAACGGGAGGGCGA
>CAZVZK010000222.1:10956-12761 GCA_964630925.1 uncultured Alcaligenaceae bacterium
GGCGACGAGGCCCGCGATGCCGTGTCAACCGGTGCCGGCCCGCCTCGTTCATTCGCCCCCCGCCTTCTCCGCCTTCGCGTCCTTCACGATGTACAGGAAGTTCTCCGGGTCCTTGCCGTTGAGCATCAGCGTCCCAGTGACCCGCAGCCGCGAGCGTGAGTACGTCCCCGCCTTCCCCTCCGGCAGCTCGATGAGGACCAGGCCCGTCATCTCCGGCTGCTCGCAGTACCAGCAGCCGACGGGGTTCTCGATGAGCAGGAACGCCCCGAGGTCCGTCGCCTCGCCGAGGGGCTGCATGTACCCCTCGACCACGACGCGCTTGCCGTCCAGCTCCTTGAGGTAGCGGTGGAACGTCGGCCTCGCCTTGCGGTCCACCGTCGTCTCCATCACCACCTCCCACGGCAGGGCGTTGACCGCTTTGGGATCGACCGGCGGCAGCTTGTCCAGCCCCACCTTCGCCAGCAGCGGCCGCGACGAGCGCGGCTTGAACAGCCAGGCATGGCCCTCGTGGTCCTTCTTCGACGCCTTCATCTCCGCGGCCGCCGCCTTCGCCTGCTTGCGGCTCGCCAGCAGCGCGTCCTGGCGCATGGCGAACTCGGTCACGCAGCCGTCGAGGATCGCCGCCCGCGTGACCTGGTCGCCGTGGGCGCCCGCCAGCTCGCCGAGCTGCCACAGGAGACGTGAGTCAGACGGCAGCCACAGCGCGAGCTGCTGTGCGAGGGCGACGGCGGCGGAAGGCAGCTTCTTGACGCGCTCCGGCGTGGCGGGCAGCCACTCGACGCCGAAGAGGTCGTCGATGGCCGTGACCTCTTTTTCCCGGAGGCGCAGGCGGACGAGGCGGAGATGCAGGTACTCGGCGCGGGCGTACTTGCCGGGCGCCAGCCGGGCCGCCTGCTCGAGCGCCGCGGCGGCCTGGGGCAGGAGCCCGGCGACGTGCAGCGCGGTCCCGAGGTTGGCGGCGAGACGGAAGTGGGTGGGGTGCTTGCGGGCCGCCGGCTGGAGGACATCGACCGCCTTGGCTGTATCCCCGAGGCGCACGCGGAGGGCGCCGAGGTCAGCCGCCTCGTCGGCGGTCAGGTCGCGTTTCAGCCCGGACAGGCGGGCCGCCTCCTTGAGATACTGCTGGCGGAGGAGCGACGCGGGCTTCTCACTGGCGATGAGGCGGAGGGCGCGGTGGTCGAGGAGGAAGCCGCCCCAGCGCGAGGGCAATTCGGCCACCTCCTCGCCGGAATAATGCAGCCCGGCCCGCACGGCGGACGTGGCGGCGAGGAAGACGAGGACGGCGGCGAGGCGCGACATGGCGGGGCTCCGGGGGCCTGCATTATCCTACCAAACCCCTCCCTCCTTGCCGTCGTGTTTCAACCGGGGGCGGCCTGTTTTCCTACACGCCTCGCTGAAGTCACACGCGCCGGATCGGGCCTCCCCGACGAGCCCCGGTTGGTGGCGAATGGACGCCTTTCAGTGAAGGAAACGAACTAGGGAAACGAACTTTCCCGACACAAAGTCAAGTTACAGAGCGACTTGAGGAAGTTCGTTTCCCTGACCCCCTCACACCCCCCCACGCCACGGAAACGAATCGCCCGGCGCCCTTGTGTGCCTATGCGTGGTACAACCGTGAGTGGGCGCACCCGTACCGGTGGACGTAGGACGGGACACCGCTGGTGCGCGACAACCGAACAACCTACGAAACGGTATTCTCAGTCCAGCGAGATCCGGTGGTGACCTTGATGGGCTAACAGGCTTGCTACAGTGCAAGGTAGCGGGGTTGGGGCCTCGCGAGTAGCCCCGCCAAGGAGTTGCGCCGT
>CAZVZK010000223.1:0-12485 GCA_964630925.1 uncultured Alcaligenaceae bacterium
TCCTTGGCGACGGTGACGCCGTCCTTGGTGACCGTGGGCGAGCCGAAGCTCTTCTGGATGATCACGTTGCGGCCCTTGGGGCCGAGCGTCACCTTGACGGCGCGGGCGAGCTTGCTCACGCCGCGGCGCATGGCCTCACGGGCTTCCTGGTCGAACGCAATCTGCTTGGCAGCCATCTCGTACCTCAGTTGGTAGTTGGTAGTTGGTAGTTGGTAGGGAACAGCCAAGAGCCCGGAGTCGGCGGGAGGCAGTCGGCCGTTGGTCTTCACTACCAACTACCAACTACCAACTACCAACTACTCCGAGACGACGGCGAGGATGTCGTCGGCGCGCATGAGAAGCACCTCGTCGCGCTTGGCGTCCTTGAACTCGTCGCCGGCCCAACTCGTGAACAGCACCACGTCGCCGGCCTTCAGGTCCAGCGGCGTCCACTTGCCGTTCTTATCCATCTTGCCGGGGCCCACCGCCAGCACGGTCCCGCGCTGCGGCTTGTTCTTCGCCGTGTCCGGCAGCAGGATGCCCCCTGCCGTCTTCTCGTTCGCCACCTCGCGGCGCACCACGACACGGTCGCCCAGCGGCTTGATGTTCATGCGGTCGTCTCCAGCATTGATTCCATCGGGACGTACCAGCGCATGCAAGGATCGTGCCTCACCTGGATCATTCACGCAAGACCTTCGGATGACGGCACTTGCATCGCCGCCGTGAGGCCAGGCATCCGGCCCGCCCCCCTGCCAGGATGGCAAACGCGGGTGGGGCGGCGGCCAGGATGGCAGGGTCAAGGGAGCGCACGCCACAGGAGCCACACCAGCACCCCCAGCGACAGCACAAGCCCACCCCACGCCGCCGGATGCGGCGTCTCGGCCTCTGGCCTCGTCGCCGCCCCCTCCGGCGGGCACTCGACGCCGGGGTACGGCGGCTCCCACGGCCGCTCGCCGGGAGGCGTCACCAGCCGCGTCCGCCCCAGCCAGAACGCGAGCATCCCCAGCCCCGTCACCACCCCGGCGCAGGCGAGGATCGGCCAACAGTCGCCCAGCAGGCGTTTCTCGATGACCTCCGTCTCGGGGAGCCGCGCCAAAAGGACCGACGTCGAGTTGTTGAGGAAGTGCAGGAACATCGGCACCCACAGGCTGCGCGTCCACAGGTAGGCCGCGTGCAGGAACAGCCCCATCCCCGCCGCCATCACCGCCTGGCCGGGGTCGAGGTGGATGAGGCCGAACAGCAGCGACGTGAAGAAGACGCCGAGGACGTACCCGTGCGTCCCGACCAGCCCGCGGCCGAGGAAGGCGCGGCACCACAGCTCCTCGCTGAACGCCGGCGTGACGCCGATCACCAGGACCCCCAGCCACAGGGGCCAGCCGGTGATCATCTTCTCCATCTCCGACATCCCCGGCAGGCCGAAGTCCTTCATGCTCGGCACCTTGAGCACGTCGTGCAGGAACAGGTAGAAGCCCGTCGCGAGGATCAAGAGGCCGGGCGACATCAACAGGGCGACGAGCCACTGGTGCCACGCCGGGGGACGCCACGCCACCTGCCGGGGCCAATCGCGGCCCGCGACCACGCGCAGCAGCAGCAGGGCCAGGAGGAGGATCACCACATGGGCTACCATCTGCCCGGCGACGATGCCCGCCTGGAAGGAGGACGCCCGCAACGCCTCCTCGACGTTGTTCGGCGGAGGCTCCTTCGAGAGGAAGATCCCGCCGAGGATGATGACGGCCCCGACGACCCCGCCCGCGATCTGCGAGACCAGCACCAGCGCGACGCACCACAGGACGGCCCAGCCGACGTTGGGGTGAGGCGGGCCGGCCGGCGGGGCCGGAGGGGGGGGCGGCGCGTCCGGGTCGGACGACACCGGTGGCAACGGCCTGTCGGTGAAGGTCGCGGGCTGCTCGGGATCGGTCATCGCCCACCCGTCGGTTCAAAGGCGGCAGAGCCAGCCGACGGCCCTCCTGGCCATCCTATCAAGACAGTAAGCTTCAACACACACCGCGGACCGCTCGCCCCCTCGCGCCTCTCAATCGCGTGTCTTCTTTACCGCGGCCAGGAATGCGTCGGGGAATCGCTCGGCCACCGCCGTCAATTCGTCCTGGAGCTCGGCCGAGGCGTCGGCGAGCTCGTTTGCATTCGATGTTTGATTTACCCAGTCGCGCTGGGGTTGCAAGTGGTGGTTATCGACGGCCTGCCGCTTGATCTCCGACAGCGCCGCCGTCAAGGCCCGCTCGGCGGCGGCCTTGTCTTGCACCTGGCGGAGGAGCTCTGTTTGCCGCTTGAACGCCAGGATCTTCTCGTGATTGCGTCTCTCCCACGCCGCGATGAACGGCTGGGAGACCTGCCGGACGGCATCGATCTGCCGCTGCAGATCCCCCCGCGTCGAACGGGGCTGCCAGCCGTCCGGGGCGGCGTATCGGACCAGCAAGAAGACCCCGAAACCGAACGCGGGAAGGAAGGCCAGCAACGCCAGCAAGTACAGCACCTCAAGGGCCCTGACCGCTACCTTCCCGTACCAGGGGAGTGATCGGGCCCCCGCAGTGGGGCTCGGCTCGGCCGCTGCGGGAGCGCTCTGACAAGACGGACAATGCGGCATCTCCGGCTTCGAGCAGACGAGGGGGCCGCCGCAGGTCGCGCATCGGCTAACTGACATCAATCCCTCCCTGCTACGGTTTCGCGCCCAATGACCGGCGGGGCGAGGGAGCCCTGTTGATAGTAGAGCCGTGATGCCGACCCGGTCAGGCGCGGTTTCTGGTTCGCCGGGGCTCCCGCCCTACCACGCCGGCAGGATGCAGATTCGGCAGACAACGCCCCACGTCGCAACCGCCCGTCGCATCCATGGTTCAGGCGAGCGGCCCCGCGTGAGCGGGCCGAGTGTCCACACCCGCTCTCCACGCCTCCCCTGCTCCGTCTTGGCTGTTGGAGCCGCCTCGGCGACGGCTGTTGGCTGTTGCCCAGGCCGAGCGCAGCGAGCCCTGGGCCTTCAATAATCGATCATGCCCTTCGCGTCCATCCACTCGTAGATCCACGGGTGACGCCACGGGCTCCACGAGTGGTAGTTCATCGACATCATCGACGCCGCCAGCAGGATCAGTGCCACCGCCACCCCCACCCGGCTTTTCGACAGCCAGTCCAATACCGGGATCATGGCCACGAGCCACAGCGGCGCCAGCCACATCAGCCATCTCGGGCCGTTACACCACCCCCCGTAGTTGTCGCTCTTGTACAGGTAGAACCCGATCACCGCCACGCTCACCAGCAGGCACAAGAGCGACGACAACGCCCACGTCCGCCGCGTGCGGTCCGGGTCGTTCAGCCGCGTTAGACCCACCGCCATCCCCGGTAACGCCAACAGCCACACCGGCATCAGCGAGAAGTATCCGTGATGGCCGGCCATGAGGTGAAAGGCGTACATCGCCCGCGTCTCGGCGGGACGGTCGGGATGATCCCGCCCCGCGTAGTCGATGCCGCGCTTGCTCTTGCCCGGCGGCAGCCAGTGGCTGCCCGCGTAGGTGTACCACTCGGTGCCGAACGTCGTGTAGGTCGGCGTGAGGCGCCCCAGCTGCGCGTAGTCCGTCGCCGTCTGGGCCGCCGGCGCGATCAGCGCCAGCGGCACGAACAGCGTCAGCGTCTTCGCCGGGTCACGCAGCAGCAGGCCGAGCGCCAGCGCCGCCAGCAGCGACAGGGCAGGCAGCTCGCACGAGAAGGCGAACCCGCCGGCCAGGCCGCCGACGGCGAACAGCCAGGGCGGCGCCTTCTCCTCCATCGCGATGCGCACCGCCGCCCAGAAGGCCAACGCCGCCGCCACCAGGCCGGGGACGTGGTTGTTGAACGTGATCAGGAACGGCCACGCCATCCCCGCGAACGCCGCCGCCCCGACGACGTAATACAGCGTGAACGCCTCCCCCGAGAACCGCCGCGTCAGGTCCGCCATGAGGATCAGATACAGGACGAACGGCAGGAGGTTGAACGTGATCAGCACGGCGCGCACGACCTGCCAGCGGTCCTCGACGGCCCGCCAGCCGAACGCCTTCTTCACCGCCCAGTACTCCCCCGCCGCCATCACCGTCAACAACGGCGGCTTGGTGGAGTAGAACTCCAGCCTCTCGGGATGCAGCACCTTATCGACGGTCTTCCACCCGTCCTCGAAGACGATGCCGGTGTCGCTCTTCGGGTCGTCCTTCACACCCCGCTTGCCGATGACGAACGTCCCCTCATCGACCAGCGCCCGGATGCACGCCCACCGCGAGCGGTCGTTGCTCCCGTAGGTCGGGTACGGCTCGGGCCGCTTCGCCGGCCAGGCCGGCCGCGGCCTGGGGTCGTCCGGCTCCTTGTGGATGCTCGGCTCGACCAGATACTCCGAGCTGATGATCCGCCCCAACGCCAGCCCGGCCGCGCAGCAGATCAGCACGGCGACGGCGAGACGCCTCTCCGCGTGCGGGTCGGGCGGCTCGGAAGTACCCCCCGCGGGGACGGGAGGCCGTGGGTCCCTGCCGAACGGCTGGAACGAGTGGTCAGTGGGTGGCGTCATGCGGGGCCTGCTGGAGAGAAGGCATGGGGATGTGCGGGGCCGACGGCGGGCGCGGCGGCGCGGGCGCGGTCTGCTCGGCCACGCTGTACGTGTCCTCCTCGCGCCCGCCGTAGGCCGTCATCAATTCCGCGAGGAGGCCGATACTCATCATCTGCGCCCCCAGCAGCAGGGCGGCGATCCCGTAGTGCATCAGCGGCCTCTTGTGCAGGGCCTGGAACGGCCACTGCTCCTCCGGCAGGTGCAGATAGAAGTAATTGATGCACCAGGTGACGATCAGGTACAGCAGCACCGCGTTGCCGAGCATGAAGCTGAAGACCCCGAACGTCCCGAGGACGTGCTGCGGCCTCTGCCCGAACCCGGTCAGGAAGCGCACCGTCAGCAGGTCGAGGAACCCCTTGACGAACCGCGTGATCCCGTACTTCGAGCTGCCGAACTGCCGCGGCCTGTGGTTGATCTCGATCTCCCCGACCTTGAACCCGCGTGACGCCGCCAGGACGGGGATGAAGCGGTGGAACTCGCCGTACAGCCGCACCTCCCGGAACACCTCCGCCCGGTACGCCTTCATCCCGCAGTTGTGGTCGTGGAGGTTCACGCCGGTCATCCGGCTGACCATCCAGTTGAACACGCGGCTGGGGAACACCTTGTGCCACGGGTCGCGGCGGATGCGCTTCCACCCGCTCACCACGTCCAGCGGCTTGCCGTCCGGCCCGCCCTTCTCCAGGGCCTCCAGGAACCTAGGGATCTCGCCGGGGTCGTCCTGCTGGTCGCCGTCCATCGTGATGATGGTCGCCCCCCTGGCCGCCCGGAACCCCGCCGACAACGCCGCCGCCTTGCCGAAATTCCGCCGGAACCGCAGCCCTCGGACGTTGGGGTGACGCGAGGCCAGCTCGCTGATGACGGACCAGGAGTCGTCGGAGGAGCCGTCATCGACGAAGACGACCTCCATCTCAAGGCGGGTCTGGGCCTGCACGGTGGCGATCTCGGCGTGCAGAGGCAGCAGGCTCTCGCGCTCGTTGTAGACCGGGATGACGACGGAGATCACGGCTGGCCCTCGGGACGCCCGGCGCGAACCGGCATCGGATACAGTATGGCCGACGCCACGCCCTCGGCCAGCGTCCACGCCAGCCGCAGCAGCAGCACCGCCAGCGTCACCGCCCCCCGCTCGTGGTGCGGCGCCAGCAGCACGGCGAGCACGAATTCCCGCACCCCAAGCCCCCCCGGCGAGATCGGCACCACGAACCCGCCGACGTACGCGATCGCCATCGCCGCCACCAGCCACGGCAACGGCGGCGGCGTCTCCCCGACCGCCAGCAGCCCGCACCCCAGCCCCAGCCCCATGCACAGCCAGCACGGCGCCGTCACGATCAACCCCTCGGCCAGCGCCGGCCAGCCGACCGCCGGCAGAGGCCCGGTGCGGAACGGCGCCGTCACCCCCGCAGCCAGCCGGTTGAACACCGGCGGCAGGATCGGCCCCAGCGTCACCACCAGCAACCCCGCCGCCAGCGCCAGCATCTCCCACCGCCCGGGATCGTGCTTGCCGGGGACCGCGTACAGGTCGGCCCAGTCCAGCCCGCCGCCCACGGGCAGCAGCAGGGCGCACACGACGGCGACGATGGCCCCCGACGCCATCGTCGCCAGCACCTCGTGGAACGCCGCCAGCGCCGCCGTCGAGGCCGGCGTGGCGGGCGTGGCGATCATGCCGACACGCATGAGGAGCGCCAGCGCCTTGCCGGGGACGTACTTGCCGAGCTGGCTCACGTAGTACGCCCGCACGGCAGCCACCGCCCCCGGATGCGCCCCGAGCGAGATCATCAGCCGCGCCCAGTACACCGCCGAGAACCCCATGCCCAGCAGATACAGCCCCGCGGCCGCCGCCAGCCACTCGACATGGACCGTCGGCCATTTCGGCCCGAGCCTGTCGAGGTCGAGGTAGAACTGCCGCCCGACGGCGGCGAGGACGAGCACCGCCAGGGCGATCTTGAGGGCCGGCCACCATCCCGCGCCTTTCTCTTTCATGCCGCGTATCCTACGATACCCGACAACGGACACCACCCGGAGGGACAGACCGATGCCACGCTTCCTGCTCGCCGCCGTTGTCCTCTTCGCGTTCACCGCGGCGGCCTTCGCCGAGGACAAGGACAAGAAGGGGAGCCTGTCGCACGTCGTGTTCTTCAAGATGAAGAAGGACACGAAGCCCGAGGCCATCGACGAGGTGATCGCGGACTGCCACAAGATCCTGGCGAAGATCAAGGCGGTGCGGTCGGTGAAGGCGGGCAAGCCGACGAAGGAGAAGGCGGAGAAGTTCGTGAAGGACGACTACGACGTGGCGCTGATCGTGACGGTGGATGACTACGACGGCCTGCTGTCGTACCACAAGGACCCGCTGCACAAGCAGTTCGTGGAGAAGCACGGCAAACTGTTCGACCTGGAGGCGCTCCGCGTCTTCGACTTCACCGACGGCAAGTGAGAGATGAGAAGAGAATTGTCCACGGATCACACGGATTGCACGGATAACAGCCAAGATCGAGGCGGGAAGACAAATAGCAACCAGGCGGGCCGTGTCTTGATGCCTGCCTTCTTGTCTTGTGTTTTCTCCGTGCAATCCGTGTGATCCGTGGACAACTTCTTCGTTCGGGGGTGGATCATGCTGCTCGTCCTGCTCGCGTTCGCCGCCGACCCGGTGCCGCTGTTCGACGGCAAGAGCCTCGCCGGCTGGGTCGTCGAGGGCGCCAAGACCTTCAAGGACGCCGGCAAGGACTCCCCCGTCTGGGTCGCCGAGGACGGCATGATCCGGTGCCGCACCGCGTCCGGAGGCTTCGGCTTCCTGCGATACGACAGGAAGTACTCCGACTTCTCCCTCCGCCTCGAGTACCGCTTCGAGAAGGGCAAGAAGGCCGGCAACAGCGGCGTCGGCATCCGCACCGTCCCCTTCGACCCCAAACGCTCCACCGAGACCCGCCCCTCCTTCGCCGCCTACGAGATCCAGCTCCTCGACGACGCCGACAAGAAGCCCGACCGCCACTCCACCGGCTCGCTGTACCGCTACGTGGCCCCTACGGAGAACGCGGTGAAGCCCGCCCCCGAGTGGAACACGATGGAGGTCGAGTGCGTCGGCCCCCGCATCAAGATCACCCTCAACGGCAAGAAGATCCTCGACGTGGACCAGACGAAGGTGTCGGCGATCAAGGACAAGCCCCTCGAGGGCTACATCTGCCTCCAGTGCCACGGCCACCGCATCGACTTCAAGAACATCACCGTCCGCCCCATCACACCCGGCAAGTGAAGCCATGAACGAAGACGACAAGCCCCTCCCCCCCGCCGACCAGCCGAAGGCCTCGCCGCTCGACAAGCTCCGCAAGGGGCCGAGGCCGGCCGGCAACGCGGGCCGCGTGCCCGCCCTCGACGACCGCGACCTGTCGTTCGGGGCGAAGACGGCCGGCCCGAACTTCGAGGAGGACATCGACAAGGACCTCGACGAGGCGATGGGTGGCCTGTCGATGAACGACCTGCGGTCGCTGTACGGCGGCCAGCCGCAGCCGCGCAAGGCCGCCGGCCCCGAGGGGCCGCCCAAACGCATGGGCAAGGTCATCAGCGTGCGCGGCAGGGACGTCTTCCTCGACGTGGGCGGCCGCACCCAGGGCGTGCTGCCGACCACGCAGTTCCCCGACGGGCTGCCCAAGCCCGGCGACGAGGTCGAGGTCACGATCGAGGGCTACGACCCCGACGGCCTGCTGCTGCTGTCGCGTGGCGGCCAGGCCGTCGAGGCCGACTGGTCCACCGTGGCCATCGGCATGATCGTCGAGGCCCGCGTCACGGGGGCCACCAAGGGCGGCCTGTCCGTCGAGGTCAACGGCATCCGCGGCTTCATGCCCATCTCGCAGATCGAGAACTTCCGCGTCGAGGACATCAACCCTTACGTCGGCCAGAAGCTCAAGTGCCTCGTCGCCGAGGTGGACCGCGAGGACCGCAACCTCGTCCTCAGCCGCCGCGGCCTCCTCGAACAGGAACGCGCGGTCGCGAAGGTCAAGCTGTGGGCCGAATTGGCCGAGAGCCAGGTCCGCGAGGGCATCGTGCGGTCGGTCAAGCCATTCGGCGCGTTCGTGGACCTCGGCGGCGTGGACGGCCTGTTGCCCGTCGGCGAGATGAGCTGGCAGAAGGTCGCCAACCCCGAGGACGTCGTCAAGCCGGGCCAGAGGGTGCGTGTCGTCGTCCTCCGCATCGACCACGAGCAGCAGAAGCTCACCCTCGGCCTGCGCCAGCTCACCGACTCGCCCTGGGACGCGGCGACGACGAGCTACCCGCCGGGCGCCATCGTCGCCGGCAAGGTGACGCGCCTCGCCGAGTACGGCGCGTTCGTCGAGGTGGAGCCGGGCATCGAGGGCCTCGTCCACATCAGCGAGGTGAGCAACGCCCGCATCCGCCGCCCGCAGGACGTGCTGAAGGAGGGCCAGGCCGTCAGCGTCAAGGTGCTGCACCTCGACGTGCAGGCCCGGCGGATGTCGCTGTCGATCAAGGCCGCCCTCGCCAAGCCGGCGCCCGAGCCGGCCGCCGCACCCGCCGCGGCCCACGCCGTCGAGGAGCCGGAGACGCCGGCGAAGCCGCGCAAGCCGCGGACGACCCCGCTCAAGGGCGGCACCGGCGGCGGCGGCCCGCTGTTCCAGATGCCCCCGGGCGCGTGAGGCGTGGGGAGGCGTGTCGCTGACCGACGGTGATCAGCCCTTCTCTGGCTGATCACTCGGCAGATAGGCCCAGGTCGGCCCCGGCCCGACGCGGAGATATCGCCCGTAGGGGGTGAAGAGCTCCCAGTCGGGCACGTCCGCCGCGCCTTCCTCCGGCGGCGTCGGCCACACCGCCCAGGCCGATCCGTCGTTGAAGAGCAGCACGAGGCCGTAGCCCAGCGGGTGTGAGCGGACCTCCACGTCCGTGACCACGGGGCCACCAACCGAAGCGAGTATTCGGGCGAGGCGGTCCTCGGCCAATGGGGTGAACGCCTCATCCGGCTCCCCCCCGTGGATCGCCACGCCGAGGCGGGCGGACTTGAGCATCCAGGCGGAGGCGGCGGCCCCGAGGACGTAGGAGCCGCGCGTCAGCGTCCGCCCCTTCGGCGCCTCCGAGCGCACCTCAACCCCCAGGTGCAACTTCAGCTCATCCGGATAACCCCGCCGCGCGAAGAGCAGGCGTTCGCCGACCAGCTGCCTGGCCAGGGCCAGCAAGCCGCCGTAGCCGCCGGCCGTCGGCTCGTGTGTGGCCCGGAAATCGACCACGCCGTGCATCACTCCGCCTCCATCTCGAGAAAGTCCCGCCCGTGGCGGATCAGCTCGTCCCAGGTGAAGTCACCACGGCTATTGGCCGTGCCCTTCTCACCGCATTCCTTCAGGTCGTGGATGTAATCGCTGAAGCGGTTACGATCCTCGGGCGTCATCTCCAGGTGGTTGCACGCGTCACGGAACTGCTGGTTGTCCCGTTTCCTCCCCAAGCGTCACCCCCTCATCTCAACCGGGGCGGCGTGCCCTGTCAA
This sequence comes from uncultured Alcaligenaceae bacterium, assembly GCA_964630925.1. Taxonomy (GTDB): domain Bacteria; phylum Planctomycetota; class Planctomycetia; order Gemmatales; family Gemmataceae; genus RGDT01. The sequence continues at coordinate 10,035 of CAZVZK010000223.1, forward strand.
GGCGGCCAGGTCAGTTGCAGTCGGCGATCAGCGGCTCGGCCAGCTCCGCCAGGTAGAACAGCCGCCCCGCCAGCGTCGGCATGAAGCTTGACGGGATCCACGGCGTCGGCTCGTGCAGCAGCGTCATCCGCAGCGACATCCCCTGCCACTGCATCCCACGCCCCAGCGCCCCGTCCGCCCCGCCGATGATCCGGTCCGCCGCCAGGAACAGCGCCGGGCCGATCGTGTTCGCGTAGCACGGCACCAGCGTCGTCCGGCTGCGGAAGCTCGTGATCGCGTTCTGCTCCACCGTCAGCGGGTGCAGGACCGCGCCCACCCGGTGCGTCTGCGCCATCCACTCCTCCGTCCCGGCGTACTCCGCCGCGAAGTGCGGCTCCCAGAACGCGATGTGACACACCCGGCCGATCCCGAACACCGTCACCAGCTTCGCCCCCTTCGCCTTCAAGGCCTCGATCTGGGCCGCGTAGGTCGGCAGCTCCTTCTTCAGCGCGAAGTGCCGCTGCTTCGCCGGCACCGTCAGCTTGCCGAGCGGCCCGTAGAACGCCTGCTCCATCGCGTGCTGGAAGCCGCCCGGCTTGTTACCGGGCAGGGTGTTGCCCTTGGCGTCCGACCACTCGTCCATGTTGAACCCGTGGACGTGCCCGCAGCCGACGCCCCACTCCTTCAGGAAGTACACCGCCCAGCGGTACATCCCCATCGGGCCGACGGGCAGGATGAAGGCAATGTCGCGCCCGGCCTGCCTGGCCCGCATGATCTCCAGCGCGATCTCGTGGCCCATGAACGTGTCGAAGTCGGCGAGCGAGGCACACGGCACCGGCTCGAACTCGGCGTGCCACCACTTCTGCCGCTTCGCCAGGGCCGACGCCGGCGTGGCCACCAGCTTGTCGATCCGCGCCAGGTCCCAGCCGGCGGGGAGGAAGCCTTGCATCATCGAGCCGGGTAGCGTGCTGAGCAGATCCATCGTTCGTCCCTCGGGGAGAATTCACTTCCTCAAGGTGTATGGGCGGCCCGCTGGCCGGGCACCGGCGGCCGGCGGAGAATGCCTCCTGTCGAGCCGGGGGCGAGTCGCCCCCAGACCCCCGATTTGCCCGCGTCCTCCCCGGAGTCCGCCATGTCCCGACGAGTCATGTTCTGCGCCGCCCTGGCCGCCGTCGCCGCTGCGTGCCTCATCCTGTTCCGCCCCATGTCGCACGCCCAGGGCGACAAGAAGGGGCCGGCCATCATCGGCTCCGGCACGCCCGCCGACGCCAGCCTCAAGGCATCCCACAAGGCGTACATCGACGCCTTCAACAAGGCCGACGCCCGCGGCGTGGCCGCCTGCTGGGCCCCCGACGCCGAGTACACCGGCCCCGACGGCGCCACCATCAAGGGCCGCGAGAACATCGAGAAGACCTACGAGGAGTTCTTCAAGGCCAACCCCAAGGCGGCCATCTCCGGCGAGGTCACCGCCGCCCGCGTCCTCGCCGGCACGACGGCCATCGAGGACGGCATCCTCCGCCTCCGCCGGCCCGGCAAGGACATCGAGGCCACGCGCTACAGCGCCGTGCTGGTCAAGGACGGCGAGAAGTGGCTCCTGGCGTCCGTCAAGGAGCAGGACGCCGACCCCGCCGAGCTGGTGAAGATCGACGAGCTGGAGTGGCTCATCGGCGACTGGTCCGGCAAGGGCGGCACGCGCGAGGTCACGACCAGCTACCGCTGGGACGCGGGCAGGGTGTGGATCGTCGGACGGTTCGAGGTCAAGGACAAGGGCAAGGCCGTGTCGTCGGGGACCATGCGCATCGGCCGCGACGGCGCCGCCGGCGCGATCCGCTCGTGGACGTTCGAGGACACCGGCGCCGCCGGCGAGGCCACCTGGACGCGCGACGGCGAGCGCTGGGTCATGGAGTCCGAGGCCAGCCTCCCCGAAGGCCAGGTGCTGCACGCCACCAACATCTTCCTGCCCCTGGGGCCGGATGAGTTCAGCTTCCAGTCGGTGGACCGCGAGGTCGACGGCCAGGCGCTGCCCGACCTGCCGCCGGTCAAGGTCGTCCGCGTCAAGAAGTGAACACACCCCCTACACGGAGACTCACACCATGAAGAAGACCATGATCGTGGCGGCGGCCCTGCTCCTGACGGCGGGCGGCGAGGCGATGGGCCGCGGCTTCGGGCGTGTCGGCGGGTTCTCGGCGGGCGGCTACCGGGGCGGCTACGCCTCGGGCGGCTACCGCGCCGGCGGCTTCTCCACGCCCTACCGCGGCGCGGCGGGGTACGAGCGTGGCGGCAGCTACACCACGGCCCGCGGCGGCACGGTGCAGGCCGGCGCCGCCGGCGGGGCGCGGTACGGCCCGTACGGCGCCGCGGCCGGCGGCGCCAGGGGCGTGAAGGTGACGACCCCCGGCGGCGAGACGTACTCACGCGCCCAGGCCGGCGGCGTCCGGACGGGTGTCGGCGGCGTGTCCGGCGGCCGGGCGG
>CAZVZK010000224.1:0-12202 GCA_964630925.1 uncultured Alcaligenaceae bacterium
GCCGTATCCTCCCTATTCCTATCAACGCCCGTTTCATTCACAACCTCTCACGCCACGAAGGGATAATTGACACCGAAAGGTAGAGCGGGATGGCGCGACGAAAGCAGCTTGTTGGTTTCTTCCGAGAGCTGCCACACGGCTTTACTGCCGCGCCCAGCCTCCTCGACGCGGTCAACGCCACCGCGCACGAGGACGAACAGCGGATCGCCAGGTATCTCAGGACGGGCACGCTCATCTGCCTGACGATGGGTCCTGGTGTCGATTTCCTCTCGCCGGTGAGAAAACTGATCGACTCGCCCAGCCTGATGACCGACGGTGTCTGGGTATGGTCCAAGGATCTCGCGTACTACGTCGAGACATACCACGTCCGAATCCCCGAAGAACTGATGGATCGGATGCGGAGTTGCGGCTGGACACCGCCGATTCCGTCTGAAGCTGATCTGGAGGTGCCGGCGCTCTGTGATTGCGAGCTCCGGTAACTCGGCCCTCGGGCCGAACCATCGCTCTTGAGGGATGTCTGGTGTTCGGGCATCGCATGGCGCGTGTTGCCCTGCCCACCGACACCAGGGCGAGAGCACGCCGCAAGAGCGCGAGATCCGGGCGGACTTCGGGCGCGACACGATCACCGTCTACCAGGCGTACTCGCAGGCCATCGCGGATGCCCCCCGGTAAAGGCTGTTCACGTCGTCGGCGGGGTGGGCCGGGCGGGTCGCGGCGCCAGTGCATCTCCAGTTGCCTCGGAGCGGACGCTGCGCGGGGCGCGGCTCCCGTACGGACGCATCCAGGTCGCGTTGAGCCGCGGCCCAATCCGACCTCCACTGAGAACGCCTCACCCCACGAACACGAACTCCTTCACGTTCATCAGCGAGTGGGCCAGGTCCGCCCACGCGTCGAACTCATCCTTGCCCGCGGCGGCGATGAACTCCACGCAAGCCTTCGACTCCTCCGCCGTCGGATAGCGCCCGAACGCCGCCAGGTACATCCGCTGCACCCGCGTCGTCGCCGCCGCCGGCGTCGCCAGGATCGTCTTCGCCCACCGCCGCGCCATCTGCTGTACGAACGGGTCGTTCAGCAGGATCAGCGACTGCGCCGGCACGTTCGACACGCTCCGCCGCCCCACGGTGGAGAACGGCGATGGCGTGTCGAACGCCAGCAGGAACGGCGACAGGAAATTCCGCCGCACCCCCAGGTAGATGCTCCGCCTCCCGTCCCCGTCGATGGGGCCGCTCGCCGGCCTGCCCCGGCCCTCGAGGAAGCTGGTCAGATGCACCGGCACGCTCGGCCCGTGCATCGTCGCGTCCAGGCGGCCCGACACCGCCAGGATCGTGTCGCGGATCGCCTCGCCGGGCAGGCGCCGCAGCATCGTCCGGTGCCACAGCCTGTTCTCCGGGTCCGCCTTGCTCGCCGCCGTCTCCGCGCTCGCCTGCCGGTAAGTCCGCGACAGCACCATCGCGCGGATGAGCTTCTTCAGCGACCACTTCTCCTTGATGAGCCGCCGCGCCAGATGGTCGAGCAGCTCGGGGTGCGTCGGCGCCTGCCCCATCACGCCGAAGTCGTCCACCGTGGGCACGATGCCACGCCCGAACAGGTGGTGCCACAGGCGGTTCACGATGACACGCGCCACCAGCGGCGTGCGTTCCGGGTCGGCCATCTGCCGCGCCAGCTCCAGCCGCCCGCTGCCCGTCGATGACAACGACGTGTCACCCGCGAGCGCCTCCAGGTAACGCCTCGGCACGAGCGCGCCGGCGGCCCTGGGGGAGCCGCGCACGAAGACGTGCTCGTCCAGCCCGGTGCCGTCCTGCATCGCCGGCGCCAGCCGCGACACGGCCACCACCTCGCCCTGCAACTTCTTCTCCGCGACGCGCCACGCCTCGAATAGCTTCGCGTCCAGCTCCGGCGCCTTCACGGCCTCCGGTGGTGGCGGGGGCGTCGTGGACTGCACGACACGGGCCACGGCGAAGTCGTCGCTCCCCGCCGTCAGCTCCAGGTGCGCCGGCTGGCCCTTGTACGGCGACAGGTCGAAGCTCACCCAGCGGTACGCCTTCGACGCGGGGAGGTTCTGCACGAGCCGCCCGTGTAGCGGGCCGGCCAGCATGACGTGCGACCCCACGCCGGCGTAGAGCCGGCCCGCCCCGCGGACGAGGGCGTACACACGCCCCTCGCCGATCTTGAACCCCGGCGTGCGGATGGTGCGTCCCGCACGGTTCGCCCCCAGGGACCCCGGCTCCTGCTCGGTGCCCGGCGCGTACTTGAGGACGTTCCAGAACGGGTCGTACTCCGCGGCCGTCCGCTCGACCACTCGCCCGATCCGGTAGTCGCCGCCGAGGGCCGGGCCGGTGCCGAACGTCACGTCATCCGGCAGCCACTGGCCCGGCTTCAGGTCGGCGTAATCCACGATCACGTCGCCGATCACCTTGTCCGCGCCCGGCCTGCCGACGGCGGGGAGGCCCTTCGCCTGCTCCTTGCGCAGGGCCTCCAGTTTCGCCAGCACCGCGCGGTTGCGCGACGCCCCGTCGATGCGCGCCTGCCGGTAATTGCTGCTCGTGAGGAAGCCGTAGAGGGCGTAATAGTCGCGCGTCGAGATGGCGTCGAACTTGTGGTCGTGGCAGCGGGCGCAGGCCACGGTCAGCCCGAGGAACGTCTTCGACATCACGTCGATGCGGTTGTCGAAGCGGTCGGCCTGGTCGCTGCGGATGTCCACCGGCGAGTGGCACTCCTCGCCGAGGAACCAGAACCCCGAGCCGATGAGCGACTCGTTCGTGTCCGTCCTGGCGTCGATGCGCGGGTCGGGCAGGAGGTCGCCGGCGATGTGTTCGAGGACGAGGCGGTTGTACGGCACGTCGGCGTTGAGGGCGCGGATGATGTAGTCGCGGTACTGGTGGGCGTTGGGGATGGAGAAGTCGAACTCATGCCCGCGCGTCTCGGCGTAGCGGACGAGGTCGAGCCAGTGCCGCGCCCACTTCTCGCCGAACTGCTTGCTCGCCAGGAGCCTGTCCACGTAACCGGCGATGGTCGCCTCGGAGGCGCTGCCCAGGTCGGCGGGGGACGGCGGCAGCCCCACGAGGTCGAACGACAGCCGGCGGATGAGCGTGCGGGCCGGCGCGTCCGGCGCGGGGGTGACCTTCGCACCCTCCAGCCCGGCGAGGATGAACGAGTCGAGCGGGTCGCGGCCCCACTTGAGGTTCTTCACCTTCGGGAGGGCCGGCGAGGCGAGCGGCCTCCACGCCCAGTGCGCCTTCTTGCGGGCGGCGAGGTCGAACTTCTCCTCGGCCGCCGCCCCGCCCGAGCCGGGCCAGGGCGCGCCCATCTTCACCCATTGACGCAGGTCGGCGATCACGGCCGCCGGCAGCTTGCCGTCGGGCGGCATCTGCATCTCGGCGTTCTTGTACTCGACGGCCTCGATGAGGCGCGACCTGTCCGGCTCGCCGGGCACGGCGGCGGGCCCCAGCTCGCCGCCCTTGAGGAGGCCGGCCCGGCTGTCGAGCCGCAGCTTGCCCTTGGGCTTGCCCGTGGGCCCGTGGCACTTGTAACAGTGCGCCACGAGGACGGGTCGGACCTTCTTCTCGAAGAATTCGTCACCGGCGGGGTCCGCGGCGGGCAGGAGCAGGAGGAGTGGGAGCATCGGCGGCGCCTGGTGGGAGCGGGCACGGGTGGGATACCATCAGAGTACCGCCGGACTGGCCGGTTGTCAGCGGTGATTCACGCCGTCGGCGATGGCGGCCCCTTCGCCCGTCCGATAGGATGCATCCGCCACCGAGGACCGCGCCATGCCCGAGGTCTACGTCAGCACCGACATCGAGGCCGACGGCCCCATCCCCGGCCCGCACTCCATGCTCTCCTTTGCCTCCGCCGCGTATCGCCCCGACAAGACGCTCGTCGGCACCTTCGAGGCCAACCTGACCACCCTCTCTGGCGCCACGGGCGACCCGAAGACGATGGACTGGTGGGCGACGCAGCCCGAGGCGTGGGCCAAATGCCGTGAAGGCCAGCGCGACCCCGCCGAGGCCATGCCGGCCTACGTCGTCTGGCTCAAGGCCCTGCCCGGCAAGCCCGTCTTCGTCGGCTACCCGGCGGCCTACGACTTCCTGTTCGTCTACTGGTACCTCATCCGCTTCGCCGGCGAGAGCCCGTTCTCGCACTCCGCCCTCGACATCAAGACCTACGCCATGTGCCTCCTCGGCGGCGAGTACCGCGGGGCCAGCAAACGCAACATGCCGCAGGCGTGGTTCGATGACCTGCCGCACACCCACGTCGCCCTCGACGACGCCGTCGGGCAGGGGGCGCTCTTCTGCAACATGCTGGCCGAACGCGGGCGCGCCCGGCTCGGCAGCGCGTGAGCGCCCGCCGATCACGCACGGCGGGCCGCTTGGCGGACGGCGCTAGCCGAACTCGACGGCGCAGCCCGTCAGGATGCTCGCGGTGAACGCCTCGTACATGGTCAGCCACACCTGACGCTCGATCCAGTACGGGGAGCCTCCCTCGTCCTCTTTTGCGATGGCCCGCGCCTGCGTGCCCGACAATTTGCCGGCCCGCAACTTGATGCCGATCAGGGGCGCGGCCTGGATCACCTCCGCCAGCGCCCGCTGGCTGGAGCCGAGGAGGCCACCGGCGAGTTTGTCCTTGTCGTCGATCAGCGGCTCGGGGAAATCGATGGGGACGTAATACCCCTCGCAGTCCGAGTGGCAGATGAAGTGTGAATCCATGAACACGGACAGTTCGCGGTCGATGCGGAGGTCCTCCGTGGGGTCCTCGCCCTCGGCCACGGGGCGGAATTCATCGGGGGCCTGGCGGGCGTAGGCGACGGCGCGTCTCAGGTAGTGGATCCACGAGTACGGGAAGCCGCCCAGGCCGTGGCCCCTCGGCGGCATGCCCTTGGGCAGGCTCTCGGGCTCGACGTGCGCGGGGAGCTTGTTGGCCTTCAGGACGCGGTTGATCACCTTGAAATGCCTGCGGCTCGACGCGATCCACTCGGGATCGGCGTCGGGGCCCTGTGCCAGTATGCCGATGCTGATCGAGAGCCCCATGCCGGCCTCCTTTTCGCCACGGCCCACCTGACCCGAAGGAACGTCATACTTCACCTCGCCCCGTCCGTCCATCGGGCGGCCGACGTTCGGCGGAATCGGATATAATGGAATCATCTGGGGCCAGCACGACGCGGCCTCGCACCTCTCCACGCCCGTCAGGAGCCTCCCCTTGAGCACCGTCACCCCACCCGAACGGGAGCAGCAGTCGTTCGCCGAGACCGCGTTGCGCCTGGGCGGCAAGTCCGAGGACGAGGCCCGCCGCACCGGGGCCATCGACCGCGCCGACGAGCAAGTCGAGAAGCTCTTCCAGCAGCGCTACCAGACCGTCAACAGCCCCATCCACAAGGCCGTCTGGGACGGCAAGGCGCCGCTCGACCTCTTCCAGGCCGACCCGCAAGCGGCGTCTCACCCTAGCGACGCCGTGATGGAGAAGTCGCTCGCCGTCGTCCGCAAACACCGCGACGCAGGCACCGTCCTCGGCCCCGACGGCAAGGTGAGCAAGACAGTTCTGAGTGAGCTGGGCGAGGCCGGGTACTGGGGCCTGCTCATCGCGCCGGAGTACGGCGGCACGCTCGCGCCGTTCCCCCGCTTCACGCGCTTCATCACGAAGATGGCGACGCTCGACCCGATGATCGCTGGGCTGGCGTCGATCCACGGCTGCATCGGCGCCGTGGACCCGCTGCGCACCTTCGGCAACGCCGAGCAGAAGGCCCGCTTCCTGCCGAGGCTGGCGTCCGGCGAGCGCCTGTCCGGCTTCGCCCTCACCGAGCCGGCCGCCGGCAGCGACCTGACGGCGCTGAAGACGACGGCCACGCTCGAAGGCGACAGCTACGTCCTCAACGGCGAGAAGCTGTTCATCACGAACGTCGTCCCCGGACGCACCGCCGCCGTCGTGGCGCTGATCGACAAGAAGCCAGCGGTGCTGATCGTCGATCTGCCCGACCACGAGGACGACTCGTTCCGCATCGTGCCCTACGGCCTGTACGCCCTGCGGCAGGCCCACAACAACGGCATCAAGTTTAAGGGCTTCCGCGTCCCGAAGGAGAACCTCCTCAAGCCGACGACGGGCGACGGCCTGACGGTGGCGTACCACGGCCTGAATTTGGGCCGGCTGTCGCTGTGCGCCAACGCCTCGGGGTGCATGCGGGTGATGTTGGCGAACATGCTCCCGTGGGCGGAGTTCCGCGTCACCTACGGCCAGCCCATCGCGCGGCGTGAGCTCGTGAAGCGGCGCATCGCGCGGCTGGCGGGGCTGATCGTGTCGAGCGACGCCCTGGCGGCGTGGGGCTCGTCGCTCATCGAGGCCGGCTACCGCGGCGAGATGGAGTGCATTATCGCCAAGATCTATGGCAGCGAGGCGCAGAAGGAAGCGGCCATCGAGCTGTTCATGAAGACGCACGGCGGGCGTAGCTTCCTGAAGGGGCATCTGCTGGGCGACAACATCTTCGACTTCCTGGCCCCGTGCATCTACGAGGGCGAGGGCGAGGTGCTGGGGATGGCGTTCTTCAAGAGCCTGGTGAAGGAGCACGGCAAGGCGTACTTCGAGCCGATCGGCAAGGCCCTGGCGGCGAAGAAGATCGACCCCAAGGCGTTCAACCCACTGTGGCCGCACCACGCCTGGGCGCTGCGTGGCGAGCTGATGAACTACGCCGGCTGGCGGATCGGGCAGATGTTCACCTGGACCGACCGGCAGCGTGTCGAGGGGATGGACGGGCGGCTGCAGAAGCACGTCGATTTCGCGTTGTCGGCGTTCGGGCGGCACCGCATGGAGATCAGCGGGGCGATGGTGAAGCACCAGCTCAAACTGGCCGACCGCCAGTGCCGCATGGCCGAGCTGTCGCAGCGGGTACAGGACACGGTGACGATGCTGGTGACGGCGCTGTTCGCGCACCAGAGGCGCAACGAGGCGGTGACGCAGGCGGCGGACATCGCGTGCCAGGATCTGCGGCGGAAGCTGACGGGCGAGCGGGCGTCGGACGCGTACTTCAAGGACGTGTCGAAGCTGGCGGACACGGTGCTGTCGGGCGGGTTCGAGGAGATCGCCGGCGTGCCGGCCGACGAGATCATGCAGAAGTATTGAGGCAACCCCACCCCCCCAGCCCCCCTCCCCGAAGCGGAGAGGTGGAGCCGAGCATCGTCGTGGCGCGGGATGATCACGTTGCTCGGCGGAGGCGCAGCGATCGGAGTTCTTATGCGATCCGCGGTTCTCCTGTTCTTGCCAGCGGCGTTGATCGGCTCGCCGACGCTTGCCGACGAGCTGAAGTCCAAAGCGAAGAGCCCGAAGGGTGCGTTCGCTGAAGTCAACGGCGCGAAACTCTGGTATCACGCCGAGGGGAAGGGGCCGCCGCTGCTCATCATTCCCGGTGGCCCCGGACTGTCCCACCGATACCTGTACCCCCACTTCTCAGCCCTCAAGGGCACCCAGAAGGTCATCTTCTTCGATGCCCTCGGCCGCGGCCGATCGGATCGGGCGAAAAAGCCGGAGGAGTACACCGTTGGCCGCGACGTGGAAGACGTCGAGGGATTGCGGAAAGCTCTCGGTCTTGAGAAGGTTCGCTTGCTCGGGTTTTCCTACGGCGGGATGGTCGCCCAGGCCTATGCGCTGAAGTACCCGAAGAACGTTGACCGCCTGATCCTCGTGGTGGCTCCTCACAGTGGGGAGATGTGGGCGGATGCGAACGCCATCATCAACCGCTTCCTGGAGAACCAGTACCCGGAACTGTGGGAGAAGATGGCGGCGTGGCGGAAGAAGGGCGGGGTCACCTCCGACGCGCAGTACCAGGACTTGCTCGGCAAGGCACACCCCGGCCTGTTCTTCTTCTTCAACCCGCAGATGGCGGAAGACAAGGAGTACAAGGAAGCGATGGGGGAGATGAACCTGGATGTCTACGCGGCCCTGTGCGGCAAGGACGGTGACGTCGTCCTCGGCGGCGATGTCGCCAAGTTCGACCATCGGAAGAATCTGCACAAGATCACCGCACTCACGTTGGTAGTGGCCGGGCGATTTGACCAGGGTTGCCCGCCGCGCTGGATGGTGAAGTACAAGGAGTACATGCCCAAGGCGCGATTCGAGATGTTCGAGAAGTCGGGTCACTTCCCGCAGAAAGAGGAGCCGGCCCGGTTTTTCGCCGTTGTGAGGGAGTTCCTCAAGTAACAGGCGGACAAAGCAGCCCAGGACCCCTCTGGGATGGCATTTCCTGGCCGTAGCAGCCCTGGTACGATGCCCGGAGCGGATGACCAACAGGAGGCGCAGGAATGGCCATCACCATCAAGGATCTCGGCATCGACAAGTTGAGCGTGCAGGAGCGGCTCGACCTGATCGAACAAATCTGGGACAGCCTGCCCCCGCTAGTGCAGCCCGGAGAGGTGCCCGACTGGCACAAGGAGGTGCTGGCGAAGCGGCTCACTGAAGCCGAGGCCAACCCCGGCGGGGGCGTGCCCTGGCGGGAGGCGCTGGCCGCGATCCGGCCGCGCCGTCCATGAGCCTGCCTGTTGTCCTGCGGCCCTTGGCCAACGCCGACGCCCAGCAGATCCACGCAGATCTTGAGGCGCAGGCCCCCGGCCTGGGCGACACGTTCCTGGATCGGCTCCAGGAGGCACTCGTCCGCATCGAAGCCATGCCCGAGATGTACGCCGAAGTCTGGGGGACTGTCCGGGCGGCCCGGCTGCGGAGGTTCCGCCACGTCGTCTACTACGTGGTCCTCCCGGACCGGGTCGAGGTGATCGCCATGATGCACGGCTCGCGCGACTCGTCTGCATGGCAGTCGCGCGTATGAAGCGGGCGTGTCGCAGCTCGCCGACGCGGTGCTGTCGGGCGGCTTCGAGGAGATCGCGGGCGTGCCGGCCGACGAGATCATGCAGAAGTATTGAGCAGCCGGCCGCCTCGGCATCTAGGCGATAGATTCCCGCCGGCCGTGCGGAATGGACGCACATCTGTCCCCACGCCGCACAGGGGCGGGTTGGTGGGGGTTCCCGCATCATCTGCCCATCCGGCACGGCCCGCGCCGCCCACCTGCGGGGCACCCCTCGCCGTCCGTAAATCGCCGCACCTGGGGGTGCGGCGGTGGCCGGGCATCGGCTTTGCATCCCTCCTCTCAAAACGGGAGCGCGGACGGCCATGCGAAGTGGCCTCCGTGCGTCCCGAGTGGTGAGGAGGTGCGCGATGACCCCGATGCGTGCCCTTTCGGCCCTTGTGGTGACGTTCGTGTTACTGGCATCGCCGGCGGCCCGCGGGGATGAGCCTGCCTGGCCCTGGTATGAAGTGGAGCCCGGCGGGAAGGTCCGCGTCCACCTTTACCTGTTCTACTCGACCCGGTGCCCCCATTGCACGCAGGCGCTGGCCTTCGCGGCCGACCTGCGGAGCCGCCACCCGTGGGTGAAGGTCGTGTATTACGAGACCTCCGCCAACCCCGCTAACCTCGACCTGTATCGGCGGAAGGCGGCCAGCCTGGGGCGGGTGGCGGGCCAGGTCCCGGCGTTCTTCTACTGCAAGACCCTGGCGCTCGGATACGCCTCCTACGAGGGAACGGGCGTCCACATCGAGCGGGCGATGGCCCGCTGGCACGAGGCGCTCCGCAAGCACTACGAGAAGAAGCCGGCGACACCGGCCGCCTGGGGCGCGTGGCTGCTCACGGGCGTCCTCGGGGAGCCGCCCGGTCCGCCCCCGGAGCCGGCGCCGGCTCCGGCGCCGGACGAGCCGCCCGTCTACGTGCCCGGCTGGGGCGTGGCCGACCCGCTGACCGTGTCGCTCCCGCTCCTGACCGTGATCCTGGCCGGGTGCGACGCCTTCAACCCATGTGCGTTCTTCGTGCTGCTGCTCCTGCTCAGCCTTTTGACGCACGGGCAGAGCCGCTGGCGCCTACTGGTCGTGGGCGGCGTGTTCGTCTTCTTCTCCGGGCTGATCTACTTCCTGTTCATGGCCGCCTGGCTGAACCTGTTCCTGGTGGCCGGGCATCTGCCGCTCATCACGGCGGGGGCCGGGGTGGTGGCCCTCATGGCCGCCGCGCTCAACATCAAAGACTTCTACTGGTTCAAGCAGGGCCCGTCGCTGTCGATCCCGGAGTCGGCCCGCCCCGGCCTGTTCCAACGGATGACCCACCTGATCGGCCAGGCGAGCTTCGTGCCCCTCCTCCTGGGGACCGTCGTCCTGGCGGTGACGGCGAACATGTACGAGCTCCTGTGCACCTCGGGCCTGCCGATGGTTTACACGCGTGTCCTGACCCTGCGCCAGCTCCCTCCGGGCGCGTACTACCTGTATCTGGCGCTGTACAACCTCATCTATGTCGCCCCGCTGGCCCTCATCGTGCTGGGGTTCGTCTGGGCGCTCGGCGCACGCAAGCTCACCGAGTACGAGGGCAGGGTGCTGAAGCTGATGTCCGGGATGATGATGCTGTTGCTCGGCGGCGTGCTCCTTGTCCGCCCCGAGCTGTTGAGCACCGTCCTCGGCGCCGTCGGCTCGCTGACGCTGGCGGCCGCCGTGACGGCGGCTTTGGTGGCCGTGGACCGGTGCCGGATGCCGGTTCCCAGGCCGGGGCCCGCGCCGGACGGGCCGGGGCAGGGCGGGACCTGAAGTGCCTACGGCGCTGGACACGCTGGGGTCGCCCCGCTATCCTCCCCTGCCAACGCCGGGCCTCGGACAGTGGCCGGCGGACCCTCGGCATGAGGACCGGCCCCCATGACCACCGAAGAGCTCCTCTTCGCCCTCGCCCCCGACGCCAAGGCCGTCAAGGCCACCCGCGAGGTGCTGTCCGAAGGGGCGGCGGCCTTCTCCGCGCTGAAACGCTCCGCCGACGGCGAATGGCTCTCCGGGCGGTGCCGCGGCAGCTCGACGTACACCGTCGCCGCCCACCTCGGCCTGGACGGCTTCCGCAGTGCCTGCGACTGCGGGAGCATGAAGTACCCGTGCAAGCACGCCATCGCCCTCGCCGTCTGGGCGCAGGACCACCCCGGCGATTTCGACGCCGGCGCCCCCTCCGCGACCTGGCGCGGGAACGTCGAGGCCAGCCCCGCCAAGACCCTGCCGAAGACGGCCGCCGCGCCGACCTCGGCGGGCGAGGCGCTCTTGCAGGCCGTGTGGGACGACCCCGACGACACGGCGGCGGCGCTCATCTACGCCGACTGGCTGAGCGAGAACGGCGGCCCGGAGGAGCAGGACCGCGCCGACCTCATCCGCGCGCAGGTCAGCCTCGGCCACAAGGACGACCCGGCGCTCAAGAAGCGCGAGAAGGCGCTCATCGCGAAGCACCGCGTGAAGTGGCTGGCGAAGGTGCCCGTGGGCTACCGGCAGAAGGTGGGGTTCATCAACGGCTTCGTCCGGCGGATCGAGATCACCGCCGCCCAGCTCGTCGAACGCGCCGAGCGTCTGGCGGAGCATTACCCCATCTCGCATGTCACGCTCGTCGGCAATTTCCCCAAGAAGTCGGTGGCGGCCCTGGCGGTGATGGGCGTCTGGAAGGGCGTGCGGGTGTTGGAGATGCCTTCGGCCGCCCGCAAGGAGCCGCAGGCCGTCGAGTTGTTCTTCCGGAATATCCATCTGCGTGCGGTCAAGGATCTGAACATGGACCACCTCGGGCTGGCGGCGCGGGGCGCGACGATGCTCGCGGCGTGGCCTGGGCTGGCGGCGGTGCGGACGCTGTCGCTGCGCAACAACGAGATGACGCGTCGGTGCGTCGAGCTGCTGTGCGGGTCGGAGCACCTCGGCCCGCTGCGGCGGCTAATCCTGCGGGACAACGCGCTCGACACCGCCGCCGCCGGCGACCTGGCGGGGTGCGAGCGTCTCTCGGCCCTGACGGAGCTGGACCTGGGCGGCAACCAGATCGGGGCGGCGGGCGTGAAGGCCCTCGCCTCCTCCCCGCACCTTGCGGGCCTCACCGACCTATGCCTGGCGGACAACCCGATCACCGACGCCGGGGCCAGGGCGGTCCTCGACGGCCTCCCGAAATTGACGGAGCTGCGTCTCAGCAAGGAAGGCCTCAAGCCGGAGACGGTGACGATGCTGAAGGAGCGTTTCGGCAAGGGGCTGCATCTGAAGTAGGAACCGATCACCATAACTATGGAGTTGGACAGAATGAGACGATGGGTGGTGCCAGGGCGCCGGAGCCGGAGGTCTGACCACAGGCCGTGCAATGCAAATCCCAGGCGGGATTTGCGTTTCAGTCCCTCATGCCGCTGCGCGGCAC
>CAZVZK010000225.1:0-12154 GCA_964630925.1 uncultured Alcaligenaceae bacterium
CCTTATCCCGCAACAGATTGGGATTGACTACCCGCGTTGTCTCTTGACGGTATTGTGCTTAACCGGGGCCTGGCCCCGGTCCGCCGAGAAGTCGCCCCGGTGCAAGGCCAGCCCCCCAGCGCCCAGGGGGCCGATTCGGAGCATATCGCGACGGGACGCGCCGTCGCAATAGTGTGAGACCAACTTCACGCACGCCAACATGGCAATTGAACCTCAGGTGAACGATTCCTACGAAAATTTGATGGAAGGGCTTCCCCAGTCTACAACGGGTTATTCCGTACTTCGCCAGGCTCGCTTGGGCCATTTTCTTTTCTTGTTGTTCGGACCTGAGCCTCCTTCGTTCGCCCGCCCTTCGACGCCATCCACCTGACCATCTCCGCCCTCGCGCCCGGCCCCAGCCGGTGGCCCTCCTCGCCCATCATGTCGAGCGTCATGGCGGCCTCGACGGCCTGTTCGACGGTCTTCCCACCGCGGCCCTCCTCCTGCTCGCGCAGCGCCGCCTCGAATGCGTCTTCCATGTCGCCTCCCTGCGTCTGCGGATGCGGGCCTCCGGCAGGCCACTCGCGAGCCCGTTACCCCCACCGCCGCATCCTCCGCGCCCTGGCGCTCTTGCCCCACCGGTCAACAAGAATGTGCGTCCCGCCGGATCGCATTCCCGGTTGCGCATGCCCCCGCTTGGGTGTAGCCTCCGCGGCGGAAAGGGGGGGGCGCGTATGGGGATGACAGACTTGGTGTATCTGGGCCCTGCCCCCGCCGACGAACGGTGCGCCCAGGCCGGCAGCGACGACTACGCGGACCGGGCGCTGCGCGAATGCCGCGCGTACATCGAGGCGATCCGCAAGGTGTGCGGCAGCGAGCCGGAGGGGGCGGCGCTGCGTGTCAGGCGCGAGGCGCACGACGCGGGCGGTTACTACGAGGTGATCTGCCAGTACGACGGCGAGGATGAGGCCGCCTCGGCCTACGCCGCCCATTGCGACGAGAACGCGCCGACCACGTGGGCGGTGGCTGGCATGGCCGCACCCGTGCCACCGGCAGGGAGGGCGCCGTGACCGATACGCCCATGCCCGGCACGCCCATCGACCTGCCGATCCCGCCGGACCTCTGCCAGGCGCTGGGCTACCGCGGCGACGCACGTTATGTTTCGTTCTACTTCAGCCCGTGCGGGGACGAGGCGGTCTACTCGGACGGGCGCTCGATGGGCTCCGCCGCGACCTGGGCCTACCTGGCGTACCGGCGCCACCGCGCCGTCGATCCGATCCTCCGCGGGTGGAACCTGGGCTACTCCGACCTCGACGCGGAGTACTGCCTCATCATCGACCGCGAGGCGTCACGCGCCAGCGTCGCCCCGCGCGACGAGGCCGCCGAATTCTTGCACTCACAGCACCCTTCCGCCCCCGCGCTGTCCCCCGAGGAGATGGAGGCGTTCAGCCGCAGACTCGACGGGCTGGCCGCGCGCCTGCGAGAGGCCCCGGTCCACATGGACGCCGTCATGCGAGAGGTGGACGAGCAGCGCGGGCGTGTGGGGAGGATGGTGTCGTTCCTGGACATGTGCCCGACGCCGCCTTCACGCGGGCGGGGCTGACCCGCCCCCGGCCAGAACCAGGTTCGATCCTCTGCTCTGCTCTGCTCTGCTCTGCGCGGGCGCGGAGAAACCCTCCCCGCATTGCCCGGGCCGGGCCGGCCTCTTCGGCCATCAGGCCCCCCCGAGAGGTTTACACGCCCACCCCAGGGCCCTTGTCGGCGCAGAGCAGGACGACGGCGACGCCCAGGAGGACGCTGCCGACGTGCAGGAACGGCGTCACGTCCGGCTCGTTCTCACGGCATATCCGCAAGGTCTCCGCCCTCCTCCGCAGGTGCTCCAGACGTGTCGGCGTCAGCGCCATTCTCAACCTCCACAACTCCCCGGCTTCCCGGCCGATTCCTGCGCGAGGTGTATCACGCGCGGCGCGTCCGCGCAAGGGCCCTGAGGCCCGACTCAGCGGATGAAGTCGACGGGGACGCCCGTCGAGGCCCCTCACAGTTGGGTGCCGAGGGGTTCCGAAGCGATTTCCTGCGGCGATACGGAAACATCGCGGGGAGGTCACTCGCACGGCGGGCGTGCCGGCACGGCGGGGTCCTGGCTTGATGGCGAAGTGAAACGGCAACACGGAAAAGCGGAACATGGGCCTTGACTTTTCGGGCAGTCGGTCCTATCCGCCTACACAAGAACACGGACATGAGGAACAAGGATGAACCCCATATTATCGCAAGATCTTCACACCCGCGCGAAGGACTTCGTCAAGGAGTTCGGCCCCTCCCTCCGACACGTCGCCAACGTCTGCCAGAGCCGGGGCATCACCCACTCCCGACATTGGGTGTCCGGCTGGAATAGCGACGGCCCGGATACGGAGGGGACCGACGAGATCCATGCCGACGCCGTCATCCGGCGCATGCTGAGCGGCGTCGAGGCCTGTGACGCGGCCGGTATCATCGTCCGTGGCACCACCAGGAGCTACACCAGGGACGCGAACGACTGGCTCGCATTGTTGGCCTCGGGCTTCCTGCCGCAGCTAGAAGCGCTCGCGAGATCGATAGCGACGGCGGCCCCGGACCCTGCCTCCCTGTCCGGTGAAGACAAAGAGATCGTCGTCGCGTTCGACGAGCTCTCCGCTTTCGTGCGTGACATGCGGGCGTCGGGCCGCTTCGCTTCACTCATTGACGCCATCATCCGCGAGCAGAAGGCCAATTCGCGGCTCGGGCAAGCCGGCGCGCGGGAGAAGGAGGCGGACGAGGAGCGGCGGTTCGAGGTCTTTGTCCGGGCTGTCGCGGGAAGCCGGCCGGAGTCCTCACGAGGGGGCGGGCCGAAGTGAGGCACCCAGGCCCCGCCACCCGGCCGCCCGCGGGCCACTTGTTAGGAGGTTGAAAAGACCACTTCCATCACTTGACGTTGAGAGATGGAGTTCATTTTCTTCCTTGGGATCGACCGGCTTCTTGCCGCGCGACTCGGTGGACCGTTTTCCCGTGCCTCCAGCCAGAGACGCTCACCATGAGCCCCACCGCCCCGATGAGGATCCTCACACTCCCGCGCGGCCTCAGGCACGGCGGGGATGATTTCACCTTCTTCTTGCCGCGGGCTGCTCTCACACTCCCCGAGGGCCGATGGTCCTGGGACGAGCGGATCGACTTCCCGGGCCGAGACGGCTCACGCTACACGGCCAGAGGCCTCGTCTGCGCTTGCTCCTCCGGAATGGAATGGAGCGTCACCGTCAGGAAGCCAGAGCCCGACACGCCCCTGGCCGACCCCTATCCTAGTGTGAGTGCGGGTGTCCTCAGCCGGTATCTCGCGCCGGGGGTCTCCAGCGTCGAGCGGGATCGATACGTTTACGGGATCGACGCGGTCTGCGACGCCCTGTACCAGCCCCTCCTCGGCCTCACGGGCAGGCCTCACGGCCTCCTCCTCATCACCGGGACCACGGGGGCAGCGAAAAGTACGCTCGCCCGAGGACTGATCTGGAAGTACCTGAAGAGCAAGCTGCAGGGGCGGCCCCGCCGCCGACCACACCTACTCACCTTCGAGAGGCCGATCGAGACCACGCTCGCGGCCCGGGCCGACGCCGACACTACTCCGAGGGAGATCGATGACGCGGCCGTCGAGGAGGCGCCGAGCATCCTCGGGGGCCTCCTCGGGATCGATTACACGGCTCGCCAGGAGGGGGTCGATTACCATTCGCTGGAGGACGCGCTCCTGGGTGATGCCTTGCGCCAGACCCCCTCTGCCGTCTACGTAGGCGAGGTGAGGAAGCCGGAAGAATGGAAGCACGTGTTGGCCTTCGCCCGGACCGGGCATCTCGTGGTGACGACGGCGCACGCAGGGTCGCTGGTCGAGGCGATGGCACGCCTGTTCCGGGAGGGCGGCGTCCTCACGGCACACCAGAGGGGGCACCTGGCCGAGACGCTGCTGGGGGTCATCCACCTCGCGACTCTGGAAGGCCAATCCCCCGCAGGCACGGCCGCGCCCGCCCCGGCCGCGGTGTCCGTGGCCGTCTGGAGACGCACGCCTGCCGGCATCGCTGGCCTGGTGGAGAACGGCCTTTCCTCGGTCTTGCCGCACAACCCCTCCAGCGTACGGGACCTGGGGCCCGACGGCCTCGGGTCGCTTGGGAGGAGGTGGTTCCTTGCGGCGGTCCGGTCGTTCGCACTGGCCGATCCGACGAATCCCTTTGAGCAGAATGTCAAGGCGCTGATGGCGGGTGCGATCCGGCTCGATCTCCGGGGGGCGTAGCCCGACACAGCGCAGGTCCGACCTCCTCCGATTCAATCCAGGTGCGCCGCGATGCAAGTCATTCGGTTCGGGATCCCCTCGCTCGATCAACTGCTCGGCCAAGGCCCGGAGGCCCCTTGCGCAGGCTTCGCGGTCCCGGACAGGGCGGAGTCGGCCACCTTCTGCCTCATCGGGCCGGACGGCACCGGCAAGTCCGTCCTCGCCCTCCACCTCGCCTCTTGGTACATCGCGTCCCTTGACGGCCCCCGTCTGGATCACTGCAAGGTGCTCTTCGCCTCCACCGACCTCTCCCAGGCACGCGCCCTCACCGCATGGCGCAATTTTTCCCTCGACGCCCCGTCGGACAGGGCGGCGAGGCTCCACAGGCTCACCTGCCCATTGGCTGAGATCGACGGCCCGAGCGGGCTATTCGCCGGGGAAGTCAAACTCCAGCCTTACCGGCCGCTCGAATCGAGCGGAGCTCCCGGCAGCCCCTGGTTTGTCGATTACTTCGCGTCCCCGGCTGACAGCCCAGAGAAAGAACGCCAGGTCGCCTTTGTCGACTTAGAGGCCACCACCGCCGGCGATGATTGGGGGCTGCTCTGCCGCCTCGTTGCCGGCCTCGACACGCCGCCGGACGGCGACGAACGCCACCTCGTCATCGTGGACGCCGTGGAAGGGCTCGAAGCCCTCGTGGGCGAGAAGGACGTGTACGGCGAGGAGAGGACCCGGCGGTCGAGGATCGCCCAGCTTGTGCGGGCCGCGGAGGGGAAATGCCATCTCGTCTTCGTCGTCGAGGCGGGCTCAGGCGACGACCGCCATCCCGAGGAGTTCATCGCCGACGTCGTGCTGCGGCTCCGCCTCGTCACCGAGGGGGGGTACTTGAAGCGGACGGCCGAGGTCGAGAAGGTGCGTGGACAGCCCCATGTGCGCGGCCAGCACGTCGTCCGAATTCGGCACTGCGGCACCGAGACCGACGGGCACCCCAACCCCGACACACCCGATGTCTGCCGGGGGGACGGCTCCCCCATCTCTCACGTCCAGGTCCTCCACTCGCTCCACCGCAGGTCCGGCGAGGGTGCGCGTGCCGAGCCCCGGCAGGGCACCCCTTCGCCGGCGGCCGCGGCCTTCACAGGTTTCGGCATCACCTACCTCGACGGCATGCTTGCGGGCGGGCGGCCCCCCTTGGCGGAGGGGAGTGACCCCGCCGGCCTCCCGGGCGGCGCGATCACGACGTTACTGGGTAACGACGCGACCCACAAGGGTAAATTGGGGCGTGCATGGCTGAGCAGGTGCTTCACCACCTCGGGTTCGACGTGGGGGGTCGCCGCAAAGGTGTGCATGGGCAGCATTCATCGCGGCGAGCTGGTCCGTCGGCTGAACGAGCACGGCGCGAACATCGGCGTCGATGAGCCCCGCCTCGTGTACCGGCGGCTGGATACCCACCACACCACGCCCGAGTCGCTCTTCCACCTCTTCCAGTGCGTAGTCCTGGAGGCACAGAGGATCCTTCACACGCTCATCACCGGCGCCCCGCCTGAGAGCGTCGCGGCGTTCCGGAGCTGGAAGCGCGGGCAGGGGGAGGGGCATCTCTGGCGTGTCCGCCTGCTGATTGACGACTGGAGCCTGATCGAATCGGCGTACCCCGAGGTGCGGGGCTGCCCGCTGCTGCTACCCTCCCTGATCGACTTCCTCAAGAAGGAGGGCGTCAGCACACTCGTCATCGCCACCTGCTCCGGGAGCCCGAACCGGATCCTCGAGGAGGACACGCTGGCCAGCCTCCGGACGCTGTCCGACCACCACCTTTATACCTGGCATGTCCCGTTCTTCGGCGAACGCCGGATCGCCATCACCGCCCTGCCTTCGATCGTGCCTGGCAGGCCCGCCACGGTGCGGGAGCTGCGGGCCGGCAGGGGCACCGGCGAAATCCTCACCGTCGACCCGCACTTCGAGCTCTACGAGGGGCTCGAGAGCGGACAGGCCACGCCGATACCGCTGCGGGTCCAGCTCTACAACGAGCTGAGGGGGGAGCCCTGGCACGCATCCGGCGCGCCGGCCCGGACGTGGCGGGAGGGCGTAGGCCCGCTCTTCGCGAAACTCTTCAAAGGCCACGCGAATGAGCAGGTGGTGAATTTCGCGGCCGAAGAAGAGTATGAGCGCCTGCGTGAGCTGGCCTACCTCCAGAGCGAGGCGAGGCTCGACCATACGCTCGTCTTGCAGGTGGACGAGTTCTGGGCGGAGACCCAGACCGAGCTGCTCGAACAGGGCGAGTACCTCCTGGAAGAGGAGATCCCGACCCCGCAGCAAGGGCAGTACTCACCGGCTGACCCGCTGGGCCTCTTTCGGCCGACGGAGGGGTTCAGCCCTCACCCGCCCGGGCGGCGCATTGGGTACTTCACCACCGTCGGGAATGACTACGGCCGCTACCAAGGGGTGCACACCATCGATCGCGTGCCGTACATGTGGGATTTCGGGCTGCTGCTCTGCCGGCAGCGGCAGTGGGAGGTCGCAGCGGAAAATCACCCGAACGCCGCGGCCAGGGGCCGGATCGCCTCGGCTTGGGCTCGGCTCCCCCGGGTGGGTGATGCCCGCCCCGGAGCGGATGTCGGCGTGTCCTGGCCCGAGTTCTTCTGGGCCTGCCGGGATGTGCAAAGCTTCCCCGGGAACGACAGCGTCCCGTTCGACGTCGATCTCAGCGCGGCGGAGTCCCTCTCCTGCGTGGTGCTGGAGATTTGGGGGTCCATGCGGGCTCGGATGAATCCCACTGCCTTGTTATTCGCGACACGCCGCGAGGACAGGAGGGGGCAGAGTTTGCCCCAGCTTCTTCAGGACCAGACGAACCAGAAATCCCTGTTCTGGGCCCTCCTGCTCCTCCGGTCCGTGATGGCCACCGACCGCATCCCGCGCAGGGGGGACAGGGGGCCGGCCGTGCCACGGCCCGCCAGTGCGAATGCGGCCGCGTCCAGGCACTGGTACGCCTCGGCGGTTTCGTACGCCGCCCTTCACCACCCCGAGAGGCACCTCCCCGTCGGGCTCCCAGGGGGATACTGTGTGCGTGGGGACTGGTTCCTCGGCGTGGCGAAGGGTAGTCGCTCGTTACGGCTTGGGCAGCGGGCGATTGACGTGCTGTGCAGCCGCCGGGCGAACAGCGACCGTCTCCAGGAGGGCTTCGGCCTGCCCGTCCGAGACTTTCCCCACACCGGGGATGGTGGCCTTGAATACAGGACCGCGCTGCCGCGCGGCGATGGGCGTTCCGCAGTGACATTCCAGGAGCTCCGGTCGCTCGGCGCTCATGACGGCTGCGACGGACTGGGGCGGCCCGGACTCAACTGGCTCTGGCGCTCGCTGATCCTCAATTACGATCTGCACTCACGGATCTGGCAGAAGTGGCTGCTCGATGCCTTCCGGGAGGTCGCCCGCCGAAACCCGAGCATCGAAGAGCTCCAAGAGCCTCCGGGGGTTGTATGGGAGGCCGACCGCCAGCGGTTCGCCACTCTCTGCGCTGAATTGGTCGGGGTATTGGCTCGGGCGACGTACGCGATGCCGCATAAAGATCCCGGAGGGCTGCTGACGTGAAGGCTCACCGGCGGGGCAGCAGATTGACCTCGAGATGGATGGTGAGCAGCTCAGCCGTCGTGCATCTCGCCACACCCCGCATTCGACCTGAGTGGAGGGCTGACTCTCTTGATGCCGTGCGACGACCGGTGAATCCGATTCGTGGGCAGATCGGTGACCTTAGGGGGTCGCTGCAGTAGCGTTCTACCATCAACGATACCGCTCTAAAACACGATCAGCGGATGAAGTCGATGCGGACGCCCACGTCGAGGCCGCGCCAGGCCCCCTCGGCGGTCAGCGCGGGCAGGCCCAGGCGGCCTGCCAGGGCCAGGCAGGCGCGGTCGCCCAGAGACAGACCCGCGTGCCTCGTCGCCGGCCTCAGCGCCGCGGCGGCCGCCGCCAGGGCGGCGTCGAACGGCTCGACACGCAGGCGCAGGGCCTCCAACCTTTCCAGGCCGTCGTCCAGGCCGACGCCGCGCTCCAGGCCCTTGGCGAGGACCTCGCTCAGGTTCACCGCCGAGATCCGGCTGCCGCGCAGGCGCGCCTCCACCTCGGCGCCCCCCGGCTCCCCCTGGACGAGCGCCAGCAGGGCCGAGGCGTCGAGGACGGCCGGCCCGGCCGCCCTACTCACGGGCGGCCTCGGCGCGGCGCTCGGCGCTGAGCTCCTCGGCCAGGCTGACGCCGGGGGGGACGTGGGCGGCGAAGAGGCGCTGGAGGTCGCGGACCGCCTGGTCGATGGTGGAGAGGCGGATGCCGTCGTCGTCCTCGCGGATGACCAGCTCGTCCCCGCCCCTTATGGCCAGGCGCTCGCGCGCCGCCGCGGGCAACGCGATGCGCCCCGAGGAGTCCACCCTCGCGTGGTGCACGGGGCGCCGATGCCCCCCGTTCTGATGCTGCCCTTCCATGGCTGACCCTTTCTCCGTTGTCCGTGCCGTCATCCACTAGACTGGCACGGGCCACGGGCTCGGTCAACAGGGAAGATGCCCCCTCGCCAGGGGGACGCGCCCTGACCTGCCCCGCCCGGACCACCGGCCCTCCCCGCCCGCGCGTGGGGTCGGCGGGGTGTGCCGCTGATCGCGGAAAGTAGTTGCGCGAACGGGGCGGGCGTGTATGGTTCGCCTAACCCACTTTAGGCGAACCATGGACGATCACGATCCCGACGGAATGGGGAGGCAAGCTGGCCCCCCAATGACCCAGGCGGGCGGCACGGTGGCACCGGTGCCCCAGGCGGGGGCAGAAGCCCCCATGCTGGCCCTGCGTGCCCGGCTGGCGGAGGCGTGCCACGCCTGGCTCATGAGGTCCCCCTCCCAGGAGACCCGCAGCAACTACAGGCGCGACCTCGGCCATTTCCTCGCCTCCATCGGCGCGGGGGAGGGCGAGCTGGAGGCCCTGGCCGGCGTGCGCCCGCACCACGTCGCCGCCTGGCGCGACTCGCTGCTCGCGCGCGGCCTGACGAACAGCTCGGTGAGGAGGAAGATGACGGCGGTGCGCTCGCTGTTCGGCTACCTCAAGACCTACGGCTACGCCCGCGAGAACCCGGCACACGGCGCCTTCGTGGACGCGCCGCCCGTGCCGCGTGACGGCAAGACCGTCTGCCTCTCCCCGCGTGACTGCCGCCGCCTCCTCGACGCGCCCGATCCCGAGACACCGGCGGGCGTGCGCGACCGCGCGCTGCTGGCGGTGCTGGCGTTCACGGGCTGCCGGGTGGGCGAGCTGGCCCGGATGCGCGTGGGCGACGTCAAGGAGACGGGCGGCATACGCGCCCTCGAGGTCCGCGGCAAGGGCGGCAAGGAGAGGCGCGTCCCCCTCGCCCCCGAGGCCAGCGTGCGCCTCGAGGCCTGGATCGAGAAGTCCTGCATCCGCGGCCAGAACGCGGCGCCGCTGTTCCGCCCGGTGAAGGCGGCGCGGGGGGAGGGGGCCTCCGTGTTCCTGCGCGTGCCGCTGTCGCGCCGCGCCGTGCAGAAGCTCGTGGGAAGGTACGCGGACGCGCTGGGCCTGGACGCGGCGGTGACGGTGCACTCGCTGCGCGTGACGGCGCTGACGACGGCGCGGGAGAACGGCGCCGACGTGGTGGACCTGCAGGACTTCGCGGGGCACGCCGACCCCAGGACCACGCTGTCCTACATCCGCAACCGTGACAGGCTGGAGCGCTCCCCCGCCTTCCTACTCCGCTACTGAGGCGCCGATGGACGCTGGACAGCAGCCCCCGGTTGCAATATCGTCGCCCGCGCAACCGGAGAGATGACGCATGGCAAGACGCCCGCCCCCGCGAGGGGACTCACAGCCCGACCTGTTCGCCGCCTGTTTCGCCGACGTCGCCGTCAGGGACCAGCGCGACACGATGGAGAGGCCCTTCTTCTCGTTGTCCAAGGGGAGGCGCACCGAGCCCATCGACTACAGGGTGGGCGACACCTGGGTCGAGGTGACGGCGAACGAGAAGTTCGGCCTCGCGACGATCTGGGACGCCGACGTGCTGATCTGGGCGTCCACGCAGGTCACCGAGGCGGTGGACCGCGGCCTGGCGCCCTCGCGGACCCTGCACTTCCACCCGCACAACCTGCTCAAGGCGGTGCGCCGCCCGATCGGCGGCGACCACTACGCGCGGCTGCGCGCCGCCCTGGAGCGTCTGACGCACACCGCCGTCCGCACCAACATCAGGGCCGGGGGCCAGCAGAAGACGGCCAGCTTCCACTGGCTGGACTCGTGGACGGAGGTGGTGGACCAGGCGACGGGGCAGACGCAGGGGATGACGCTGACGCTGCCCGAGTGGCTGTACCAGGGCGTCCTCATGCGCGGGGGCGTGCTCACCATCCACGAGGACTACTTCCTCCTCACCGGCGGCATAGAGCGCTGGCTCTACAGGGTCGCACGCAAGCACGCCGGCAGGCAGGAGCTGGGCTGGCACTTCACCATGAGGCAACTCCATGCCAAGTCGGGCAGCGTCGCCCGCCTCTCCGACTTCGCACTCGACGTGCGCCGCGTGGCGGCCGAGGACGCGCTGCCGGAGTACACGCTCTCCATTCACCGCACCGCCGAGGGCGAGGAGGTCGTCACCTTCCTCCGCCGCAGCAACCTCCAGCCCACGGACCCGCGCTTCGCGTGCGAACGCGCCCCGCGCCGCCGGCAGGGCAGGGGGATCACGGCGCCGGCGCCGGCCTTCACCTCACCCATTTGAGCGCCACTCGGCCCATCAGGCGCACGGCCCTCCGTCGGCGCGCTGTGGATAACTCGGCCCTCCCCTGTGGATGCGGTCGGCCCATCGGGCGCACTTGGCTCGGCCCATCGGGCGCATCCCGACTCGGCCCATCAGGCGCAAACACTCGGCCCATCGGGCGCACGGATCCCACTGTAGCCGGCGCCGGCGCTCGCCTTCCGCGCCCCTTAACTGTGTAACTTCTTACTTCGTAAGATAATAACTTCTTGTAACGTCCGAGCGCCCTGTGGACAGATCTCCCCGTCCCGAGCACGCCGCGCGTCCCTTTGCTCCCCAGGGCGGGGCAGCCGGCGCCATCCGGGCAGGCCCAGGCGCTTGCGCCTGATCGGCCAAGCCCGCCGCGGACGCAACCGAGTATCCGGATCGGCCCGGGCCTGATCGTCGGCGCTCTCTTTCGCTTCTCAACACTCCCAGACGCACCACCCCGACGAGCCCCGTCCCCGCGCCAGACCACGGGCTGGCTCGATGGGTCCGGATCACCACGTGGCATCCCGCCGCTCCCACGGCAGGCGAGCCAGGGACGGGCCACGGGGGCGGGCTTGGCGATGGACGGCCGCCAGGGCCGCGTGGCCGGTCTCCGCCGGCGGCACGACGGCGGCCATGCTTCCCTGCGGGCACGGAGGCCCGCGGGCGCGTTATCCCCGTTGCCGGCGGGCCTGCCGGCGCGGTGGCATGCCGGCAGGCGACCCCCCGCGTCCGACGCTTGCCTTTCTGCCAGGGCCGGGATAGCCTGCGCCGCATGAATGACGGCCGTGACAAGGCGGGGCGCTCGGCCCTGCTCAGCTTCCGCTTCCTGGGCGCCTCCCTGCTGGGGACGCTGGCGATGACGCTCGTCTCCGCCTTCGCGCCCCTGCAGGCGCAGGTGGCGGCACTGGGCGCCCTCGTGAGCGTGCTGGGCGGCCTCTTCCTGGCCTACATGGAGCAGGACGAGGAGAGGGAGCGTCGGCGCTCCGAGGTGATCGCCAGGCTCCAGGTGCCCCTGGCCCTGGCGCCTGACCCTGAGCTGTTCGCCCGCTACGCCGCCATCTGCAAGGGCCTCACCGACCTCGCGGCCCAGGGCGACCCCGTCCTCCGCGAGGCGGCGCTCCTCAAGCTCTCGTCCCTCGCCGGGCAGGTGGGCGCGCTCGCGGCGGGGACCGCCGTGT
>CAZVZK010000226.1:0-12037 GCA_964630925.1 uncultured Alcaligenaceae bacterium
GGGGGCGTCTCGCCCCCAGCTCGCAGCGAGAGAGGGGGTTAGGGGGTGAGGTAGTCTTCTCATATCGCCTCCACATCCAGCCAGTTCGGCCCCGCCGCCTGATCGACCGTCAGCGGCACCTTCAGCTTCAGCCTCTCCGCGGGCGGCACCGTCATCTCCTCGTTCACCAGGGCCGCCAGGGCGGCCACCTCGCCCGGCGGGCACTCGAAGACCAGCTCGTCGTGGATCTGGAGCAACAGCCGTGCCCTCAGCCCTTCCTTCGCCAGCCGCCGCGAGACGGACAGCATCGCCAGCTTGATCAGGTCCGCCGCCGTCCCCTGCACCTCCATGTTGATCGCCTCGCGCTCCGCCGTGTTGCGGTTCAGCGGGCTGGAGTGGTCGCGCAGGGCCGTCACGTCGAAGGCGCGGCGGCGGCCCAGCAGGGTGCTCGCATATCCCAGACGCTTGCACGAGCGCAGCAATTCGGCCTGGTACCGCTCGACGAGAGGGTGCTGGGCGAAATACGCCTTGATGAACGCCGTCGCGTCGTTCTTCTTGATGTGCAGGCGCGTCGCCAGCCCCGCGGCGCTGATGCCGTACAGCACGCCGAAATTCACCGTCTTCGCCATCCGCCTCTGGTCCGGGGTGACGGCCGCCTCCGGCACCTTGAACACGCTGGCCGCCACCGCCGCATGGACGTCCCGGCCCTCGGCGAACGCCTCGCGCATGGCCTCGTCCCCGCAGACGTGCGCCAGGATGCGCAGCTCGATCTGCGAGTAGTCGGCGGCCAGCAGCATCCACCCCGGCTCGGGCAGGAACGCCCGCCGCACCTGCTGCCCGTTCTCTCGACGTACCGGGATGTTCTGGAGATTGGGGTCCGACGACGACAGCCGGCCCGTCACCGCCGAGACCTGGCTGAACGACGTGTGCAACCGCCCTGTCCTCGGGTTGACCATCCCCGGCAGGGCATCGACGTACGTCCCCTTCAGCTTCGCCACCTGCCGATGCTCCAGCAGCTTGCGGCAGAGGGCGGCGCCGGGGTGGTCGAGGGCCGCGAGCTTCTCCAACGACTCCTGATCGGTGCTGGCCTCGCCCGTCGTGTTCGTCCGGCCCTGCACCGGCATCCTCAGCTCGTCGAACAGGACCTTTCGCAACTGCGGCAGCGACGCCAGGTTGAACGGGTGGCCGGCCAGGGCGTGGATCTCCTTCTCCATCGCCTCCAACTGCTCGCCCATCTCGACGCCGAGCTTCTTCAGGTACGGCACGTCGAGGCCGATGCCGGCCCGCTCCATGCCGGCCAGCACGCCGACGAGCGGCACCTCCGTCGCGCGGTACAGGTCGAGCAACTTCTCGTTGCCCGGCTGCGCCAGCCGGCCCTCCAGAAGCCCCGTCAATCGCCAGGCGGCGTCGGCGTCCTCGCAGGCGTAGTCGGCGATGCGCCGCGTCTCCACCATGTCCATCGAGAGCTGCGGCTGCTTCGGCTTCTTCTTGCCGATCACGTCGGACGTGGCGATCTTGGTGTGGCCGAAGTAACGCTTGGTCAGCTCGTCGATGCCGTGCGAGCGCTCGCCGGACTCGAGCAGGTAGTGGGCCAGCATCGGGTCGCCGTCAACGCCGGCCACCTCCAGGCCATGACAGCCGAGGGCGAGGAGGTCGTACTTGATGTTCTGATTGACCTTGGCGGCCGAGGGGTCGGCGAGGATCGGGCCGAGTGCGGCACGCACGTCCTCCAGCGGGATGGTGGCGCAGCCGAGCGGGGCGCGGACGGGGACGTAGTAAGCCACGCCCTCCTGCCAGGAGAGGGAGATGCCGACGAGGGCCTCGCGCATGGCGTCGAGGCCGGTCGTCTCGGTGTCGATGGCGAAACGCTTCTGCGTCTTCAATTCCGCGACCAGGGCGGCGAACGCCTCCGGCGTCTCGACGAGGCGGTAGTCGGCCTTCCAGGGCTTCGGGGCGGAGGCAGCGGGCACGTCCTCGGGGGCGTTGGCGCCGAAGGGGAACATCTCCTCCTCAGGGGCCGGGCCGGCGAAGAGGTCGGCCTGGGCCGGGGCGGGGGCCGCGGTGGGGCCGGCGAGGGCGCGGACCTGGTTGGCGATGCCGTGGAAGCCCCATTCGCGGCACAGGGCGAGCATGCGTTCGCCGTCGATGGGCTGGATCTTCCAGTTGTCCCAGTCGGGGGGGATGGGCACGTCGGTGGCGAGGGTGACGAGGCGGCGGCTGAGGCGCACCAGCTCGCCGGACTCGCGGAGGCTCTCCTGCTTCTTGCCGGGCACCTTGTCGATGTTGGCGAGGAGGTTGTCGAGGGTGCCGAACTCCTGCAACAGCTTGGCGGCGGTCTTGACGCCGATGCCGGGGACGCCGGGGACGTTGTCCACGCTGTCGCCGACCAGGGCCTGGAGGTCGACGACCTGATCGGGGCGGACGCCCCAGTCGTCCATGAGCTGGGCGGCGCCGAACTCCTCGCGTTTGCGCATGCTGAAGAGACGGACCCTGTCGCTGATGAGCTGGCGGCAGTCCTTGTCGGACGTGCAAATGTAGACATCGAGGCCGCGTTTCTCGCCCTCGACGGCGAGGGTGGCCATCACGTCGTCGGCCTCGTAGCGCGGGTGGGAGATGACGGGGACGCGCAGGGCGGCGAGGGCGGCCTCGATGAGGGGGATCTGTAGCAGCAGGTCGTCGGGGGGCGGCTCGCGGTGGGCCTTGTAGTCGGGGGCGAGGTCGCTGCGGAAAGTCGGCTCCGAGCGGTCGAAGGCGACGACGAGGTAGGTGGGGCCCATCGCGCGGAGGAAGAGGATGTCGCGGATGAAGCCGAAGAGGGCGTTGGTGGGCAGGCCGGCGGGGCTGCTCATGCCCCGGATGGCGTGGAAGACCTGGAAGATGAGGTTGAACGCATCGACCAGGTACAGGGTGCCGGAGGAGCCGGACGGCATGGCGGGGGTGGCCCTGGAGACAGGGGTTCCGGGGGACGGCCTCGTCCCCCCGGCTCACGTGAGGCGAGGGTGCGGACATCGGGGCCGGCCACGCCATTCAAGGGTGACGGGTGCGGGCGAGGCATGGCGGGTGTGCAGGCATCCTAGGCGGGCCGGCCGGCCGGTGTCAAGCCCCCGGGGCCGGCGCATTTGGCGCATCCGCCCCAGGTGTCCGGGTGCCCGCCGGCGCATGCCGAAGGCGCCGGGCCGTGGGCGGCGCGGGGGCGCCCGAAACGATTGACAGGCCCTGCCGGCCGGTTACACTGGCAGGGTAGGGAGGTTTCGCGCCTGCCCGACACCGACACATCAACGGCTCACCTCCGAGGCCCGAAATGGCGACCAAGAAACAGGGCGGCGGATCGAACATCGGCCTGATCATCACGCTGGTGTTCTTCGTGCTGACGACCGTGATCCTCGGCGTCACCACCTACCTGGGCTACTCCGAACAGGAGGCCAACACCAAGAAGGTGAAGGACGCCGAGGCCAAGACGGCGAGCATGACGAAGGAGCGGAACACCTTCCGGGCCATGTACGCGGCGGTGCGTACCTGGATGGGGCACGCGGACGCCAAGGGCGACGCCAAGGAGACGGCCCGCGTCCACGGCCTCCTCGCCGCGGGCAACTACCCGGACGCCTCGGGCCTGGCGGAGGCCGGCGAGTACAAGACGCTGGCCGCGACACTGAGCAAGTCCATGCCGTGGAGCCCCGGCGCGCCGGACAACCAGGAGCTGCCGACGCAGACGTTCGAGTCGCGTCTGCAGGCCCGCGACAAGGAGATCGACGCGCTGAAGACCGCCCTGGCGGCGGCCAACGGGCAGGCGGCGTCGGCCCGCGCCGACCAGGCCAAGGCGGAGGCGTCCCTCGCCGCGGCCAAGAAGGTGTTCGACGACCGGGTGCAGAAGGTGAGCGACGACGCCAAGAAGGACCGCGAGAACGACCGGGCCGAGATCGCCCGCCTGACCGCCCTGGTGAACGCGGAGAACGAGGCCAAGGGGGCCATCTCCAAGGCGGACGCGGACGCCAGGAAGGTCATCGTGCAGCTCACGACGGACAAGCAGAAGGCCCTGGGCGAGCGCGACGAGGCCCGCAAGGACTACAGCAAGACCAAGAAAGAGCTGGAGGAGATGTCCAAGGCCTACGTCCTCCTTCAGGAGAAGACGGGCAAGAGCGCCGAGGAGATCGAGGCCGGCCTGCTGGACAGTGACGCGCTACAGACCCTGCGGACCTGGGACGTGAAGCGCAAGGATTGGCGGGTCATCGCGATGGATCGGACCGGGCAGAATCCTTACATCAACCTCGGCTCGGCGGACAACCTCCAGCCGCAGATGACGTTCAGCATCCACAAGATGGGGCCGGACGGGCGGCTGGTGGCATTCCCCAAGGGGACACTCGAGGTCGTGCGGATCATCGGCCCGCACCAGGCGCAGTGCCGGCTGACCTCGACGGCCAAGAGGGAGGACCGCGAGCGCGACCCGATCATCAAGGGAGACTACCTGTTCAACCCGGTCTGGGACCCGCACCAGAAGCGCCGCGTGGTCCTGGCCGGGCTGGCCGACCTCAACGAGGACCGCTCCGACGCGACGCGTGAGTTCCGCGAGATGCTCAAGCGGCAGAACGTCGAACTGGGCGGCTACATCGACACCTCGGACGACAAGGGCCCGCCCAAGCTCGGCGGCGACGGGGTGAACAAGAAGACGGACTACGTCATCCTCGGCGACTCGCTGGAGGACGTGAACCACCCGCGGGCGAAGGACAAGGAGTTCAAGGACGCCTTCGACGCGATCGTCAAGGACCAGCGCGAGAAGGGCCGCAGCCAGGCGGTGCCGGTGGTGACGCTGCGGCGGTACCTGCAGATGGTCGGCTACGTGGCCCCGCGCGTCGAGAAGTCCGGCGCGCCGCGCTGAGACGGATCACCGGGCGATACCTGTTTCGGGACGTGCGTGGCGCGCGGGGGTGTGGCGGGGCCATACCTCCGTATGCCACGCCCGTCCCACAAAGAGGGTATTGCCATGATGCGTCTCGCTCTGCTGGCCGCGCTCGCATGCGCGGCGTCGGCCCCGGCCGCCGCGCCGGAGGCCGCCAAGTACCTGTATGACGGGAAGCTCGCCGACGGCGAGAAGGCCCTGCTACGCCACATCGAGGCCGGGCCGGCCGGGGCGCAGGAGTACTTCGGCCTGGGGGCGATCCAGTTCCTCCGCGCGTTCGAGAAGCTCGGCGCCGGGCTGTACAAGCACGGCCTGCGGACGCGGACGTTCTTCCCCGGCATGCCGCGCGAGCTGCAAAGGCTGCTGCCGGAGAACGACAAGCCGGAGAAGATCGACCACAAGGCGATGCGGGCCATCGTCGTGGATTTCGTCGACACGCTCGACGCGGCGGCGAAGACTCTGGCGAAGGTGAAGGACGACAAGGTCAAGATGCCGCTCGAGGTGGGGCGCATCAAGCTCGACCTGTGGGGCCGGGGCGAGCCGATCAGCGCCGCGCTGGTGTTCCGGCAGTTCGAGCTGAAGGAGGAGGCGAAGCTCGCGGAGAAGCTGGTCGTCGGCTTCGACCGGGGCGACGCCTCGTGGCTGCGCGGGTACTGCCACTTCCTGGCGGCGCTGGGCGAGATCGTCCTGTCGCTGGACGGGCAGGAGCTGTTCGACGCGACGGCGCACCGCCTGTTCGCCAAGGCGGAGACGCCGCACAAGTTCCTGCTGGAGGGGCTGAAGGACCCGGACCCGCGCGAGGGGATGTGGGGGTGGGTGAACGACCAGCACCTGATCATCGACGCGGTGCAGATGATCTACCACGTGTTCAACCTGCCGATCAAGGAGCCGGCCCGGTGGAAGAAGGCGCTGGCGCACCTGGAGGCGATGGCGGATCAGGCCGAGGAGATGTGGAAGCACATCATGGCGGAGGCGGACGACGACAACGAGTGGATCCCCAACCCGAAGCAGACGGGCGTGCTGAAGGTGTCGGTGACGGATGCGATGGTGAAGGGCTGGCGCGGCCTGGTGATCCCCGAGGCGAAAGAGGTCCTTGCCGGCAAGAAGGTGGTGCCGTTCTGGCGCGGCAAGCCGGGGGCGCGCGGGCTGAACGTCCGCAAGGTGTTCCTCGACCCGCCGAAGCGGCTGGATATCTTCCGCTGGGTGCAGGGGACGGCGGCGGCGCCGTACCTGGAGGAGAAGGGCACGATCACCAAGCTGGCGGACCTACGCGAGATCGACGGCCTGAGCCGGTCGTTCGGCGGGGCCAACTTCTTCGGCTTCGCGCTGTGGTTCAACTGAGCGCGGCCCTCTGCCCATGCAGCGGGCGTCGCGCCTGCTCGCCTTCTTCCTTTGTGAAGAGGGCGAGCAGGTGGGGCCCGTGCTGACACGACATCAGATGACCCCGAGCCCCATCCCCGGTCAGGCGTGCGACCCGGCGCGGACGCCCGGCTGGGGCGCAGGCCCCCGCGTCGGCTGCTCGGGGGCCGGCCTGCCGCCCGATGCCGCCGACGCCAGGGCGACGAGGCCGCCGGCCACGAGCCCCGCGACCCAGAGCCACGGGGAGGTGCCCGTCGCCACGGGGATGGTCAGCTTGCCCATGTCGCCCAGGCCCTTGATGGCCGGCTGCAGGGCCGGGAAGGCCAGGACGAAGGCCAGGGCCCCGGCGAGCATGCCCGCCACGCCGGCCAGGGCGTCGGGCTTCCCCTCGCCGCACGCGGCGACCCCCGTGCCGGGGCAGTAGCCGTACACGGCCATGCCGACGCCGAAGCAAACGCCGCCCAGCAGCACGCCCCCGAGAAGGAACGGCTTGATGTGCGGCTGGGCCATGCCGGCGGAGACCAGTGCGTGGACGCCCACGGCCCCGACCACGACGGCGGTCCCCATGACCTTCGCCACGGTCCAATCCTTCAGGAGGAGCTGGCCGACGATGACGTGGAACTTCGTCACCTGGCCCTTCTGCAACAGGAAGCCGAAGGCGGCCCCGGTCAGCAGGCCCAGGAGCATGCGATCAGGCGTGTCAAACACGGGCCCCCTCCCTCTGCCCATAAAGGGCGAACGAAGTCGCGATGGCCGCCGCGAAGAATGTCGCGGTGAATACCAGGCTCGACACCGCGAGCTGCAGGTTGCCGCTGATGCCGTGGCCGCTCGTGCAGCCCGACGCCATCCTCGCCCCGAGCATCATCAGCGCCCCTGCGAAGAAGGCGGCCGCAAGGCGTGGCAGGGCCCCGCCGCCGAACCGCTCCCGCCACGCCTCCGGCACCGATGTGGTGCGGCCGTCGCCCGAGAGCCAGGCGCTGAGGGCCGCCCCGAGGAACGCGCCGAGGACGAGCATCCACTCCCAGCCGATCTTCGGCGGCTTGCCCTCCTCAGCCTTCTTGGCGAAATACTCGTTGGATTCTTCCGCCGCCGGCGCCGCCGCCTTCAACGCGAGGGCGGCGGAATGCTCAAAGGCCGTCGAGACGCCCAGCGGCTGCCCGGCGGTGGCGAAGGCGAACCAGCTCAGCATGCCGATGCCGACGCCCACGGCGTAGGGGCTCCAGGACTTCATGGACAGCAATCCGCTCATCGCCTCGCCCCCCTCTCCTCGGCGGGGCGGGCCGGCCCGCCGGCTTGGCCCGCACGCCCCTCGCGCTCGGCCGAGCGCCGGGTGCCGTCAGGGCACCCGCCCGCGCCTCAGGCCGGCACCCCGGCCCAGGGCAGGACCACCCACCGCAGCAGCACGAAGGCGGCCAGTGCGGCCGCCGGCCATACCCACTCGTACCCCATGACCAACCTCCCCTCGATCCATGACGGCCCGTCACCGCCTCGCGGCCTCCAGGACACGCCCCGCCCCGGCCGCCCCGTGGGCGGTGCCGTTGCCGAAGTCGCCGCGCAGGGCCTTGAGGGCGTACTTCTCCTCGTCGATCTCGCTCTGGGTGCGGACGCCCAGGCCGCGGAGGACCGGCAACGGCGGGCACCAGCCCTGGAGGGCGTGTTGCAGGAGGAAGCCGCCCACCACCAGCGGGAGGATGGCGAAGCGCCTGTCCTCCATCAGGGCCAGGGCCGCCCCGGCCGCCGCCAGCGTGGCGGCGTTGGCCTCCAGGGTCCGCTCGATGTCCCACTCCCGGTCCAGCTCAGCGAGACGGCGCTCGATGGCCTGCGGCCCGCCGGCGGCCACGCGGCGCACGCTCTCCTCGGTCCGGCGGCGGATTTGCTCGTTGACGCTCTCGGCGGTGTTGATCGGAACACGCTCGACGGTTGATGGCAGCATGGCCCCACTCCCGTAAGAAAGCCGGGCAGGCGGCGTGTGGCCCGCCCTTCGTCGCTGCTCAACTACCGAAGCAAGTGCCGCGCCAAGCGCGGCGGAAGCGACAGCCTACTCAACCGCCCATGAAAGTAGCGGGGCAGCGGCCCGCCCGTCCGGCAACGATGAAAGGCCTTCCCAGGTGTGCGCATGGCGATGCCCGAGGAGATCCCTGAAGGCTTCCTGGAGCTGATGGCGGGGAGGTTCCGGCTGCTCGGTGACGCCTCTCGTTTGGCGATCCTGCGTGTGCTGATGGCGGACGGGGAGCGCAGCGTGGGGGAGGTGGCAGAGGCGGCGGGCCAGACGGTGGCCAATGCCTCCAAGCACCTGAAACTGATGAGGGACGCGGGGATGGTCGCCCGCCGCAAGGAGGGGCTGCACGCCTACTACAGCCTGGCCGACCCGGTGGTGGAGCGGATCTGCCGGCTGGTCTGCGACTCGATGCTGAAGGAGATGCGGGAGGAGGGGGCGGGGAGCGATACCCTGCGCGGGCCAGCCTGAGACGGTAGCGGACGGTGCCGGCCTGAGTCACCTCAACCCCGAGCGCGACGCCCCCCGGCGCCCATGTCCGCCGCAAGATGCTCGCGTTCTGGCTCCTCCACCGCGGGCTCACACGCGAGAAGGCCGCCGAGGTCGCCTGCCTCGCACGCTCCTCCATCCAGCGGGGCGTCGCCGCCTTCCGTGGGCATCGAGGCCGTGCGGGAGCGCAGCGTCTGCGTCTGCCGCCGCCTGTTCATCGATCTTGGCCACCACCGCTTCTGGATCTCGCTCCGGGTGGCGACGGACGTTCTGCCGTTGCTCGTCAATGCCTGCTCTGGCTCGTGCGTCGGGAGCACGCCGGGACCTGCCGTGGGTTACCCTCGCAGGCCACACCGGGGCGGCCCAGGCCTGCCGCCCCCGCGCGAGGCCTGACGCCCGCTCACTTCTTCGCCGGCGTCAGCTCCCACACCTTGGCGATGCCGCGCGGCGCCTTGCTCATCGTGTCGTAGAACCCGGCGGCCAGACGCTTGCTGTCCGGGCTGAACGCCACGCTCAACGCCCGGCCCCTGGACACGAGCTTGTGCTTGCTCGTCGCGATGTCCCAGGTGCGGATGGTGCCGTCGTCGGCGCTGGCGAGGCTCTTGTTGTCGGGGCTGAAGGCCACGCACAGGATGGCGCCGGCGTCGCCCTTGAGGGAGTGCGTCTCCTTGCCCGACTCGGCGTCCCACACCTTGATCTCGCCGTTGCCGGGCTTGCGGGCCTCGCCGCCGCAGGCGGCGATCCGCTTGCCGTCGGCGCTGTAGGCCACGCCGCGCGCCCCCGCCGTCGGGCCCTTGAGGGAGAGCAGCTCCTTGCCGGTCTCGATGTCCCACACCTTGACGGCCTCGTCGTGGCCGCCGCTGAGGATACGCATGCCGTCGGGGCTGACGGCGACGCCGCCGATGCCGTGGCGGTGCCCCTCGAGGGTGCGCTGGAGCTTGCCGGTGCGGGCGTCCCAGATCTTCACGGTGGTGTCCATGCTGCCGGTGATGATGCGCTTGCCGTCGGGGTGGAAGGCCACGCAGGTGACGTACTTCTCGTGGCCCTCCATCCTGGCGATCACCTTGCCCGTCGCGACGTCGTGGACGGCGGCGGTCCTGTCCCAGGAGCCGGTGACGGCGCGCCTGCTGTCGGGGCTGAAGGCGACGGCGCGGATCTCGTCGAAGTGGGCGGCGAGGGTGCGGACGGCGGCGCCGTTGCGGGCGTCCCACAGGCAGGCGGTCTTGTCCTGGCTGCCGGTGAGGATGTGCTTGCCGTCGGGGCTGAAGGCGACGCCGAACACCGTGTGGCGGTGGGCGGAGAGGTTGAGGACCTCCTTGGCCTCCTTGGGGTCCTGGCCGTGGGCGGCGGGGCAGGCCAGCCAGGCGGCCAGCAGCAGGGCGGGGCAGAGGGTGAAGCGGGACATGCGAAAACCTCCCGTGATGCGGCGGGGCCGGCACTGCCCGTCAGGCACGATACCCCTCCGCCCGTCCGGACGCCACCGGAATCCGGGGCCGCCCCAAGAGGCTCAACGCAAGGCGGCGGCGCGGGAGGAAGGCTGGCTGTCGATTTTCCCGCTGGGTGTTGCTGGCTGGTAGCCGTTCACCCGACATGTCGATTTAGACAAAATGAGACGTGGAGGGCGGCCACGGCACGGGCGTGGGCGGTCTGACCACTCGCCGTGAAATGCAAATCCCGCCACGAAGTTGCGTTGCAGGGGGGGTGCCTGGGGGGGTGCAATGCAATGCAATGGTCCGACCACTGCCATCCCACCTGTCTACTTCCGTCTCATTCCCACACCCGCCTGGTCGGTTACGCTGGCTGTCCGCTGGCTGTTGCTGGCTGTCGGCTATTCGGTAAGCTAACGGCATCACACCGTTGCCGTCCCCGTTCGGAGCGAAGCCGTGGCCAAGATCAAGGTGAAGAACCCCGTCGTCGAGATGGACGGCGACGAGATGACCCGCATCATCTGGCAGAAGATCCGCGAGAAGCTGATCCTCCCCTATCTCGACATCGACCTCAAGTACTACGACCTGGGCATCGAGCACCGCGACGCCACCGACGACAAGGTCACCTTCGAGTCCGCCGAGGCCACGAAGAAGTACGGCGTGGCCGTCAAGTGCGCCACCATCACGCCGGACGAGGCGCGGGTCAAGGAGTTCAATCTCAAGCGGATGTACCCGTCGCCCAACGGGAGTATCCGCAACATCCTCAACGGCACCATCTTCCGCGAGCCGATCATCTGCAAGAACGTGCCCCGCCTCGTCCCGCACTGGAACAAGCCCGTCGTCGTCGCCCGCCACGGGTTCGGCGACCAGTACAAGGCGAGCGAGATCCTGTTCCCCGGCGCCGGCACGGTGAAGCTCACCTACACCCCCGCCGACGGCGGCCCGGTGATCGAGAAGGAGGTGTTCAAGGCCCCGGGGGGCGGCGTGACGCTGGCGATGTACAACCTGGACGAGTCGATCCGCGGCTTCGCGCGGGCGTGCTTCAACTACGGCCTGAGCCGGGACTACTCCGTCTACCTGTCCACGAAGAACACGATCCTGAAGGTGTACGACGGGCGGTTCAAGAACCTGTTCCAGGAGGTGTTCGACGCCGAGTTCAAGCCGCAGTTCGATGCCAAGAAGCTGACCTACGAGCACCGCCTGATCGACGACATGGTGGCGGCCAACCTGAAGTGGACCGGCGGGTACCTGTGGGCGTGCAAGAACTACGACGGTGACGTGCAGTCGGACACCGTCGCCCAAGGGTACGGCAGCCTCGGGCTGATGACCAGCGTGCTGACCACCCCGGACGGCAAGACGGTGGAAGCCGAGGCGGCGCACGGCACCGTCACCCGCCACTACCGCGAACACCAGAAGGGGAAGAAGACCAGCACCAACCCGATCGCCAGCATCTACGCCTGGACCCGCGGGCTCATCTACCGCGGGAAGATGGACAACACGCCGGACGTGGTGAAGTTCGCCGAGACGGTGGAGAAGGTGTGCGTGGACATGGTGGAGAGCGGCAAGATGACGAAAGACCTGGCCATCCTGATCGACCCGAACGCGCCGTTCCTGACCACCGACGAGTACCTGGACGCGGTGGACGCCGAACTGAAGAAGCGGATGGGGTGAGCCGTTCCAGAGCCACCCGCGTTCCTCGGCGACCTGCCGCCGCTGGAGGAGGTGTGACCGGCGGGTCACTTCTTCGTTCCGTCCGGCGGCTCCGGCGCCCGCTTCGCGTCGGACGGGGCGACGGCCGGCGGCGGGGCGGGTATCGGCGAGGGAGCAGACGGTAGGTCGAACACCACCCGGAAGCCGAGGCCGGGGTCGCGGTGGTTCACCCAGTACCCCCAG
>CAZVZK010000227.1:0-11986 GCA_964630925.1 uncultured Alcaligenaceae bacterium
CGAGTGGCTCACCTACCCCGCCAAACCTCGTTCGCCAAAGTAGGCCTCCACCCGAAGTCGCTGGTTGTGCTCAATGCCATTGACAGCACGCTGAACGATAAGGGGGTCGCCGGTCTCGCGGAGTGCCCGACCTTGGGCAGCCTGGGCGTCACGCGGACGCTCATCGGCGACGAGGGGGCGGCAGCCCTCGCCAGGAGTAAGAGCCTGTCTAACCTGACCGTTAACCGGACCAGGCTGACGGACAAGGGCGTGGCTGCTTTGGCCACGGCCCCAAACCTGCACACGCTCAGCGTGTGGGAGATGGCCCTGACCGACGAGTCGGCCCAGGCGCTCGCCAAGGCCCCACGGCTGCGCGCCCTCGGGATGGCCGCGACCGGCCTCACCGACATCGGCCTGAAGGCGCTGGAAGCGAAGAAGGGCTGGGAGGCGCTCAACATCCAGGACACCAAGGTGACCGCCGCCGGGGTCGAGTCGTTCAAGAAGGCCCATCCGCGCTGCGCCGTCGGGGCCAACCCACACGGCGAGCCGGCCAGGGCCGGCGCCGGCCGCAAGCTCGCCGAGTGGGCCATCAAGGCCGGCGGCGTCGTCCATCTTCTCCCCGCGGCGGGCGGAGAAGTCTGGGCGCACAAGACGGAGCATCTGCCCGCCGACTTCAAGGTCATCGCCGTGTCCTTCGAGAATCCCAAGGATCTCGATGACGAGGCGCTCGCGGCCCATCTCAAGGGGGCGATCCACCTCCAGGCCGTCCGGCTCTTCGACTGCCCCGGCCTGACCGGCGCGTGGACCAAGGGGACGAAGGATCTGCCCGCGCTCGCTGAGGTGACTATTCATCGCTGCCCGCGTATGACCGACGACTCGCTCAAGGAATTGCCCCTGGAGCGGCTCACCGGCCTCGGCTTTGCCGGGAACAACTTCACAAGGGCCAGCCTCGCCCACCTGAGCCGGGCGCGGAAACTCATCCGCCTCAGCCTCGCCGGGATGACGCTGGCCGACGCGGACTTGAAGCCGCTCGACGGGCTGGAGACGCTGGAGGGCTTGACCCTCCACGGGCGGGGGACGGGCGACCTGACCGGCTCGGCGTTGGGCCTCTTCGCCAAGTCCCGCCGATTGCAGGTCCTCGACCTCTCCGGCACCGGCATCACCGACGAGAACCTCAAGCACCTCGAAGCCTACCCCGCCTTGGCGGGGCTGGTGCTGAACGGCACCCGCCTCACCGGCAAGGGGTTCGCCCCCCTCTCCAGGCTGGCCGGCCTCACCGGCCTCGAGCTGCAAGCGACCATCCTCGACGCCGAGGCGTTCAAGCACCTCGCGGCCTGCCCTGCGCTGTCGGTGCTGCACCTGCAAGGAGCGACCGTCCCCGAGGGGGGCCTGGCCCTCCTCGTCGGGTCGAAGTCGATCAGGCGGCTGGTGCTGCACCGCGCCAAAGTCACGGACCGCGAGGCCGCGGCCCTGGCCGATCTCCGCCCGCTTACCTTCCTCGATCTCGACTTCACCCAGGCGGGCGACGAGACGGCCAAGGCCCTCGCCAGGCACCCCCTACCTCGGCCTGCTGGGCATGAGCGGGACGCGGATCACCGACGAGGGGGCGAAGGCCCTGGCCGGGTCGCCGAGCCTGTACCAGATCGGCATGGAGAACGACGACATCGGTGACGTGGCCGCAAAGGCCCTCGCGGACAACCCCAGGCTGCGCACGCTCTCCCTCACCGGGACGAAGTTGACGGACGACGGACTCGGGGCGCTGGCCAAGGCCAAGGGGCTGACGTTGCTCCAGGCGGCCGGCACCAAGGTGACGAAGAGGGGGGTCGAGGCGTACCTCAAGGCGAGGGGCGGCAAGATCGACCACGACGCCAAGGAATGACC
Source organism: uncultured Alcaligenaceae bacterium (assembly GCA_964630925.1). Classification (GTDB taxonomy): domain Bacteria; phylum Planctomycetota; class Planctomycetia; order Gemmatales; family Gemmataceae; genus RGDT01. The sequence continues at coordinate 1,861 of CAZVZK010000227.1, forward strand.
CCCAGAGGCCCGTTGCCGGGTTGGACGGTTTTCGCCGGCCGCCGGGCCGCCTCTGCATTATCATGCAAGGCGGACACATCACGCGGAGCCGCACCGATGACCCATGCCGCCGCCACCCAGGGCCTCCCCGACATCCTCGGGGCGTTCGAGGACGCCTGGAGGCGCTCGCCCCAGCCTGACATCACCGCCTTCCTCCCCGACGGCGACGCCCGCCCGCACGCCCTCATCGACCTCGTCCACGTTGACATGGAGATCCGCGCCCGCCACGGCCTGCCCTTCCGGGTCGAGGACTACACCGCCCGCTTCCCCGAGCTGGCCGGCCCCACCCTCCTCGACCTCGTCGCCTGGGAGCACGCCCTCCGCTCCAGGGGCGGCGCCGTCGTCCCCGTGCAGGAGTACGCCCGCCGCTTCCCCTCCCTCGCCGGCGCCCTCGAGGCCCGCCTCTCCGCCGGCGAGGCGTCCTCCACGCCCTCCCTCCCCGGCTATGAGCTGACCGAGGCCGTCGGCCGCGGCGGCATGGGCGTCGTCTGGCGCGGACGCCACGTCGCCCTGGACCGCCCCGTCGCCGTCAAGTTCATCCGCGCCGACGCCGCCCAGAGCCCCGAGGCCCGACGCCGCTTCGAGGCCGAGGGCCGCGCCGTCGCCCGCCTCGACCACCCCGGCATCGTCCGCGTGTTCGACTCCGGCGTCCACGACGGGCGTCCCTACCTCGTGATGGAGCTGGTCGAGGGCGGCAGCCTCGCGGCGGCGCTGGGCCGGCCCCTGCCCCCACGCCTCGCCGCCAGCCTGGCGCGGCAGCTCGCCGAGGCGGTGCAACACGCCCACGAGCTGGGCGTCATCCACCGCGACCTCAAGCCCGCCAACGTCCTGCTGTCGTTCCCCGCCGGCCGCCGCCTGTCGTCCGCCCGCCTCAAGATCACCGACTTCGGCCTGGCCCGCCTGACCCAGGCCGAGCGCGAGACGCGCACCGGCGACTTCCTCGGCACCGTCGCCTACGCCTCCCCCGAGCAGGCCTCCGGCGACGTATCCCGGATCGGCCCGGCGACGGACGTGTTCGCCCTCGGCGTCATCCTCCACGAGATGCTCACCGGACGCACGCCGTTCCAGGGGCCGGCCGCCTCCATCCTCGGCCAGGTCCTGACGAAGGACGCCCCGCCGCCGGGCATCGACCCCGCTCTGGACGCCATCGTCCTGAAGGCCCTCGCCAGGTCGCCCGCCGACAGGTACGCCAGCGCCCGCGACTTCGCGGCGGCCCTGGCCGACTACCTGCGCGCCGCCCCCCAGGACGACACGGAGGACACCATGCCCGCCCCCGCCCCCGCCGCGAAGACGCCCCCCCTGTTGCAGGAGACCACCCTTCTGGCCGCCCCGCCGCGCCGCCCCGCCCGGGCCCTGTGGGCGGCGGCCCTCGCTGCCATCCTGGCCCTCGCCGGGGTGGTATTCATCATGCGCACCCCGTCGGCGTCACCGTGGACGTGGACACCAGAGACCCGCGTCTGGCGTTCAGGCTCGACGGCAAGCGGATCGCGGGCGCGGACCTCGAGAAGCCGCTGCCGCTCGGTGAGGGTGAACACGAGCTGGAGGTCGAACGCGACGGCAAGCCGTGGAGGCGGTTCAGGCTGACGGTGAAGGGCGGCAAGGGGTCCGTCGAGGAGGTGAAGCCGCCCGTGGCGGCCAAGGACAAGGAGAAGGGTAAGGACGACTCGGTCCCGGTGAAGCCGGGGCCGGCGCGCGAGCGCGAGGCCGCCGAGGCCCTGCTCAAGTCGGGCGCCACGTTGACGCTCATCACCGCCGACAAACGCACCGTCACCTGCTCGCGCGTCGAAGACCTGCCCGCCGCCGCCTTCGTCGTCCACTCGATCTACTTCAACGGGAAGAAGGGCCTGACCGGCAAGGCGCTCGGCGAGGCGATCACCGGCCTGTCGCGCCTGGAGGAGCTGCGGCTCTACAAATGCCCCGGCCTGGGCGACGGCTGGGCGGCCGCGGCGGCCGGCCTCGCCAGCCTCGTCTCCGTGGATCTGAACAACAACCCCGGCATGACCGACGCGGTCTTCAAGGCCCTCGCCGCATCACGCCTCCGCCACCTCTCCGTGGAGGGGGCGTTCAAGGGCGACGCCCTCGCCGCCATCGGACGCATCACCACCCTGCGGCGTCTGGTGGTCGAGGGCGTGCCCTTCACGGACGACGACCTCAAGCCCCTCGCCGCCCTCACCGGCCTCACCTGGCTCCGCCTCCGCTCCGGGGATCACGCGGCCTTCACGGGCGCCGGCCTCGCCCACCTCAAGGCCTTGACAGGGCTGGAGATCCTCGAGCTGCAAGCGACGGCCATCGGCGACCAGGGCCTCAGGCACGTCGCCCCGTTCACCGCCCTCCAGAGTCTGAACCTGACCTCCACGCGCGTGACCGGCGAGGGATTCGCCCACCTCGGGAAACTGCCCAGGCTGACGAAGATCGACCTCGCCAACACGCGCCTCACCGATGACGGCCTCAAGACGCTGGCGGCGTCGGCCGGCCTCAGGCAGATCGACATCTCGCGCACGAAGGTGACCCGTGCCGGCGCCGAGGCGTTCAAGAACGCGCTGCCCCGGTGCGCCATCACACACGAGGCGCCGGCGGGGTGACCCTCACGCCGCCCGGCGGACGCTCTTGCCCGCCAGCGCGGCGCACGTCTTGATGACCCGCTCCTGCTGCTCCGCCGTGATCTCGGGGAAGATCGGCAGCGCCAGCACCGACTTGCACGCCGCCTCCGCCACCGGGAAGTCGCCCTCGCGGTGCCCCAGGAACCCCAGGCACTCCTGCGTGTGCAGCGGCATCGGGTAGTACACCTCGTGCCCCACCCCGCTCTTCTTCAGATGCGCCGCCAGCGCGTCGCGCCGGCCCTCCTCGACACGCACCACGTACTGGTTGAACGTGTGCCGCCGCCCCGGCATCCGCACCGGCTTCGACAGCATCCCCGAGACCCCGTGCTGGTCGATCAGCGCGTCATACCGCTTCGCCGCCTCCTGACGCTTCGCGATGTACGTCTCCAGGTGCGGCATCTTGACGCGCAGCATGCACGCCTGGACGGCGTCGATGCGGGCGTTCCACCCCAGGTACTTGTGGTAGTACCGCGGCTTCATGCCGTGGACACGCAGGATGTTCATCCGCTCCGCCCAGGCCGGGTCGCTGGTGACCGCCATGCCGGCGTCGCCGTAGGCGCCGAGGTTCTTGGTCGGGTAGAAGCTGAAACAGCCGATCGCCCCCAGGCTGCCCGCCTGCTTGCCCTGGTACTCCGAGCCCATCGACTGCGCCGCGTCCTCGATGATCGGCAGGCCGTGCCTCTCCGCCACCGGCCAAAGCCGGTCCATGTCGGCGCACTGCCCGAACAGGTGGACGGGCATGATGGCCCGCGTCCGCGGCGTGATGGCCGCCTCGACCTGCCTGGGGTCGAGGTTGTACGTCAGCGGGTCGATGTCCACGAAGACGGGGCGTGCCCCGGTGCGGGCGACGCAGCCGGCCGTGGCGAAGAACGTGAACGTGGGCAGGACGACCTCGTCGCCGGGGCCGATCTCCAGCGCGTGCAGCGCCAGGGAGAGCGCCTCGGTGCCCGACCCACAGCCGATGCCGTGGCTGGCGCCGCAGTAGCGGGCCACCTCCTCCTCGAAGAGGGCCACCTCCGGGCCCAGGATGACCTGGCCGGAGGCGAGGACACGCGAGACGGCCTCCTCGATCTGGGGCCGGATCTCCGCGTACTGCGCCTGGAGATCGAAGAGGGGGACCGTGGCCGACTGAGTGGACATCACGCCGACTCCCTGCGTGCCGCTGGCGGCCCCTTCCGTGGGGGCAGCTCCGAGATGCCGCACCCTACGCCCGGACGCCCCCCAAGTCAAGCGGGGTTGCCTCGGGCGGACGAAACGGGCAGAATGCGCCCTACAGAGACTTCAGGAGGGAGCGGCGTCATGGGCGCGTTGGCCGACTGGCAGATCCGCAAAGAGGTCAAGATCGTCCCGTTCGAGGAGAACCTGCGCCGCCCCGGCGTGCTGTCCTACGGGCTGTCGAGTTACGGCTACGACGTGCGCGTCGGCCGCACGTTCAAGCTCTTCACCAACGTCTACGGCGCCCTGGTGGACCCGAAGAACTTCGCGCCCAACTCGTTCGTGGACATCGAGGCCGACCACTGCGTCATCCCCCCCAACAGCTTCGCCCTCGCCGAGACCGTCGAGTACCTGGAGATTCCAAGAGACATCATCTGTGTGTGTCTGGGGAAGTGCGTCTCGGGCGATACGCGCGTGGTCGATTCCGAGACGGGGGACTACCTGCCGATCCGTGACTTCATCGCCCGCAAGGGCGCACGGACGGTCGCCCTCGACGGGCTGAGGCTGAAGTCGGCGGACGTGTCGGACCACCGGCACAGTGGGTTGGAGCCGGTGTACCGCCTCCGCACCTGGACCGGCCAGGAGATCAAGGCGACGGCGTCACACCCCTTCCGCACCCTGGACGGCTGGAAGCCCCTCGGCGAGCTGAGGCCGGGGGACCGCCTCGCCGTGGCGAGGTCGTGCCCGGTGTTCGGCAAGGAAGAGATGCCGGAACACGAGGCCACGTTGCTGGGGCTGCTCACGGCCGACGGGCAGTGCCACACGCCCGGCTCGTCGCCGCGCTACACCACCGGCGACCCGGTCCTGGCCGGGCTGTTCGCCCGCTGCGCCGCCGCCTTCGGGATGGAGGCGTCCCCCGTCGGGTATCTGGGTTACAACCTCGTCAACAAACGCGGGCGGGGCGGCGCCGACCCCCAGCCGAACCGGGCCAACCTCTGGCTCCGGCGGCACGAGGCGGACAAGCTTTCGATCGACAAGAAGATCCCGCGGGCGGTGTTCCGCGGCACGAAACGGGTCGCCGCCGCGTTCCTCCGCGCCCTCTACTCGGGCGACGGGTCATCGAATCGGACCGTCTCCGCGAAGGGGACAGTCGGCCTGACGCTCGACTACTACAGCAGCTCGGAGGAGCTGGCCCGTGGCGTCCGCCACCTGCTCTTGCGATTCGGCATCTTCTCCTTGATCCGTGATCGCGAGTCGGCCAGCGGCCGGACGGCGTGGCGGGTCCAGGTCTCGGACCGCGACATGTTGCGTCTCTTCGCGGAGGAGATCGGCTTCGTGCCTGGCTGCGCCAAGGACGCGACGTTCCACGAGAGCCTGTCCGCGCTGTCGCCGGAGCCGCGCACACGGTCGAACTTCGACACGCTCCCCCGCGAGGCGTGGCCCGTGGTGCAGGGGGCCGCCCGCCAGGCCGGGGTCTCCTTGAACAGCCTCGGCACCCGCGCCTTCCTCGGCCAGTCGGTGCCGCTGGAGATCGCCCGCGCCGTGGCGGACGCCACGGACGACCCCACGCTCCGCGGGCTGGCCCATTCCGACGTGGTCTGGGACAGGGTCGAGTCCATCGAGCCGGCAGGCGTCGAAGCGGTGTATGACCTCACCGTCCCACAGGGCAGCTCCTTCTCCGCGAATGATATCCTGGTGCATAATTCGACGTACGCCCGTTGCGGCATCATCGTGAATGTGACGCCCCTGGAGCCGGAGTGGCGCGGCAAGATCACCATCGAGATCAGCAACACGACGCCGCTGCCCGCGAAGATCTACGCCAACGAGGGCATCGCGCAGATCCTGTTCTTCCGCGCCGACGCCGCCCCCTGCGAGACGAGCTACGCCGACAAGAAGGGCAAGTACCAGGACCAGCCCGGCCTGGTGCCGCCCATGATGCTGGGGCAGAAGCCGCCGGGGTGATGATTGTAACTCCCGCAGCCAGACCATTGACGTGCGTACCCCGGCGCGCGACAGTGAGGGGACGTGCCGCCGCTCTCCGGCGGCGCGACCCCACCCGAGGGCGGACCATGCTCCTCTCCCACCTCCTGACCGCGGCGCTCTTCGCCGCCGGCCCACCCCCCGCGGCCCTCACCGACCTCGACAGGGTCAGCCGCACGCTCGACACCGAGCCGACGTACAACACCCGCTCGCCCAAGTACTGCCTCCTCGTCTTCGGCCCCGAGGCCCGCACCCTCGTCTGGCTCGTCCACGACGGCGACGCCATGCACGCCCTCGCCTCGCCCGACGGCAAGTCCCCCAGGAGGTGGCGCCAGGCCAAGGGGCCCCAATACTTCCAGATCGGCGACGTCTGGGAAGACGGCGGCAAGACCACCTACAAGGGCCTCCGCTTCTCCGCCAACCCCCGCAACCCCCGATTCTCGGTGCGGATCGACGGCAAGATCCAGACCGCGGGCCGCGACATCCGCGGCAAGATCCAGTTCGGCCCGTCCCCGGAGGACGCCCCCGTCGTCCACTTCAACGGCCCGCGCACCCTCGACCTGTTCTGGGACCAGCAGCCGCTGTTGAGCGGCCAACATGAGGACCTCTCCGTCGTCGTCGGCACGCGCGGCAGGGGGCCGGGCACGTTCACCCACGTCCACGTCGACGCCTACCCCAGGAACGCCTGGCCGTGGGCCGTCATCGAATTCCCCGTGAAGGACGGCGGCAACCCGGTCATCGCGAAGGTCCGCCTGAAAGACGACTGAGGGGACTACTGCCTCAACCCCGTGCGGGTTGACCACTCGGTGGGCAGCGGCTCCGCCAAGGTCTCGCTCTCGTTCGACGAATGGAAGGGCGGTAACGTCAGGCCAGCCATGGTCACGGTCCCCGTGAACCCGCCGCGCAAGTGACGGCCCTACCCCCAGAGCGCATGATCACGCTGAGAATGGGACGGAAGGAGACAATGGGTCAGGTGTGTGGCTGACGGGTAAAAAGCTGGCGAATGGACACCCATCAGTGAAGGAAACGAACCGGGGAAACGAACTTTGCCGCCGCAAATACAGGCGGCAGAACGACTTGAGGAAATTCGTCTTCCCGACCCCCCTCACACCCCCCTCCGCGGCGTCCCCGCTGTCGAACCAGTCCGTCGGGGACCACACCGAGGAGTGTCTTACTCGGTCAGGAGCTCACGATCTCCAGCTCCAGCCGATAGCCGGACGGATAGCGATCCCACCAGCGCACGCACCACGGGCCGAGGGGGATGAGCCGGCTGGCGCGGATGGTATTCCCTTCGGCGGCGTAGCCCTCGGCGATGCCTTGCAGGCCCTCCTCGGTCCAGCAGTACCGATGCTCCTCCCGGTAGTGGTGCTTCTCGACGCTGAGGTGATCCTCCCAGGCCGGGCCGAGCCACCGGGCGGAGAGCATCTGATAGAGCGTGGCACCGCCTGCGGTGAATCCGACGTGCCCCCTGCTGGGGAGGCCCTCGGACGGGAGCGGCATGAAGGCCGGCTCGTCACGGAGGAGGGCGTCCACCTCCGCCATCGCCGCCTCGTCTACCTCCCGCAGCCAGCCGTTGCGGATGCAGGCATCCAGCGCCAGCCGGCACCCCTCCCGCGTCACCCCCAGGCCGTACCACCGCCTGGCCAGGCTTGCGGCGCTCGCGGCGAAGCTGTCGGGGTAGTCCGGCGACCACTCCATCTGTCTCAATACCGCCCACTCCTCCAGGGCGACGTTGTGGATGTCGAGGATGCGTCGCAGCCCGCCCGAGTCGGCCCCCTCCTGCCGGCCGAGGACAATGCTGTCACCCCCGCCGCAGCGTCCCTGCCAGCAGCACCGCTCCTCGATGTCGATGCGGAAGCCCTCGGGGAAACGCCGCCACCACTGTGCACGCCACGGCCCGACGGGGTGCGGCCCGGACACTGTGACCTCGGTGTCGGGGTCCAGCACATCCTCCATCCCCTTGCGGGCGGCGGCCTCAGAGCGGAAGTACCGCGATAACCGCGTGCGGACGACGTCGGTGGAGGCGTACTGGTCCCGCACGCGGCCCTCGTTCCACAGCTCCGCCCCGGCGGGGGTGTAGTCGATGAGGCCGGGGTACGGCAGGCCGTAGATCGGGCCGAGGACGCCGCCGGCCTTCAGCTCGGCGACGATCTCGGCGACGGCGGCCTCGTCAACGACACGGAGCAGGCCCTTCGCCAGACAGGCGTCGAGGCCGGCGCGCATCTCATCGTCGGTCAGCGTAACGCCACGCGGGCGGTAGAATTCCGAGTTGGCGTAGACGGGCAAGGAGTCGATGTCGAAGTGCGGGCCGTAATTCACCTTGTGGAGGAGCGTCCATTCGGCGGCGGTCAAGCCGCGGTAGTCAGCAGTCAAGGGAAGGGGTGTGAGCCGGATCGCGTCGAACGTCGGCCTGTCACCGCACGGCCAGGGTGCCTGGCGTGGGGGCCGGCGTCGCGCGGCTCAACACATTGACCATACCCGCCGGCGCGCGCCGCGCCAAGAGGGCCACTGACTTTGACAGGCGAAGCGGCGTTCGGGTATCCTCCCTCCCTCGCAGCAATGTCCCGGCGGCCGCGCAGGAGGATGACGCCATGATGAAGCCCGAGCTGAAGAAGGAACACCAGTGGCTGGAGGGCCTCGTCGGCGAGTGGGCCTGCGAGATGGAGTGCTCGATGGGCCCCGGCCAGCCGCCCATGAAGTCGTCCGGCACCGAATCGACCCGCTCCCTCGGCGGCGCCTGGACGCTGGGGGAGGGCCGCGCCGAGATGGGCACCACGATGATGACCCTGGGCTACGACCCGGCGCGGGGCCGCTTCGTCGGCACCTTCATCGGCTCGATGATGACGCACATGTGGGTCTACGACGGCACCCTCGACGCCTCCGGCAAGGTGCTGACGCTGGACACCGTCGGCCCCGACTTCACCGTCCCCGGCAAGATGTCGAAGTACCAGGACATCATCGAGCTGAAGGACGACGGCACCCGCACCCTCTCCTCCCGCTTCCTCGGCGACGACGGCCAGTGGCACCACTTCATGACCGCCACCTACCGCCGCGTCGGCTGATCTTGGTGCGATGGCGGCGTGGCGTCGGCGTCACGCCCGCCGCGCCGCCTCGATGAGCAGCGCCGCCGCCCGATCCGCCTCTTCCTCCGTGGTGAAGCGGCCCACGGTGAGCCGCACCGCACCGTGATTCACCTCCAGCGGCGCGTCCATGGCGCACAGGACCGGCGACCGCGTGACCTGGCCCTCGTGGCACGCCGACCCCGTGGACGCCGCCACCCCCGGCACCTTCGCCAGCAGCTCCGAGCCGATGTGGCCGAGGAAGCTCACGTTCAGCGTGTTCGGCAGACGCCTCTCAGGGTGGCCATTTATCACGACACGCCCGCCGAGGCCGGCCCGCAGTGCCTCCCACAGACGCTCGCGCAGCGACCGCAGACGTTCGCCGGCCTGTGTCAGCGAGGCGCGGGCCACGTCGCAGGCCGCGCCGAGGGCGGCGATGTACGGCACGTTCTCCGTCCCCGCCCGGCGGCCCGACTCGTGCCCAGCCCCGTGCAACACCGGCTCCAGGTTGACGCCCCGCCGCACGTACAGCGCCCCGATCCCTTTCGGCGCGTACAGCTTGTGCCCTGCGAGCGTCAGCAGATCGACGCCAAGGTCGTCGACGTTCACCGGCACCTTGCCGAGCGACTGCGAGGCGTCGGTGTGGACGAGGACGCCCCGCGCCCGGCACAGGGCGGCGATTTCGCGGACCGGCTGGAGCGTGCCGACCTCGTTGTTCGAGTGCATCACCGTGACGAGCGACGTGCCGCGCGTGATCGCCCTGCCGACGGCGTCGGGGGCGATCAGGCCGTGCATATCGACCCGCACCTGGGTGACGCGGCAGCCGAGGCCGCGCAGGAACTCCAGCGGCTTGAGTGTGGCGGGGTGCTCGATGGTGCTCGTGACGATGTGGCCGGCGCCGCCGAGGAGGCGGGCGAAGAAGCCCGCGAACCCGCGTTGCCGGGCGAAGTAGACGCCCTTGATGGCGTGGTTGCTGGCCTCCGTGCCGCCGCCGGTGAAGACGACCTCGTCGGGCCGTGCGCCGATGAGGGCGGCGACGGAGGCGCGACCCATCTCAACGGCGTCGTGGGCCTGGCGCCCGAAGACGTGGGCGCTGGAGGGGTTGCCGAAGCCGTCGCGGAGCCAGGGGAGCATGGCCTCGACGGCGGCGGGGTCGAGGGGGGTGGTGGCGTTGTAGTCGAGGTAGATCGGGGCCATGTGTCACTTCAGGGGCCGGTCGATGTCGCCCTGCTCGCATTCCTCAGAGCATGTGAATCTTTCGACGTTCGTACAGGCGATTTCGCCTTCCACGGC
>CAZVZK010000228.1:0-11947 GCA_964630925.1 uncultured Alcaligenaceae bacterium
CAAGGACTTACGTCTTCCTTGCAATAGACTCTGAAGGGGTGGGCTACGAACCGAAGCCCCCTCGAAGGGGGCTGAAAGCAGGGCGGGTCTTGGATTTCAGGCCCCTTCAGGGGCCTTGGGTCTGTAGCCCACCCCTTCAGGGGTGGGCGTGCGCCGGCCTCCAGTCCACGAAGTACACCGCCTCCTTGAGGTCCGTCAGGCGGCGCGGCTCGCCGCCGTCGGCACCGACGACGAAGAGCTGCGGGTACTTGCCCTCGAACGACACGAAGGCGAGCCGCTTGCCGTCGGGGCTCCAGCGGACGCGCCCGCAGGCGGTCTTCCGCGTCGTGACCTGACGCTGACCCGCGCCGTCGATGCCCATGACCCAGACGTTCGGCACTCCGCCCTTGCGCGAGAGGTAGGCGATGCGCTTGCCGTCGGGTGAGATGTGCGGGCCGTCCGTCGAGCCGTGGGCGTCCTTCTCCGACAGGCGGAATTCGACGTACCTGTTGCCTTCGGTCAGCCGCCGTAGGTTCTTGCCGTCGGCGTCGATGCGGTACACGTCGCCGTCGCGGCGGATGAAGACGATCGCCTTGCCGTCCGGCGTGAACTTCGGGACGAAGCACTCGGGGTGGTCGGGCGTCAACACCGTCGGCTTGCCGTCGGGCAGCGTGGCGATCAGGAGGCGGTAGCCGCGGGCCGGGCCGGAGAAGACGACGCGGCCGTTGTCCGGGGCGAGCGCCGCCATGTACAGGTAGCCGGCGCCCGGCGCGAGCAGGGCCGCCTTCGAGCCGTCGGCGTCGGCCAGCGCCACCCCGCCCGTCTTGCCGTCGTGGACGGTGTACAGGATCTTCTTGCCGTCCCGCGAGAGGCAGAAGCCGTAGGCGTCCTTCCACCGCCCGCCAAGGGTGGGCAACTTCTCGACGCCCTCGCCGTCGGGCCGGCACCGGTAGATCCGGCTGCCGCCCGAGGCGTTCGACTGGAAGTAGACCCACGCCCCGTCCGGGCTGACGTGCGGGTTGTCCGTATTCTTCCCGAGGGCCGCCACCGTCCGCAATCCCGACCCGTCCGCCCGCACGGCGCGGATGGCGCCGACGACGGGCGTGGTCTCGACGCCGCCCGGGATGTCGCGGGAGGAATACTCGCCCTCCCAGGACTTCGTCGAGAAGAAGATCTCTTCCTCCCCCTTCGCCTTCTCCTCCTTCAGCCAATCGAGCGGGAACCGCGCCAGGTGGATCGACTCGTACGGCCCCTTCTTGCCGCGCTCGTACAGGCAGGCCGCCCCGCCGCCCGGCAGGGCCACCAGGCACGAGTACGCCGACGGCCCGGCGTAGAGCACGCCCGACGCCGGCCAGGTCTTGCCGCCGTCGCGGCTGAGGCGGACGGTCATGTTCTCGCGCTTCTTGCTCGCCGGGTTGGAGAAGAGCATCTCGCCCTTCTCGCCCGGCAGGCGGATCAGGCTGGCCTGGCACACCGGCTCGAGCAGGGCCGGGTCGTCGGCCGGCTCCGACCACGTCTCGCCGCCGTCCTTGCTGAGAGAGATGGCCCGGCGGTTCGTCCCGCGGTAGTTCCGCATGTTCAGCACCAGCACGCCGTCGGCGCGCTCGGCCACCTGGCACTCGTTGCAGTGCGGGCCAACGACGCCGCCCAGCTTCCACGTCCTGCCCTTGTCGTCGCTGTAGATGACGTGCGACTGCCGCTTCTTGCTCCCCTTGACGTAATTATCACACGGGATGACGAGCCGGCCCGTCGTCGTCTGGATGCCGACGCCCGGCCCGGTGGCGTACCAGCCCCAGTCGGGCTTGCTGACGGCCTTCGTGATCTCCGCCGGCTTCGTCCACGTCTCGCCGTCGTCGCCGCTGCGCGTCACCCAGACGGTGCGTGCGCCTTTCGCCTTGCCGGCGATGAGGGCGGACTGCCTGTCTTCGCCGAGGTTGTGCGTCATCAGGAGGTGGATGACGCCGGACTCCCGCTCGACCACGGGGCAGGGGTTGCCGCAGGTGTTGCCCTCGTCGGACCACACGACCTGCGTCTTGCCCCAGGTCTTGCCGCCGTCGGCGCTGCGTTTGAGCAGGAGGTCGATGGCGCCGGTGTCGCTGAGGCCGTTCTTGCGGCCCTCGCAGAAGGCGAGGAGGGTGCCCTTCTTCGTGGCGATGAGGGCGGGGATGCGGTAGGAGTGATAACCGTCCGTGCCGGCGGTGAAGACCGGCGCCTGGGCCGGCTCGGCGGCGAGGACGATGCACGCGACCAGGGGGAGCATGACGGGACACCTCCTAGGGCCGGCGTTCGTTGTATGATGCCAGCGCCCTGTTTGGGAGGTGTGGTGATGGCGGACAGCGGGCATGCCCTGGCGGCGATCACGCGGCCGACGCCGTACTTCGCGGTGATCTTCACGTCGGTCCGCACCGGCACGGACGCCGAGGGGTACGCCGCGGCGGCGGGACGGATGGCGGAGCTGGCGGCGGCGATGCCGGGGTATCTGGGCATCGAGAGCGTGCGCGGGGCAGACGGGGTCGGCATCACGGTCTCGTACTGGGAGAGCGAGGAGGCGATCCGAGGGTGGCAGCGCCACGGCGAGCATCTGGAGGCCCAGCGTCTGGGGCGGGAGCGGTGGTACGAGGCGTTCGAGATGCGGGTCTGCCGCGTCGAGCGGGCGTATGGCTTCCGCGACCTCACCCCCCCAGCCCCCCTCTCCGAAGCGGAGAGGGGGGAGTCGTAAGAGCATCGCCTTTCCGGCGGGGAGGTGGGCGCGTCTCTTGTATCGCTTCGTCGAACAAGGCAGGCGCACACGGCCCCACCGCGCATGCGATGATCTGACGATCCCCCCTCTCCGCTTCGGAGAGGGGGTTAGGGGGTGAGGTTGCTCGCCCGTCAGAAGCGCCCCACGCGATACGGGTGCGGATCGACGTGCGGCGTCGCGCCCAGCACCATCTCGCTGACGAGCCGCCCCGTCGCCGGCGCCATCGACAGGCCGAGCATGCCGTGCCCCGTGGCCAGGTACACGTTGCGGAGGCGCGGCGCCGGGCCGATGATCGGCATGCCGTCCGGCACCATCGGGCGCCAGCCCCACCAGCGCTCCTCGACGGGGCCGCCGACGGGGTCGCGGAGGTACAGCCGTGCCGCCGAGGTGAGGAGGTCGAGCCGGGCCTCGTTCATCGTCTCGTCGTAGCCGCCGAACTCCATCGTCGAGCCGATGCGGTAGCCGTCGGAGAACGGGGACACGGCCACGCGATGCTCCTCGAAGATCATCGGGTAGCGTGGACAGACGGCGGGACGCGGCATGGTGAGCGAGTAGCCCTTGCCCGGCTGGATCGGCAGCGTGCAGCGCAGGGCGTCGGCGAGCAGCGGCGTCCACGCGCCGGCGGCGATGACGTGGGCGTCGGCCTTGATCTGGTCGAAGCCGGTGAAGGGCGTGTTCTCGCGGATCTCGACGCCGTCGGCGAGGAGGCGCGCCCGCCACGACGCCATGAGCCGGTCGGGGCGGACCTGGGCGTCGCCGGTGTAGTGGTACGCGCCGGCGATGTGCGGCAGGAGGGCGGGCTCCAGGCGCTGGAGGGCGTCGCCCTCGTGGCGCTCGGCGCCTAATCCGAACTCACGGCGGAGGAGGCGGTCGGTGTGGGCGTAGTGGTCGAGGGCGTGGCGCGAGTGGAAGACGAACAGCAGGCCCTGCGTCTGGAGGTCGGCGTCGAGCGTCTTCGCGGCGAGGAGGCCGGCGTAGAGGCTTCGCGACGATTGCAGGAGGGCGTGGTTGGCGTGGGCGGCGGCGAGCATGTCGCGGCGGTTGCAGCGGAGGGCGAAGCGCAGGAGCCAGCCCCACAGCGACGGCCCGACGCTGGGGCGGATGGCGAGGGGGGAGTTCTTCTGGAGGAGGGTGCGGAGCGTCGGGAGGATGACGCCGGGGCCGGCGTGGGGCAGGGCGTGGCTGGGGCAGATGTAGCCGCAGTTGCCGTGCGAGCAGGCTCCGCCGACGCGGCCCTTGTCGAGGAGGACGACCTCGCACCCGGCGGCGCGGAGGTAGTGGGCGCAGGCGACGCCGACGACGCCGGCGCCGATGACGGCGACCCTCATGGGAGGCCCCCGCGCGTGCGTTGCTGGGGTGGCCGGGGTCGGCTTTGAGACCCCGGAGGTGTGCGTTCCGGGGTCGCCAGAGCCCGACCCCGGCCACCCGGAAATGGCGTGACGCCGTTCATGGGCGGATGCCCTCGCGGAACGGGTCGCGCGGGTCGAACAGCAACATCGCCTCGCTCGTGATGTACGCCGACCCCGTGATGGTCGGGATGATGCGCTTCCTCGTCCCGTCCTCCCAGCGGTACGTCGCCTCGAAGACGGTGCCGAGGATGCCCTCCTGCCGCCACACCTCGCCGGGCGCGAGTTTGCCGTCGGCGGCGAGGCACGCGACCTTGGCGCTGGTGCCGGTGCCGCACGGCGAGCGGTCGTAGGCCCCGCCGGGGCAGAGGACGAAGTTCCGCCCGTGGTTGTGCGGGTCGCCCGGCTTTCCCATAAGTTCGATATGGTCGATCTCAGCCCGGTCTTTACCCGTGACCCGGCCTTCGCGGATCTGTTCGCGAACATACTCGGCCATCCGGACTAATTTCGGGACATTCCCCGGACGCACATCCTCTCGGCTGTTGAGTAGAAAGAACCAATTCCCGCCCCACGCGATGTCCCCCCGCACGTTCTGAATCAAGCTGACATCCTCCGAGTAGCGGTAGCTCGGCACGTTCTCCAGTGACACGCGGTTGTCATCATCGAGGGTGAACGGCACGACGCCGACGGGCGTCTCCAGGCGGTGCGTGCCGGGGCGGATGCGGCCCATGTGCGCCAGCGTCACCGCCAGGCCGATGGTGCCGTGGCCGCACATCCCCAGCGTGCCGACGTTGTTGAAGAAGATGACGCCGGTGCAGCACGACGGATCGACGGGGGCGACGAGGAGGGCGCCGACGACCACGTCGGAGCCGCGCGGCTCGTTGACCACCGAGGAGCGGAAGGCGTCGAACTCGCGGGTGAAGCGTTCGCGCCGTTCGGACAGGGGTCCGTCGCCGAGGTGGGGGCCGCCCTCGACGACGACGCGCGTCGGCTCGCCGGCGGTGTGGCTGTCGATGATCGGGACGCGGCGCATGCCTGGCCTTTCACTTCGCGGTCACGTCGTAGCACCACACCGCGTCACGCTCGCGCAGGTACAGCCGGCCGCCGATCACCACGGGCGCGGCCCGGCTCTGGCTGCCGGAGGCGTTGGGGATCTTGAACGACCCGCTCTCGGTGTACGCCTTCGGCGTCGCCGGCACCAGGGCGACGTGGCCGCTCTCGTAGAGGATGTACAGATGGCCGTCGGCGTAGGCCATGCTGGCGGCGCCCTTGCCGTCGCCGACGCCGGGGGCCCGCTGCCACGCCACGGCGCCGGTCTTCCAGTCGGCGCAGAACGGCCTGCCGGCCACGTCCTGGTCGCCGTAGATGTACCCGCCGACGGCCGTCACGCCGCCGTACTTGTTCTTCAGCTCCGTCTTGTAGTACGTCTCCTTGGCCTCGACGCCGGCGCCGGCCTTGCTCAGCGCCAGCAGCGCGCCGCCCTTGTTGAGGCCGGATGAGGTGAAGATGTTCTCGCCGAGGATCACCGGCGAGCAGCCGTTGGCCGTCGGGTTTGCCACCTTGTCGTACTTCCACAGGATGGCGCCGTCCTTGGCGGAGACGCCGATGGCCGCCGTGGCGGTGAGCTGGACGTACTGCTTGACGCCCGCGGCCTTGCTGACGGCGGCGGAGGCGTAGCCGGCCTGCATGTTGGCCGGGCACGACCACACCTCCTTGCCCGTCGCCTTGTCGAGGGCGGCCATCGATGATTTGGCCCCGCCGGGGGTGCAGATGAGGTGGGGGCCGTCGATGAGCGGGGACTCGGCGTAGCCGAAGGAGCCGGGCTTGCCGCCGAAGTCCTTGACGAGGTCGCGGCTCCATTTCTCCGTGCCGCGGCGTGTCTCGAGGCAGACCAGCTCGCCGGCGTGGGAGAGTGCGTAGACGAGGCCGCCGTCCACGGGGGGCGTGGAGCGCGAGCCGGCGTAGGGGCCGGTGCCGGCCTTGCCGACCTTGGCCGACCAGAGCTGTTTGCCGGTCGCCCGGTCGAGGGTGAAGAGGTACGTCGCGCCGTCCTTCTCGCCCGTCGTGTAGATCTGCCCGCCGGAGATGGTGACCGAGGAGAAGCCGGCGCCGATGCCGTCGGCCTTCCAGAGGAGTTTGGGCCCGCCGGGCGGCCAGGCGCGGAGGAGGCCCTTGTCGGGCGAGAGGTTGTCGCGGTTCGGGCCGCGGAACTGCGGCCAGTCGCTGCCCTGGCCGGCCATCTTGAACGGGGCGGGGGCGGCGGGGACGAGGGCGGCGGCGAGGGCCAGCAGCGGGAGCGCGCGGAGCATGGACGGCCTCCTTCGGGTGCTACTTCGGGGCCGGGGGGTCCCACAGGCGGAGTTTGGCGTCGGCGCCGCCGGTGACGAGGCGGCCGGAGCGGGTGAACGCCATCGCGGCGACGGGGCCGGTGTGGCCACGCGCGGCGGCGCGGGTCTTCTCGGCCTTCACGTCGAACAGCCAGACGGTGTCGCCCTCGGCGACGGCGAGCCAGCGTCCGTCGGGGGAGGCGGCGAGGGCGCCGGCGGGTGTCTTGAGCGGCTCCGTCGAGAACACGAGGCCCTTGCCGCGGTGCCAGAATTCGACGGCGCGGCCGACGGCGACGGCGGCGAGGGGGGGCGAGCCGGCGACGACGGTGAGGAGGCGCGTCACGTCGGACATGGGCGCTGAAACGGAGGGGGCCCCGCCGGCGTCGGGCCACCAACGGATGCGGCGGTCGGTGTGGACGGTGACGAGCCAATCGCCGTCGGGCGCGAAGGCCATGAGGCGGGCTCGCGAGGGCACGTCGGTGGCGAGATCGGCCGTCTTCGGCTCGTCACGGGCTCGCTTGACGATGCGGCTCGGGCCGGTCCTCGGGGCGAGGGCGACCCAGGCGCCCGTCGGGTGCATCGCGGTGCAGAGGACGCCGTTATCATCGACGGGCTGGACGTCCCATGCGCGTGACGGCCCGCCGCCTGCGGCCCAGGAGCGTAGGCCGGCGGCGTACTCGGCGACGCCGCTCCCGTCGGGGGCGAAGGCGAGATAGTTGATCGGATGACGCTTCGATTCCTCGAGGAGCGGGGGGCCGGCGAGGGGGCCGAGGCGCATCTCGTTCGCAGGCTTCTCTTTCTTCCTGTCGATGGTGTACGACCATGCGAACGTGTTCTCGTCTGCGGGGCTGGCGGCGAGCGCCAGGACGGGGCCGCCGGCGTCGTGCGGCCCCGAGGCCGGCTTCAGCTCGATCAGCCCGCCTTCCTTCGGCACGGGTGGCACCTTGCCGGGCGGGGCCGTGTCCTCCTTGCGCGGCCAGGCGATGGCGGCGACGATGAGGACGGCGACGGCGGCACCGCCGGCCAGCCAGGGCCAGAGCGGGCGGCGTGGAGGTGTCGGCGTGAGTGTGGTCTCCGGGGCGGAAAGGGCTGCCTCGATGGCTTGCAACATCTCCGTCGCGCTGGCGTAGCGTTGGGCAGGGGCCTTGGCCATCGCGCGGCGGATGACCTCGCCGGCCGGGAGGCCGGACAGGTCGGGCAGGGGGGCGCGGAGGTGGGCGTCCATGTAGCCGCCGATGTGCCCGGACTGGAAGGGCGGCCTGCCGGTGAGGAGGGCGTAGAGGGTGGCGCCGAGGCTGTAGAGGTCGCTGGCCGGGCCGAGACGCTCGCCCAGGAATTGTTCGGGGCTCATGAAGGCGGGGGTGCCGGCGGTGCGTCCGCGCTGGGTGGCGAGGCCGCCGTCGGCGAGGCGCGGGACAGCGAGGCCGAAGTCGCCGAGTTTGGCGGGGCCGTCGGCGGGCAGGAGGATGTTGCCGGGCTTCACGTCGCGGTGGATGAGGCCGGCGGCGTGGGCGGCGGCGAGGGCGCGGCACACGTCGGCGGCGACGGCGAGGGCGCGGGCGGGGGGCAGGGGGCCGGCGGCGAGGGCGTCCTGGGCGGTGCCGCCCTCGACCAGCTCCATGGCGATGAAGACGTCGTCGCCGTCGCGTCCGGCGTCGTGGACGGTGACGGCGCAGGGGTGGCGGAGGCGGGCGGCGGCGCGGGCCTCCTCGAGGAACATCTCCACGGCACGGGGGCCGTCGAGGGCGGCTCCGGGGAGGAGCTTGAGGGCGACGCGGCGGAGGAGGACGGAGTCGGTGGCCTCGTAGACGACGCCCATGCCGCCCTGGCCGAGCAGACGCACCACCTCGTACTTGCCCGCGATGCGCGTGACGACGCGCGGTGCGGTGGTCGGCGGGCAGACGGTGGGGGGCGTCTCGTCGTTCATGCGCCCATTATCCTGCATGGCCGCGCCGACGCCAAGCACGAACTGGGGCGCTCGCCTGATCCGGGGCACGGCACGCTCACGCCGTGCCGCTCGCCTCGAGCCCTGTCCTTGAGGCCCCGCCGGGCACGATGATGGGGAAGACGGCCCCGGCACCCGCTTGACGCCGGCCTCCGCATCTGGGACACTATCAACACAACCCACCGGACCCCACCCGCGATGTCCCACCCGCCGAGATTCCTCCTGCTGCTCACCGCCCTCGTCGTCGGCCCCGCGTTGGCCGCCGAGGACGGGGCACGCCTGTACAAGGATCAATGTGCGCGCTGCCACGGCGCCACGGGGCAGGGGACCAAGCGGTACAAGAAGAAGCTCGAGGGCGACCTGTCGGTGGCACAGCTCGCGGCGCTCGTCCACAAGACGATGCCCGAGGACGAGCCGGGGTACCTGTCGCGCGCCGAGGCGGACGCCATCGCGGCCCACATCCACGGGACGTTCTACTCGAACCTGGCGCGGGAGCGAGACAGGCCGGCCCGCGTCGCCCTGTCGCGGCTCACCGTGCGGCAGTACCGGCAGACGCTGGCGGACCTGGTCGGCTCGTTCCGCTGGCAGCCGAAACGCGACGAGGTGCGCGGGCTGAAGGCGGAGTACTTCAAGGGCCGGCGGATGCAGCCGGGGGCGCGCGTGCTGGAGAGGACGGACGCCGAGGTGGCGTTCGACTTCAAGCTCGAATCGCCGGTGCCGGGGAAGATCGAGCCGGAGGAGTTCTCGATCCGCTGGACGGGGGCGCTGCTCGCCCCCGAGACGGGGGAGTACACGTTCACGGTGAGGACGGAGCACGCGGCCCGGCTGTGGATCAACGACAACAAGACTCCCCTCATCGACGCCTGGGTGAAGTCGGGCAAGGACACCGATTACTCCGCGACGGTCTTCCTGGTCGCAGGCCGGGCGTATTCGCTGCGGCTTGAGTACACGAAGGCCAAGCAGGGGGTCGATGATTCGAAGAAGGGGAAGAAGCTGCCGCCGGCTCCATCGTCGATGGCGCTGTTGTGGAAGCCGCCGCACCAGGGGCGCGTGGCGGTGCCGTCGCGGCACCTGTCGCCCAACCCGGCGCCGGAGTCGTACGTGTGCGCCGTGCCGTTCCCGCCGGACGACCGGAGTTTCGGCTGGGAGCGCGGGGCAACCGTGTCGAAGGAGTGGGACCAGGCGACGACCGACGGGGCGATTGACGCGGCGGGGTACATCGCGGCGCGGATCAACGAGCTGGCGGGGACGCGCGACGGGGCGGGGGACAGGGCGGCGAAGATCAAGGCGTTCGCACATGCCTTCGCGCAGAGGGCGTTCCGGAGGCCGCTGACGGACGGGCAGAAGGCGGCCATCGACAGGCAGTTGGCGGATGTGGAGAACGGCGTCAAGCGGGCGGTGCTGCTGGTGCTGAAGTCGCCGGGCTTCCTGTACCGCGAGGCGGGGACGCCGGCGGGCGGGTATGACGTGGCGGCGCGGCTGTCGTTCGGGCTGTGGGACTCGATCCCCGACAAGGAGCTGCTCGACGCGGCGGCCGCGGGGAAGCCGGCGACGGCGGATGACGTGCGGAGGCAGGCGGAGCGGATGCTGGCCGACCCGCGGGCGAAGGCGAAGTTGCACGCCTTCCTGCTGTCGTGGGTGAAGGCGGACGGGCCGCACGACCTGGCCAAGGACGCGAAGAAGTTCCCCGGCTTCGACGCGGGCGCAGCCGCGGACCTGCGGGCGTCGCTGGATCTGTTCCTCGACGGCGTCGTGTGGTCGGAGGGGTCCGATTACCGGCAGT
Organism: uncultured Alcaligenaceae bacterium; assembly: GCA_964630925.1. Classification (GTDB taxonomy): domain Bacteria; phylum Planctomycetota; class Planctomycetia; order Gemmatales; family Gemmataceae; genus RGDT01. The sequence goes on from CAZVZK010000228.1 coordinate 10,121, forward strand.
TGCTGCTGGCGGAGGAGGTGCCGCTGAACGCGCGGCTGGCGAAGCTGTACGGGGCGAGCGTGGAGGGCGGCGGGTTCAAGCCGGTGAGGCTCGACGGCGGCAGGCGGGCCGGGGTGTTGACGCATCCGTTTTTGATGACGAGCTTCTCGCACAGCGCCGAGTCGTCGCCGATCCACCGGGGGGTGTTCCTGGCGCGGGGCGTGCTGGGGGTGGCGATCAAGACGCCGCCGGAGGCGGTGGCGCCGTCGCCGCCGGAATTGCACCCGTCGCTGACGACGCGCGAGCGTGTGGCGCTGCAGACGAAGGGTGCGGGGTGCATGACGTGCCACGCGGTCATCAACCCGCTGGGGTTCGCGCTGGAGCATTTCGACGCCGTGGGCCGATACCGTGAGAAGGACAACGGCAAGCCGGTGGACGCGGCGGGGTCGTACGAGACGCGGTCGGGGAAGTCGGTGGCCGTGCGCGGGGCGCGCGAGCTGGCGGCGTTCCTGGCCGACAGCCCGGAGGCCCATGAGGCGTTCGCCGAGCAGATGTTTCACTATCTTGTCCAGCAGCCGCCGCGGGCGTACGCCCCGGACGCCGTGGCGCGGCTGAGGAAGTCGTTCACCGCCAACAAGTTCCACATCCGCAAGTTGGCCGGCGAGGTCATGGCCCTCGCCGCGCTCCCACCCGAACGGAAGGACCGCCGATGACCGCCTCCCGCCGTGACGTTCTGCGTGACCTGGGCCTGGGTGCGGCGTCGCTGCCGTTCCTGATGAATCTGCCGTCTTTCGGCTTCGCGAACACGGTGAAGCGGAAGCAGCGGCTGGTGATCATGTTCAGCCCGAACGGGGTGGTGCCGAAGGCGTTCTGGCCGGACGAGGAGGGGGCGAAGTTCACGCTCAAGGAGAGCCTGACGCCGCTGGAGCCGTTTCAGTCGCGGACGCTGATCCTGAACGGCGTGTGCGACAAGGTGCGTGGCGACGGCGACAACCACATGCGCGGCATGGGTTGCCTGCTGACGGGGGCGGAGCTGTACCCTGGGAACATCCAGGGCGGCTCGCACACGCCGGCGGGGTGGGCGTCGGGCCTGTCGATCGATCAGGAGATCAAGAACCACCTGCAGAAGGACGCGGCGACGCGGACGCGTTTCGGGTCGCTGGAGTTCGGGGTGATGGTGCCGGAGCGGGCGGACACGTGGACGCGGATGGTGTACGCGGGGCCGAACAAGCCGGTGACGCCGGTGGACAGCCCGTATCAGATGTTCAACAAGCTGTACGGCAAGGCGAAGGACAAGGCGCTGCTGGCGAGCGTCCTCGACGACGTGCGCGACGATTTGAAGAAGTTGAGCGGTGCCGTGGGGAGCGAGGACCGGAAGCTGATCGACGAGCACGCGACGTTCGTGCGCGAGATGGAGCAGGAGCTGAAGGCGTCGGCGTCGGCGAAGACGACGGCGGAGGCGCCGAAGGTGGAGGCGGGGGTGAAGGCGGACAACGACAACATCCCCAAGCTGAGCAAGATGCAGATCGAGCTGATGGTGAATAGCTTCGCGAACGACTTCGCGCGGGTGGCGACGCTGCAATACACGAACTCGGTGGGCGGGGCGCGGCACCGGTGGCTGGGGGTGGCGGAGGGGCACCACGAGCTGTCGCACGAGCCGGACACGAACGCGAAGGCGCAGGAGAAGCTGACGAAGATCAACAGGTGGTATTGCGAGCAGATGGCGTACCTGGCGAAGCGTCTGAGCGAGACGCCGGAGCCGGGCGGCGAGGGGAGCCTGCTGGATAACACGGTGATCGTGTGGACGAATGAGCTGGGCAAGGGGAACTCGCACACGCTGGACAACAT
>CAZVZK010000229.1:0-11850 GCA_964630925.1 uncultured Alcaligenaceae bacterium
CGAGTGGCTCACCTACCCCGCCAAACCTTGCTCGCCCAAGTAGGCCTCCACCGGAGACCGCAGAGCAGAGAAAACAGAGAAGGCAAAGAGAGAGAAGACACAACCTGGTCTTCTTCTCTGCCTCTTCGTCTTCTGCGCTGGCCCCTCGCCGATCTCCGCGGTACGCGATCCGCGCGAACGGCCCTCCCCGCCATCCAGTGAGGGTGTCCGGGGGGACGCGGTGTGGCGAGGCCGCGAGCGGTGTCGGGCCGCACGAGAGACGACCTCATCCGGCGCGTGGATCAGTAGAGCCTGGCGATGGCCGGGTCGGCGGTGAGGACGGCCCCCGCCTCGTCGGCCCGCACGAAATGGCTGTGGACGACACGGGCGGACGACACGCACTCGCCCGCGAAGATGTTCACCCGGTAGAACATCCCCCACAGCCGCCGGACCTGGACCAGCAGCAGGTCGGGCGGGCTGCCGAGCGAGCGAAGCACCTGCGCGCCCACCAGGGCGTCGCGCGGGTCGGGGCCCCTGGCCTCGGCCCGCCGGTCATTCTCACGGGCCGGGGTCGCTGGCATATCATCGCTCCTGCGTGAGGCCCGAACGCCCTCCACCGCCCTGGCGACGCGGCGCGTCGCGTCGCGTCGGGGCCACGGCGGATCGATCCACCAGCCGGTGTTCGGAGCCGTATGAGGGATGTCGGTGAGGCGAGGCCGTCATTAGGCATCATAGGCGAGCCGGGGGGGAAAGCTCTCGGAATGCCGGATTTCTGGCCGATCCGTCGCGGATCAGGCCAGGGCACGCTTCAGGATCAGCTCATACAGCCGGCGGGGGCCGCCGCCCCGGACCGGGAGCGCGGAGACCAGCTCCCAGCCATCCCTCCCCAGCTCGGCGAGCCGGTCCGCGAGCGGCCGCCGCTCCGGCGGGAGGCCGGCGGCGAAGGCCCGCCCGCAGCGGGCCTCCGCCCGCGTCCGGCCGCGTTCCGGCGTCTCCGTGTCGACGAGCCGCTCGAGCCAGGCGACCTCGGCCTCGGTCATCTCGTCGAACTCCATCTCGAAGAGGGCGTCCTCCTCGCCCTCGTCGGCGGGGCCGAAGCGGATGCCCTCGTGGATCGCGTGGCAGGTGAGGGAGCGGATGGAGTCACGCCAGGCCTGATCGTACGGGCGGTCCTGCACCGTCTCGACGTGGTACTCCCAGGGGGGGAGACGTGGCTCACGGGGCGCGTCGCCCCCCGCCCTGCCGAGCCCCTCGACCAGCGTGTGGGCCAGACCCGCCGCGACCCCCGCCCAGCCGAACATCCGCAGCCCGGAAACGCGCCCCGCGCTCTCCGCGTCTTGCCCGAAGGCGGCGAGGATGGCCGCCAGCTGCGAAGGGGACGGCACGAGGCCGGACGCATGCCCCCCGTCTCCCTCGGCCCCGTCGTGCGCGAATGCCCGGCCCACCGCGTAGCCCAGCAGGGCGTGGGCCGAACGCACGGCCAGCTCGGTGCCGCCCTCGACGCCTCGCAGGAAGGCGAGGACAGGGGGGGCCGCGGCCTTGGGGAAATCTCTCGACGGCATGGCCTCTCCTCCGGGGACGGGATCGGGCGGGCGTGGAGGGGGCCGTGGCGAACACCACACGCTACCATCGTACGCACGCCTGGCGCGCGGAGCTGCCCCCATCCCGCCGGATTCCCGAATCGCCCGGCCCTAACGGACGCCCGCCGCTTCGCGGCCGCCGAGGGCGAGGACCACGCGGAAGCCCAGCTCGTCGAAGCGCTCGCCCGGCGCGACCCGGCTACGGCCCGCCGAGCGGCAGGACCCGGGGGCGCTCTCCCAGCATCCGCCCCGGGCCACGCGGTCGGTGCCGCCGGGCGGCCCCACCGGGTCGGCCGCCGGGCTGTGGGTGTAGAAGTCCTCCGCGTACCAGTCGGCGCACCACTCCCAGACGTTGCCGTGCATGTCGTAGAGGCCCCACGCATTCGGCGCCTGGCCCCCGGCGGGGTACGGGCCCGCCCGCTGCGGGCCGCGGAAATGTGCCTGCAACGGTCCGAGGGCCGCCCCGACGTTGAACGCCCCGGACGAGAGGCCCGCGCGGCACGCGTACTCCCACTCCGCCTCCGTCGGCAGGCGGTACGCGCGTCCGGCCTCGCTCTCCTCCCCCGTCCCCGAGAGCACGCGGCAGAAGCCCGAGGCCTCGTCCCACGAAACGCATTCGACGGGGAAATCCCGGGTGTCCAACCCCCGCACCACGGCCCCCCCTCCGCCGCCCGGCCTGAACCGGCTGGGGTTGGCCCCTGTCACGGCCTCGTACTGCCCTTGGGTGACGGCGTGCATCCCCATCCAGAAGGGCCGGGTGATGCTCACCTGATGCCGCGGGCCCTCGCGTCCGTCCCGGCCCTCCTCCCCCTCCGCCGAGCCCATGTAGAACGACCCGGCCGGCACCAGGGCCATCCGCATCCCTACGCTGTTCGCCAGCTCGGGGATGCATGGCAGCACCCCCCCGGCGAGCAGCTCCCTCACCCGCGCCTCCAGCGTGGGGCGCCCACCGTCCTCCCGCCGGGTGCGCAGCCGGCACGCCAGACGCACTAGCTCGGCGCGGCCGGGCTCGCCACGCCGCTCCAGCAGGTCGCCGATCGCCAGCCAACGCCCCACATCCGCAGGCCCCCCACTCACCTCCGCCAGAAGTGCCGCCAGCTCTGGCACGGGGCCTCTGCTCATGTCCTTACCCCCCGGCCGGCACGCCACCGGCTGTCAGGTCTGATCCCGCGCGGCCCCGCGGACGACCCCCAGGATGGCCTCCTGCTGTTCGTACTCCACGCGAGAGCCGTTCTCCGGCGGCCGGTAGCGGGCGCCGATCCCGGGCAGCGCCCCCGCGTTCAGCAGGCCCTTGACCTCCTGGGCGTCGTCCGCCCTGCACTGGGCCACGGTCCGGCCCGAGTGCGCCCGGCCGGTGCGCCAAAGGGCATTCTACCCGGCCGGGTGGGGGAAGCGTCGCAAATCCGCCCGCGGCCCGCGGCTCAGGCGGCCCCGCCGGCGCCTGTCATCATGCCCTTTTCCGTGCCGGGGCCCGCGTCAGGCGCAGCCCCGGGCGCCGGCGCCGGCCGGATGAGCCGGTGCCTGAGCGCCTTCTCGCCCGGCTTGCGGAGGCCCCACACGATCCCGAACCAGCTCAGCACCACCAGCGTGCTGTAGCTGATGTCGATCTCCCACCAGAAGAAGCCCTGGTTGGCGCTCGACTGGTAGTGGTGGTGGTTGTTGTGCCAGCCCTCGCCGAGCGTGATCACCGCGAGCGCCCAGTTGTTGCGGCTGTCGTCGGGCGTGTCGTACCGCCGCTTGCCGAACAGGTGGCTGAGCGAGTTGATGGTGAACGTCGCGTGGTAGACGAGGACCGTGCTGACCACGACACCCCACACCAGGCCGGCCCACCCTGCGGCGAGGAAGCAGAGGACGGCGAGGGTGACGCCGGGGATCCAGTGCCAGGTGTCGAGCCAGCGCAGCTCGGGATACTTGTCGAAGTCCTCGATGTCCTTGTGCGGCGTCTCGCGGTGGTCGGTGGAAAGGATCCAGCCGACGTGAGACCACCAGAAGCTCGTCTCGTGCGGCGAGTGCGGGTCGTGGGGCGTGTCGGAGTGGCGGTGATGCCCCCGGTGGTGTCCCGCCCACCACAGCGGCCCTTTCTGGAAGGCCGAGCACCCCAGCCAGGCGAGGGCCAGCTGGAAGACGCGGCTCGTCTTGTATGCGCGGTGGGCGAAATAGCGGTGGTATCCCGCCGTGATGCCGAACATCCGCACGAGGTAGGTGGCCCCGCACAGGGCCAGGAGGCCCCACCCGAAGGGCACGAAGAAGACGGCCAGGAGCGCGACGTGCATGGCGATGAAGGGGATATTACCGGCCAACTGCAGCAGGGTGCTGCGGCCGGAAGGGCGTTCGGAAGTGTTCATGGGTTGCTTTCTTCGGACGTGGCCGCGCGTCGCGCGGTGCGGTGAGTGGACACCTTCAGTATAGCCCGTGGGCGGTCAGGGCGCCCGCGGAAATCCGGAGGCCCTCACGGAATGACGGGCCGGCCACGGCCCATCACACCCTCGACAGGCACGTCTCCAGCACCCCCTCCGACGGCACGCCGGCCCCCAGCGGGCGCAGCGCCCGGGTCTGCTCGAGGTAGATGAAGGCGTCGTACCGCCGCGGCAGCACCGTCGGCACGTAGTTGCCAAACCCCTCGTATTGCGGGCGGTAGACGACGCCGATGGCCCGGTGGCCGCGTGGCTCCTCCCACGCGGCGGCCATCCCCCGGCCGAGGAGGAGGAGCGAGTCCCCGGCGCCGGACCGGTGCAGGATGTCCTCCCAGCTCCCGTCCCGCGCCGGCGGCACCGGCATGCACTCCATCCCCGCGTCCCACCGCTGCGCCGCGAACACCCAGCCCCGGTGGCACCCGAACCCGACGAGGGACACCGACGCCTCGCCGAACCGCGTCCGCGCGAGCTGCCCGAGATTCACCATCCCCTCCGTCGCCATGTCGGTGTGGCGCGCGTCGCCGCTGTGGGTGTTGTGCGCCCACACGACCCCCTTCGCCCCCGGCCCATGGAACGCCAGGAGCCGCCCCAGCGTCTCGTCCATGTGCCTCTCGCGAGCGTCCCACGACAGCGAGCCGCCCCGCCCCATCGCCCGGTAGTACGCCTCCGCATCCCGGACCGCCCGCGCGTTCTGCTCGGCGGCGAACCTGTCCTCCTCGCCGTCCTCCGGGAAGGACGGCGCACGCGCCCGGATCTCGCGCAGCAGCTCGGCCACCTCCCCCTCGCACCTCTCGGGGATCCAGCGCGTCGCCAGCGCGTGCTCCCGCGGATCGCCCCCGTACGGATCGAAGCAACGCAGCGCCCTCTCCGCCGCCCCTGCCCCGCCGCCGTACTTCTTCAGGTAGGCCGCCGCCTGGTGGAGCGACTCCCACAGGCTGTACACGTCCAGGCCGTAGAACCCAGCCTTGGCGTCCTCGGGACGCCCGTCGTTGTGCCGCCGCAGCCAACCGGCCAGCTCGGCGACCTCTTCGTTCGCCCACACCCACGCCGGCCAGCGTTCGCACGCCGCCAACGCCTCGCACGCGGGCCCGTCCACGTACCCCTTGACGAAGCGGTTGACGCGGTAGCAGGCGGGCCAGTCGCCCTCGACGGCGACGAACGTGAAGCCCCACTCGCCGATGAGGCGCTTCGTGATCTCCGTCCGCCAGGTGTGATACTCCCGCGTGCCGTGCGACGCCCCGCCAAGCAGCACGCACCGGGCGTCGCCCACCCGCCGGAGCAGCGGGCTCAGCCCGCTGCCCGGCGAGAGCGGCAGCGACGCCCGCCGCGCCGACTCGATCAGGCCCGGCGTGAACGCCGGCTCGGCACCGCCCCGCTGTCGTGCCATTGCACGCCCCCTCCCCCGCCCAGGTGGCCGGCGAACCAACCCGCCGCCAGGTGGGCCACCTCCTCCAACGCGCCCGGCTCCTCGAACAGGTGCGACGCCCCCGGCACCACCACCAGCTCCTTTTCTGGCGAGCGCAGCCGGGCCAGCGCCTTCTCGTTCAGCGGCAGGACCGGGGCGTCCTCCCCCCCGACAATGAGCAGCGTCGGGACATGTACCAGCCCCAGCGACTCCCCGGCCAGCTCGGGCCGCCCGCCACGCGACACCACGGCGCCGACCCGCTCCCCGCAGCGTGCCGCGGCGACGAGGGCCGCCCCTGCCCCGGTGCTCGCGCCGAAATAACCCACGGGCAGGCCTGCCGTGGCCGGCTCGCGCGACAGCCAGTCCGTCGCGTCGGCCAGACGCCCCGCCAGCAGCGCGATGTCGAACCGCATGCGGGCCGTGCGCCGGTCGAGCAGATCCTCCTCCTCGGTGAGGAGGTCGATCAGCAGCGTCGCGAGCCCGGCCTCCTGCATACGCCCGGCGACATGGCGGTTGCGCGGGCTGTGCCGCCCGCTCCCGGAGCCGTGCGCGAACAGCACGACGGCGAACGCCCCCTCGGGGACGGTCAGCGTCCCCTCGAGCCACGCCCCCCCGGATGGCACCCTCACCGCGGTCTCAAAGGACGGATCCGCCCCCACTGCACTGGCCATGCTCACTCCTGTTCAAAAGAGGATGATGGGCGGCAGGCCGGGCTCCCCGCAGGTCGGGCCGCGTCCGCCGCAGCGTCGCAGGATCGTCACCGCCTCGTCGTAACGCTCGTCGGCACGCACCGTGACGAGCGTCCGCCCGGCCGCCACCTCCGCCTCGTAGAGGCGGGCCTCGTCGTCCGATAGCCCGATACCGGCCAGCCCGCCGACGGCGGCACCGGCCGCCCCGCCCGCCAGCATCCCGGCCAGAGCCCCGCCCACGAGGACCGGCGCCGCGGGGGTGAGGCTGCCGGCAGCCAGGGCCAGGCCGCCCAGCATGCCGAGGGCCGCCCCGGCCGCCACGTGTTGCGATGCGGGCACCACGTCCCCGGCGCGGACCGCCACGCCGATCTGCTCATCGCCGAATCCCGCCCGCCGCAGCTCATCGGCCGCGAAGTCCGCCTGCTCGCGCGTGTCGAAGACGGCAGCAGCCGTCGCCTCTGTCAGGGTGGCCATGTCAAATCCCTCCGCCGGCCTGGAGTGGGCCGTCCGCGGGCTCTTGATCGATGTGGGAGGCCTCCCCACCTCCAGCAATCGGCGTGCCAGTCTGGCAGCCGGGGACGCCCCGCCCCGACACGCCTCACCCCGCCGCGGGCAAGAGGCTTCCCGGCTCCGGGACGCCGGCTTCCCCGCCGCGTCAGCCCGGCGCGACGCCGGCGAGCATGCGCTTGAGGTCGGGCAGGCTCACCGGCTTGACGAGGTGGCCGTCGCAACCCGCCTGACGCGAGCGCTCGCGGTCCTCCTCCTGGCCCCAGCCGGTCAGGGCGATGATCCGCACGGCCTGGCCCCACGGCTTCTCGCGGATGCGCCGCGCCGCGTCCAGGCCGTTGAGGTTGGGCATCCCGAGATCCATGAGGACGACGGAGGGGCGGAACGCCTCCGCCGCCTCGACCGCCTGCAGGCCGTCGTAGGCCGTCCGCACCTCGTTGCCCAGGGAGAGGAGGAGCATGGCGAGGCTGTCGGCGCCGTCGTGGTTGTCGTCCACGATCAGGATGCGGCGGCCCTGCGGCGCCGGGGCCTCCTCGGCCAGGGGGCGGGCGGCCGCCCGGGGCCCCTCGCTCAGCGGGATGGTGACGGTGAACGTGCTACCGCGCCACGGCCCCTCGCTGCGGGCCGACACCCTCCCGCCGTGCATCTCCACCAGCCCCTTGACCAGCGCCAGGCCGACCCCCAGCCCGCCAGGACCGCCGCCCCTCTCGTTGCGGCTCACCTGCGAGAACATGTCGAAGATCGTGCCCAGCGACTCCGCCGGGATGCCCACCCCGTTGTCCTGAACCGAGACGGCCACCTCGCCCTGCCCCACCTCGGCGGTCAGGCGGATGCGTCCGCCCGGCGTCGTGTACTTGGCGCTGTTCGCGAGCAGGTTGCTGAAGACCTGGGCCAGCCGCGTCAGGTCGGCGTGCAGTTGGACGGGGGCCTCGGGCAGCGACACCTCCAGGTCATGCCGGCCCGCGCGGATGAGAGGCGTCGCCGTCTCCACGGCGAGCGACACCACCTCTTCCAACGTCACGGCGGCGCGGCGCAGCTCCATCCGGTTGCGGCCGATGCGCGACACGTCGAGCAGGTCATCGACGAGGCGGACCATGTGCGAGAGCTGGCGGTCCATCATGGCCCGCGCCCGCGCCACCGACTCGGCGTCCTCGGGGGCGATCCGCATCACCTGCAGCCCGCTGCGGATCGGCGCGAGCGGGTTGCGCAGCTCGTGGGCGAGCAGCGAGATGAACTCGCCCTTCTTGCGGTCGGCCTCGCGCAGGGCCTCCTCCGCCAACTTGTGGACCGTCACGTCCAGGGTGGCGCCGTCGAAGCTCACCGGCTGACCGGCGGCGTTGCGGCCGACGCCCCCACGCGCCCTGATCCACTTGACCCCCCCCGTGGCCGGGTCCACCGTCCGGTAATCCACCTCGTAGGGGAGGCCGTCGCGGATGGATCGCTCGATCGCCTCGCGGGTCCGCTCGCGGTCGTCGGGGTGAATGCGTTCGTAGAAGGTGTCGATTGTCACCCGGGCGTCGGGCGGCAGCCAGAAATGCTCCTTCACCGTGTGGTCCCACACCAGCACGTCGAACGGGAGGTCGCAGTACCAGAAGCCGATGCCGGACACGCGCACGGCGTGGTCGAGGCGTGCCCGCCCTCGGGCCAACGCCCGCTCCGCCGCCACGCGTCCCGTCACGTCGCGGGTGACGGCGAGGTGGAGGAATCCGCCGGCTGGGGCCGGCAGGGGCACGGCACGCGTCTCCATGTGCCTCCGCGTCCCCTCCCGGCTTACGAGGTCGAACTCCAGGTCGCCGCCCTCGCCCCGGCAGACACGCTCGTTGAACGCGCGGTACGCCTCGCGGTGCTCGGGGGCGATGTAGCCGTAGACGCTCGTGCCCAGGACCGACTCGTCCGACTCGATCATGCCCAGGCCGGCGGCGTTCATCTGCAACAGGGTGCCGTCGGCGGCGACGATCTTGACGCACTCGGGGGTGGAGTCGATGATGGCCCGGTAGCGTGCCTCGCTCTCGCGGAGGGATTCCTGCTCGCGTTTCCGCGCGGTGATGTCCCTGGCGATCTTCGACGCGCCGACGATGCGCCCGCCCTGACCACGCACCGGAGAGATCGTCAGGGACACGTCGATGTGCCGGCCCTCCTTGGTGACTCGGACCGTCTCGAAATGCTCGATCCGCTCGCCGCGCGCGATGCGTCCGAGGATCACCCGCTCCTCGTCATGGCGATCCGGGGGGATGATGAGGGTGATGTGCCGTCCGATCGCCTCCTCGGGGGTGTAGCCGAAGACACGCTGCGCCCCGGCGTTCCAGGAGAGGATCGTGCCGTCCAGGGTCTTGCTGACGATGGCGTCCTCCGACGACTCGACGATGGCGGCCAGGCGGGCCATCGCCTCCTCGGAGCGGCGCCGCCCCGTCGCGTCGCGGAACACGAGGACCGCGCCCATGACGGCGCCGGAGTCGCCGCGCATCGGCGCGGCGCTGTCGTCGATGGGGCGGGCGGTGCCGTCGCGGGCCAGGAGGAGGGTGTGGTTGGCCCGCACCGGGATCGGGCCATCGCGCATGGCCCGCAGGGCGAGGTCCTCGGCGGGAAGCCCCGTCTCCTCGACCACGGCGCGGAAGACCTCGGGCAGCGGCCTGCCGACGGCCTCGGCCAGTGGACAGCCGGTCAACGCCTCGGCCACGCCGTTACAGAAGGTCACGCGCCCGCCGGCGTCGGTGGCGATGACGGCGTCCCCGATGCTGGCCAGGGCGACACGCAGCCACTCGGACTGGGCACGCAGGGCGGCCTCGGCCTGCTCGCGCGCCCGCAGGATCGCCTCCGCATTCTTCCATGCGACGGAACGCAGCATCGCGTCCTCGTTCCTCTCGGCGTCCACTACCCGCCTCCGATCCGTACCGCCGCCATGGCGGTGCCGAGCACGCGGGCACGGATCTTGGCGAATGCCGTGTCACGGTCCGTGGTCGTGTCGTCACAGAAGGGCGAGAAGCCGCAGTCGTCCGTCGTGCCGAGGAGCCCCTGCGGGATGTAGCGGGCCGCCTCCAACGTCCGCTCGCACACCTCCTCCGGAGTCTCGACACGCGGGTCGCGTGGGTCGATGACCCCCACGAACACGCGTTGGCCGGGCCGCATGTGCCGCTTGATGAGGCCCAGGACACGGGGCCGGTCCGCCTCGCCGGCCAGCGCGACGTAAAAGGTGCCGGCCTGGAGCCGGAACAGGCTGGGCAGCAGGTCGGCGTAATCCACCTCCTGGCTGTGCGTGGAGTCCATGTCCGAGCCGGGGCACGTGTGCACGCCGATGCGGGCACGCTCGTCGGCGGAGAAGCGCGACAGGGCCAGGTTGTTCAGCGCGATCAGGCTCGATAGCAGCGTGCCAGACGGGTCGAGTTTGACGGCCAGACGCCCCTCGGTGAAGTCGAGCTGCACGGCGTGGGCGCCCTTGGCCAGGCAGGCGCGCACCTCCGACTCATGCTCCGCAAGCAGGTCGTTGATGAACCGCTGCCGCGGGTAGCCGTCGATCTCCTCGGCGGGGTACAGCAGGCTGAGGGCGGAGGGGGCGATGACCGCCTGCTTGACCGGGACGCGGGCGTGCCGCTGTGCCGCCTCCAGGTACGAGTCGGCCCGCGTCCCGTAGCGGAACGGCCCGGAGGAGAGACGGGGCATGCGGCGGACGTGGCCGGCGGCGAAGGGGATGCGGAACCCGTCCGGCGTGGTGTTGGGCAGGCGGTGGACGCAGTATGTCCAGAAGTCGTTGTACTTGCGCTGCTCGCCGTCGGTGACGACAGGCGATCCCGTCTCCTCAAAGCGGGCGATGGTGTCGCGAACCGCCTCGTCGTACAGGGCATCGAGGGCGGGCGCGCCGTGGCCCAGCCGGGCCGCCGCCTCGATCAGGCCTGGCGGACGGGGAATGCTCCCGATTGGCTCGGTGTGTATGGTCACGGGCGTTTCTCGGCTCGAGAGAGGTTGCCGCACCCCCGGGCCGGTCCCTCGACCCGGCGATCCGCGGCCATGATGGCTCCTTGCTCCGGTCCTCGCGCCGCCCCCGAGAGGCAACGGTTTGCTCAACCATGAGGCAACGCAGCTCCTCATGGTTTGGGAAGGCGTGTGCCGGTCATCCCTTACCGGGGGATTCGGTCCTTCGGTTGGGCGGCCGGCCAGGGCCGCGTCTCGGGGTGGCCGGCCCGCACGCGGACATCGTCGTACACCTCGCGGAGCCTGTCCAACTGCTGCTGGCAGCGGTAACGCCCGCTCGGCCGTTGTTGGGCGAGGTCGGCAAGCACGGCCATCACGGCCGTGTCCTCATCGATTCTCATCGCCGGCCTCCTGTCAGAGATGCCATCTCGTTCCGGCATGCCCTTTTCATATGTTGCAACCGTCGTGCCGCCAGAGGCACCCCCGGCCTCGCCGTCGGCGCACTGACGTTAACGGGGCGTCAGGACGCCTGGCGGGCCCGCGTCTCGCGCGCGGTGCCACCCGGTGAGGCCGGGGGCTTTTGGCGGCGCGTGGCCGACTTCCCTGACCACGGGAAGCCGGCTCCCCTGGAGGCGGAAGGACCTCCTCCGGCATGGCCACCCTCGGCCACACACACCCATCCGCAGGGCGACGATGCACCCCACCCAAGACTCCACCTTCCAGTCCGGCGAAGTGACGGCCCTTCTTGAGGCGCTCATCGATCTGAGGAACGGCAAGACCGGTGTCCGGCTCCCCGTCGCCTGGGTCGGGGTGGCCGGGAAGGTCGCCGACGCCTTCAACGAGGTCGTGGCCCTCAACGAGCGCCTGGCCAGCGAGCTGTCCCGCCTGGGCCGCGTCGTCGGCAAGGAGGGCCGCCTCAGCCAGCGCGCCGTCATGCCCGACATGAACGGCTTCTGGCGCGAGTCCGTCGAGTCCGTCAACGAGCTGATCGGCAACCTCGTCCACCCCACCAGCGAGACCGCCCGCGTGATCGGTGCCGTCGCCCAGGGTGACCTGTCGCAGACGATGGCCCTGGAGGCCGACGACCGCCCCCTCCAGGGCGAGTTCCTCCGCACCGCCAAGACCATCAACAAGATGGTCGATCAGCTCGGCTCCTTCGCCTCCGAGGTGACCCGCGTGGCCCGCGAGGTCGGCACCGAGGGCAAACTCGGCGGCCAGGCCGACGTGCGCGGCGTCGCCGGCACGTGGAAGGATCTCACCGACTCCGTCAACATGATGGCCGGCAACCTGACGGGCCAGGTTCGCAACATCGCCGAGGTGTCGACCGCCGTCGCCAACGGCGACCTGTCCAAGAAGGTCACGGTGGACGT
>CAZVZK010000230.1:0-11800 GCA_964630925.1 uncultured Alcaligenaceae bacterium
CCGGGGCGGCGGCCGGGTCGCCCGGCAGGGCCACACGCGCCGCCCCCCGCGGGCCGGGGCCCCCGGCCGGCCCGCGCCCCCCGCCGCGGGCCGGCCCCTTTTCCGGCGTCAAGATGGGCCGACCTTGACGGCGGCGCTTGCCGGCGATGCCGCCCCTGGCGCCCTCCCCCCAACAGTACCCTGGAAATCGTGCCGGCCCCATTTGCGTCCGGCCGAATCAGGATGTCAGGGACGGCGGCGCGCCCGGCCAGGAAGGCCGGCCGTGCCGCGCCAGCAGGCCGCTTCGCCGGGATACGCAGCCGCGAAGGTCAGGGAGGACGAGCCATGAGGAGCATGTGGACCAAGGGGCTGGCGCTGGCGCTCGGCCTCGCCGCCGGCGCGGCCAGCGCCGGCGAGGGCGGCACGCCCGCCGTCACCCTGGGGAGGCCCGTCGCCACCCTGGGCCGCCCCGTCGCCGCCGCCCCCGCGCCCGCCGCCACCCTGGGGCGCCCCGTCGCACGGGCGGCCGAGGGCATCGAGCAGGCGTCCTTCGTGGCGGGCCAGGGCATGGTCGTGCGTGGCGTGTCCCCCGACCCGCTGCCCCCGCGCTCCGACGCGAGCATGGCCCTCAACTCGTGGAAGCCCGTCGGCGGGCCGATCCTGATGCCGTCACCGACGCCCGTGTCCAGCTCGGCCCCCGTCCCGGCGATGCCCGGCGCCGTCGTCTCGGGGATCCCAGGGGCGCCCGGGGTGTGCGACCCGTGCCCGCCCATCTGCCCGCCGGCCTGCCCCTCGGACCCCTGCCCCTCCGACCCGTGCGCCGGCCTCGGGCTGGCGTCCGCCGGCGGCTGGTCGAGCCACCGGTGGTGGCTCAGCGGCGAGTACCTGATGTGGTGGGCAAAGGGCGATAACGCCCCGCCCCTGGTGGCCTCCGGCCCCGCCGCCGGCGGGGCCACCGCCGGCATCCTCCCGCCCGTCGGCAACGGCCAGGTGCAGTACGGCGGGAGCGGCCTCGGCGAGCAGATGCGCAACGGCATGCGCCTCTTCGGCGGCGTGTGGCTTTCGGACGAGCACCTGTGGGGCTTCGAGCTGGGCGGCTTCTTCCTCGCCGACAAGGTGGAACGCTTCGGCTTCGGCTCCAACGGCGACCCGGTCGTCCGCCGCCCCATCATCCAGCAGACCCCCGGCTCCGCCCTCTTCGGCATGGAGAGCGGCGAGCTGGTCGCGGCCCCCGGCCTGCTCACCGGGCGCGTCGATACGGTGTACTCCAGCCAGCTGTGGGGCTACGAGGCCAACATCAAGCGCGGCCTATGGTGCGGCGAGGCGTGTAACGTGGACTTCCTGATCGGCTTCCGCAACGTCTCCCTCGACGAGGGCCTCACCGTCACCGAGTCCCTCAACGTCCTCACCGCGAACCCCGCCGGCGTCACCTTCATCTCCCTGCGTGACCGCTTCGCCACACGGAACCGCTTCTACGGCGTCAACCTCGGCCTGCAGAGCGAGATCTGGCTCCTCGACCGGCTCAGCGTCGGCCTCAGCGGCAAGGTCGCCCTCGGCACCACCTGGTCGGACCTCGAGGTCAACGGCTCCACGGCCTTCGTCCGCGGCAACACCGTCCTCGGCACCGGCGCCGGCGGCCTGTTGGCCCTGCCGACCAACAGCGGCACGCGGTCCGGCACCCGCTTCTCCGTCGTGCCGGAGGTCGGGCTGACCCTCAACTACCAGTGGAACAACTGGCTCCGCGTCTTCGGCGGCTACAACTTCCTGTACTGGAGTGACGTCGTCCGGCCCGCCGAGCAGATCGACCGCCGCGTCAACTTCAACAACCAGCCGGTCATCTCCGCCGCCGGAGTGGTCAGCCCCGGCAGCGGCGTCGGGCCCGCCGTCCCCGCCTCGCGCTTCCAGAGCACCGACTTCTGGGCGCACGGCCTGACCCTGGGCCTGGAATTCCGCTACTAACCCGCCCCCGACGGCCGGGGGCACCCCGCCCCCGGCCCGCCCGAGTGACCGCCACCCGGATACATCCCCGACTCATGGAGGAGTCATGTCGAACCCCAAACGGCGGACGGCAGGCCCGCGCCTGGAGGCCCTCGAGGGCCGCGACGTGCCCGCCGTCATCGGCGGCATCGTCTACCACGACCTGAACGTCAACGGCCTGTATGACGCGGGGGAGCAGGGCCTCGCCGGCAGCACCCTGCAGCTGCGTGACGAGGTCGGCGGGCTCGTCGCCAGCGCCACCAGCGGGGCGGACGGCCGCTACGAGTTCGCCCAGCGCGACAACGTCACGCCCGGCTCGGGCCTGTCGAGCTTCGAGGCCGTCTTCGCCGAGTCGGCCACCGACCTGACACGCACCGCCAGCGTGTCGAAGTTCGACCCGGCCCTGGGGACGCTGCTGTCCGTCGAGGTCATCGCCGAGGGCAGGATCACGGCCCAGAGCAAGATGGAGAACCTGGGCCCCGGGCAGGCCTCCGTCAAGGCGGAGTACAGCGGCCACCTCGCCTACCAGGTCCAGGGGCTGGGGGCGTCGTTCCAGAGCGACATCGACCGGGAGCTGACCGACACGCTGTCGGCGTTCGACGGGGTCGCGGACCTCCAGGGCAGCTCGTCCAAGGAGCTGAGCCCGGTCCTCATGGAGGGGCAGTTCACCACGCAGACCATCACCGACCCCGCGCAGATGGCCGCGTTCATGGGCACCGGCTCGTTGGAGGTCAGCCAGGAGGCGTCGGCGACGAGCTGCTCGTGCGGGCCGGGGAACCTGATGTCGATGGTGAAGACGTCGGCCCAGGGCAAGGTCAAGGTCGTGTACCACTACACGCCCAGCAACGAGATCGGGCCGGGCAAGTACGTCGTCGTGCAGACGCCGCAGCCGGGCGGCTACGCCGACGGCCGCGAGACGAAGGACAACGTCACCTCCATCACCGGCAGCGAGAAGACCGACCGGATCGAGATCGACATCGTCACCCGCAACGGCCGCACGGAGGCGAACAACTTCGGCGAGATCACCGCGGCCTCCATCGGCGGGCAGGTGTACCACGACGTGAACAAGAATGGCCGGCTCGACGCCAACACCGATGCCAACCTCCCCGGCGTGGCGATGTCGCTGACGGGGACCGACAAGTTCGGCGGGGCGGTCTCGCTGACCACGACGACCAACGGCGACGGGCGGTACGAGTTCCTCGGGCTGGTGGCCGGGGACTACGTCATCACCGAGGTGCAGCAGCCGGCGGGCTACGACCAGGGCACGAACGTGGCGGGCAACCTGGGCGGCGCCGTGGCCGGCGACACGATCACGGTGGCCGTCAAGAGCGGCGACGTGGGCACCGGCTACGACTTCGGCGAGCTGAAGGACGCCCTGCTGCCGCCGCCGCGTGTCACCGACCCCTACCCGCCGGGGACGTTCGGCAAGTTCCGCTTCTTCGACTTCATCGTGTGACCCCCCTCCCCACGCGGCCGGCGTGCCCCCTCGCGCCGGCCGCGTGCCTTTGACTCCCCCTCCCCTCACGCGGCCGGCGCGCCCCCTCGCGCCGGCCGCGTCCTTTTGTTCCCTAAACGCTCGACACCGCGGGCCTATGTTCCGCCAGCCGTCTGGTAGAATCCAGGTGAGGAGGGCGGAGCCATGAAGACCGAGCAGGCGGTTCACCGGGAGGTCGATCTGGGGCTGTACGGCGTGAATCGGGCGAAGTTCCCGGATGAGGAGCTGGTGCCCTACCGAGACATGTACATCGCGTTCAACTGGGACGGTACCGAGGTCCTCGCCAGCGGCCCGGATGAGGACGAGCTGGTCAGCAGGCTGCAGGCTCGGGGCCTCCCCCGTGGGTCCTACTGCGTCGAATGGATGGGCCTCTGACGGAGGGCCGCCTACTTGGAATTCCCGTACAAGCGGTTCCGCCTCGTGGCCCCGGCGCCGGACGGGCGTGTCTACCGGGCCAAGCCCATCATCCCGGCCACGCTCATCGGGCCGACAGGCTCAGTGCCCCACGATTGCCTCGTCGATCCCGGTGCGGACGACACGGTCTTCCCCGAGCGGTTCGCCGTGCAGGCCGGCATCGACCTGACCGGCGCACGCACCGGCGGCGCATCTGGCGTCGGCATGGTCGGCGCGGTGCTGCGCTTCGCACTCGTGACACTGCGCGTGGCCGATGCCCACGAGCAGCGAGAATGGCAAGCGATGGTCGCGTTCACTTCGACGCCGATGCGCCGGCCGCTCCTCGGCATCGCAGGCTTTCTTGAATTCTTCGACGCCACCTTCTTCGGCGAAGACGAGAAGTTGACCCTCAAGGTCAACGGCTGATACGCCGGGACGTGAGCCCCTCTCGCGGCTCGTCGCCACGTTGAGATTCATGCCCCCGCGGGCGGGGCGCCTGCCTTGGGCGCGCCGAAGTGCTCGTGGTCGCGGATGTGGCGCTTGCAGAAGCTGTGCGTGCCCTCGCACTTCGAGCAGAAGCGGAACTCCATGCTCGGGTCGAGCGTGGTCGTCAGCCCGCACACCTCGCAGCGCCGCTCCTGCTTCTCCGGGACCGGCGGCGTCGGCTCGGCCTGCCGCAGCGAGGCGCGGCGGGCCATGGTGCGCGCGGCGTCGAACATGCCCCAGAACACCTCGATGCCGAAGAACAGCAGGAAGTTGACGACGGCGGCCAGGACGGTGACGCGGGTGATCCAGTCGCCGTAGATGAGTTTGAAGCCGTAGAAGATCCAGGTGAGGAGGGCGAGCCAGCGGATCTCGACGGGGACGACGAAGAAGATGTAGAGGGTGAAGGTGGGGTTGAGGTGGGCGTAGGCGAGGAAGATGGACCCGGCGAGGAACTCGGCGTGCGTGGCCTCGTCGGGGCGGAGGAAGGACGCGGCGACGGTGGCGGCCCAGCCGGAGAGGAGGAAGAGGTTGAAGCGGAAGGTGCCCCAGTGCTGCTCCAGGGCGGTGCCCATCAGATAGAACAGGTACCAGGCGAAGAAGATGAAGATGGCCGAGGTGTCGGGCGGGACGGCCAGGAAGGTGACGACGCGCCAGACCTCGCCCTGCATCACCTTGGCGGGGACGAGGGCGAGGGAGCCGAGGATCCCCTGGCGGTCGGCGTTGGGCTGCATGGTGCCGGCGAAGGCCAGGGCCTGGGCGGCGATGAAGACGAGCGTCAGGTGCGGGACGGCGAAGCGGCCGAGCCTGTCTTCGAGCCAGTCGAGCAGTCGCATCAATGTCCCTCGTGCTGCCGGGTCAGGGGGAATCTTCGGGGCGGACGCGGGACACGTCAAGTCAGGGGGCCGAACCATGCCACGCCCGTTCCTCACCGCCCGCTGGCACGACCTGTTCCTCCTCACCTACGCCGTCCCGCCGGCGATGCTGGAGAAACGCCTCCCGCCCGGCTGCGTCCTCGACACGCGCGGCGGCGACGCCTTCGTCAGCCTCGTCGCCTTCCAGTTCCTCGACACCAGGGTGTTCGGCATCGGCTGGCCGTGGCACCGCGACTTCGCCGAGCTGAACCTGCGCTTCTACGTCCGGCGGGGCGCGGACCGCGGCGTGGTCTTCATCCGCGAGTTCGTGCCGCGCCGCGTGATCGCGTGGGCGGCATGGTGGCTGTACAACGAGCCGTACCTCGCCGCCCCCATCTCCGCGAAACGTGAAGCGTCGGCCGACGCCGTGTCGATGGAGTACCGCCTGACGTTCGCGGGCCGCGAGCACCGCATCGCCGTCACGGGCCGCAGCCCGGCGTCCCGGCCCGGACCGGACAGCGACGAGCATTTCTTCAAGGAACATCAGTGGGGCTTCGGCGTGACGCGCGGCGGGGTGGCCCTGCGCTACCACGTCGAGCACCCCGAGTGGGACGTGCACCCGGTCACGTCGTGGTCGCTGGACTTCGATTTCGCCGCCGTCTACGGCCCGGAGTGGGGCTTCCTCGGGCGGGCGAAGCCGTGCTCGGCGGTGCTGGCCGTCGGCTCGGCGGTGAGCGTCTACCCCAAGGGGCGGGCGTGACATCGGCCGTTTCAACCACCGTCGGGTCGGGAGGGGCCTCGCGCTCCCGTGTCGGGCCGATCCTCAGGGCCGAAGCGTTTGAGCAACGCCCGGAGCAGGTTCAGCGCCACGCCGTCCAGAGCCTCGCCGTATGGCAGCTCGCCCGACCCCGGCTCGCGGACGGGCCCGCCCCACTCCAGACGCACCCCCATGCCCGCGTTCGCCGCCGCCGTGTTGAACTGCTCGCGCAGGCGGGCCGCCCAGAACGCGCCGTGCCGGTCGCGGAACCGCCGCCACACCTGGCCGGCATCGTCCTCCCTCATGGGCCTGTCGAAGGCGAGGGCAAGCCACGCCGCCGGCAGGAGCGGCCACGGGCTGGCCGACACGCAGGCCGACCACGCCAGCAGCGCCGGCAAGGCCTGCCGCGTCGGCAGGTAGTTCAGCACGGGCACGGCCAGGGCCAGGTGGAGGAAGACGTGATGGGCCGTCTCGAACCGTGGGGTGCCGAGGCCCTCCATGTAGGGGCGCAGCAGGACGACGAGGAGGCCGGCGGAGACGGAGTTCCACGCCGCCGCCCCCGGGCGCCGTGCCCCCAGGACGGCGACCCCGGCGCATGCCGTCACGCACGAGGGGAAGTAGGCGTCCGGCCTCTCGGCGGCCGCCGCCCACGCCCACGCCGCCCACGCCGCCACGCCCCAGGCGACGGCGTGGCGCAGCGGCGTGCCGGCGGTGGCGGCCCAGGCACGCCACAACGGATACAGGCCGCAGATCAGGAACAGAACGCCCCACACGCCGGGATTGCCCCCCTTGTCACGACCCGCACGACTCTGCCGGCCCTACCGCCCCGCGCCCCCGGTGAAGGGGATCTTCTCGCCCGATCCGTGACAGCGCCGCGGAGGCGCGGGCCGATGGATGGGGAGACGAAGCCCTTCTCACCGTGGAGGAAGCCATGCATCCCCGCCTCGTCGCCGCCCTGTTGACGGCCCTGGCCCTGGCGGCACACCTCCAGGCCGGCATCATCTTCGGGCGCAAGCCCGCCCCCGTCGATCCCAAGACGCGTGTCCCCGAGCTGCTGGCCACGCTCCAGAACGACAAGGACGGCGCCAAACGCTCCCGGGCCGCAGCCGAGCTGCAGAATTTCGACGCGGCGGCCTTCCCCGACATCGTGCCCGCCCTGATCCGCGCCCTGCACGAGGACAGCCAGCCCGGGGTGCGCATCGACGCCGCCCAGTCGCTCGGCAAGATCCGTCCCGTGTCGCAGGGCGCCGGCGAGGCGTTGGAGTCGGCGCTGGAGAAGGACGCCTCGATGCGCGTGCGCCTCCAGGCCCGGGCCATCCTGCTGCAATACCACTGGGCGGGGTACCGCAGCGCCAAGAAGGACGTACCCCCCCTGGCCACCGAGCCGCCGCGTGGCGTGCTGGGCCGGTTCCTCCCGGCCATCCGCACCACGCCCGACCCGCGCAAGGCGCCCAAGGCCGGGCCCGACGCCCCGTTCAAGCCGCTGCCCTCCGGCTCCGGCGTCGAGCCGCCCCTGGCCGCGCCGCCCGCGATGAAGACGCCCGCGCCGCCCGCGCTCGCGCCGGTCAAGACGGCGGAGCCTCCCATCGCGAGGGCGTCCGGCACGCCCGCGCCGCTGCCCGCCGGCCCGGCCGACGGCCCCATCCTGCCCTGAGGGCGGTGGCCCGCGGTGCCCGGTCCTGTCTGTCGGCTCGCCTGAACATGCCGCCCAGAGAGTCACCCGCTCACTTCGCCCCGGAGTGAGCGGGTGACTCTTGCGTTCACTGACGCACTGTGTCACGGGTAGGCACCGAGTGCGCGAGTCACCCGCTCACCCGCTCACCACGGGACGTGGGCCGTCCGGCGTCCGTTGCCAATGAGGGAATGTTGGCGACAATCAGCGGCTGCGCTCATTGACTCCCGGACCGCTCTGTGGATCGCCCGCCCCGTGTGGTGTGATACCGCGTGGGGCTCCGTCAGCGTGGCGGCCGGCGCGGCTGTCCCCGTGGGGCAGGACTCTCGGCCAGATGGCCTGGGCGCGGGCGCGGCCACGACGGCGTCACCCGTGAGCGCCACCCGGCCGGGCCCAGGTGGTCAGCGCCAGTCGCCGGAGAGGACGAAGGCGGCCCAGTAGTACGGCGGCACACGCCCGCCCTCCCTCATGCGGGCGAGGACTTCGGGCGTAACGCCGACGCCCCGCACCTTGCCGCCCTCGGCCTTGCCGTTCAGCATCGTGAGCTGGGCCCGCCGCAGCGCCTCTGCCAGCCCGACGGCCTCCTTGGCGTCCCAGGCGTTCTCGTAGAAGTCGGACATCAGCAGTTGCGTCGCCCTGTCGTCGACGCACCAAAGGGACGCCACCACGCTCCTCGCCCCGGCGGCGGCGAAGGCGCGTTGCAGCCCCAGCAGCCCCTCGCCGCCGGCGGCCTTGCCCAGGCCCGTCTCGCACGCCGACAGCACCACCAGCTCCAGCGCGGGCAGCTCCATCTCGCTGATCTCGAGCGCCGTGAGGATGCCGTCCTCATCGCCCCCCCTCGGCTCGCGGTTGGCCCCCGCGAGGGCGAGCCCGGACAGCAAGAGCGGGTGCCAGCCGGTCACGCCCTCGCGCCCGAAGAGGCCGGGCATCTCGCCGGGGGGGGCGGCGGGCCTCACCGTGCGCGGGGCGAAGAACCCGTGCGTGGCGATGTGGGCGTAACGCACCTTCGCGAGGGCCTCGCGCACCGCCTTCTTGGTGGCGCCCGCCTTCGACAGGCCGATCACCGGCCCGCCCTTGAAGAGCGACGCGAACGACGCCCGCACCGCCGCCGCCTCGCCGGCGGTGCCGGGCAGCCCGCCCCAGGCGTGGCGGGCCCCCGGCGGGGCCCGGCGATCGTCGTCCGCTGCCCCGGCGGTGGCCCCGTCGTAGTCCACGTCGCCGACGGTGAGGAGCGACGCGCGGGGCCGCCCGCGGCCCGCGGGCCGCGCCGACATCCCGGGCAGCAGGGACGGCGCCGGGACGACGGCGAGGGCCACGTCCTCGATCAGGTACGTCCCCGCTTTCGACCCCGGCAGCGCCGCGAAGGGCACCGTGGCCAGCACGCGGTCCGGCGAGACGAGGACGGCCTTCGCCCCCGCCAGGTGCCTCTCCAGCGGGGACCAGATGAGCCGCTTGAGCGTCCTCGCGGGGGCCCCGGCCGGCTTGCCTCCGACGAGCAGGGGTCGCCACGCCCAGGCGGCCTCCTCGACGGCGGTGGCCGGCCCGAGGTCGACGCGCGCCGTGGGCCGGCCCTTCCGGCTGACGAACGCAACGAGCTGCCGCTCGATCGTCTGCCTGCCGCCCTTCGCCAGGTGGCGGACGTAGAAGTGGTAATCGACGAGGGCGGCCCCCTCGGGCAGGGCGGCGGCCAGCGTCTCGGGCGTCACCCCGGGGGGGCCGAACGCCGCGCGGGCGTCGGCCGAGCGGGCGGCCAGCCCGGCCTGCAGACGCTCCTGCTCCCGCGTCAGCCCCTCCAGGCGCTCGCGGGCCGGCAATTCCGAGGCGGAGAGGGCCGCGATCTGGCGGGTGGCCTGGCGGAGGTCCTCGGCGGCTTTCCGCGTGGCGGGGTCGGCGGAGAGGGCGCTGAAGAGCCGGCGTTGCCGCTGCCGGAGGAGGACCGCGCCCTTCCAGGCGAGGGCGGGGGCGTGCGCCTCCACGTCCATCAGCGACAGGCGGGTGTCGAGGAAGCCCCGTAGGCTCTCGGCGGCGGCGAGCTGCTGGCGATCCGACTGCCCGGAGGAGGCGACGCGCAGGTTGCCTTCGGCGATGGCGAGGGCCTTGCTGGACAGGGCCAGGGCGGCCTTCTGTTCCCCCCTTGTCTGTTGCAGGATGGCGAGGGTGTTCAGGAGCTGGGCGTGGCGTGGGTGAAGCTCCCCCAGCCGCTCCTTGCTGAGGGCGAGGGCCTGCTCCAGCAGGGGCAGGGCCTTCTCGTGATCCCCCATCACGAAATGCAGGACGGCCAGGTTGTGGAGGCCGGTGGCGTAGGCGGGGTGCCGCACCCCGAGGGCCCTCTTTGTGACTGCCAGGGACTTCACGGAGAGGCCGAGGGCCTTCTCGTGCCGCCCGGCCGCCGCGTGCAGGCCGGCGAGGCCGTTGAGCCGGTCCGCGTAGAGCCGGTGCCCCTCACCCACGGCCGCCTTGGTCAGCGCCATCGCCTCCTCCAGGAGGGGGAGCGCGGCCCCGTCGTCACCCGTCTCCTGGTGCAGCCCGGCGAGGCTGGCGAGGCTCTGCGCGTAGTCGGGGTGGCCCTCCCCCAGGGCTTTCCGGAGGGCGAGGGCCCGCCGGAAGAGGGGGAGGGCGGCCTTGTGGTCGCCCATCGCCTGGTGGATGTGGGCCAGGTTGTGGAGGCCGCCGGCGTAGTCGCGGTGCCCCTCCCCCTGCGTCTCCCTGGTGATGGCGAGGGCGTGCTCGGTGAGTGGCAGGGCCGCCGCGTGGCGCCCCATGTCGAGATACAGGGAGGCGAGGCCGTGCAGGCAGATGGCGTAGTCGGGGTGCCGCGCCCCCAGCACCTCCTTGTACAGGGCCAGGGCCCGCCTGTAGA
The DNA here is from genome assembly GCA_964630925.1 of uncultured Alcaligenaceae bacterium. Taxonomy (GTDB): domain Bacteria; phylum Planctomycetota; class Planctomycetia; order Gemmatales; family Gemmataceae; genus RGDT01. Next base: position 10,471 of record CAZVZK010000230.1, read on the forward strand.
GGGGGAGGGCGGCGCCGTGGTCCCCCATGGCCTGGTGCAGCATGGCGAGGTTGCTCAGGCTCAGGGCGTAATTGGGGTGGCGCTGCCCCTGCGTCTCGCCGGTGATTGGGAGGGCCTCCAGGAACAATGGGAGTGCCTTCTCGTGGTCCCCCATCGCCTGGTGCAGGAAGGCCAGGTTGCTCAGGCTCGCGGCGTACAGGCGGTGCCGCCCCCCCAGCACCCCCTTGAAGATGCCGAGTGCGTCCCTGATGAGTGGGAGGGCCTCGGCGGCCCGGCCCTCGCCGACGCTCGCACGCGCCCGTGCGAACAGGGCGTCGGCACGCCGCAAGGCGTCGCGCTGGGTGGGCGTGGACTTCTGCCGCGCCACGGCCTCCTCCAGGTCGAGCCGCGCGTCCACGGTCTTCCAGTGGCCCTCGCCGTCCAGGCGGCGCCGCGCCTCCAAGACGACACGCCTGCACTCGGCCGCCTTGGGCCATTCGCCGCGGGTCCAGTATTGGTCCCCCAGCAGCCTCGCGGACCTCTCGGCCTGGCGGTGCCATGGCCCGTAGACGCTCAGCTCGATCTCCAGCGTCTTCTCGGACACGCCCAGCCACGGGCGGCCCCGCAGCAGCCCCGCCTGCTCCGGCGTGAACGCAGCCGGCGGGGCGGCCCCCCAGGCCACCCCCGCCGCAAGCACCAGTAGCAACGCACGCATGGGCATACCCCAGCACGGAAGTGGGTCCTGGCCACTGCCAGGCGCTCCCGATCAGGATAACGCGGCGGTGGGCCGGCGGGGACAGGATTCTGGCTGAGGCATGGATGGTGATATCGGGAGGGAGTGGAGTGTGATGGGTCGGGTGATGGGGTGTCGAGAGGCCCTCCCTCCCTCATTCTGATCGTCCGTACATGAGACGTCAAGGGGTGGGGGGGCGCGGTGCAGCGCCCCGCGTCAGGGCGGTGACGGAGTGGGCATGTGGGCAGGTGACTCGCGCACCCGGCGCCGGGCCGTGACACGAGGCGTCAGTCGGCGCCGAGTCACCTGGCCACTTCCCCAGGTGGTGGGCAGGTGACTCCTCGGAGTGGGGAGGTGACTCCGGGGCGGGAATTGCATCTCAGGTTCGTGTGAGGGGGGGCTGCAATGCAATGCAATGGCCCGACCACATCTTCGGCGGCCCAGGCGAGGTGAACGAGTAACCGTTCACCGGCTTGTGGGGTTGGACACGATGAGACAGGGAGGGCGGCCACGGCCATGGCGTTGGAGGTCTGACCACTTGCCATGAAATGCAAATCCCGCCAGGGATTTGCATTTCAGTCCCTCATGCCGCTGCGCGGCACCCGGAATGATGAAAAT
>CAZVZK010000231.1:0-11637 GCA_964630925.1 uncultured Alcaligenaceae bacterium
AGATGCCGCCGGCGATGCGGAGGGCCGCGGCGCCGAGGGACTCGCCGATGGCGAACCCGAGGAAGCACGGCCCGACGAGGTCGCGGGGCAGGTAGATGAGGATGCCGACCATCATGACCAGCTCGAGCGAGATGAGGAACAGGCCGATGGACATGCCGGCGCGGAGGGGGATGTTGACCACATCCCAGGGGCGGCCCTTGAGCGAGGCGAAGGCGGTGCGGGCGTTGGCGTAGGTGTTGACGCGGATGCCGTACCAGGCCACCGCGTAGGAGCCGCCCATGCCGACGACGGCGAACAGCAGCACGTAGATGAGCAGCCGGAGCTGCTTGTCGAACGGCTCCACCTGGTGCGTCTCGGCGTTCTTGTGGGGGAAGCCGAGGTAGTAGTACGTCATCGCCAGGCCGATGAAGAGGAACAGGTAGAGCAGGAACTTGCCCTGCTGGATGAGGTAGGTCTTGCAGGTCTGGAAGATGATCTCGGCGATGTCGAGCATCGACTTGTGGGCGGGCTGGATGGCGATCTGGTAGAAGAGGTAGAGGCTGATGCCCAGGGTGCCGCAGATGACCAGCGCCCCGTAGAAGAGGATGTCACGGGCGCTGACCTTGGTGCTGCCGAAGTCGAAGCTCCCCTTGTCGAGGTCGGGGATCTTGAGGTCGGCCTCGCTGGCGATCACGGGGCCGGCGAACACCGCCAACAGGACCATTGCGAGGGCGGCCCATTTCATCACGTCGCGGATCACGGAAACGCTCCTTGTCGGTTGTCTTTCGGGAATAAGGGGGCGTGGACGCCGGTTCACGGCGTGGGGCACCGGCCGGCCTCTTCCGGTTGGTTTTGGGTGGAACGGGAGAGGGATTCCATCGGCGCGAGTCGCTCCTTCTTGAAGATGCCCTAAGGATAGGGGCCCGGCCGGGCAGAGGCTAGCGCGGGGGCCGCACCGTTGACACGGGGCCGCGGGGATGATACCGTCGATGTCATCCTCCGCCCCGACGGGCAACCTGTAATGGCCACGGACACCCCCACCCGGCTCGACGCCGACGTGCTGGACGACTGCCAGCACGCCCTGAATTACACCTTCCGCAACCCCGACCTGCTGCTGGGGGCGCTCACCCACGCCTCCGGGGCCAACACACGCCTCGCCTCCAACGAACGCATGGAGTTCCTCGGCGACGCCGTCCTCGGCCTCATCACCTGCGAGCAGCTCTACCAGCGCTTCCCTGACTTCCAGGAGGGCGACCTCACCAAGATCAAGTCGGCGGTGGTCAGCCGGCGCACCTGCGCCCAGTTCAGCGCGGCGCTCGGCCTGGGGCGGTTCCTCATCCTCGGACGCGGCATGAGCGCCGGCGACCCCTCCTCCGTGCCCCCGAGCATGCTGGCCGACGTGTACGAGTCTCTCGTGGCCGCCATCTACCTCGACGGCGGGCTGGAGGCGGCCCGGACGTTCGTTCTGGGGCACCTCAAGGACGAGATCGAGTCGGTCGCGGGCGGCGAGGCGGGGGGCAACTTCAAGTCGCTCCTCCAGCAGGTGGCGCAGCGCGAGTACAACACGACCCCGAACTACCTGCTGCTCGACGAGAAGGGGCCGGACCACAGCAAGTGCTTCAAGATCGCCGCCGTCATCGGGCGGCACACGCACGCCGGCGCCTGGGGCCGCACGAAGAAGGAGGCCGAGCAGCGTGCGGCCATGAACGCGCTGGCCCAGATCCAGGGCGACCCGCTCCCCTTCGACCACGGGTGAGAGCGTCCCATGCCCATGCCGCCTTACGCGGTGACGTGCCAGCGCTGCGGCGCGGCGGCCGCGTTCAAGATCGCCGCCCGCTGGAGCGACGGCCACACCGAGGAGCTGAAGACCTACGCCCTGTGCTGCCCCGGCTGCGTCGGCCCGCTCTACCCCGCCGCGTGCGCCAAGCAGTCCGCGTGCCGGCTGGCGCCCGGCGAGATCCTCGACACACCTTGCGTCTTCGAGCTATCCCACGGCCGGCTGGTGCGCCGGCCCGACCTGGAACACCCGTGAGGCGACCATGACCCCTGCCGTCTGCTTCGTCCTGATGTTACCCACCCTGCCGGCGGCGGACACCGAGAAGGAGGCCCGGGCGCTGCTGGACAGGGCCATCGCCGCGCTCGGCGGCGAGAAGCTGCTGGCCAAGCCGCACGCCCTGACGGGGACCGGGAAAGGCAAGGTGACGCTCCTGGGCGGGACGCAGAACGTGACGAACCGGTGGACGGTGCAGGGGCCGGACCGCATGCGCTGGGAGACGGAGCTGTCGGGGGACGTGAACGCCAGCATCGTCATGGGGCTGACGGGGACGAAGCTGTGGATCAGCGGCAACGGCGGCAAGCCGGGGCCGGTGCCGAAGGAGACGGCGGAGGCATTCATCAAGGGGTTCCTGGCGCTGCGCATCGCGGAGGAGCTGGTGCCGCTGAAGGCCAAGGGGTGGAAGCTGACGCACCTGGGCGAATTGAAGGTGGGAGACGTGACGGCGGTGGGGCTGAAGGCGACGCACGCGGGGCGGCCTGACATCGACCTGTTCTTCGACAAGAAGACGCACCTGCCGATCAAGGTGGAGATGCGTCTGAAGAAGCCGGGCGAGAGCGACGAGATGACGCTGACGGCGCTGCTGACGGGGTACAAGAAGATCGACGGGCGGCAGCACTTCACGGGCCTGGTGGTGGAGCAGGACGGGAAGAAGGCGCTGGAGATGGAGCGGAGCGACATCAAGGCGGGCGACAAGGCCGACGAGGCGACGTTCGAGAAACCGTGACGGGAGGCGTCCAGGATTGCTGGGTTCGGCAAGAGGGCAGTCGGGTGTTGACGAAGCCGCATCGCCAGGAAGCGATTGGTCTCGAAGGTCCGGAAGCACGGCAGCAGTTACAGCAAATCCGGCTTCCTGCTCAGCACCCAGGCGAAGTCCACTCCCATGGCCCTCGCGGCGGTCCGCGAGCCGCGGGAGCGGCTGAAATCACCGCCCCGTACGCCGGAGAGTTACTTCGCCTGCCGGCATCCCGATGCGCGACGGCGCTACGGCTCGGGTGGCCGGCGGCCGGCTCGCCCCCCCTCCGGCCGCCGGCTACATTGTCGGCATGAACCCCGACGCCATCCGCCACCGCCTGCTCGAGGGCGCCCTCCTCCGCCTCGCACGCCTGCCCGACCCCGACGGCTTCGTCCTGCGCGGCGGCATGCTCATGCGTCTGTGGTTCCACCCCCTCCCGCGGATCGCCGGCGACCTCGACCTCGTCGCCACCTTCCCCTTCGATGTCGCCGAGACGGGCCGGCGCTTCCTCCCCATCCTCTCCGACTCCGGCGTCGATGACGGCGTGACGTTCGACCCCGAACGCACCCGCGTCGAGGGCATCTGGCTCAGCTCCCCCTGCCCCGGCGTCCGCATGTACGCCTGCGGCGAGTACGCCGGCGAGGAGGAGGACTTCAGCGTCGATGTCACCTTCGGCGAGCCGCTCATCCCCGCGCCCCGCCTGCTCGACTACCCCGCCGCCGGCGGCACGGCCCGGCTGTGGATGTGCCGGCCCGAGACGATCACCGGACGCAAGCTGCACGCCCTCCGCCACATGGGGATGATGCACTGGCGGCCCAAGGACCTCAACGACCTCCGCCTCCTGCTCGGCCGCGTGCCGATGGAGGAGGCCGAGCTGCCCGGCGCCATCGCCGCGTCGTTCGCCAGCCGCGGCGACACGGGCGATCACGCGCGGGCGCTGTTCGGCCCGAGGGCGTGGTGGGGCATGAAGGCCTCGTCCGCCCGCTGGCGCGACTTCGCCCGCTCCGCCAGGGGCCTCGGCGCGCCGCAGGACCTGGCCGCCGTCGTGGCCGAGGTGAGTGGCCGGCTCGCCCCCATCCTGGAGAGGCTGCCATGAGCCGCGACATGGCCAAGGGGTTCCTCGCCGACATCTGCGCGAACGTCGAGGACGACACGCCGCGACTCGTTTACGCCGACTGGCTGGAGGACCACGGCCAGCCCGAACGCGCCGAGCTGATCCGCGTGCAGATCGAGCGGACGCGGCTGCCGAAATGGGACGCCGCCCAGGTCCGCCTCCGGGTGCGCGAGGAGGCGTTGATCGCGACACACGGCGCGGCCTGGCGCGCGGCGATCCCGAAGCTGGAGGGCGTCGGGTGGGGCGGGTTCCGCCGCGGCTTCGTGGCCCAGGCCAGCCTCGCCTCCTTCGCCCTCCTTCGTGAGGCCGCCTGGCGCGACGTGGCGCCTGTCGAGGCGGTCGCGGTGAGGTGGCCGAAGAAGGGCGAGGCCGACGCCCTCGCGCCCATCCCCGGCCTGCGCGAGCTGGCGATGGCGGGCCACATGGTATCCACCGCCGACGCGGACCGCCTGTCCGCCTGCCGCCTGCTGTCGACGCTGCGCGTGCTGGACATCACGGGATGTGCCGTCGGCGTCGGGGGGCTGGAGCGGGTCGTCTCGTCGCCGCACCTGGGCCGGCTGGAGGCCCTGCGGGCGGCGGACAACGGCATCGGGGACGGGATCGCCGGGGCGTTCAACGCCGGCCCCGCAAATCTCCCCGAGCTGGAGGAGCTGGACCTGTCCGAGTCGGGGGACGCGGGTTACTACGGCGTGGACGTGTTCACGGCGGAGGGGTTTGCCGCGCTGGGTGCGTGGCCGGGCATGGCCCGCATCCGCCGGCTCGACCTGTCCGGCCACGGCATGCAGGAGGATCAGATCCTGCCGTTGCTCCGTTCGCCCCTCGCCGCCGGGTTGAAGGAGCTGACCCTGCACAACACCCACAACTACCGGGGCTGGGGATACATCCTCGCAGAGGCCCATCCGGACCTCGCACTCGACGCCCTCGACATCGGGGACAACCTATACCGCGGTGATGCCGGCGTACTCGCCGACAACCCGCGCCTCGCCGGCCTGAAAGAGCTGCGTATCGATGACATCCACATGGAAGATTCCCCGGACGACCTCCGCGACCTGGCCTCGGGCCGGTTCATGTCCGGCCTGCGTGTCCTGCGTCTGGAACGGGGCGAGGCCGGCGGGTCGGACGGCCTGCAGGCCATCCTCGCCGCCCCGGCGCCGCACCTGCACACGCTCAGCCTGCGCGACGCCTATATCGAGGACGGGCCGATCATCGCCCTGGCGGCGTCGCCCGCTTCCAACACTCTCCTCGAACTCGACCTTACCGGCAACCAGCTGAGGTCGGACGCCGCCAGGGCCCTCGGCGAAACGAAGCACCTGCAAAGCCTCCTCGTGCTGCGGGTCGGCGGCAACCCGATGAGCAAGAAGGAGGAAGACGCCATCGCCGCCTCGCCGCTGGGACGCCGCCTCATGCTACTCGACAGGAGCGAACGATGAGCGGCCTCGCCGACGCACTCCTCGCCGACATCGTCGCCCACCCGGACGACGACACGCCGCGCCTCGTCTACGCCGACTGGCTGAGCGAGAACGGCCAGGAGGAACGCGCCGAGCTGATCCGCGTCCAGATCGAACGCACGCGCCTGCCCGAGTGGGACACCGCACAGGTGCGTCTGCGTCTGCGGGAGATGGCGCTCCTCAGGCAGCACGGCAAGAAGTGGATGGCGGCGCTGCCGAAGCTCCGGGGCGTGACGTGGTCGGGCTTCCGCCGCGGCTTCGTCGGCGAGGCCCGGTTCACCAGCTTCATTACACTCCGTTCCCAGGCCGCCGCGTGTTGGGCCGCCACCCCCGTCGAGGCACTCTCCATCCGCTGGCCGCGCTCCGGCGAGGACGCGGCATCCCTCCCGCCCATCCCCGGCCTGCGTGAGCTGTCCATCAACGCCCCGCTGATCTCGGCACCCGATGCAGGCCGCCTCGCCGACGCCCCCCTGCTATCCACCGTGCGCGTGTTGGACATCCGCGGGCACTACCTGGGGGCGGACAACTTCGCACGCCTGATGGCCTCCCCGCACCTGGGCGTGCTCCGGGCCATCCGCATGCCCGGCAATTACATCGGCGGCGGCGGCATCGACGCCCTGCGCGGGGCCGCCGTCCCCTCCCTTGAAGAGCTCGACCTCGCCGAGGAGAGCGGATACGGCGCCTACGGCCGCTACGGCGAGGATCCCGTCATCACCTCCGAGGCGATGGAGTCTCTGGCGACATGGCCCGGGCTGGCCCGCGTGCGTTCGCTACGCCTGTCCGGCAACGAGGCCGGGCGCGCCGGCCTCCGCGCCCTCCTCCGCTCCCCGTTCGTCGGACGCCTGAAGGAGCTGGCCCTCCGCACCAACTCCTTGACCGCCGCCGCGCTCAAGGAGCTGGCCGAGGCACGCGCCGGGCTGCGCCTCGACGCCCTGGATGTCGGAGAGAACGTCATCGGGGACGGCGGCGCGCCCGCCCTGCCCAAGGCCGACTGCCTCTCCGAGCTCAAGTCCCTGCGTCTCGACCGCTGCGAGATGGGCCTCCCCGTCGCCCGCGCCATCGCCAGGGCCCCGTTCATCCGCACCCTCCGCCGCCTGGACGTCAGCAACAACTGGTTCGGCGTGGAGGGGTTGCAAGCGATCCTCAACGCGGCCCCGCCGCTGCTCCACACCCTGCACATCAACGATAACAGCCTCGCGGACGACGCCGCGACGCTCCTCGCCGAGTCACCGGCCACCGACACGCTCCTCGAGCTGGCCCTGGAGCACAACGACCTGGGGGCCGACACCGCGAAGGCGCTGCGCGACCCGGCCCACCTCCGCAACCTCCTCTTCCTGCGCCTGCTGGGCAACCCGATTAGGAAGCGGGCCGCCAGCTCCCTCGCGAAGTCCCCGCTCGCGAAGCGCCTGGCCGTCCTCGACATCCCCTATCACGCGGCCCCGCACGACGGAGACTGGAAAGTATGAGCCGCGACATGGCGAAGGGTTTCCTCGCCGACATCTGCGCTAACCCCGGCGATGACGCGCCACGCCTCATCTTCGCCGACTATCTGGAGGACCACGGCGACGCGGGCCGCGCCGAATTCATCCGGGTGCAGGTCGCACGCGCCCGCCTGCCGGAGTGGGACGCCGCCCAGGTGGGGCTGCGTCTCCGCGAGGCCGAGCTGCTGCGCCTCCACGGCGACGGGTGGCGGGCCGAGCTGCCGGTGCCGCCGTGGGGGGGCGTCGAGTGGGGAGGCTTCCGCCGCGGCTTCGTCGCCGAGGTGAAGTTCGCGGACTTCCGACGCCTCCGCGAGTGCGCCGCCGGGTGCTGGGCGGCCGCACCCGTTGAGTCGGCGGCCGTCCGCTGGCCGCGTGCGGCTGATGGGTGCGAGACGTTGCCGCCGATCCCCGCCCTCCGTGAGCTGAGGGTCAGTGGGGCCATCCTGTCCAACCTCGACGCCGAGGCCCTCGCCGCCGCCCCGCTCCTCTCCACCCTACACACGCTCGACCTGAGCGAACGCGGCTTCGACCTCGAAGCGTTCCGCGCCCTCGCCACGTCCCCGCACCTCGCCGGCCTGCGGACGCTCCGTGCGCCGGTCGACGGCATCGGCGGCGGCATCGTCCGCGTCCTGCGCGAGGGCGTGCCCTTCACCGCGCTCGAGGACCTCGACCTCACCCAGCAGGACGACTACGACGCCTACGTCAACGACGCCTCCATCGACGAGCCCGGCATCGAGGCGCTCGCCGCGTGGCCCGGCCTCGCCGGCCTGCGCTCGCTGACGCTCACCGGCAACGGCATCGGTGCCCCCGGTTTGGAGATGCTGCTCCGCTCGCCGCTCGTCGTCGGGCTGAAGACGCTGCGGCTCCGCCGGATCGGCCTTCACGGCGACGGGGCCCGTGCCTTCCATGTCGCCCGCCCCGCGCTGCGGCTCGAAGCCCTCGACATGGGCGAGAACCTCGTGGAACACCTCGGGATGAAGGGGGCGGCGGACATCGCCGGCGCGGCGTGTCTCTCCGAGCTGAAGTCGCTGCGGCTGGACCGATGCGAGCTGGGGCCTGAGAGCGCCGCCCTGTTGGCCTCCGCGTCGTTCCTCTCCTCCCTGCGGGTGCTCGACCTCGGCCACAACAAGATCGGCCCGCAGGGCTTGCAGGCGATCCTCGGCTCGCGGCCCCCGATGCTGCACACGCTGGGTCTGGAGGGTAACGACCTCGGCGACCCCGGCGTCTCCTGGCTCGCCTCCGCACCCACGGCGGACGGCCTGCTGGATGTGAATCTGGCGTACAACCGCCTCCGCGACGGCGGCGCGGAAGCGTTGGCCGCGTCGGGCCACCTGCGTTCGCTCCTCGCCCTGCGGCTGCTCGACAACCCGATCGGCAAGGAGGCCGGCGAGGCCGTCAGGGCGTCGCCGCTCGGCCAGCGGTTGATGCTGCTCGAGATGTCCGACCCGCCCATCCCCTGGGTCGCCGGCGACGACGACATCCCCTTCTGACGTGCCCACGCGGAGTGATCGCATGAGCGGCAAGATGGCACGGGCGTTCCTTGACGACATCGTCGCCGACCCCGACGACGACGCCCCCCGCCTCGTCTACGCCGACTGGCTCGACGAGAACGGGCAGCCCGAACGTGCCGAATTCATCCGCGTGCAGATCTCGTTGTCGCGCCTCCCCGAGTGGGACGGCGCCAGGGTCCGTCTCACGCTCCGCGAGAAGGCACTCCTCAAGGAACACGGCGAGGCCTGGAAGGCCGAGCTGCCGTCGATCAAGGGCGTGAAGTGGGGCAAGTTCCGCCGCGGCTTCATGGCCACGGCGAAGCTCGCCGGCTTCGCCGCCCTGCGCTCCGCGGCGGACGAGTGCTGGGCCGCCGCGCCCATCGAGGCCATCGAGATCCGCTGGCCGCGGGCGGAGGACCGCTGCGAGACCATCCCGGTCATCCCCAGGCTGCGCGAAATATCCACGGGCAGCGGCACGGCCATGCGTGGCGACGCGGACCGCCTTGCCGCCGCCCCGCTGCTCTCCACGCTGCGCGTCCTCACCGTCAGCGGCTGCGAGCTGGGCAACGAGGGCTTCCGGCACATCGTCACCTCCCCGCATCTCCGCGGCCTCCGCGCGTTGCGGGCCGCGGAGTGCTCCATCGGCAACGGCGGCCTGGAGGCGCTGCGCTCCTCGCGGCTGGAGCTGGAGGAGCTGGACCTGGAGGTGAGGCCGACGGAAGGGTACTCCGGCGGCGACGACGGCTACTACGGCGACGAGGACGAGGTGTCGGTCATCGACGTGACCGGGGTGGCGGCCCTGGCCGACTGGCCGGGCGCCTCGCGCCTGCGCCGCCTGAACCTCTCCGGCAACAACCTGCGCCGCGTCGGCCTGCAGGCGCTGCTGCTGTCGTCGGGCCTCGCCGGATTGAAGCACCTCACCCTGCGCTCGTGCGGCCTGACGGGCGACGTGGGCCGCGACCTCTACGACGCCACGCCGGCGCTGCGTCTCGACGTGCTGGACATCGCCGGCAACATGCTGGAGGGCGACGTGTACGGCTACCTCGGGCGGGCCGCCTGCCTCGACGAGCTGAAGTCGCTGAACCTCGGCCGCTGCGAGATGCCGGCGGACGAGACGCAGCGCGTGGCCGAGGCGTCGTTCATCGCCGGCCTGCGCGTCCTCGACCTCGGGCACAACACCTTCAGCCCCGGCGGGGTGGGCGAGCTGATGGCACGCCGCCCCGCCGCCCTGCACACGCTGAAGCTGCGCGACACCGACATCGGCGACGACGGGGCCGCCCACATCGCGGAGTCCCCCGCGTCGGACGCCCTGCTGGAGCTGGACATCGCCGACAACCGCCTGACGGACAGGGCCGCCGCGGCGCTGGCGGCCTCGGAGGATCTCCGCTCCCTGGTGGTGCTGCGTCTCGGCGGCAATCGGATCGGCAAGCCGGCGCTGGAGGCCCTGGCCGAGTCCGACCTGGGCCGGCGTCTGGTGTCGTTGGATCTGGGGAAGAAGGAGGGGGCATGACAGCCGAATCCGATTACACCGGCCGGGTCGCCTTCTGCGTCGGCACCGGGCGCTGCGGCACCACGTTCCTCGCCGAGGCCGCCGGCCGCGAGCCCGACGTTTCTGCCTCCCACGAACGCGAACGCCTCGGCGCCACGTTCCATATGTTCTGCAAGTGGCACAGGATCCCCGTCGACCACGAGGGCTTCCTCCGCGCCAGGGAGGACGAGATACGCCGCGACCTCGCCGCCCGCCGCTTCTCCATCGAGTGCAGCGCCTTGCTGTCCCACTCGCTGGAGGAGCTGCACGAACGCTTCGGCGCGAAGTTCGTCCTCCTCGTCCGCCACCCGGCGGAGACGGTGGCGTCGTTCGCCGTGCGCGGCTGGTTCGTGCGCACCCCCGTCCGCAAGGACCTGTCGCTGCCGCCGAGCTTCTACTCCGGCGAGGAGGCCCGCCACTTCCTCGGACGCAACCTGCCCCACGGGCCAGAGTTCGAACGCTGGGCCGGCCTCACGCAGATCGGCCGCATCTCGTGGTTCTGGCAGGCCCGCAACCGCGCCATCCTCGATCAATTCGCCCGCCTCCCCCCGGATCGCTGCCGCATCCAGCGCCTGGAGGACCTCGACTTCGACGGCTACCGCGCCCTCGCCGCATGGCTCGGCTGGGAGTCACGCCTCGACCCCGCCGCGTTCGCGGACCTGGCCCGCGCCCGCCCCAACGCCGGCCCGAACCCGCCGCGCCGCCACACGGACTGGAGCCCCAACGAGATCGCCGAATACGAGGCGGAGGTCGCCGACGTGGCGCGGGCGTTGGGCTATGAGTATCGCATCGCGGGCCTGCCGCCGCTCCCGGCCGCTCAGTCTTGAGCCGGAGCGGCGGCGCCCTCCAGCTCGCGGGCGGCGGCCACCTCGCGACGCAGGCGGGCGAACAGCTCCGCGGCCGCCAGCGTGGCCGGCGGCGAGCCGAGCGGGGCCGACGGCTCCGCCGTCGCGGCGGGGGGCGGTGCTTCCACCACGGGCGCGGGCGGGGGCGGGGTGATCGCCGGCATCTCCGCCGCGGGCGCCGGAGCCGGGAAGGAGTAGCTGAAGACCTCATCCTGGGCCGGCATCGTCGCCGGTGCCGGGGGCGCCTCGATGGGCGCCGGGGCGGCCACCTGCGAGGCGACGGGGGGCAGGGTGAAGACGGGCACGGGCGCGGCGGGGGCCTGCGGCTGGCGGCCGGACGCGCGGAGGGCGAGCATCCGCTCGCGGAAGGCGGCGATCAGCTCGGGGTGGTCCTTGAAGACCAGCAGGTGCCCTGAGTCGCCGTCCGCGCCGGCGAACGGGCCGCCGGCCACCAGCAGCGTGCGCCCATCGACGAGGACGGCGTTGGTGCCGCCGTGGCTCAGGGAGTCGTGGACGAGCGGCAGGAGCCCGCCCGCCGAGAGCGGGGCGGCGTCGGCGTCGGGGCCGAGGATGACATCGACGCCGGCCTTGCGCGTCTTCGCGTCGATGAGCGCCTGGGTGATGGGTGGGCAGGCGAGGTCGCCGGCGAGGAGGAGGACCTCGCGGCGGGCGGCGCCGACCTCACGGACGACGCGGTCGGAGGCGCCGGGGCCGAACTGGGCCGAGGCCACGGGGGTGCGCGTGAACAGCCTGGCGGCGATGCGGGCCAGCCAGATGAGCGTGACGGCCCCGGTGAAGCCGGTGGCGACGAACAGCACTTCCATGAGCTGCATGCGCGGCCCTCCCCATCGGGCGGCCGGCATGGTACGCTGGACGGCCCGGCCGTGTCCAGGGGAGGTGCGCCGGCTCAGCTCTGCGGAGTCAGCACGGAGGGCTCGTCGACGGGCTTGGCGTGGCGCCTTG
>CAZVZK010000232.1:0-11629 GCA_964630925.1 uncultured Alcaligenaceae bacterium
ACGGCACGCTCACGCCGTGCCGCTCGCCTTGGCGACGCGGCGCAGCCTGCGCCGGCGCAGGCGTCTGGTCGCGCGGACGGGCTGCCCGACGGCGGCGATGTCGAGCGAGTGCTGCGCGGGCTGGCGGGGGCGCCGCGCGAGGGCGATGGGCGCCAGTCGGTGACTCCCTCCGTCACCAAACGGGAAAATCAGAGGGACGCCGGACGCGCCGCGGCCGGCCCGGAGGTGCCGGCCTCGGGCGCGGACGGCGACGGGCGCGGCACGGATTGTCGCTGATCGCCTCTTCGCCCCTGGACAGATCAATCAATCAATCCTCGCCATCGAGGCGAGGGGGCGCGGACGCTACCTACCGGGGGACGAAGGCGATGCGGACAGGTTGCGTCATCGGCGAGCACGCTGGAAGCGTGCTCTACGACAAGCCGGGAGGCTTATCGCCACGACAGAGGCAGGCGAGGCGCGAGCCTCGCGTCAGCCCGTCGCACGGCGGGAGCCGTGCGACGAGGGGGCGTCCTCCGGCGGCCAACGGCCGGCGTTTTCCTTCCACACACACTCTCCGCGTGATAAACTGACATTCCCACCGAAGAGGCCCCACCGATGAACCCGCTCGCCGCCTTCCTGGCGCTCCTCGTCACCCACGCCGACTACCTGCGCGACGTGAAGCCGGTCCTGACGGCCCGCTGCCTGCCGTGCCACGGGGCGCTGCAGCAGAAGGCCGGGCTGCGTCTCGACACCGTCGAGGCGATGAAGAAGGGCGGCGACAAGGGCCCCGCCATCGTCGCGGGCAAGTCCGGCGACAGCCCCCTCGTCCTCCGCATCAAGGGCAAGGGCGGACGTATGCCGCCGCCGGCCGACGGCGAACACCTCAAGGACACCGAGATCGCCCACATCGCCGCGTGGATCGACGCCGGGGCGGAGGGGCCGGCGGGTGAGAAGCCCGAGGCCGACCCGCGCGACCACTGGGCGTTCCGCCCGCCCGTGCGCCCGCCGGTGCCGAAGGCGGCATCGGGGCGCAACCCCGTTGATGCGTTCCTGGCAGCCGGACGCGAGGCCCGCAAGCTGACGCCGATGCCCGAGGCGGACCGCCGCGTCCTGTTGCGCCGCGTCAGCCTCGGCCTGATCGGACTGCCACCATCGCGCGAGCAGATGGCGGCGTTCCTGACCGACGCCTCGCCGGACGCCTACGAGAAGGCGGTGCGGCGTCTGCTGGATTCGCCGCAGTACGGCGAGCGCTGGGGCCGTCACTGGATGGACGTGTGGCGCTACTCCGACTGGTGGGGCCTGGGGGCGGAGGTGCGCAACAGCCAGAAGCACATCTGGCACTGGCGCGACTGGATCGTCGAGTCGCTCAACGCCGACGCCGGCTACGACGCGATGGTGCGCGACATGCTCGCCGCCGACGAGATGCACCCGGCCGACGACTCGCGCCTGCGCGCCACCGGCTACCTGGCCCGCTCCTACTTCAAGTTCAACCGCAACACCTGGCTGGAGGACGTGGTCGAGCACACGTCGAAGTCGTTCCTCGGCCTGACGATGAACTGCGCCAAGTGCCACGATCACAAGTATGACCCCATCGCGCAGACGGACTTCTACCGCTTCCGCGCGTTCTTCGAGCCGTACCAGATCCGGACGGATATCGCGAGCGATACCGACTTCGAGAAGGACGGCGTGCCCCGCGCGTTCGACTGCGACCTGGACCGCCCCACGTACCTGTTCGTCCGCGGCGACGAGAAGAATCCACGCAAGAAGCCGATCCCGCCGGGCCTGCCGGCGGTGTTGAACGCGAAGCTCGACATCCGCCCAATATCGCTCCCCCCCGAGGCGCACGCCGGCCTGCGTACCGCGGCGCTGGCGGCCTTGCTGCGTCAGGCGGAGGCGAAGATCGCCTCGGCCCGCGAGGCCGTCGCCGCGGCCCGCAGGACACCCACCGACGACAGGCCCGCGCCGGGGCCGATCAAGCCGCTGGTGCAGGACGACTTCCGCGCCGCGAAGCCCGAGCTGTGGGAGGGCAAGGGTGGGAAGTGGGCGAACGTCGGCGGCAGGCTGGTGCAATCCGAGATCGCCGCCACCCGCGCCGTGATGCGCTTGAAGAAGGAGGTCCCGGCGGACTTCGTGGCCCGCTTCGCCTTCACGCCGACGGGCGGCAAGACGTATCGCTCGGTGGGCCTGTCGTTCGACGTGGCGGAGGGCAACGAGGTGCTGGCGTACCTGAGCGCGTACGCCGGCGGGCCGAAGCTCCAGATCGCGTACAGGCGCGGCGCGGATTACGTCTACCCGCCGGCGGCCTCGCAGGCGCGCGAGGTGAAGGTGGGCCAGGGTCAGGACGTGGTCTTGCGCGTGCGTGGCCCGCTCGTCAACGTCGAGGTGAATGGGCGGCACGCGCTGGCCTACCGGCTGGAGGCCCCGCGCAAGGCCGGGGCCGTCGAGCTGGTCACCTACGACGCGACGGCGGAATTCACGGCGTTCGAGCTGGCGGCGCTGCCGGCGGATGTTGCCCTGGTCGCCCCCGGCCCGGCGTCCGCCCCGGCCCGCGCGCTGACGCCGGCCCAGGCGAAGCTCGCCATCGCGGCCGCCGAGAAGGCGCTCGCCGCCGCCCTCCTGCGGCCCGAGTCGATCCGCGCCAGCGCGGAGGCGATGAAGGCCAGGTCGCGCGAGAAGAACATCGCCGCGAGCCGGGCCGAGCGGGCGGTGAAGGCCGCCGAGGCGGAGGAGGGCATCGCCCGCGCCGAGCTGGAGCTGGCGCTGGCGTCGGAGAAGCAGAGGCCCGGCGTCCAGAAGAAGCTCGACGCCGCGCGGGCGGCCCTGTTCTCGATCCAGAAGAAGATCGACGAGAACAGCGAGGCGTTCACGCCCCTGCGCGGGTCGCTGAAGACGCTGGAGTCGAACACCGAGGGAGAGGCGTCGCGGATGAAGCCGTTCCCGGCGACCAGCAGCGGGCGGCGTTCGGCCCTGGCGAGGTGGATCACGTCGCGGGACAACCCGCTGGCGGCGCGGGTCGCGGTCAATCACATCTGGCTGCGGCATTTCGGCAGGCCGCTCGTCGCCACGGTGTTCGACTTCGGCCGCAAGGGGGCGGCCCCGACGCACCCGGAGCTGCTCGACTGGCTGGCGTGCGAATTGATGGAAAGCGGCTGGAGCATGAAGCACATCCACCGGCTGGTCGTCACGAGCGCCGCGTACCGGATGACCGCGTCGAGCATGGGCGCCGAGGCGAACCGGGCCATCGACCCGGAGAACAAGGCGTACTGGCGGATGAATTCGATCCGCATGGAGGCGCAGGCGGTGCGCGACTCGCTCCTCTCGCTGGCGGGCGACCTCGACACGCGTCTGGGCGGCCCGCCGGTGTCGGCCAACGCCGAGACGGGGCGCCGCAGCTTGTACTTCTTCCACTCGCACAACGAGCAGAACCTCTTCCTGTCGATCTTCGATGACGCCAACGTGCTGGAGTGCTATCGCCGCAGCGAGAGCATCCTGCCGCAGCAGGCGCTGGCGCTGCAGAACAGCCGGCTCGCGTCGTCGGCGGCGGAGAAGATCGCCGCCCGGATCGCCGCGAAGGAGGACGCGGCGTTCGCCCGCGCGGCGTTCGAGGTGGTGCTGTGCCAGCCGCCCACGGCGGAGGAGCTGGCCGAGTGCGTCGCGGCGCTGAAGGGGATGACGCGCGGGGCGTTCGTCCTGGCGCTGCTCAACCACAACGACTTCGTGACCGTCCGTTGAGGGCGTGTGTCCGGGTCGTGGGGTCCTCGCCACGACGGCACCGCATTTGCTGGTTACAGCGTGTCTATCCGGAGCCATGTCAATGAATGCCACCGCACTCCGCCGCCAGCTCGCCCCGCTGGCCTTGATGCTCCTCGCGCCGCTTGCGCTGGCCCAGCCGGGCGACGCCCGCCGCTCCGCCCTCGTCATCGGGCCGCGCGTCTACGAGAGCAAGAACCTGCCCGCCCTGCCCTACGCCGGGGCCGACGCGCACGACGTGGCCCAGGCGCTGGCCTTCCACGGGTACAAGGTGACCCTGATGAACGAGGGGCAGGGGGCCCGCGACCCCAACGCCGCCCCCACCCTCGCCAACATCCGCGGGGCGATCCGCGACTTCACCGCCGGCAAGGGCAAGCGCGACCAGCTCGTCTTCGCCTTCATCGGGCACGGCGTCAGGCTCCGCGTCGGCGGGCGCGACGTGAACTTCCTGTGCCCGCGCGACGCGAAGGTCAGGGACCCGCGCACGATGGTCGGCCTGGACGAGCTGTTCCGGGACCTCGACGCGAGCAAGGCCGGCTCCAAGCTCCTCCTCCTGGACGCCAGCCACCCCGGCGCCGGCGGGGACGTGGCGGCGCCGCTCGACAGCGAGAGGCTGCCGCCGCTGCCGCGTGGGATGTCGGCCCTGTTCGCCAACACGGGCCGGCAGCCGTCCGTGGCGTCGGACCGGCTGGGCGGGCACGGGGCGTTCGCGTTCGCACTGCTGGAGGTGCTGTCGGGCAGGGTGCGCGACGACGACGGGGACATCACCTGGGGCGACCTGACCGAGCACGCCCTCAAACGCGTGCCGCGGGTGGCCAGGGAGATCGACGCGCGGGCGAAACAGACGCCGCACCTCGTCTCCAACCTGGCCGGGGCGTCGCCGGTGCTGTTCCGCTACCGCGCCCACGCCCGCACGGTGACGAATTCCATCGACATGAAGTTCGCCCGCATCCCCGCCGGCTCGTTCATCATGGGGGCGCCGAAGGAGGAGGGCGGCCCCGCGAACGAGGCGCAGCACCGGGTGAGCATTTCGCGGCCGTATTACCTCGGGGCGTTCGAGGTGACGCAGGCGCAGTACCGCCGCGTCATGGGCACCACGCCGTCCCATTTCGCCGCCGGCGCCCCGGGCGCGGAGGACGTGCGCGGCCTCGACACCCGCGACTTCCCCGTCGAGCAGGTGACGTGGGCACAGGCCGTCGAGTTCTGCGAGAAGCTGAGCCGCCTGCCGGCGGAGAAGAAGGCGGGGCGGCGCTACCGGCTGCCGACGGAGGCGGAGTGGGAGTACGCGTGCAGGGCCGGCACCACGACGGCGTTCGCCTTCGGCGACACGATCTCCTCGAAGCTGGCCAACTTCCACGGGGTCAAGCCGTACCGGGACGCGGAGGAGGGCCCGGCCCTCAACCGGACCGCCGCCGTCGGCAGTTACAAGCCCAACGCCTGGGGCCTGTACGACATGCACGGCAACGTCTGGGAGTGGTGCAGCGACTTCTACTCCGACACGCCGCCGCCCGGCCGTGTCGTGGACCCGGCCGGGCCGGCGCGCGGGACGGAGCGGGTGATCCGCGGCGGGTCGCACGCCTACACGGGCATGCACGCCCGCTCCGCGCGGCGGTCGAACCAGGCGCCCGACACGTTCGGCAACAGCGTCGGCTTCCGCGTCCTGCTGGCCCACCCGTGACCGGGTGGGCGCGGGGGGGCCGCGGCCCCGGGGAGCGAGGGGTGTCAGTTGTCGCTGATCGCCGGCGGGAAGCGCCGCGCCGGCGACGGCGCGGGCGGGGGCGCCCCCTCCAGGAGGGACAGCAGCAGGTGGACGCGTGCCGCGATGTCGCCCTCGTCGAGCAGGCGTTGCTTGCCCTGCACGTCGATGGGCAGGGCGAAGGCGAAGATGTCGCACAGGCCGCCCAGCGTGATCGGCGACTCGATCAGCTGCTGGAGCTGGCTGGGCGCGCCGGGCTGGAAGGCGAAGAACGGGGAGGCCCGCTCGGCCATCCGCAGGCGCAGCGCCGGCTCCTCGGCGGCCTGCACGGGGACCTCCTCCATGAGGGCGACGCGGGCGGAGCGGTAGGCGCGGCCGTCGTCGATCTCCTCGATCACCCGCGCCCGCGCCAGCCCGTGCAGCAGCAGGTTATAACGCCCGTCCTGCAGGCGCTGCTCCTGGAGGATGCGCCCGATGCACACCGCCGGGTGGATCGGCGGCGGGCCGGCCCCCTTCTCCCCCGACACGAGCAGGGCCAGGGCGATGAGGCGGTCGCCGGCGAGGGCGTCGGCGGTCATCTGGCGGTAGCGCGGCTCGAAGATGTGGAGCGGCTGCGCGAGCCTCGGGAACAGAACGAGGTTGGGAAGGGGGAACAGGCGGACGGTGCCGTCGAAGTCGTCCGGGAGGGTCAGGAGTGACTCGCTCATGGTGTCCGCCTTGTGCCCCTCAGTCTTCTTCGGGGATGTATTGTTCCGGGTCGGGCCATTCGGCCGGCTCTGGGTCGAGCGTCAGTGTCGGGAGGAGCGCGGGGTCGGGCCTCGAGGATCGTTCCACGGGGCCGGGGCCGAGGACCGGGGCGAAGCACGCCGCCATCCGCCCCCAGAACGCCGGCACGTCGAGCCCGAGCATCCGCGCGGGGCACCGGCCCATGTAGTCGCGTGCCGAGGCGTAGAGCTTGGCGGCCCCGCCGAGGTTGCCGTTGCCGAAGTGGCACAGGCCGACGGCGGCCTGGATGAGGCCCTGGTAGAAGCGGCGCTCGTCGCCGTGGCTCTCCGACCAGAGGTCCTCCCAGACCTCGTGGGCCTCGAAGTAGTCGCCGGCGTTGAACAGGACGACGCCGGCCAGGTACCGCGGATCGTATTCGGGCATGACCGCCTCCGGCAAGGACGCTCCCCGCCGACATTCCTATTGATAACAGCCTTGCCGTGGGAAATCCTCCACGGGGCAGAAATGGAGGGCGGCCTTGGGCAGGCTCCCGCTGAAGGCGCTGATCGAGCTGTGCCGGACGCTGCGGCACTACCTGGGTGCCGGGCTGACGCTGTTGGAGGTGTTCCGGCAGCAGGCCCAGCGCGGGCCGTCCGCCGTCCGGCCCGTCGCCGCCCGCGTCGCCGAGCAGATCGAGCGCGGGGAGTCGCTGCCCGACGCCCTCGCCTCCGTGCCCGGCGCGTTCCCGCCGCTGTTCCTGTCGCTGGCGGGCGTCGGCGATCAGACGGGCATGATGCCGGAGATCTTCCACGAATTGGAGAAGCACTTCGAGCGCCAGCTCGCTCTCCAGCGCGACTTCCGGGGCCGCATCGCCTGGCCGCTCTTCCAATTCACCTTCGCCGTCCTCCTCCTCACCGGCCTCATCTGGTTCATGGGCCAGATCAAGAGCCCCTTCGACAACAAGCCCATCGACATCATGGGCATCGGCCTGACCGGCACCGCCGGGGCGGCGGCGTTCCTCGGCACCGTCGTCGGGGTGATCGTCCTCGGCTGGCTGGCGTTCACCGTGATCGGGCGGGTCTTCGGCGGACGCGGCGGCACGAGCCGCTGGCTGCTGAAGCTGCCGGCCATCGGGCCATGCCTGGAGGCCATCGCGCTGTCGCGGTTCTGCGTCGCGCTTCGGCTTACCACGGAGACGGGCATGTCCATCGGCAAGGCGCTGCGGCTGTCGCTCCGCGCCACCGGCAACCCGGCGTTCGAGGAGGCGGTCCCCGTGGCCACCTCCACGGTCAAGGCCGGCGACGACGTGGCCCTCGCGCTGGCCAACACGGGGCTGTTCTCCTCGGACTTCATCCGCATCGTGGAGGTGGCGGAGGAGAGCGGCACGCTGTCGGAGGTGATGAAGCGTCAGGGGGAGCATTACGACGAGGAGGCGTCGCGCCGCCTCACCTCGCTGACGGCGGCCGCCGGCTACCTCGTCTGGCTCATCGTCGCCGGCTTCATCATCTTCGCCATCTTCCGCCTGTTCTCGTTCTACATCGGCATCCTGAACACGAAGCTCGATTGACCAGGCACGCGGAGTGTCCCCCCTGGGTTGAGGGTGGCCTACTCGGCCACCTCGGCCTTCGCGCCCATGAACTTCGCGATGTCGGCCTTCAACTGCTTCAGGCACTCCTTGCTCGTGTACATCATGTGCCCGGCCTCGTAGTACGCCATCGTCACCCGCTCGGTCAGGGCGCGCGGGCCGAGGTGGGCCAGCGTGTGCTCCGTGCCGCCGAACGGCGTCGCCAGGTCGTAGTAGCCGTTGGCCACGAACACGCGCAGCGCGGGGTTCTTCAGCATCGCCGCACGCAGCCGGGGCGCGACGTTGAGGTACTGGTTGGTCCCCGCCGGCCCGAAGTTCCACGGCTGCACCCGCGGGTTGAGGATCTCGTACCGCATCGGGCTGGCGTACTTCAGCCCACCCGGCAGGTAGGCGTTCATCCCCGCAGTGAAGACGGGGCGCATGGCCACGTCGCTCGGGTCGCCCCGCTTGAGCCTGGCCGACGCCGTGACGCGGCTGTCGAAGCGCCCGGCCACCTCCCCCGTCTCGCGCAGAAGCTCGCGGGAGAAGGCGGGGCCGGAGACACGCAGGTTCATCGCCTGGATGAGCTTCTCCGGCAGGCCGGTGAGGCGGGCGAGCTGCCGCGCCGTGCTCTGCCGCTCGGCGTCCGTGAGGCGGTTGCCCTTGCGCAGGGCCTGGGCGTAGTCGCCCTCGGCGAACCGCCGCGAGGCCTCGACCGCCTTAGCCAGGTCGCCCGTCGTGGTCCGGTCGATCTTCTTGTGGTACCACGCCGTGGCCGTGTAGGTCGGCAGGTACAGGGCGTAGGGCTGATCGTTGCCGTCGCCGAAGCGGATGCTCTGCCAGTCGAGGACGGAGGAGATGAGCAGGACGCCGGCCAGCTTCATCTTCAGGCGGTCCTGGAGGTGGCTGGACAGGGCGGCGGCGCGCGTGGTGCCGTAGCTCTCGCCGGCGAGGTAGGTCGGCGAGGCGGCTCGCTTGTACCTCGCGACGTACCCGCGGATGAAGTCGCCGACGGAGGAGACGTCCTCCTCGACGCCGTGGAAGAGTTTGGCGTCCTTGTCGTCGTCGGGGCGGCTGTAGCCCGTGCTGACGGGGTCGATGAAGACGAGGTCGGTCACGTCGAGGAGCGACCACTCATTCTCGATGACCCTGGCCGGCATGGGGGCGCTGCGGCCGTCGTCGGCGAGGAGGACGCGGCGCGGGCCGAACGCCCCCATGTGCAGCCAGACGGCCGACGACCCCGGCCCGCCGTTGAAGCAGAACGTCAGGGGCCGCGACTCCAGGCGCTCGACGCCCTTCTTCGTGTAGGCGACGAAGAAGATGTTGGCCCCGGCCTTGCCCGTCCTGTCCTTGACGGGCAGGCGGCCGGAGGTGGCGGTGTACTCGACCCTGTTGCCCGCGATCCTGACGGCGCCCTGCACATCGATGATCGGCTCGGCCTTCGTCCGCGGGGGCGGGGGCGCGGCGGCGACGAGGGTCAGGGCGGCAAACAGCAACAGGCAGCGGACAGGCATGACGCCCTCCAAAGGCGGTGCGGTGCGGGGGGTGGGGAGAGTCATTGTCCCCCGCCGGCAGGACGCCGGCAAGCGATTTCCGCCGCCGTCGGCATCACCGGGTGTGCGTCACGGCAGTAGGTGGACCTGCGCGGGCAGCCCGGGCCGGCGGGGGCGTGCGTGGCGGAGGAGAGGAGGGGGCTAATGGGGTACTTCGAGGGGAATCTGCACCGGACGGACTACCCGGAGTATCGCAAGCAGGGGCTGGACGTGGGGAGCGGGCCGACGGAGGCGGCGTGCAAGGTCGTGGGGTCGAGGCTGAAGGGGAGCGGGATGCGCTGGGCGGAGGACGGCGCGGCACGCATCGCCCCGCTGCGGGTCCTGTCCCTCAGCGGCGACGAGGCCTGGGACGCCTATTGCCCCCTCGCCGCTTGATATCCTACCTACTCAGGTGAATCACACCCCCAAGGAGACACCCGCCATGCACCACGCCGTCCTGCTCCTCTCCCTCCTCCCCGCCGCCGACTGGACGCGCTTCCGCGGCCCCAACGGCACCGGCGTCTCGGACGATAAGAACGTCCCCGTCGAATGGAAGGACGACAACGTCCTGTGGAAGACCCCCGTCGGCGCCGGCCACTCGTCCCCCATCGTCTCGGGCGGCAAGGTGTTCCTCGTCTCCGCGACGCTGAAGGAGCGCTCGCTGGTGTGCATCGACGCCCGCTCGGGCCGCGAGCTGTGGACGAAGAGCGTGCCGGGCGCGAAGGGCAAGACCCACCCCAAGAGCAGCCTCGCCTCCGCGACGCCTTGCAGCGACGGCTCGCGCGTCTTCGCCGTCTACTGGGACGGCGACAAGGTGTCGCTGCACGCCTACCAGCACGACGGCGAGCCCATCTGGAAGCAGCCGCTCGGCGCGTTCAAGAGCCAGCACGGCCCCGGCTTCTCCCCCGTCGTGGTGGACGGCAAGGTGATCGTCCACGTCGACCAGGACGGGAAGGCCGAGCTGCTGGCCTTCCACGCCGGCAGCGGCAAGCCCGCCTGGAATGTCCGCCGCAAGGCCTACCGCGCCTGCTACTCCACCCCCTTCCTCCTCGAAGACGGCACGTTGGTGGTCACGGCCACGATGGCAGTCACCGGGTACGACCCCGCGGACGGCAAGGAGAGGTGGAACTTCACCTGGCCGTTCCCCGTCAAGCCGCTGCGCACCGTCGGCTCGTCCGTCGTCGCCGGCGGCCTGCTGTTCTGCGCGTCCGGCGACGGCGACGGCTCGCGCAACATGATCGCCATCAAGCTCGGCGGCAAGGGCGAGCTGCCGGAGTCGGCCAAGGTCTGGCAGGAGGGCTCGTCCACGCCGTACGTCCCCTGTGCCCTGGTCAGGGGGGACCACCTCTACACCGTCTACGACCCGGCCGGCTCCGCCTTCGCCATCTGCCGCGAGGCGAAGTCCGGCAAGGAGGCCTGGCGCCACCGGCTCGGCTCGGAGGTGTCCGCGTCGCCGGTGATGATCGACGGCAAGGTCTTCATCTTCGGCGAGAAGGGCGACGTGACGGTCATGGAGGCGACGCCGGCCAAGGCGAACGTGGTGGCGAAGAATAAGCTGGGCGAGGCGGTCCTGTCGTCACCCGCCGTGGCCGACGGACGCCTGTACGTCCGCGGCGCGAAGCACCTGTTCTGCATCGGCCAGCCGGCGAAGAAGTGAGGTGGACCATGAGCGCCGTGTTGCATCTGCCTGGCCCAGAGGGGGTGAGCCTCGCGGTGGCCCTGCGCCGCCTGGGCGACGTGCCCCCAGAACGCATCAGCCTGCTCGCCCCCATCGGCGGCTGTACCGAGGAACGCTACATCGAGATCCTGGAGAGCAAGCGGGGCCTGTTCGAGCTGGTCGATGGCACCCTGGTGGAGAAGGCGATGGCCTGGCTTTCCAACTACGTCGGGGCGGTCATACTGAGCCTGTTGATGGCCCACGTCCGCGCCAACGGGCTCGGCATCGTCCTGGGCGAGGCCGGCGCGGCGCGGATCAGCGGGCAGGTGCGGATGCCCGACGCGGCTTTCTACCCCTGGAGCCGGTTCCCTGAGGGCAAGCCGCCGCCCCCCGGTCCGGTCCTCGGGGCGGTCCCTGACCTCGCCGTCGAGGTCATGAGCCCCGCCAACACCGCCGGCGAGATGGAACGCAAGCGCCGCGAGTATTTCGCCGGCGGGGCGCGGCTCGTCTGGGAGGTCGAGCCCGAGCTGCGTCTGGTGCGCGTCTACACGAGCCCCGACGCCTTCACCGCCGTCAACGAGGCCGGTACGCTCGACGGCGCCCCCGTGCTGCCGGGTTTCCGCGTCGCCGTCCGCGAGCTGTTCACGTTCGAGGATGCCCGTCCCCAGCCAGCCCCCCTGACCTGATCGCCTTTCGGAGGACCATCGATGACCCGCGTCTCCCTGCTCTCCCTCGCCTGCCTGATC
>CAZVZK010000233.1:0-11449 GCA_964630925.1 uncultured Alcaligenaceae bacterium
GTACAGCTTGTTCCCGGCGATCAGCTCCTTGTGGGAGCCCGCCGCCACGACCTTGCCCTTGTTGATCAGGTAGATCCGCCCGCACGTCTTCAGGGTCGAAACCCGGTGCGGCAGGAAGATCGTCGTCCGCTCCGGCAGGAGCCGCGCCATCGTGTCGTCCAGCAGGCTCTTCGTCTCGTCGTCGAGGTCCGCGTCCGGCTCCTCGATGATCAGCAGGGCCGGGTCACGCAGGATCGCCCGCGCCAGGGCGACGCGGTACTGCTCCGACAGCGTCAGCGAGTGCCCCATCTCCCCGATGGGCGTCTCGTACCCCTGCGGCAACGCCTGGATGAACTTGTGCGCGTGCGCCATCTTCGCCGCCTCGATGATCTGCGGCAGCGTGTACGCCGGGTCACCGCAGCCGATGTTGTTCCGCACCGTGTCGTGGAACACGAGGTTGTGCATCATCACCAGGCCGACCTGCGCCCGCAGCGAGTCGAGCGTCACCCAGCGCAGGTTGCGCGAATCGATGCGGATCTCCCCCGCCGTCGGGTCCAGGAGGCGCGGGATCAGGTAGATGAGCGCCTGCTTCTCCAGCTCGTCCGTACCCACCAGCCCGATCCGCTGCCCGGCCGGGATCGTCAGCGACACGTCCTCCAGCAGCGTCCGCTTGCTGCTCGGGTCGCGCAGCGTCACGTTGTCGAACTCCAGGGCCTTCGACATCGGCGCGAGGAACTCCGCCCCCGGCACCTGGCCCACGTCGCTCCGCCGGTCGAGGAACCCGAACACCTGCTCCGCCGACTCGTTGCCCCGCTTCACCACCGTCCGCATCTCGAGCCAGCGGTCCAGCGGCGGGTACAGCATGAGCAGCGTGGCCACCATCACGCCGCCCCCGGCCAGCGACAGACCGCCGTAAAGCACCATCAGGGCGCCGACGTAGAACAGGATCAGGGCGCACGCCCCGCCGAGCAGCACCAGCAGCGGCAACGCCATCGCGTCGGCCCGGTGCCGCAGCCGCTGCACCGAGCCGTAACGCGAGAGCTGGCGCTCCATCCGGTTCTGGTTGAACTGGTCCATGAGGTACGTCTTCACCAGACGCATCATCATCAGGCTCTCGCGGATGATCGTCAGGCGCTCCGCCGCCACCGTCGTCGCCAGCTTGGACTGCCGGCGGAAGGTGTTCACCAACTTGACGCCGACCGCGTACACCACCAGCACGAACAGAAGGAACGCCACCGCCAGCAGCGGCTCCGTGACCAGGGCGAACAGGACGAGGAGGCCCAGCATCACCGGCTCGCGGAAGTACACGGTGAGTCGGGCGTAGAACGAGTCGTGCAGCGCCTCGATGTGCCGCGTGAGGATCGTCACCGCCTCGCTCGGCCCCAGGACCCGGATCGCGAGCTGCCCAAGCCGGAACGTGTGGTGGTACACGGCCCGCCGCAGCCGCCCGCTGGCGTCCGTGGCCGCCCGGGCGGCCATCTCGCGGTTCAGGATGACGAGGAATGCCCCGGCCAGGCCCAGGAGGATGGTCAGGATCGCCATGCCGGCGAGGAAGGGCGGGAAGATCGAGAAATCCGCCACCCCACCGTTCCACGCCCACCGATTCCACCCGGTGATGAGTGGGACGACGCTCGGGCCGGTCCGCAGCTCGCTCCGCACGGCCAGGCTCAAGAGGCCGTGGTCCCCAGTGGACATCCGCATCCCAGACGGCTCGGCGGGATCATCGACGAACACCTCGTCCGTGGCCGCGTCGCCGTAGCGGGCAGCGAGGTACGTCCACACGATCTCCGGCCAGATCACCTCCGCCTGGGCGTCGGTCAGGGGCGTCTGTGACTCCAGCAGGCCCGGGTCTCGGGCGATGGGCCGCCCGGTCCAGTCGAGCCACGTCTTGCGCGTGGCCGCGTCGGCTTTCCGCCAACGCTCCTGCACCTCCCGACGCTGCGTGTACGACAGCTCGCCGTAGCGCGGGATGCGCCCGTGGTGGTCGAGGTAGTCGATGAATAGCCACAGCACGCCGAGCAGGCCGATGACGACCAGGCAGGCGCCGATGGCCGACAGGTGGGCCAGCCAAACAGCCGACCCGCTGGTGTTCAGGTAGCCCAGCGCCTTCGCGTAGGCGGGCTCGTTCGGCTTGGATTCGTCTTTCGCCACGGCGCCGCTCCTCCGCTGTCCCGATGCGGCCCGCGCCTGTCGGCGGTGCCGCATTGGTCGATGATAACAGAGGGGGGAGGCGTTGCCCATGCGAGCCGGCGCGTCGGCGCGCCTGGACGCGCGGCGCGGGCGGAACATCCGGCAGGGCCTATCACGCCACGTCGCGGTCCTCGAACAGGATCAGCCCGAACAGCAGCACGATCCCCGTGTACACCACGCCGTAGAGCGACACCGCCCCGACATACCGCAGGAACAGGTCGGCCCGCGGCGGCGCCTCGCTCAACAGGGCCGGGTCCATGCTGAACGCCCCTAGGTCCGGCAGCACGGTGTCGAACACCTGCGACACGAACCCCAGGATGCGCCCCACCGGCGCCCCCGGATTCTCCGCCTGCGCCTTCTGGGCGATGGCGACGAGCTTCGGAGTCAGGTGCGACAGGAAGTACACCGCCAGCACCGTCACCACATTCACCACCATCGGCACGCGCGTCGCGAGCGCCACGGACAGCGCCACCAGCACCATCACCTGCGAGAAGCACAGCGCCAGCACCGGCAGCGTGTCCCCGGCGTGCGACACCCACTGGGCCACGCCACGGAGAAGGTCCTGCGACTGCTGAGGCAGCCCGCTGTTCTGGATCGACCCCAGCAGATAGGGCGATGTGGGCACGATGCCGACGAGCGAGGCCGCCGACGGCGTTAGGGTGCTCTTGTTCACCTCCAGGGATTCCAGCCGGTCCCACCAGTGCTTGATCATCAGCACCTGCTCGAAGACCACCGCCATCAGCCCGAACAGGAACAGGCACGCCAGCACGACGCCGAGGAATTTGCCGAGCATGAACTGCCGGCGGCTCACCGGCTTGCTCATGACGGTCACCGCCGTCCGCCCCTCGATCTCGTCGCTGATCGAGATGCTCGCGCCCAGGCAGCCGAGGATCACCGCCCCCAGCATGATGGTGTCGTACCCGAGCTGCTTCACGACGAGGTAGTCCTCCCCGAACGTGAAGTAGGGCACGATGATCCACACGAACATCAGGAAGCTGCCGAGCGCGAAGAGGAGCCAGAACACCGGCTGGCGCACGCTCTCGAAGAAGGCGGCCAGGGCAACCGCCCCGCCCTTCGGCCACACGAGCAGCACGAGCCAGAAGATGGCGAGGAACAGGTCCACGGTGATCTGGGCCTGGAGCAGGGCCGTGTAATAGCGGCCGGCGGACTCCAGGCCGTCCTTGTCGGTGACACTGGAGAACACCGCGGCGGGCAGGCCGATGCACACGACCAGGGCGGCCACCACGAGCGGCATGAGCCAGGTGGTCACGGGCTGGCCGCGCAGCCTCGCCCACTGCTCGCGGGTGACGAGGAGGAACGCCAGCCAGGGGAGGGCGAGGAGGAATTGCAGCAGGGCCAGCACGGCCCCCACCATCAGGTTGGTCGGGTTGAGCATCGGGGTCGGCCCGCGGTGAACGGTCTGTCAGCCCGCCGGTGGCGGGGGGATGACCTCTGTACGCCCGGCGGGGCCTTGTTGTTCGCTCGGGGGCCGCTCGGCCCGGTACGCCGGCTGCGTACCCCAGTGCAGCTTGTCGTGCAGGGTGCGGTAGAAACTCCGCCCCGCCGCCCGCGCCAGCTTGAACGTGACCGGGGCGCGGCGGACCGTGATCGTCGCCCCCTCGGCCAGTTGCAGGCACTCCTGCCCGTCGATGACGAGCCAGGCGGTGTCCCCGCCGCGACGCACGGCGACGGTGTAGTCCTTGTCCGCCGAATCGACGACGGGCCGGCTGGTCAGGCCGTGCGGGCAGATCGGCGTAACGACGAACGCCGACAATTCCTGGCTGAGGATCGGCCCGCCGGCGGAGAGGGAGTGGGCTGTCGAGCCGACCGGCGTCGAGACGATCAGCCCGTCGCCGGAGATGCGTGCGACCTGCTCGTTGTCGATGGACAGGTCGAGGTCGAGCATGTGGAAGGGCGGCCCGGCCTGGACGGCGATCTCGTTGAAGCCCAGGGCCGGCGCCGAGGCGATGCCGCCGGGGAGGCGGTGCGTCGCCTCGAACATCAGGTGCTCGGTGATGGTGTACCCGCCCTGGACGACGCGGGGGAACGCCTCGCACAGCTCCTCGCTGGTGAGGTCGGCCAGGAAGCCGAGCCGGCCCAGGTTGATGCCGAGGACCGGCGTCTGCCGGTAGCCCATCTGCCGGGCCGCCCGGATGATCGCCCCGTCGCCCCCGAGGACGACGCACAGCTCGGCATCGACGCCGCCGAGGTCGGAGACCTGATACAAATCCTCGTGGACGATCTCGGCATGGCGGGCGAGGAAGGGGATCAGCCGCCCGGCCTCCTCCTTGACGCCGGGCCGGTTGGCGTTGCCGAGGACCATGATGCGCTTCATCGGCGTCCTTTCGGCCGGAGGACTACTGATTCGTGAACGCGCGCCACGTCAGCGAGGCGCTGACGCTGCGTGACACGGGGCGCTGACGCATCCCCCCTCGCCAGCAGCCAGAACCGCTGACGCCCCAGGTGACGCCTCACTTCGCCTTGATGTCGTAGCACAGGATGGCGTCGCCCTCGCGGACGAACAGCTTGCCGTTGGCGATGGCTGGGTGCGACCACCCCGGACGCCCGCCCGAGCCCGGCAGCTTGAACGAGCCGACGACCTTGAAGCCCTCGGGGGCCGCCGGCACCAGCGACATCGTGCCGTCGGCCGAGTGCATGTAGAGGTGGCCATCGGCGGCACACAGCGAGATGGAGCGGCCCGTGGTGCGGCCCTTCCACCTCTGCTTGCCCGTCTTCCATTCGGCGCAGAATGGGGAGCCGGCGTCCTCCGTGTCGCCGTAGACGTATTCGCCCACGCGGACGATCCCGCCGTGCTTGTTGGACATGCCGCTATTGATCGGGTACACCTTCTCGGCCGACACGCCGTCGTCGCCCTCGGCCTGCTTGAGGAGGATGCCGCCCCCGCCGTACCCCTTGGCGATGAGGGCGTATTCGCCGAGTATCACCGGCGTGGGGATGACGGCGGTGGCGTTGAAGTTCGGGACGGTCCAGAGGACCTTACCGTCGGAGGCACGCACGCCGAAGCCGAAGCCCGTCTTCGACTGGTTGCCCCCGCAGGTCTGGACGAGCACGCGCGTCTTGCCCACCGTGGAGGGCATGACCGACGAGTGGCCGGCGCCGGGGTTGCCGGGCAGCGTCGCCGTCCACACCGTCTTGCCCGTCTTCTTGTCCAGCGCCACCATCGCCGACTTGCCGCCCGGCGAGCAGATGGCGTGGTCGCCGTCGATCAGCACCGACTCGCTGTAGCTCCAGCTGTCGCCCTTCTTGCCGCCGAAGTCCTTCTCCAGCCCCTTCCGCCACACCTCGGAGCCGTCCGATGTCTTCAGACACGCGACGTCCTTCGACCCTGTGATGACGTACAGGTATTCGCCGTCGATGGTCGGCGTCGAGCGCGAGCTGCCCCAGGAGTCGTTACGATTGATGTAGGGCGAGCCGAGCTTCACCTGCCAGACACGCTTGCCGTCGCTCTCGTTGAGGCAGATCAGGTACTCGTCCTTGCTCTCCTCGGTCGAGGGGCCGTCGCCCACGGTGTAGACCTTGCCCGCCGCGATGGCGATGCTGGAGTAGCCGCGTCCGCCGCCCTTCGACTGCCAGGCGAGCGGCGGGCCGCCCTTGGGCCACTCCTTCAGGAGGCCCGTCTCGGCCGAGTTCCCGTCACGGTTGATGCCGCGCCACTGCGGCCAATCGGCACCGGCGGCGAACGATGCGCATGCGAGGAGCGCGAGGAGGGATCGGCCCATGGGGCTCTCCGTGTGGATGCGAGGGGGCAGATGTCATCCTCCCGCTTCGCTCCCCGCCCGTCAAGCCTCGCCCCGACGAAACCCGTGCCGCGGTCAGGGGGCCGGGATCAGGACGAGCGTGGAAGGCTTGAACGCCTTCAGGTAGCCCGGATGGACGGGCCGCCCGTCGGCGGAGACGATCACGGCCGCGCCCTCCCCAAGGCGTTGTTTGAAGGCGGCGGCGTCGATGCGCCCTCCGCCGGCCAGGCCGAACGTCGCGCCCTCCATCGGCCAAGGGCGCTCGACCAGGCCCGGACCGCCGCGGGTGATCGGCACCAGCTCCCGCACCACCCGCCCGCCGACGACCCTGACGACTTCCTTCTCCTCCTCCCGCACGACGGTGCCCAACACCGGCCTCACCACCTTCCCGGCGGACACCGTCAGGAAGACGAGTGTCGGCGGCGGCCCTTCAGGGGTGATCCGCGGCTCTGGGTCGGCGCCGGCGGACAGGAACGCGAGAAGGAACAGGCCCATACATCCTCCGTGATTCGGCTCATCGGGCCACGGCGGGCCCACGGTCAGGGAGCCGCCCCGTTGCCATTCCCGCCGTCACCCGCCGCCGGGGCGCCGACGGGCAGATCGCGGATCGACGTGATGTGCAGGATGGCGACGCGGACCAGACGGTCGAAATGGATCGGGTCATCGGGGAGCGTGATCCCGATGGCCACCTCGCGCCGCCCCACGAGGACATTGTCCGGGTGGGTGATGTCGAAGTCCTCGTTGCCGTTCGTGTGGATGCGGAACGGTGTGAACGGCACGCGGCGGACGCGCTCAGTCAGGTCGTTGCTGTTGAACATGGACGGGCCCCCGGGGTCACCGGCCATGATACCACGCCCTCCGGCATCAGCCCACGGCGGCGCCCACCTTGGCCCGCGCCGCCGCGGCGACCCCCTTCGCGTCCAGGCCCAGCTCGGCCAACTGCTCACTCCGCTCCGCGTGCATCACGAAATGGTCCGGCAGCCCCAGCCGCACCACGCGCGAGGCGTCCACGCCCGCCGCGTTGGCCGCCTCCAGCACCGCGCTGCCGAATCCGCCCTCCAGCGCCCCCTCCTCCACCGTCACGACCACGGCGCCCGACGCCACGGCCCCGACGATCACCTCGCGGTCCAGCGGCTTGCAGAAGCGGGCGTTCACCACGCCCACCGACAGCCCCTCCGCCGCCAGCTCGTCGGCGGCCTTGACGCAGTTGGAGAGCAGAGTGCCGAACGCGACCAGCACCACGTCGGCCCCCTCGCGGATGACCTCCGCCTTGCCCAGCTCGATGGGCGCCGGCGTGCGCGGGATCCGCTCCAGGTTCGCCTTCGGGTAGCGGATGCCGACGGGCGACGGGTGCGCCAGCGCGAAGGCAAGCAGCGGCGCCGCGTCGGCCTCGTCGCCCGGCGCCGTCACGACCATGTTCGGGAACATCCGCATGTACGGGATGTCGTACGCCCCGTGGTGCGTCGGCCCGTCGGGGCCGGTCAGGCCCGCCCGGTCCATCGTGAACACCACCGGCAGGTTCTGCAGCGACACCTCCTGGAAGATCTGGTCGAACGACCTCTGCAGGAACGTCGAATAGATGTCCACGATGGGACGCGCCCCCGCCTTGGCCATGCCGGCGGCGAAGGCCACGGCGTGCGACTCGCAGATGCCCACGTCGAAGAAGCGGTCCGGGAAGTCGTCGCGCACCTTCTCCAGTTTGTTCCCCTGGCACATGGCCGCCGTGATGACGCTCACGCGCGGGTCGGACTGCATCGCGTGGTGGATCGCCTGCGAGAACACGTCCGTGTAGGCCCGCGAGCCGCCCTTGCGCAGCGCCAGCACGGACCGCCCCGGCCCGACCTCCTCGAACACCGGCGGGGTGTGGTACTTCACCGGGTCGGCGCACGCCTCGGGCACCCCCTTGCCCTTCTGCGTCAGGACGTGCAGCAGGACCGGGCCCTCCTGGTCCTTCACGTCGCGCAGCCAGCGGCGCAGCCCGTGCAGGTCGTGCCCGTCTACCGGCCCGATGTAGCGGAAGCCCAGCTCCTCGAACAACACGCCGCCCGAGAAGAACGCCTTCACCCCGTCCTTGAGCTGCTCGATGGCCTGCGTCGCCAGCCCGCCCACCAGCGGGATGTTCTTGAGCCACTCGCGGATGTGCTTCTTCGACTGCTGGTAGAAGTTGCTGAGGCGCGTGCGATCGAGCATCGACGCCAGCGCGCCCACGCGCGGGCAGATCGACATCTCGTTGTCGTTGAGGATGACCAGGAAGTTCTTCTTCAGCCCCCCGGCGTTGTTCAGCGCCTCGAACACCACGCCCGACGGCAGGGCGCCGTCGCCCACCACCGCCACCGAGTAACGGCCATCCTCGCCCATCACGCCGTCGCCGGCCTTCAGGCCGAGCGCCGTGGACACGGAGCAGCCGGCGTGGCCGGTCATGAACAGGTCGTAGGGGCTCTCGTGCGGGTTGGGGTAGCCCATGAGGCCGCCGCGCGTACGGATGGTGTCGAACTGGGCGTGCCGGCCCGTGAGGAGCTTGTGCGGGTAGATCTGGTGGCCCGTGTCCCAGATGAGCCTGTCCTTGCTGAAGTCGAACGTCAGGTGCAGGGCGATGGCCAGCTCGACGACGCCGAGGTTGCTGGCGAAGTGGGCGGGGCGCAGCGTAAGCGCCCGCACCAGCTCGTCGCGGATCTCCTGGGCCAGCCGGTCGAGCTGGCCGTCGGACAGCGCGTGCAGATCCTTCGGCGACGCGATCCGGGGGAGGATGGGGGTCATGGCGTCAATCCTCTGCCGTTGCCAGGGGCGGGGGGGAGTGGGCGAAGCCCTCCCCCCCAGATGATGGTTCAGCGGTCACGGGTCAGGACGAATGTCATGAGATCATGCAATCGGGATGCCGCGGGCCCGAGCGGCTTGAGCTGGTCGCGGGCCTCGCGGCCCAGCGCCTCGGCCCTGGCCCGGCTCTCCTCGACGCCGAGCAGGCCGGGGTAGGTCAGCTTATTGCGCCCCGCGTCCTTGCCGGCCTTCTTGCCCATGCGGCGGGCGTCGCCGGTGGCGTCGAGGAGGTCGTCCGTGATCTGGAACGCCAGCCCGAGGCAGCGCCCGTACCGGTCGAGCCTGTCGAGCAGACCCGCGGGCGGCCCCTCGGGGGCGTGGGCGTGCGCCGCCCGCGTGCCCAGCCGCATGCAGGCGCGGAACAGGGCGCCCGTCTTGCGCAGGTGGACGTGCTCCAGCGCCTCGACGGTGCGTTCCGCCGCCCGCCCGCTCTCCATCGCCAGGTCGTCGGCCTGCCCGCCGACCATGCCGGCGGGGCCGGCGGCGCGGGCGAGGTCGGCGCACATCGCCGCGGCGCAGGCGCCCGGGAAGCCCTCGGCCACGGTCTGGAAAGCCAGCGTCAAGAGAGCGTCCCCCGCGAGGATGGCCGTCGCCTCGCCGAACTTGATGTGGCAGGTCGGCAGTCCGCGGCGCAGGTCGTCGTCGTCCATCGCCGGCAGGTCGTCGTGGATGAGCGAGTAGACATGCACCATCTCCGCCGCCGCGGCGGCCGGCCAGGCCGCCTCATCCTGGGAACCGCACGCCCCGGCGGCGAGCAACACGAGGAGCGGGCGCAGACGCTTGCCGGGGGCGAGGAGGCTGTACCGCATCGCCTCCAGCAGGTCGGCGGGCACGCCGGGGGCGGGGCGCAGGCCGTCGTCGAGCCGGGCGTCGATGGCGGCGCGGCGCTCGCTCAGGAAGTCGGCGAAGGACGGAGGCATCGCTGGCCCGCGTGTTGGGGACTTTCGGCGAATATAGCATCATCCGCGCAAACGGGGCAACGGGAGATCTACTCGCCGAACAACCCGCCGCCCGTCGCCGTGCGTTTACTCGCCCGCTTGCGGGTGGGCACCGGGGGGTCTGTGGGGGGCTCGCCCTCCGCTCGGATGGGCCCACCCACCTGATCCGCCGTCGCCTGGTGCGCGAACGGGGCAGTGTCCGGCGTGCCGTCCTCGGCGAGGCCAGTAAGGACGAGGATACGCTGTTCGGCGTCGCGCAGCCTGCCGTGGCACTCGCGGACGAGGCCGACCCCAGATTCATAGCGTGCCAGGGCCTCGTCGAGGCCGAGATTCCCGGCCTCCAGGTCGCGGACGATCTTCTCCAGCTCGGCGAGTGCCTCCTCGAACGGACGCCCCTCTTCACCCATGACCGCCCTCCACGACGCTCGACAACACACCGCGCCCGAGGCGCGTCACGATCCGGTCCCCCGGCTTCACGTCCGCCGCATCACGGACGACCTGGCCTTCGGTGAGGGTGATGCTGTAGCCGCGCGACAGCACCGCCAGCGGGCTGAGCGCCTCCAGCCGCCCGGCGGCAGACTCCAGCCGCGACCTGCCACCCTCGGCGCGGGTGTCGGCGCCCCGCTTCAGTCGGGCGTCGATCTGGGCGAGCCGGGCCTTCGCGATCTGGACGGTGCGGGCCAAAGCCGAGCCCAGCCGCGCGCGGTGGGTCTCGAACGCCTGGAGCATCTCCGCGCGGTCGGGGACCGCCCGCTGGGCGGAGTCCGTGGGCGTCAACGCCCGCCGGTCGGCGACGAGGTCGGCGATGGTCAGGTCGTCCTCGTGCCCGATGCCCGTGATGACGGGGATCGCCGAGCGGTGGATGGCGTGGGCGACCGGCTCCTCGTTGAACGCCCACAGGTCTTCGAGGCTGCCGCCCCCCCGCGCGATCAGGATCACGTCGATGGGGAGCGTCCCCGTGACCCGGTTGAGCAGGTCGAGGCCGGCGGCCACCTCGGTGGCGGCGCCGTCACCCTGGACGCGGACGGGGCAGACCAGCACCTCGGCGGCGGGCCAGCGGCGGGCGAGCGTCTCCAGCACGTCGCGCACGGCGGAGCCGGTGGAGCTGCTGAGCAGGCCGATGCGGCGTGGGACGGCGGGGAGGGGCTTCTTGCGGCGAGGCTCGAAGTAGCCGGCGAGGGAGAGCTTCTCCTTGAGCTGGCGGAAGGCCAGCTCGAGCGGGCCGATGCCTTTGGGGTGGACCTCCTCGGCGAGGAGGTTGTACTCGCCGCGCTGGGCGTAGACGGAGAGCCGCCCGCGGATGATGACGCGTTGGCCGTCGCGCAGGTCGAAGCGCAGGCGCAGGGCGACGCCGCGGTAGACGACGGTGCGGAGGGGCGACTCCTCGTCCTTGAGGGTGAGGTAGACGTGCCCGGAGGCGGGGCGTGCGAGGTTGGACACCTCGCCCTCGACCCAGATGTCGGTGAGGGTCTGTTCGAGGAGGTGCTTGACGACGCGCGTGACCTCGCCGACGGTGAGGACGCGCGTGCCGGGCGGGATGGTGGCGGGCATTCATCGTGGCCCTTGGGTGCCGGTGAGAGGTGTAGCATACACCAGTTCACCGGCTCCGGGCAAGGCGAGCCGCGGCCAGACGAGGTGTCGGTGTCTCCGGCAAGTCTTCCCCCACTCTCCTCGCCACACAGGCGTCAGGGTACAATCCCAAAGGTAACCGCTCTGGCGGGTGTGGGAATGAGACGGAAGTAGACGTGTGGTGTGGCCGGGTGGGGCGAA
>CAZVZK010000234.1:0-11375 GCA_964630925.1 uncultured Alcaligenaceae bacterium
GCTGAAGCTCGACGTGGCGTTCCTGTACGACCTCCTCGGCGCCAGCCAGGAGCACAAGATCAAGCCCAAGAAGTTCGCCCAGACGGATATTGACGAAGTTATACTAGGTCATACCAATGAGCCAGAATATCGACGTTTGCAGAATAACGAATTCATGGAGGCGCTCCGCGACCGCACGGTGAAGATCGACGTGCCGTACGTGACGCGGCTGCGTGACGAGATCCGCATCTACGAGAAGGACTTCAACACCGAGCGCGTGCGTGGCAAGCACATCGCCCCGCACACCATCGAGATCGCGGCCATGTGGGCGGTGCTGACGCGTCTGGAGCAGCCGAAGCACGCGGGCCTGTCGCTGTTGCAGAAGATGAAGCTGTACAACGGCAAGACGCTGCCGGGCTTCACCGAGGACAACATCATCGAGCTGAAGAGGGAGGCGCCGAACGAGGGGATGCACGGCATCAGCCCGCGGTACATCCAGGACAAGATCAGCAACGCCATCGTGGCGCACCCGGACGAGGACTGCGTCAACCCGTTCATGGTGCTGCACGAGCTGGAGTCGGGGCTGCGGCACCACTCGCTGATCACGAACCAGGAGACGTTGCAGAAGTACCGGGAGCTGCTGGCGGTGGTGCGCGAGGAGTACGAGGACATCGTCAAGAACGAGGTGCAGCGGGCCATCGCGGCGGACGAGGACGCGCTCTCCCGGCTGTGCTCCAACTACATCGACAACGTGCGGGCCTACACCCAGCGCGAGAAGGTGCGGAACCGCTACACGGGCAACTACGAGGAGCCGGACGAGCGGCTGATGCGGAGCGTCGAGGAGAAGATCGACATCCCGGAGGGGCGCAAGGACGACTTCCGGCGGGAGATCATGAACTACATCGGCGCGTTGGCCCTGGACGGCAAGAAGTTCGACTACAAGACGAACGAGCGGCTGCAGAAGGCGCTGGAGCTGAAGCTGTTCGAGGACCAGAAGGACACGATCAAGCTGACGAGCCTGGTCTCCAACGTGGTGGACAAGGCGACGCAGGAGAAGATCGACATCGTGAAGAGCCGTCTGATCCGCAACTACGGCTACAACGAGTCGAGCGCGACGGACGTGCTGACGTTCGTGGCGAGCATCTTCGCACGGGGGCAGACGAAGAAGTAGTTTTCAGTTTTCAGTTTTCAGTTTTCAGTTGGCCCGTCCGTGGGCCGTGACCGCTCCACGAGCCCGGCTGTTCAACTGAAAACTGAAAACTGAAAACTGAAAACTGGAGCGAAGCGACATGGGCCAGAAGATCGAGCGTGACCATCAGCGGTTCCGCAAGCTGGTGCGCGGCAAGGTCAAGTCCAACCTGTCGAAGTACATCTCGCGCGGCGAGATGATCGGCAAGAAGGGCAAGGACCTCGTCTCGATCCCGCTGCCGTCCATCGACATCCCCCAATTCCGCTACGGCAACAAGGGGGCCGGCGGCGTCGGGTCCGGGCAGGGCCAGCCCGGCCAGCCCATCGGCCCCGGGCAGAACGAGCCGGGACAGGGCGCCGGCGACCAGCCCGGCGGGCACATCCTCGAGGTCGATCTCACGATGGAGGAGATGGCCAGCATCCTCGGCGAGGAGCTGGCGTTGCCACGCATCGAGCCGCGCGGCAAGAAGAACATCGTCACCACCAAGGACAAGTACACCGGCATCCGCCAGACCGGGCCGGAGTCTTTGCGTCACTTCAAGAGGACGTTCAAGCGGGCGCTGAAGCGGCAGATCAGCTCGGGGACGTACGACAAGGGCGACCCCATCGTCGTGCCGATCCGGGCGGACAAGCAGTACCGGAGCTGGCGCGAGGTGAAGCTGCCGCAGGCGGTGGCCGTGCTGGTGTACATGATGGACGTGTCGGGGTCGATGACGGACGAGCAGAAGGAGATCGTCCGCATCGAGGCGTTCTGGATCGACACGTGGATCAAGGCGCACTACCAGGGCGTGGAGACGGTGTACATCATCCACGACGCCCAGGCCCAGGAGGTGGACGAGCACACCTTCTACCACACCCGCGAGTCCGGCGGCACCAAGATCTCCAGCGCCTACGCCCTGTGCGAGAAGATCCTGGCCACGCGCTACCCGGCGTCGGAGTGGAACGCGTACTGCTTCCACTTCTCCGACGGCGACAACTGGGGCGACGACAACGCCGTCTGCCTGTCGCTGCTCAAGGAAAAGCTGTTGCCGCGGATCAACCTGTTCGGCTACGGGCAGGTGGAGAGCCCGTACGGCTCGGGCGAGTTCTTCGACCACGTCAACGAGCTGACCGACGAGAGCGACAACATCGTGTGCAGCCGCGTGCCGGACCGCGACTCGATCCTCGGCTCCATCAAGGAGTTCCTCGGGACGGGCCGCTAACCAGAAAGGATGAAGGATGAAGGATGAAGGATGAAGCGGGTCCGGGAAGGTGAGCCGAGCCAATGCGGCGCCTTTTCATCCTTCATTCTTCATCATTCATCCTTGTGCACCATGAACACCCCCTACGACACCCGCCTCCCGCCCCACCTGGCCGCGTTGAAGATGGAGATCGAGGGGTACGCCCGCGGATACGGGCTGGACTTCTACGAGACCATCTTCGAGGTCATCGACGCCGAGGACCTCAACGAGATCGCCGCGTACGGCGGGTTCCCGACGCGCTACCCGCACTGGTCGTTCGGCATGCAGTTCGAGGAGCTGAAGAAGGGCTACGACTACGGGCTGTCGAAGATCTACGAGATGGTCATCAACAACGACCCGTGTTACGCCTACCTGATGCGCTCGAATCATGTGGTCGATCAGAAATTGGTGATGGCGCACGTCTATGGGCACTGCGATTTTTTCAAGAACAACGCCTACTTCGGGCACACCAGCCGCAAGATGATGGACGAGATGGCCAACCACGGGGCGCGCATCCGCTCCTACGCCGAGAAGCACGGCGAGGACGAGGTCGAGGCGTTCATGGACCGCTGCATGTCCATCGACGACCTCATCGACGTCCACTCCGTCGCCATCAAGCGCCGCGACGAGGTGTCCCGCTACGACTTCTCGCCCGAGCAGGAGCAGACGGGCCACGGCACGCGCTTCAAGTCCAAGGACTACATGGACGAGTACATCAACCCGCCCGACGTCCTCAAGGCCGAGGAGGACCTGCGGCGCAAGAAGGCCGAGGAGGCCGCCCGCGCCTTCCCCGAGAACCCGCAGAAGGACATCCTCCTCTTCCTCATCGAGCACGCCCCCCTCAAGCCGTGGCAGCGCGACATCCTCTCCATCGTCCGAGACGAGGCCTATTACTTTGCACCTCAAGGAATGACGAAGATAATCAACGAGGGGTGGGCCTGCACGACAGGAGATGCTTATGTGTTGACATCTTGCGGCGTCATCCGCATGGCCGAGCTGGTGGATGGCAGGCACGCGGCCGCGGTGAACGACGGCGAGGGGCAGCGGCGCGTCTATGATTGGGCCAGGTTCACGGACCGTGAGACGGTGGCCATCCGCACGCGCCGGCGGCTGGAGCTGACGGGCTCCACGAACCACCGCGTGATGCGGGGTGACGGCTCCTGGGTGCGGCTCGACGAGCTGAAACTCGGGGACAGGATCCGCATCGGCGCCGCCGAGCCGTTGTGGGCGGGTGAGCCGTTCAAGCTGAGCTGGCGGCCGGCCAGACGCAAGACCCTCCAGATGGTGGCCGCCGAGGCCGGCGTGGACATCGAGACGGTCATCCGCTTCCGCCAATCGGGCGCGGGCCGTTTCGCGGACCGTCTGCGTGGCCCCGTGCAGGAGTACGAGGAGGGGCTGCGCGAACACGGGCCGAGCCTGAAGCGGCGCACGCCGGCCCGCTTCCCCGAGACCGTCGATGAGCGCCTCGCCACGTTCCTGGGATACCTCACCGGGGACGGCCACATCAGCGACGTGAAGCGCACCATCGGCCTGACCAGCGGCGACGAGAGCCAGGCCGACGACTTCATCCGCCTCACGAACGAGCTGTTCGGCATCACGCCGGTGAAGAAATGGGACGAGACCAAGTGGCGCATCCGCTTCTCGTCGCGTGACGTGCAGGACTTCCTCGTCCA
This sequence comes from uncultured Alcaligenaceae bacterium, assembly GCA_964630925.1. Classification (GTDB taxonomy): domain Bacteria; phylum Planctomycetota; class Planctomycetia; order Gemmatales; family Gemmataceae; genus RGDT01. The sequence continues at coordinate 4,061 of CAZVZK010000234.1, forward strand.
CCTCGGCCTCAAGACCGGCCCCTGCGCCCGTGAGAAGACCGTCCCCGACTGCATCCTCCGCTCGCCCGGCCCGGTCGTGGCGGCGTTCCTCCGCGCCCTGTACGACTGTGACGGCTACGCCGGGAAGGCGGGCGTCATCCTGTCCACGTCCAGCACCGAGATGAGCAAGGTCGTCCAGCTCCTCCTGCTCAACTTCGGCGTCCTGTCCACCCGCGTGCCCCACAAGGACGGGTGCTGGCACGTCCACACCCTCGGCAAGGCCGCCGTGGCTTTCCAGAAGGAGATCGGCTTCGGCCTGCCGCGCAAGCGGGAGGCCCTCCGCGCGTACATCGACGGGCACAGTTGGTTCAAGGAGCAGCCCTGGGAGGACGAGGTCGTCTCCGTCGAGCGCGGCCGCGCCGACGTGTACGACATCTCCGTCGAGACGACGCACCGCTACGCGGCCCAGGGCTTCATCAACCACAACAGTTACTGGCACAGCACCATCATGACGCAGAAGGCGCTGTCGCCCTCCGAGCTGATCGACTACGCCGACCACCACTCCGGCACGATGGCCATGTCCGGCGCCCGCCTCAACCCCTACAAGCTCGGCATCGAGCTGCTCCGCGACATCGAGATGCGCTGGGACACCGGCCGCTTCGGCAAGGAGTGGGAGGAGTGCGAGGACGTCGAGAAGAAGCGCACCTGGGACCTGAAGCTCGGCCTGGGGCGGAAGAAGATCTTCGAGGTGCGCCGCGTCCACAGCGACATCACCTTCATCGACACCTTCCTGACTCCGGAATTCTGCGTCCGGCACAATCTTTTCACCTACGCCTGGCAGGAGCAGGCCGGCCAGTACTTCATCGAGTCCCGAGACTTCCAGAAAGTCAAGCAGCGCCTCCTGTTCGGCTTGACAAATTTCGGCAAGCCGTGGATCTATGTGGTGGATGGGAACTTCCGCAATCGCGGGGAGCTCCTGCTCAAACACGCCTTCAATGGCGTAGAATTGAAGTTGGACCAGGCGGCGGACACCCTGGCGAACATCCAGTTCCTCTGGGGCCGCCCTGTCCACCTGTCCACGCTGGTCGATGGCAAGCCGACCACGCTCACCTTCGACGGCACCGACCACTCCATCCGGACCGGAGGCGAAGCCGATGACACTCGAAAATCTCCTGCTGCAAAGCCTCGATAAGTGGCGGCCCGCGTCGCGGGCCAGCCACACCGTCGATCACCCCGAGAGCGGCTGGCGCGTCACCCTCGACGCCGGCCTGGTGGACGCCATCGGCGTGCAGCTGCACACGCTGCGTGTCGCCCGGCTGCACCCGCTGGAAACCACGCCCCCCCTGCGCGAGCGTGCCGAGGCCATCGCCCGCCGAGTCAGCGGGCTGCTGGAGCCGCTCCGCCTGCTCGAGGTGGACGAGGGCCGCGGCGTGGCGCAGCTGCGGAGCGACGCCCCGGCCCTGCGTGGCGAGGCCCGTCGCTACTACGAGCTGCTGCGGCATGACAGCGGCGCCTCGGAGCTGGCCCGCTACGAGTCCACATCCGGCCCGCGCCAGGCGGTGCCGTTCACGCTGACGCATGAGGCGTTGGGCAAACTGGTGCGCGACCTCGCCGCCTGACCCGCACTCATCCCACCCGAGGGCGGGCCGCCCCGCCCTCTCCTTCCTCATCCAAAACCGCTCATCTGCTGTCCGATCCTGTCACACGGCGTGTGCCGCCGCGTACCTGGGGGGAATCCCTTCCCCCCAGGTGGACCATGAACGACACGGACCGCTACCCGCCCACGCCGGCACGCCTCGGCAAGCCCGTCCGCGCCTTCTCCGACGAGAGCAGCGCGTTCCGCTACGGCATGATGGCCGTCACGGCGCTGGGCGCCGCCCTCACCCTGGCCGGCACTGTGGCCGTCTTCCAGATCGGACTGGTCGCCTTCGTGCCCCTGGTGCCGGCCGGCGTGACGGCCCTGGCGGCGTTCCTGGCGTTCCGGACGCCGCCGTTCGCCGGCTACCGGGTCGTCGTGTGCGAGGGCGGGCTGTCCTCCCGCGATCTGCGGCCCGGGGTTCCCGACGAGCGACGCGAGTACGACGCCGCCTGGGGCGAGGTCGTCTCGGTGCAGACGAGCATCACCACCTTCGTCAAGGGCTTCAGCAGCGAGACGTACGAGACGCACACCCTGGGGCTGGCGGACGGCAGGAGCTTCGACCTGACCAGCGGGCTGCCCGGCATCGCCGAGTTGGGGCGGATGGTGCAGGACGAGGTCTTCCCGCGTATCGCGCCGCGGCTGGCGGCGGCATTCGCGGCGGGCGAGAAGGTGGATTTCGGCGCCATCGAGACGGACCGGGAGGGCGTGAAGGTGAAGGCCGACTTCATCCCGTGGGGCAGTCTGACGGGCATGGCGGTCGAGAATGGCCAGGTGCGGTTCCACCGGGTCGAGGGCGGGGCGACCTTCCCGCTGGAGACGTGGGAGGTCAAGAACCTGCCCATCCTGCTGTCGCTCGTCCGCAGGCGGGTCGGGGCGGGCCGGGCCGCCTGACCGTCAATCCGCCGGCGGCCTCACCCTTTCCCTAACACCAGATCCAACGCCCAGCAGCCGCGGACGTGCGGCCCCGGCGAGCGCAGATGCGCGAGGGTGGCCTCGTCCGAACATCCCGCCTCCTCCAGGGCGTCCGACAGGACGGCGAGCCGGGCGTTGTCGAGGTGCTTCATCGGCGTGCGTTCCTCGTAGGCCGCCCGCGCCAGGGCCTTCACGTCGTCCGACAGCCACGCGGGGTCGAACACGACGGGCCGCGACGGGTCCGACCAGATGTCCTGGATGAAGGCGGGGACGAGGTGGTACAACTCGTCGACACCCACCCAATCGGGCTCCCAAACAGTAAGGAGCGGGATTGCCCACTCCTCGGGTCGTGGTCCCACGCTCCCACTCGGGCTCGTCCACAAGGCGACCTGCGCGGCGTGTAGCTCATCCGCCGTGGCCAGGCCGTCCGCGTAGCTTTCAGCGACATCGAGGGCTGCCCGGACATGTTCGTCAGGGCAGTCGAGCCCTTTTCGGCAAGACGCCACCAACAGGAGACGAAACTTCCTCCCGTCGGGGTAGCCAAGGGGCGCCGCCAACTCCCTGTTGTCTTTGCTGCCAGCCAGCCACCCCACATCCGCCAGCCAGGGCGGACGCCACGGCGGCTCCCCCCTCGGGAACGCCAAGCGGTGCAGCACCCGCTCGCCCAGCGAGGCCGCCGTCCCCGCGATCCAGCCCAGCCACGCCCACATGATGCCCCTCCGGCCGTCAAGTCGCCCCGTTCACGGCCACGCGCTCGCGGGTGGCGGATGCCAGCGCGGCGACGGCTTCCGCCGGGAGCAGGGCGGGCAACTTCTCGGCGAAGGCGACGGCCTGCTCGGGGGTCAGGTGCTTCATCAGGCCCGCGAGGATGCCTACGAGGTCGCGCTTACCACGATGGGCAGGGTGTTCCAAGGCATCGAGGACATCCATGATGACCTGTTGGTTGCGGTCGCGCTTGCGGTTCGCCTCCTCCATGCGGGCGGCTACTTCCGGGTCATGCTCACCGGCCTTGAACACGAGGGGCGGCCCGCTCTTCTTCGGACGCATCGGCCTGTCCTTCATCGTCCGTCCTCCTCATCGCACACGCTCGGCACGGTCATCGGCAGGCGGTATTCCTCGCTCTACCGCCATGATGCCAAATCGGCTCGTCGCCACGAAGAGAAGACACGGCACGCTTACGCCGTGCCGCTCGCCTGGGCCGCCGTCACGCGATGATCGACTTCCGCCGCTTGACGTAGTCCCACACGACGTAGCGGTCCAGCTCGCGGCCCGCCGTGAAGAACACCCGGCCCTTCGTCGATTCCGCCATGCGGTACGCGAAACGCACGTCCTCCGGCGTCTGGTTCCAGCTCGCCAGCAGGAAGATGTTGATCGTGATCCCCTCGCGGGCGCACAGCAGCGCCTCGCGCATTGTCGCCTCCTCCGTCCGCGGGTCCGGCGGGTACAGGAGGTAGAGCTGCTCGCCCTCGAAGTGGGCCGTCGGCAGGCCGTCGGTGATCAGCATCACCTGCCGGTTCGGCGTGTCCTGGCGGGCGAGGAACTTCCGTGACAGGCTCAGGGCGTGTTGGATGTTCGTGAAGTGCGGCGGGATGCGGCTCTCGCTGATGTCGGGGTTGCTCATGTCGGCACGCAGGCGGACGACGGGGTCGTACACCGTCACCGGCTTGGGCATCAACGCCGGCACCTCGCTGACGTGCCTCGGCTTGGCGAACGTGTACATCTCGATGAACTGCAGGTAGTCGCCGGGGAACTCGCGCTTGATGAGGCCGTCCAGCGCCAGGCCCATGCGCTTGACGTTCACATATTGCCCCTCGTACCGCATGCTGCCCGACATGTCGAGCAGGACGGCGGTGGCGGCCTTGGGGTTGTTACGCGTGTGATGCACGACGATGTCGCGCGTCTCCAGACGCACCGGCAGCCCCGGCCCCGAACGCAACAGGGCGTTGGTGAACGACGACGGGATGTCCATGTGGGCGACGGAGTCGCCGAACTCGTAGTCGCGCGTCGTCTGCGTCTCGACGGCCCCCTCGCCGACGACGGCGTTGGGGTGCCGGCCCGCCCGCGACTCCTCCAGGTCCTCGAAGATGCGCGACAGGAGCTTCGCCTGGAACAGGCGGTAGGCCCGGGGCGTCATCTGGAAGCCGCCCTTCTGGGCCTGCTCGACGCCCTGCTGCTCGGCGAGCTGGCGCAGGTACTCCTGCACCTGTTGCTGGAGGTCGCTCAGGTTCTGCACGTCCTCCGGCGGGGCGAAGCGCGACAGCTCCTCCAGGTCGATGATGCCGATGCGGGCCGACTTCATCGCCTCCTTGATCTGCTCCAGCAGCTTGTCGAGCGCCTCCAGCTCCTTCTTGATCTCGATGGCCTGCGGCACCGTCATCGTCTCACGGCCCGTGAAGGTGTACTTGGCCGCCAGCTCGTCCACCTGGTACTTGTCGCCGAGGGACTGGGTGAGGCGGAGGAGCGCCCTGGCGAAGTCGCCGCGCTCGTCGCCGGCGCGGTACCACAGGCGTTCGAGGTCGTGGAGCTGCTCCTCGCGGATCGCCTCGTCGAACGCCTTCTTGAGCTTGTCCGGCGGACGCACCCGCGACGCCTGGCCGTGGAACGCCTTGTGGGCCTCGGACTCGGCGGCGGAGGTCTCGTACTTCTCGAGGATCTTGCGTTTGCGGTCCTCGATCATCATCTGGAGGGCGTCGAGGGACGGGCCGAGGTTGCGGATCTGCGACGGGTCGAGGTGGACGGCGTTGGCCAGCTCCTCGTCGGTGAGGCGGCGGGTGTCGCCGTAGGTGAGGAGGTGCTCGAAGGCCGGCGACACCATGTCGGGCGGCGGGGTGGTGGGGGAGGGGAATTCGGCGGGGTCGTACTTCTGGTAGGTGTGGATGACCCCGCCCAGCCGGCTCGTATCGCTCATCGCCTCCCCCCGTCGGGCGGGCCGCCCACGGTTATTGTAGGGCGGCTCGGAGTTTCCCGCGCCGTCGCGTCGATGAACGACTCTCCGCGCCATCCGCCCGGGACGCTGGACTTCTCGCTGTGTGCGCGTGTACACTTGCAGCGGAGTCCCAGCCGGGAGATCGCCGTGATCACCGAGAACGACGTGGCGGCGCGGCTGCGCCGGCTCGAGGAGCTGTCGCGCGGCCTGTCGCGTGAGATCGCCGTGTGGCGCGAGGGCAACGACCCGCTGCTGTACCTCGAACGCCGCGCCTACATCAACGCCGTGCAGGACATGCTGGCCAACGCCGAGGCCGCGCGGCTGGCGCTGTCCAAGGCGCAGGCGCGGCTGCAGCGGCCACAGGGCGGCGTTGCCCCGGAAGCGCAGGCGGGGTAGGATGGTGCGCGAGGAGGGCCAGGAATGCTCACCGGAACCCGGCAACTGCTCACCATCGAGGAGTTCGCACGGCTGCCGAGGCCGGCCGACGGCTCGAAGCAGGAGCTGGTGAAGGGGGTCGTCGTCACCGTACCACCGCCGAGCTTCTTCCACGGCTACATCTGCAACAGGATCGGCCGCAAGGTCGGCAACCATGTGGACGAGCGGGATCTCGGCTTCGTCACCAATAACGACAGCGGGGTCATCATCGGTCGCGACCCCGCCACCGTGCGGGGGCCGGACATCGCCTTCTGGAGCAAGGCGCGGCTCCCCGTGTTCCCCATGACGGGCTATCCGGGGGAGGTGCCCGATCTCGCCATCGAGGTGCTGTCGCCGGGCGACGTGTACCGGGTGATGTTCACGAAGGTCAACGAATACCTCCGTTCCGGCGTGCGGATGGTCTGGGTGATCATCCCGGAGGACCGATCCGTCGGCGTCTTCACGGGCCCGACGAAGCAGATCCTCCTCGGCGAGGCGGACACGCTCGACGGCGGCGGCGTGCTGCCGGGCTTCTCCTGCCGCGTGGCGGACCTGTTCCCCGGCTGAACAACGCCCCGGAAACGCCAGAGGGCCGGGCGGCTTTCGCCACCCGGCCCCCGGCTCCCCGGTCCCGTACTTAGTCCTTGTTGCCGCTCGCGGCGAGCATGGCCGCCCCCGCGATCACGGCGACGCCGGCCACCGCCGGCGGGATCCACACGGTGTGCGCCTCGGGGGTCGTGACCCGCACGCCGGGGGCATCGACCACGGTCCTCTGGGTCCAGTAGGTGAAGCCCTGGTACATGAAGCCCAGGACGCCGAGGGCGATCAGGATGATGGCGATGGCTCGCATGACTCTATCCTCCAACTCTTCCGAGGTTCAGGGATTGAAGGTCTATCGGACATCGGGCCGTCGCCCGTTTCTCGTCAGGGCTCAGTTGCAATGGACGTGCCAATCGCCCGCGCGGTGCGCGCCGCGGCGAATGGGGCCTCGCGGCGGCGAAAACCGCAGGGATCCGGGCGTGCGTGGGTAGGATGGGGACGAACGTGGGAATGCCGATGCCCAGGCGGCGGCATCCGTCACGCCGGCGCGGAGACCGGCGGCAAGATGAGGTCAGGGGCGGGGGGCGGCACGGGCGGGCCGCCGAGCGGAAGTGTATGGGAATCGAACCCACAGAGAGCTTTGTTCAAACCCTCCACCGGTTTTGAAGACCGGGGCCCCCACCAGAGGTACAAACACTTCCCGACATGGGCATCTTACACAGGCCGGGTGCCAAATGGAAGAGGGCCGAAGCCGCCCTGTCGCGCCCGACCCCGGGTCAGCGTGTGAGCGCGGCGCGGGCGTCGCGGGTGAGGCGGGCGCGGGGCTCGCCCTCGGCGATACGGCGCAGCAGGGCCAGCCCTTCCAAGGTGACTTACCACCGTTAGCTGCCGTCCTTGAGCTTGCG
>CAZVZK010000235.1:0-8956 GCA_964630925.1 uncultured Alcaligenaceae bacterium
CCTCCAAGGCCGGGTTTCCCGCCCGCCCTTTGTTACCCACCTTTGAACCGTGCCCAAATCTGACACATGCCATTCGTCTGCGGGGTCTTCGCCATGTGCCGACCTCCGGTACCATTCGCCGCCCGGCTACGTCCCCAACCTCTTCAACGCCTCGCGAGTCAGCTCGAGCCCCAGGCCCGGCTTCTCGGGCACCGTCAGGTATCCCTCCGCGTCGGGGGAGAAAGGCGTCGTGCTGATCTCGTCAAGATACACACACGGCGTCAGGTACTCCACGTACCGCGCCACCGGCATCGCCGCCGACAGGTGCAGGTCCGCCGCCAGGCCGACGGCGGTGTTCCAGCCGTGCGGCACCCACTGCACGTTGCTCTCGTACGCCATCCGCGCGATCCGCCACGCCTCGGTGAGGCCGACGCACTTGGTGCAGTCCGGCTGGTGACTTTCAGGTCGATGCGCTTCCTGGCCGTCTCCTACACTGCATCCATCTACGGATACGATACGCGGCAGCCAGTCAGGCGGGGGCCTGACGACACGGCGGGCAACGAGGATTCTCCGTGAGCATCCACCGAAGTTACACCGGGCGCAGCGGCCAGATGGCCGTCCTCGCCGAGCTCCTCATCCGGCGCTGCAACGCCGCGGTGCCCGAGGTGGATGTCGGCACTGACCTTTTCGCGTTCCACGACGAGCGCGAGGAGGTGGCCCGCCTGCAAGTGAAGACCAGCCAGGGCGAGCGGTACAAGCGCGGGGACGGCCACTCCGCCCAGTTCAGCCTGCCGATCAAGCAACTGGAGCGCCCCGACAGGCCGTCGCTGTTCTACGCCCTCGTCGTCCGCCTGGACGAGCGGTTCATCGACTTCCTTGTGATCGGCCGGAGTCGCCTCGCCGACCTGTGGAACGGCCCGCGCCGATTCGGGACGAGGGATCCGGATGACAACCTCGTCCTGACCGTGCAGTTCCGGGACAGGGTCATGTGCGGCGAGGCGGATCTCACCGACCACCGGGGGCCTGGCATCTGCTGCCTCCCATGCGTCCGTTGCCGGCCCTGGCGGGGCCGCCTCACGCTTGACTCGGCACGGCGGGCGGGGCCACCGCCACCGTCGCGCCCGTGTCGGCATCCACCGCCACGAAACCCAGGGAGTCGGCATCCTCGGCGTCGAGGCCGGTCAGTGCGGGGATGAGCTGGCGGACCAGCTCGGCCAGCCCTCCCTTCGTCCGGCGGAACTCCTCCCAGGCCGGCGGGTCGATGGTGGCGTAGGTCGTGGCGCTGACCGCCTCGGGGAACGCCGACCTGACGAGGGCGCGGCTGAGGGGGTGGACGGCGAAGGTCAGCCCCTCTGCCTCGCGGGCCATCTGGATGACCAACGGCCCCAGAGGCCCTTCGACGGGGTCGGCGGCGGTCTCGACGGCCCCCCAACCGGGGGTGCCGGACTGCTCGGCCAGCTCGTCGGCGAAGGCCTGGGCCTCAGCGCGGGTGGGCCAGGCGGGCAGCCACCGGCCATCGGCGGTGTCGGGCACGCGCGGCAGTCGGCCGAGGTCGGCCCCTTTCTGCCGCAACAAGCGGGCGCAGGCCAAGAGGTCGGCGTCCGTCACGCCGCCGGTTCGGTTGATCGCGAATGCCATGACCGCTCCTCCCGATGGCGGGCCTGGGACGCCACCATTCTACCGCGGCACCGGTGTGGAAGGCGCCCGGATTCTGACCCAGCGCGGCCGCGTCGCCCCGGATGAACGACCTGCTTCCACTGTTCGTTGTCCAGCGCTACGCCGCCCCTGCTCGGCCGGGCGACCTATTCCCACAGGACGAAACGCTCGCGGAGGCCGCCGAGGGCCCTCGCGGAAGGCTCCCACCCATCGACGGAAAGCTGGAGGCGGCGCAGCCGGGTTGACCGGGCCAGGGCGCGGGCGCCGTCCTCGCCGATGGCGACCCTGGACAGATGGAGGGAGGCCAGGCGTCCCAGATTCGGCGAGCCGGCCAATGCGGCGACACCTTCCGGGCCGATGTCCGGGCTCCTGTCGAGCACGAGAAGGAGCAGCCCGCGCAAGCGCGGGGAGGCCGACAGCTCGACCAAGGCGCGATCATCCAGCCCAGTCTCGGCGAGGTCGAGGACGAGCAGGTCCTCAAGGCCCGGTGCGGAGAGAAGGGCGCGCACCCCTTCCGCCCCGAGTTTGTTCCCTTGAAGGATGAGCCGCGCAGGGCAGCGGAACCGCGGACCGGCGGCGAGCGCCGCCAGGGCACCGGGGCCGAGGTTGTTGCTTCCGATGTCAAGATTCAGGAGGCGGCCGAGGAAAGGGGCGGAGGCCAAGGCGTCCGCGCCGGCCTCACCGCGCATCAACGCACACCCCATCTCCAGTGAGCGGAGGCTGTCCAGGCCGGCGCGAGCGAGCAAACGAATGTCCGCGACCTTGAGCCGGGAATATCCCAAACCGAGGTCGATGAGCCGGGCGGCCTGGGGGGCGTCGGCCACGGCCTTCACCCAATCGCCATCCGAGAGGAAGCCCGACAGCCCGCGCAGCCGTGCGAGGTGCGGCGAGGCCAGCAGGGCCCTCACCTCAGTGCCGCCGCACCGGCTCCCTGAAGAAAACCCGGACAGATGCCCGAGCATCACGCTGCGGGATACCTGGGCGGCATTGCCGGGGCGGACATCGAGGCACATCCCCTCGATGCGAGGGCCGAAGGGGCTGGCCGCGAGCGCGGCCATCTCCCCCGTTCGGAACGGCCCCTCGTGACTCACGGTTGCGAAGCCCCTGCTCCAATCGCCCAAACTGCCCCGATCCAGTCCGGGGACCGACCACCCGCTCGTCGGCCAGCCTTTGAGCAGCCGCGTCTCCCGTCGCTCCAGGGTGGCGAAGCCAGTGTCCCCCTTGAGCAGGCGGCCGAACCAGTAGCGCCGCATGGCCCCGACGAAGCCGACGTGACGCAGCAGGGAGTGCATCGGCTCTGGCCGTTCGGGGGCAATGATGGACGCGGCACGCCGGACCATCTCGCACTGGACGCGGATCAGCCCGGCGTGCTTCTGGTCGTCCTCGTCGCCGTTCTCCTCGAGCCAATCAGCCAGCACGAGGCGCGGCAGATCATCGCTCGGCGATTCCTTGACACCAGCGAACATCGCGGCACGTTCTTCCGCCTTCGTACCGGATCGGGAGGCTACTGTCTTGCGTGCCATTTTCTCACGCCCCGAAGCGTTTCATCGCCTCGCGGTCCAGCTCGATGCCCAGGCCGGGGGCGTCCGGCACGTTGAGGAAGCCCTCCGCGTCCACCTTGAACGGCTTCGTGATGATCGCGTCCAGGTACGGCGAGGGCGTCAGGTACTCCACGTACCGCGCCACCGGCATCGCGGCCGACAGGTGCAGGTCCGCCGCCAGCCCGACGGCGGTGTTCCAGCCGTGCGGCACCCACTGGATGTTGTTCTCGTACGCCATCCACGCGATCCGCCACGCCTCCGTCAATCCTCCGCACTTGGTGCAGTCCGGCTGGATGATGTCCACCGCGCCCCGCTCCAGCCACGGCTTGAAGCTCTGCCGCCGCGTCAGCACCTCGCCCGTCGCGATCGGCACCGGCGAATGCTCGCGCAGCCGGATGTACCCCTCGATGTCGTCCGGCGGCAGCGCCTCCTCGAACCACACCGCCCCGTAATCTTTCAGCATCCGCGCCGTCTCGACCGCCCACTTGTAGCCGTGCGGCCAGAACTGCTCGCTGCCGCCCGCGTCCACCATCAGCTCCACGTCCGGGCCCACCGCCTCGCGTGCCGTGCTCATCAGCAATTCATCCGTCCGCCGGTCACGCCGCCCGAACGGGCGCCAGCCGAGCTTGATCGCCTTGAACCCCCGCGCCTTCGTCGCGTGCAGCGTCTCCGCCAGCGGCCCGGGCTCGTCGAACAGGATCGAGCCGTACGGCTTGATGCGCGTGCGGTAATTGCCGCCGAGGAGGCGCGAGACCGGCTGCCCGGTGATCTTGCCGAAGCAGTCCCAGAGCGCGATGTCGATGCCGCTGATGGCGTGCTCGACCGCGCCGCCCCTGCCTTGCCAGAAGCTCGACTGCCGTAGCTTCTCCGTCACCCGCGCCGGCTCGTCGGGGCGCTCGCCGATCAGGTGCGGCAGGAGGAGCTTCACCCCGGCGGCGACCAGCGCCTTGCTGGTCATGGCGCTGCCCAGGCCGGTGATCCCCTCGTCGGTGATGACCTCGACCAGGGTGTTGAGGTCCTCCTCGGGCTTGTTGCCCTGCGGCCAGCCGCCGTCCACCGTGCCGCCCGTCAGCCCGGTGACCTTCACGTCGATGATCTTCATGGCGTCAGCACTCCCGGCGGGCGGGGCCGGGCACCTCGCGGCCGATGTCCTTGATGTGGTTGTTCTCGTCCAGCAGCACCACGCGCGGCTGGTGCAGCTTGGCCTCGATGTCGGCCATCAGCGTGAACGTGGCGATGATGATGATGTCGCCCGGGCGCACCAGGTGCGCCGCGGCGCCGTTGATGCAGATCACCCCCGACCCCGGGGCGCCCTCCATCGCGTAGGTGGCCAGGCGCGTCCCCCTGGTGACGTTCCACACCTGCACCTCCTCGTGGGCGATGATGTTGGCGGCGTCGAGGAGGTTGCGGTCGATGGTCAGGCTGCCCTCGTAATCGATGTCGGCCTGCGTGACGCGGGCACGGTGCAGCTTCGACTTGAGCATGATGCGCGGCGGGCCGGCGGCCATCGGTCACTCCTGCGGGGCGTCCCGCCGTCATTCTATTGCGTCGCCACGAGACGCCCCAGGGCGCCCCGCCCCGGACGGGGGCGGATGGACGCCAGTCAGTGAAGGAAACGAACCAGGGAAACGAACTTTCACGTCGCAAGATCAAGCGGCAGAACGACTTGAGGAAGTTCGTTTCCCTGACCCCCTCACACCCCCCCCCGGCGCGATGGAAACGAACCGCCCGGCCGCCGGGCGTGCCCACGCGCCTGAGCCCGGGGTGGTGACGCCGTGTCGGCCGGGGCGTCATCCGCGTCGGCCCCGGGCCCACGGCGATCCGGCCCTCCGGCAGTGCCCTGGCCGACGTTGGATGATCCGGGTGAGGCCGGGCCGCAGGTCCGGTGAGCCACTACGGCGCCTTCACGAAGTACCACGCCGACATCCCGAATCCGACCACGATCACGAACCAGCGCACCACCGCCTTGGGCAGCGCCTTGCCGTACTTCGCCCCGACGTACCCGCCCGTCACCGCCGACGCCATCATCGCCAGCGCCATCCCCCAGTGCACCTGCCCGGCGATGATGAACACCACCACCGACACGCCGTTGATCGCGGACGCCAGCAGCGCCTTCACGGCGTTCATCTGGTGGATGTCGCCCACCCCCATCACGCCCAGCGCCGCCAGCATCAGGATGCCGATCCCCGCCCCGAAGTACCCGCCGTACAGCGCCACGACGAGCTGGAACGCCATCACCCCCGCCATCGCCCAGCCCTTCGGCGCCGCCCCGGCCTCGCCCCCCTTGACCAGCCCCGTCAACGCCGGCTGGATCAGGAACAGCAGCGTCGCCGTCATCAGCAGCCACGGCACCGCGGCGGCGAACGTCTCGGCGGGCAGCCTCACGGCCAGCAACGCGCCGACGACCCCCCCGACGACGCTCACCGGCAGTAGGAGCCAGATCCACGCCCGGATCGGGCCGGCCAGCTCGCCCCGGTAGCCCCAGCCGCTCGCCAGCGACGCCGGCATCAGCGCGACGGTGCTCGTCCCGTTCGCCGCCAGGTGGGGCAGCCCGCCGAACGACTGCAGCGACGGGAACGTCAGCAGCGTGCCGCCGCCCGCCAGGGCGTTCACCACCCCGGCCACGAACGCCGCCCCCAGCATGACGGCCCAGCTCACCACTTCACCGTGACGCCGAGGTACTCGTCCTTCTTGTTGAGCAGCCCGTCGTAGGCCGCACCGACCCCCTCCGGCTCGATCCGGTGCGTCACCAGCCCCTCCAGGCTCACCCGGCCCGTGTGCAGCATGGCCAGCAGCCACGCCTGCGCCTTGTCGATGCCCCAGGCCCCGGCCAGGCGCGTGTGGGCCGGCTCGAACAGCATGTTGCCGTGCGCCCCCGTCACCTCGATGTAACGCCGGTGCAGGTCGTCGTAGAAGTTCACCCCGTCCACCTTGCCACGCGGGCTGCCCACCACCACCACCTGCCCGGCGTCGCACGCCAGCGACATCGCCGTCGGGATCGCCGCCGGCACGCCCGTGGCGTCGGCGATGATCTCCGCCCCACGCACCTTCAGGAAGTCCGACAGCTGCTGCTTCACGTCGCCCGCCGAGGGGTCGATGACGTGGTCCGCCCCGGCGGCCAGGGCCGCCTTGCGGCGCATCGCCACCGCGTCGATGCCGACGACGGGGTGCGCCCCGGCGGCGATCAGGCAGCGCAGGGCGAACTGCCCGATGATGCCCAGCCCCAGCACCGCGGCGGAGCGCCCGAGCGTCAGGCCGGGGCGGATGGCCGCGCCGAGGCCGTAGCGGGCGATGCACGCCAGGGCGGCGCGTTCGGCGTCCATGCCCTCCGGCAGACGCCACAGGCGGCAGCGCTCGTGCCCGAGCGTGAGCAATTCCGCCGAGGCGTGGTTGCCGGGGAAGCTGACGCGGTCGCCCTCCTTCCAGCCGCCGGGGAAGCCCTTGCCGACGGCCACGACGCGCCCGGCGGCGCTGTAGCCGGAGCGGAACGGGAACTTCCAGTCGGGCAGGGCGGGGTCCTTGAGCCACTGGTGCGTGCCGGTGTAGACGGCCAGCTCGGTGCCGGCGCTGATGGCGGAATACTCCGCCGCCACGAGGACCTGGTTGTCGGCGGGGGGAGGCAGCTCGACCTCGCGGACGGAGGCCTTGAACGGCTCGGTGATGACGGCCTGTCGTGCTTTCATGATCGGCCCGGCGGGAGGAATGGCGACATGGGCACATCGTAGGGCCAACCCGGCGAGAGGCGAGCCGTGCGCGCCCAGGGCGCAGCGCCCGCCTCATTGAGCGGCAGAGAAATCCCAATCATGAAGAAGCATGTCTCGATACGATGAGAAAACCCTCACAAAGCCGCGTCCCTTTCACGAATTAGCGCGGCGTGATTCCCTGGCGCGGCGATTGCTTGGTGTCGTAACTTCAACGCATACGGGCACATGGGGACGGATGAGCAGATGATAATTTGATGAGAGAATGAGGAGAGAAAGTGCGCGGATTGTCGAAAATCGGCTTGACGCCGGTTCTGTCCGGCCTCTATTCTGCTCATTACCTCTTCATGATTGTTCTCGCGCCCGTGCCACCGCTCCTGTGGGTAGCGGTCACGTTCTTATCCGTTCAGGATTCACCGGCCGCCGAGGCCGTCTTTCTCCGTTGATCCGTCATTCTCTGGAGGGCCATCCATGGTCCGCAAACCACGTCCCGCATTCACGCTCATCGAGCTGCTGGTGGTGATCGCCATCATCGCGATCCTGATCGGGCTGCTCCTGCCCGCCGTGCAGAAGGTCCGCGAGGCCGCCGCACGCATGCAGTCGGCCAACAACCTCAAGCAGATGGGCCTGGCGCTGCACATGTACAACGACACCAAGGGCCTCCTGCCCCCGTCGTTCGGCTGGGACCCGAAACTCGCGTCCGGCGAGAAGGCGAAGGCCGGCGGGACCTACGGCACCACCCACTTCCACATCCTGCCGTACATCGAGCAGGAGGCCCTGTTCAAGCAGTCGTATCAGACCCGGTACTACACCTACGTGGTCGGCGGCGACGGCTACGATTACGTCACCACCTTCCCGCCCTATTCCTACACGTCGACGAACACCGGGCCCGGCAAGCCGACCCGTTACATCTCGAAGTACGACTACACCAAGGCCCCGTACAACTACGGCTACAAGTATGATTACATCTCGACGTACAATAACTATCCCACCTACACCTCCATCCCCGCGACGCAGGCTTACTGGGCCGACGCCGTCTCCGTCCCGGTCAAGCTGTACATGGCCCCGCACGACCCCAGCCTCACGCAGGACAACTACCCTTACACCTCGTACCTGATCAACGGCGAGGTGCTGGACAAGGAACTTTCCATCCAGCAGATGTCTGACGGCAGCAGTAACACCATGCTGATGCTCGAGGGCTACGCCAACTGCTACGGGACCCCCTACCGCTACGGCTACTGGAACCAGACCTACCCTGGCTACGACTACACCTACACCTACACCTACACCTACACCAACGGCACCGTCCGCACGTACGGGCCGTACAGCTACGGCTTCAGCTACGTCCCGCGCATCTACCAGGTGCCGGGTAAGACGTTCAACGTGCGTCCCTCGCCCAACAAGTACCCCTACGAGTGCGTCGGGTCGCAGGCCCAGAGCCTCAGCAGCGGCTCCATCATGGTCCTGCTGGGCGACGGCAGTGTCCGCGGCGTCTCCCCCGGAGTGACCCCCACGACGTGGAACGCCGCACTGACCCCCGCGATGGGTGACACCATCGGCGGCGACTGGTGAGCCCGGCCGTACTCCTCGAGGGTCCAACCATGTCAACGCGATTGCTCCCGCCCCTCGGCGCGGTGACGCTGGCCGGCGCCCTGGCCCTGGCCGTTGCCGCCTGCTCCCCGAGCGGGCCGGGCACCAGCCAGCTCGGCTCCAACACCGTCTCAGGGAAGGTCACCCACAAGGGGGCCGCCCTCCCCTACGGCTTCGTCGTCTTCTACGGCCAGGAGAAAGCCCAGGAGGGGGAGCCGCCGCAGTGGGTTTCCGTTGGGGCCTCGCCCATCGGCGAGGACGGCTCCTATGAGATCGTCACCGCGCCTGAGGGGCCGGTCTTCGTCTGCGTGATGACCGATCCCGACCTTGACGTGTCCGTGATCCTCTCGCCGAGCGCCAAGGTGCAGATGGGGCCGCCGATGGGTGGCGGTTCCCCAATGCTTGGAGGGCCGCCGATGCTCGGTGGAGGCCCTCCGATGCTCGGTGGAGGCCCTCCGATGCTCGGTGGAGGCCCTCCGATGCTCGGTG
>CAZVZK010000235.1:9056-11362 GCA_964630925.1 uncultured Alcaligenaceae bacterium
GAGGCCCTCCCATGCTCGGTGGAGGCCCTCCCATGCTCGGGGGCGCGCCCCCCATGGCCGGGGGAGGACCGCCGATGGCCGGGAAGTTCCCCGATGACAAGATGCCCCCCCGCCTCGACTTGCCGCCGAACCCGCTGGCGGCCCACCTGACCGACGAGCAGAAGAAGCTCCTCAAGGAGCTCCACAAGCGTTACGGGCAGGTCGGCGGCACCCCCCTCTTTCTGGAGGTAAAGGCGGGGTCGCAGACCTTCGATATCCCACTTTCCTGAGGGGCCCACCGCCGGCCAACAGGCGTCCGAATATCGACGTTCATTCTTTTCATTCGCTTCATCGTATCAGGAGTCACTCGCATGAAGTCCAACCGCAAGAGCAGGGCCGGTTTCACGTTGATCGAGCTGCTGGTCGTCATCGCCATCATCGCGATCCTGATCGGGCTGCTGCTGCCCGCCGTCCAGAAGGTACGCGAGGCCGCCGCTCGCACCGAGAACGCCAACAAGATCAAGCAGCTCGGCCTGGCGACGCACAGCTACCACGACACCAACAAGATCATGCCCCCGTACTACGCCTACGTCTACCCCTACTACGCCTCCTACTACGGCGCCATGCCCGACGGCGTGGAGTCCGGCACCTCCCTGTTCACCCTCCTGCCCTACATCGAGCAGGACGCCCTGTACAAGGCCTCCTACGGCCGGGGCACGCAGATCAACGACTACACCAGCGATCTGGATTACGATTACGGTAACCAGCCCCCCACTGAGCCCCACAGCAGCCTCTGGCGCAACACCCGCAAGACCACGACCACCAACACCACCAGCACGGTCTTCACCCCCGGCTTCAACGCCTACCAGGCCGGCCGCGTGAAGGGGCGGATCAAGTCGTTCATCGCCGAGACCGACCCCACTCAGAAGGACGTCGAGAGCCCCACCAGTTTCATGCCTAACATCAACGTCTTCGGCTACAAGTACATCTACGGGGCGAACTACAACTACTCCTACGGCCTGAACATGACCAAGATGACCGACGGCACGAGCAACACCCTCATGTGGGCCGAGGGCTACTCCAAGTGCGGCTCGGAGTCGTACTCCGACTACTCCTCCTACTACGGGGCAGGCTCGTACTACAAGTACTCGAGCAAGTACACCCGCGTGTGGAACTACGACCCGATGACCTCGCGGTACAAGCAGAAGGTGAAGTACCAGTACCCGTCCACGACGCCGCGTAGGCCGTACATCTACGAGTCCACCTACGAGGGGACGATCTACCCCTACTTCTACGCCTACTCGTACTACATGCCGCAGTTCCGCCCCAAGCCGTCCGCCTGCAACTACTATCAGGCGCAGGCGACCACCTCGGGTGGCTTGCTGGTCGGGCTGGTGGACGGCAGCGTTCGCATCGTCTCGCCCGGCATCAGCGGCGCCACTTGGCAGGCCGCCGGCTCGCCGACGTCGGGCGACGTCCTCGGCCGCGACTGGTGACCCGGCGGCGGTTGTCCTGAAGAAATCGGGCCGGGGCGGCGAGGAACTCGCCGCCCCGGCCTTTTTCGTATCCCGCGCCGCCTCCGCGGCGTGACCCGCACCCCCGCCGGGAGGGAATAAATGCAACGACCCGATAAGACGCTAAACTCTGCTCTCGGGTCACTGCTCAAACGCGGCGTCTGGGTCGATGCGCCGAACCGCTGTGGCCCTGCGGCCAGCGGAAACACGCTGAACGCCTCGGGTTGGCCGGTCAGGCACAGGATCGCGGAGACCGACCTCCACCGGAGTTTAGCGTCTTATCGGATCGTTGAAAAAAAAAAACACCGCCAGGCGCGGGGCCCCCAGCGAGATCGGCGCGTTCAATCACGAAAGGACAGGGCCTGCGGGAAGACGGCGGCGGAGCTGGGACCAGGGCTCGAGGCGCCGATGTGCTTGCCCGGATGAGGGTTAAGACGGCCACGGCCGCGAGCGGATGGGGCGATGAGGCGGTGATCGGGAGGAGGAAGGGTGGTGTAGAGGCGACGATCATCGCGGTGAGAGCTAACAACGCATCCGGTTGTTTTCATGAAATCTCCTTGACGCCCCCCCGTCATGCCCTGTAGGTTTGAAGTGATTTTCATGTACGGCGCCTCCGCAAGCGACAACCGCGTAGCAGGGTGTGGGGGTGGTAAAACGTCGGCCTCATCGAGCCTATCGGCTCATCTTTGTATCATGTATCCATACTGTCACGAGTGGAGGATCGAGAAATGATGCGTTCGGTGAGACGAACAAAGCAGGCGTTCACGCTGATCGAGTTGCTGGTGGTGATCGCCATCATCGCCATCCTGATCG
>CAZVZK010000236.1:0-11329 GCA_964630925.1 uncultured Alcaligenaceae bacterium
CGAGTGGCTCACCTACCCCGCCAAACCTCGTTCGCCAAAGTAGGCCTCCACCCGAGATGCGCCCTGGCCCGGTTCTCCCCTTCCACACGGCCCCTCCGGTCCCCATAATGATGCCTGTCATGCCCTGAGACATCCGACCCCCACCCCCCCGGAGCCTGGCACCATGTCGCGCCTCGCGGCCCTCGCCGTCCTCCTCCTGCCCGGCCTCTCCCTCGCCGGCTCCTCCAACTCCCTCCTCGACGTGTCGCCCGACGGCAAACGCCTCACCGCCGTCAACGCCGACAACGGCACCGTCTCCATCATCGACCTGAAGTCCCGCAAGGTCATCCACGAGGTCCCCGTCGGCGACAAGCCCGAGGGCGCCACCTGGGTCGGCGACACCACCGTCCTCGCCGTCACCGTCTACCGCGACGACAGGGTCGTCTTCATCGACGCCGACAAGGGCAAGGCCATCGAATCCCTCGACGTGGACGACGAGCCCTACGGCATCGTCGCCACGAGGGACGGCAAGACCGCCTATGTCACCCACGAATACCCCGGCAAGGTCAGCGTCATCGACCTGAAGACACGCAAGGTCATCAAGCAGCTCCCCGCCGGCTCCCACCCCCGCGGCATCGCCCTCTCCCCCGACGAGAAGACCGTCTACGTCACCGAGTTCTACACCGGCATCCTCAACGCCATCGACATCGAGAAGGGCAAGGTCGTCGACTCCTGGAAGGGCCACTCCACCGACAACATCGCCCGCCACGTCGTCCTCCACCCCACCCGCCCCAAGGCCTACATCTCCCACATCCGCAGCAAGGTCGAGGTCAACCACGGCGACGGCTCCATCTTCCCCCAGCTCTCCATCTGCACCCTCGTCAGCGCCGACAAGAGCAAGGACCGCCGCGCCTCCATCGGCATGGACACCTTCAACGGCGTCTACGTCACCGCCAACCCCTGGGAGTCCGCCATCTCCCCCGACGGCAAGCGCATCTACACGATCTACTCCGGCACCGACGACATGAACGTCTGCAACATCATCGACGACGACTACAAGGAGATCTCCCGCCGCGGCTTCCCGCGCCAGCTCGCCTCACGCGGCGAGATCGCCGTCCCCCGCGCCGTCCGCGTCTCGCCCGACGGCGCCGAGGTCTACGTCTACAACACCCTGTCCTTCGAGGTCCTCGTCTTCGACGCCGACGCCTCCTCCCGCAAGGCCGCCATCAAGTCCTGCGACCCGCCCAAGTCGCCCGAGTGGGTCCGTGGCAAGGCGCTCTTCAACACCGCCAAGTCCCCCATGACCTCGCGGCGGTGGATCTCCTGCTCCGCCTGCCACCCCGACGGCCACAGCGACGCCCGCGTCTGGACCAACCCCGAGGGCAAGCGCCGCACCCCGCCCTTCTTCGGCATGGCCCACACCCACCCCCTGCACTACTCCGCCGACCGCGACGAGGTGCAGGACTTCGAGTACACCATCCGCGGCAAGCTGATGGGCGGCTACGGCCTGATCCGCGGCGCCCTCAAGTCCAAGGACGGCTACAAGCCCACCGAGCTGGACGTGAAGACCGGCGGCCGCAGCAAGGACCTCGACGCCCTCGCCATCTACTCCAACTCCTTCACCTTCACACTCTCCCCCCACGCCCCCAAGGGCAAGCTCTCCGAATCCGCCCTCCGCGGCAAGGACCTCTTCCACAGCAAGGAGGTCGGCTGCGCCAAGTGCCACTCCGGCCCCTACTACTCCGACTCCACGCTCACCAAGCCCTACAAGCTGCATGACGTGGGCACAGGCGGCGACCCCGACGAGAAGATGAGCCCCGAGTACGACACCCCCACGCTCCTCGGCATCTACCGCGCCGCCCCGTACCTGCACCACGGCAAGGCGAAGACGCTCAAGGACGTCCTCACCACGCAGAACGCCGAGGACAAGCACGGCAAGACCAGCCACCTCAAGCCGGCCCAGATCGACGACCTCGTCGAGTTCCTCAAGGCCCTCCCCTACGAGGCCCCGCCGGACGAGACCCCCAACACCGTCAAGGACCGTTTCGTCGAGAAGAAGAAGGCGCTGTCCCGCAGGGATTAGGTACGGGCGAGGCCCCACCTGGATTCGCTGCGGTGGGCGAGGCAGTCCCGTAGGGCAGGCTGCCAGCCTGCCAGGTCCCGTAGGCTGCCAGCCAGCCAACTATCCCGTAGCCCGCTGGGCGGGCCTCAGGCCCGCCCAGCGGGGGCGTCGCCCCGAGGTGACGGATCGGCCCGATCCGGCCTGACCTCGCGGCCTGACGCCCACACCCGCCCGATCGAACATGACCAGGGAGCAGAGATGAACGCGGAGGTCCGCAGCCGTTACGAGAAGGGCATCGATTTCGCGCGGGCGGCCGGCAAGGTCGCCCTGGCCTACTTCGAGAAGGGCGTCCACGTCGAGACGAAGGGCGACGCCAGCCCCGTCACCGTCGCCGACCGCGAGGCCGAGAAGTCCCTCCGCGCCGCCATCTCCGCCGCCTTCCCCGGTGACGGCTTCCTAGGCGAGGAGTTCGGCGACACCCCCGGCACGTCCGGCTTCCGCTGGATCATGGACCCCATCGACGGCACCCGCAGCTTCGTCCGCGGGATACCCCTCTGGGGCACGATGGTCGGCCTGGAGTACAGGGGCGAGATGGTCGCCGGCATGATCGACTGCGCCTGCCAGGGCCAGACCTGGCACGCCATGCGCGGCGGCGGCGCCTACCGCGACGGCACCAGGATCACCGTCTCGGCGGTCACCGACATGCCGAAGGCGAACCTCTTCTACTCCGGCCTCAACTGGTTCGTGAAGGCCGGCCGCGAGAGGCAGTTCCTCGAGCTGGTCCGCCGCACCGAGCGTCAGCGCGGCTACGGCGACTGGTACGGCTTCATGCTCGCCGCCCAGGGCGCCGGCGAGGCAATGATCGAGTACGGCGTCCACGCCTGGGACGTGGCCGCCGTCATCCCCATCGTCGAGGAGGCCGGCGGCCGCTTCACCAACTGGGACGGCGGCCAGGACATCTTCAAGCCCGACGTCATCGCCAGCAACGGCCACCTGCACGCCGAGCTGCTGGCGATCCTCAACTCGTAACACCCTCAACGCCGCGTCGTGCAGGCACCCGCGGGCCCTCACGCCCGTGGCCGCCACCCCCCCAGCGCCCCCACCACCCCGCATAGCTCGCGCGGGTTGATCGGCTTCGCCGCGTGCATCTGGAACCCGCACATCAGCGCCTTCATCCGGTCCTCCGCCCGCGCCGCCGCCGTGAGCGCCACCGCGGGGAGGGGCAGGCCCCGCCCGCGCACCTGCCGGATCAGGTCGTACCCGTCCTCCCCGGCATCCCGATGTCGCTCACCAGCACGTCCGCGTCGAACACCGCCAGCGCCTCCAGCGCCTCCCGCGCGCTGCCGCACACACGCACCTCCGCCCCCGCCGCCCCCAGCGCCACCGCGATCATCTCCCGCGCGTCCGCCTCGTCGTCCACCACCAGCACCCGCAGCCCCGCCACCGACCCCGGCCCTACCGCCTGCATCTCCGGCCTGCTCCCGCTCGCCAGCGCCGACAACGGCAGCCGCACCCGGAACGTCGCCCCGCGCCCCTCGCCCTCGCTGTGGGCCGTCGCCGTCCCCCCGTGCAGCTCCACCAGGTGCCGCACGATCGACAGCCCCAGCCCCAGCCCGCCGAACTTCCGCGTCGTCCCCGTATCCCCCTGCCGGAACCGCTCGAACACGTGCGGCAGCAACGCCGGCGCGACCCCCAACCCGTCGTCCTTCACCGTCAACACCACGTCGGCCTTCTCGCGCGTCAGCGTGGCCTCGATCCGCCCGCCCCGCGGCGTGAACTTGACCGCGTTCGACAGCAGGTTCCACGCCACCTGCTGCAGCCGCGTCGGGTCGCCCATCACCACGCACGGCTCCCCCGCCAGCGACACCGTCACCTCCACCTCCTTGGCCGACGCCGCCGGCCCGATGGCGTCCGCCGCCGCCCGCACCACGCCCGCCATCTCCACGGGCCGCGTCTCCAGACGCAGCTTCCCCGTGATGATCCGCGACACGTCGAGGAGGTCGTCGATCAGCTTGGCCTGCGCCCGCGTGTTGCGGTCCAGCACCTCCAGCCCACGCGCCGTCATCCCCTCGTCGAGTTTCCCCTCGCGCAGCAAATGCGTCCACCCCATCATCGCGCTCAGCGGCGTCCGCAGCTCGTGCGACAGCGTCGCCAAAAACTCATCCTTGAGCCGGTTCGCGTTCTCCGCCTCCGTGCGCGCCCGCTGCTCGCTCTCCAGCAGGCGTTCGCGCTCGGCCTGCGCCTTCTTGCGCGACGCGATCTCCTCCACCAGGGCCGCGTTCGCCTTCTCCAGCTCCGCCGTCCGCTCCTCCACGCGCCTCTCCAACGACCGCCGCTCCTGCTCCAGCGCCCGCTCGGCCCGCATCCGCTCGGCGATCTCCCCCTCCAGCTCCTCGCTCGTCCGCAGCGCCAACGCCTTCGGCACCACCGGGATCAACGCGATCACCGTCGCCCAGGAGACGATGGCCGTCAACAACTTCAGCACCCCCGCCAGCCGGTACAGCGGGTGGTAGATGATCACCGCCTCCATGAAGTGCGTGAAGCCGCAGCTCACGATGAACAGCCCGAACAGCAGGAACACCCCCCGGAACGGCAGCGCCCGCCGCCGCCACGCGAAGAACACCAGCACCCCGGGGATCGCCAGGTACGCCAGCCAGATCAGCACGTCCGACACCAGGTGCAGCGGCAGAAGCCCCGGCACGTCGCCGAAGCCGCCGCAGTCGCGGCGGGCGATGAACGGGGCCGGGTCGAACAGGCGCGACAGGAGCTCGAACATGGCTCAACCCCCCGGGAGGCCCCTCATGGGCGCCTCGCCCCGCCGCAGCCGGCCTTCCTGCTCCAGCTCCAGCAACGGGCTGTCGTGCCAGGAGTCATACGCCTCCGCCGGCTCCGCGTGGACCGTCACCTCCAGGCCCGGCACCGCCGCCTCCACCGCCTTCTCGATCCGGTTCATCACGTCGTGCGCCTCCTGCACCGTCATGCCCCCCGGCACCAGCAGGTGGAAATCGGCGAACCGCCTCCGGCCCGCCTGCCGCGTCCGCAGCGCGTGGAAGTCCATCCCCGGCCCCAGCTCGGCCCGGATCGCCGCCCGGACCTTCTCCTGCTCCCCCTCCGGCAGCGCCGCGTCCATCAGCCCGTCGAACGAGCGCCACACCAGAGCCACCCCCGTCCACAGGATGTTGGCCGCCACCAGCAGCGCCAGCACCGGGTCGAGCCACGACATGCCCGTCCACGCCACCAGGCCCAGCCCCGCCAGCACGCCGGCGCTCGTCCACACGTCCGTCATCAGGTGCTGCCCGTCCGCCTCCAGCACGATCGAGCCGTGCTCCCGCCCCGTGTGGAGCAGGAGCCACGCCACCAGCCCGTTGATCACGGCGGCGACGCACGACAGCCCCAGCCCCAGGCCCAGCCCCTCCAGCTCGCGCGGGCGGATCAGCCGCTCCACCGCCGCCCACGCGATCCCGGCGGCGGCCACGAGGATCAGCCCGCCCTCCAGCCCGCTCGAGAAGAACTCGATCTTCTCGTGGCCGAACGGGTGCGAGGCGTCCGCCGGGCGCGAGGCGTACCACACCGCGACATACGCCGCGCACGCCGCCGCCAGGTTGATGATCGACTCCAGCGCGTCCGACAACAGGCTCACGGACCCTGTCAGCCAGTACGACAGCCCCTTCAGCCCGAGCGTGATGAGCGCCGCGGCGATGGAGAGCTGGAGCGGGAAGCGCAGGCTCGCGGACATCGGGCTCCTCCCTTGCGGGCAGGGGCATTGTACGGCTACCGCGATAGCAGCGCCGCCACGCTCACCAGCGCGAGCATCCCCGCGATGATGCAGACCGCCACCACCACCGCCATCTGGACGCTCATGTCCCGGGACGCCGGCGGGCGGTACATCCGCGAAGGCGACTCGGCCATGGGGGTCTCACCCAGCGCCGGAGGCAGCGTCCGCGCCAGCGCCGACAGGTCCTCGTCCGCGTCCGTCGCCGGGGTCACGCCGCTGTCGTCCGGCGGCAGCTCCGCCGTGCGCGGCGCCTCCCACGGCGTCGGCCCGCTCACCGCGAACGGCCTCAACGCCTCCGCCAGGTCATGCGGCGTCTGGAATCGGTCCTCGGGCGCCTTCGCCAGCATCCGCGTGAGGATGGCGGCCACGGCCAGGGGCACGTCGCCCCGGAACTTGCTGACCGGGGCCGGCATCTCGGTGCCGTGGCGGATCAGCTTGTCCATCGCGCTGCCCCCGGGGAACGGCACCTGCCCCGTCAGCAGGAAGTGGAAGGTGCCGCCCAGCGAGTAGATGTCGCTGCGGATGTCCGCCGCGTGCAGCGAGCGCGACTGCTCCGGCGAGAGGTAGTCCGGCGTGCCCATCACCATGTTGTCGCGTGTCAGGATGGTGCCCCCGGGCGCGGAGTGCGTCACGGTCCCCGGCGCCGGCTCCGCCAGCCGGGCCAGCCCGAAGTCGCTCACCTTGACCAGCCCCGGCGAGTCGTCGCCCGCCGCCCCGTGCCACTGCACGAGGATGTTGGCCGGCTTGATGTCGCGGTGGACCATGCCGCGGGCGTGGGCGCATTGCAGCGCCATGCACACCTGGCGGACGTAGTCGCACGCCAGCCCCACCGAGAGCGGGCCCTGCTTGCGGACGAGCTGGTCCAGGTTCGGCCCGTCCACGAACTCCAGCACCAGGAAGTAGCGCCCGCCCGCCTCGTTGGCGTCGTAGGCCGTCACGATGTTCGGGTGTACCAGCAGCGCCGCCGCCCGCACCTCGTGGAGGAACAGCTGCACCGCCCGCTCGGTGGACAGCAGGTCGGCGGCCAGCACCTTGAGGGCCACGATGCGCCCCATCGTGCGGTGCTCGGCCTTGTACACCCGCCCCATGCCCCCGCGCCCGAGCTGGTCGAGGATGCGGTACTGCCCGAGGAGGAACCCCGCCGTGCGGCCCAGCAGGAGCCGCTCTGCCTGGAAGCGCGTCAACACCCCCTCGTCCACGAGGGCGCGGGCGACGGCTCGGCCACTCGGCTTGTCGGCGTGCCGCGCGTCGACGCGCGACAGGTCGTCCTTGCCGACGAGCCCGCTCTGACGCACGTAGGCGAGGAAGGTCTGGCGGTCGATGCTCTGCTGCGATGACATTTCCGGTACCCGTGCGTGCCTCTCATTATGCGGGGCCGGCAGGGGTGATGTCAAAGGGAACACGGCCGCGGCAGGCGCGCGGCATCGGCCTAAGTGCCGCGTCATCGGGGCGCGGCCGCGTCAATACCGCGACAGCCGCACCTCGGGCCGCTTCTTGCTGAACGCCGCCCGGCCCTCATCGGTGATGCCCTTCCCTTGGATCATCAGCTCCCGCAACGCCGGCATCTTCTCCAAGGCCGCGAGCGCCTTATCGGTCATCCCGGTGTCGAAGAGGGTCAGCGATTCCAGCTTCGCCAGGCCGGCGAGGGATGCCACCGCGGCATCCGTCACCTTCTCCCCGCCCACACGCAGCGAGGCCAGCCCCGTCAACTTCGCCAGGGCCTTGACCTCCTCGTCGCCGACGGGCACCCCGACCACCAGCCTCCGCAACTTCCCCAGGGCGCCCAGGGCGGCCACGGTGGGGCCGTCGAGCTTCTCCGGCCCGATCTCCAGCTCCGTCAGATGGGCCAATTCCTTTGCTAGAGCCGGGTCGAGATCCGTGTTCCCGAGTTTGAGGCCCCGCAGCCCCTTGAGGCCGGCCACCTTCTTCGCCGCCGCCGCGTCCAGAGTGCCGACGGCGAGGGACTCCAGTTTGCCGAACAGGGCGAGCGTCTCGCCGGCCTTCCCCGTCAACGAGCAGCCCGCCAGCGACAGGCCGCGCAGCCCCTCCAGCTTCGCCAACGCCTCCAGGCCGGCCGCGTCGGACAGGGCGTAATCGAGCTTCAGCTCTTTCAATTTCACCGCACCGCCGAGCGTCGCGAGTGCCTTCGGCGTCAAGGCGGAGCAGGAGGCCAGGTCCAGCGTCTCCAGCGCCGGCAGGGAGGCGAGGGCCGTGAGGTGCCCGTCGTCCAACACCCCGCCATCGCGGTCGAGCCGCCGCAACGTCTTCAGACCGGCCAGCGGCTTGGCCGCCTCCGGGGGCATCTTCCCCGAGGCCATCAGCTTGAGCGACAACGGACGCTTGAGGCCGCCCAGTGCCGCCAAAGCCGCCAGCGAATCCGGCCCCGAGACGGCCAACTCGACACGCACCTCGCCCCCCTCCCCGACGGCGGATGCGCCTCCAGCGAGGGCGGGGGCGAGCGCCCCCTGGAGGGCGGCGTCACGGATTGATGCCACGTCGCGCAGCCCCAGGGTGGACACCTCGCCGACCTGGCCCACGGAGCCCGCGAGCATCGACCCGTCAGGCGAGAAGCCGTGAATACCCTCGGAGATGCGGGCGATCTCCTTCCCGGTGCCGGCGTGGTAGAGTCGCGCGCCTTGGCCGCCCTGGACCGCGAGCAGGCCGTCCGCCCCGAACATCAGGCGGCTGACGTTCCAGCCTTGCCGGGGGAGCATGCGGACCTTCGTGCCGTCCGCCTTCCAGACGGACACGTCGTTGACCCCCAGCGACGAGAACCCTCCCCCGGCGGCGATCAGCTTCCCGTCGGGCGAGACGGCCACCGCGTTGATCGACTCGTGATGCGTCAGGGCCGGGCTCTCCGCCCCATCCGGGATGGAGAAACGGCGGACGCTCTCCGCCCCGACATACAGCATCCGGCCGTCGGGGGAGAAGACGAGGCTGTCGACCATCTTCCCGCCCTTGGCGAGCTGCCTGGCCAACTTGCCCGCCCCGACGTCCCAAAGGAAGATCTCGGTCTCGTCGAAGCCGCCGGTGCCGGAGGCGACCCACTTGCCGTCGGGCGAGAAGGCGATGGCGCGGACGAACGAGGCGTGCTTGCCGAGGGTCTTCGCCACCTTGCCCGAGGCGATGTCCGCGATGCACACGACGCCGTCGCGGAGGCCCACGGCCAGGGACTTGCCGTCGGGGGAGATCGCGACGCTTTGCAGCTCGCCGGCCGGGAGCACGAAATCCCGCGTGGGGCGCTTTGCGGGCAGGTCCCAGGCCGCCACGCGTTTTTCCCGGTCCACGGCGACGTACCGCTTGCCGTCGGCCGAGAACGCGCCGGCCAGCATCCCGCGGAGTGGGTTTTCGAGGGTGAGTTTGTCCGGCGAGAACGCATCCTGCGGCGCGGGCTCGCTCAACGGGACGACGCAGAACGGGGCGAATGCCTCCTTCGTCATCCCGCCGAGGTCGATCAGGCGCGACCCCTTCTCCTGCTTGAGGAGCAGCGCCTTGCCGTCGCCCGTCAGGACCGGCTTGCCCCGCGAGTACGGGGCCGACCGCCACCCGAGGGGTGTCCCGACGCCGGCGTCGTAGGCGTAGGCGTAGGCGTGGCCGTACTTTTGTTTCCCGAGCAACACCACCGTGCCGCCGCCGTCAACGAACAAGGCGTGGACGTGCTCCGCCGGCGCCGCGGGCCGGAAGACGGCGGCCTGCTTGCCGTCAAGGCCCCAGAGGCGGGCGGAGCGCCCGTCGCCCCCGCCGGTGAGCAGACGCTTGCCGTCGGGCGAGAAGGCCACCGATGTGACGGCGCCATCCTGCGCTGGGACGGACCACGCGATCTTGCCCGTGGTCACGTCGGCGAGGTGCAGGCGCGGGCCGGCCCCGAAGGCGACCTGCTTCCCGTCCGGGCTGAAGGCCGCGCAACCGACCTCGCCCTCAAACTCGCCGAACAGGCCCAGGGGCTTGCGGGCGGCCACGTCCCAGGCCTGGGCCTTGGAGCCGGCCAGCATCAGACGCTTGCCGTCGGGGCTGAAAATGAGGATCTTCGGCCTGCCCACCTCGCCGGCCGCTAGCTCGCCCTTGGCGGCCCCGCTGGCCGCGTCGATGAGCAGCACCTTGTCGCCGTCCGGGGTGTAGGCCAGGAGCTTGCCGTCGGGGCTGAACGCCGCCGGCGTGCCGGTGTCGGCCGGCAGCGAGCGCTCGGTCTTGCCGCCGGGTGGCCCAATGTCCAGGCCCTTGGCGTCGAATTTCGCCGCGCGCGTGGCAAAACGTGTCCCGCCGGGGGCAGCGGCGATGACGTCCACCTCCCCGGGGCCCGCCTTCCCCTTCAGGGCGGGCCGCAGCTCCCACAGCACCAGGCCCTTCTGGGAGCCGGACGCGCCGGCCAGAAGGCCCCCGTCGGGCGAGAAGGTGAGCGAAGTCAGGGTGTCGGAATAGCCCCCCAGGCCCCCCAGCGGCCTGCCGGTGGCCGTCTCGTACAGGGTCATGCCGTAGCCGGCGACGGCGAAGAACTTGCCGGACGGCGAGAAGGCGAGCCTCGTGTTGACGCCCTCGTTCTTGATGGGGCGTGGCTCGGCCTTCTTCGTCAGGTCGAAGATCTTCACCTCCTTCTTGTCCACCGAGACGAGGGTCTTGCCGTCGGGCGACAGGCCGAGCAGGCGGAGATCCTCCTGGGCCGGGAGGCGGGCCGTCTCCTTGAGGGTCACGCCGTCGAGGATCAGGATGAGGCCATCCTTGCCGCCGACCGCCACCGTCTTGCCGTCGGCGGAGACGGTGAAGGGCTTGTCGAGGAGGCCGTCCACCACCTCGTCTGAGCTGGCCTTCACCTTGCCGGCCGCCGTGTCGATCTCCAGGACACGCTTGCCACATTGGACGAGGAGGCGGCGGCCGGCGGTGAACGCCCCCCTCTCGACGCGGTCCTCCATGTCCACATTTCGGACGACCTTCCCGGTGGCCACATCGATGAGGAGGACGCCGCCGGGGAAGGTGTAGACGGCCATGATGGCCCCGTCATCCGAGACAGCCAGCACGCGGAAATCCTGCTTGAAGCCTTCGCGGGAGGGGATCGGGATTTCGCGTGCCGGTTTGCCGGTCTCGAGTGAATACTCGGTCACGCCCCCGGACGAATAGCCCGCCGCGTAGAGGCTCCGCCCGTCAGGCGAGAAGGCCACCGAGGTGGCGGTGTAGCGGTCGGCACCGAGGCGGGCGATCATGGCCGAGTCCACGCCTTCCGCAGGGTCCGCCTCGCGGGAGGCGGGCCGCTTGAACGGCTTCGCCTCGAATTCCTTCCCGCCGTCGGGCTTCCCGCCGTCGGGCTTCCCGCCGTCGGGCTTCCCGCCGTCGGTTTCCGGATCGACACGCGGCGTCTCCCTCTGGCCGCACCCGAGGGAGAGGAAGAAGGCGCACGAAAGGAGGAGAAAGCGCGACGTGGGCATGGGAGTGAACCTTGAGGAGGGATCCGTTCCGACTGTTGTATCCCGACGAGATGAAATGGACCGGAGGCAAGGGCGAAGGCAATTGAAACACCCAAC
>CAZVZK010000237.1:0-11294 GCA_964630925.1 uncultured Alcaligenaceae bacterium
CGGCAAGGTCGGCGAGGCGACCGGGTTCGTGCAGCACATGGGCAAGAGCGTGAACAAGAGCCGGCAGGAGGGCCCGCACGCCCACTCGATCAACCTGGACGCCGCCAACAAGTTCGCGTTCGTGGCCGACCTGGGCATCGACAAGGTGATGATCTACAGGTTCGACGCGGAGAACGGGAAGATCACGCTCAACGACACCCCGGCGATCAACACCCCGGAGGGCGGCGGGCCGCGGCACTTCGCCTTCCACCCGTCGGGCAAGTACGCCTACGTGTGCAACGAGCTGACCTCCACGGTGACGGCGATGACGTACGACCCCGAGGCGGGCAAGCTGGAGGAGATCCAGACGATCACGACGCTGCCGAAGGAGACGAAGGGCAACTCGACCGCCGAGGTGGTGGTCCACCCGTCGGGCAAGTTCGTGTACGTGTCGAACCGGGGGCACAACAGCATCGCCCAGTTCACGGTGGATGAGAAGACGGGCAAGCTGACGGCGAACGGGCACCAGGGCGAGGGCATCAAGGTGCCGCGCAACTTCTGCCTGGACCCGTCGGGCAAGTGGTGCCTGGTGGCCAGCCAGGACGGGGACGACGTGCGGGTCTTCAAGGTGGACGGCACGACCGGCAAGCTGGAGGCGACGGACGAGAAGGTCGCTGTCAAGCGGCCGATGTGCGTGCGCTTCCTCGCGTGGAAGTGAGAGCGGACGGGGATGGGGCGGATGGGGCCGATACGCCACATCCGCCCCATCCGTCCTACTCTTCACCCAAGCCCGGACGGACCAGCCTCTCGCGGCGGCCCTTGCGCGACAGCAGCGCCTCGGCCGCCAGGTAGCCGCTGCGCACGGCGCCCTCCATCGTCGCCGGCCAGCCCGTGCGCGTCCAGTCGCCGGCCAGGAAGAGGTTGGCGACGGGCGTCGCCTGGGGCGGACGCAGCGCGTCCACGCCCGGCACGGCGCTGAACGTCGCCGCCGGGTCTGTCACCACACGGGACCGCAGCAACGGCGTCGTGCCCGCCAGGGGGAAGAGCCGTGCCATCTCCTCCGTGATCGTGCGCAACGCCTCGGCGTGGCCCATCGCCCGAAGCTCGCGCGACGCGCTCACCACCACCTGCACGTAGCCGCCCTCGCGGCGGAACACCCACTGCCCGGCGCAGCCCACCAGCACCGCGTGCGGCAGCGGCACCACCTCGCCCTCGTACCACAGATGCACGCTGGTGATGGGCGACGGCTCCAGGCGGGCCACGCCGTCGAGGAACGGCGCGTCGATCATCTGCCGCACGCGTCCGAATGGCACGGCGGAGATGTACCAGTCGGCGGTGAGCGTCTCGCCCGAACGCAGCTCGACGCCGGCGACGCGCCCGCCGGCGATCACGAAGCGCCGCACCGAGGCGTCCGTGCGGAGGCTGACCCCGGGCAGCGCCAGCGCCGGGCCGTAGAGGTCGCCCAGGGGCACGGTGGGGATCTCGACGACGAAGCCGCGCGGGTGGGACAGGAAGCCGTCCACGAACACCTTGCGGGCGTGCCGCACGCCGACGCGTGCCGGCCCCTCGTTGAGGGCGCTCGTCAGCACCACGCTCCAGAAGCGCGTCACCGTCTCCGGCGTCTGGCCGTTGGCGGCCAGCCAGTCGGCGAACGGCGGATCGCCGGGGGGCGGTGACTGCCAGAGGCGGGCGAGGCCCCAGGCGATGCGCGCCTTGTCGGCCCACGTCAGGTAGTGGGCCGACAGGAACGCCCGGGTCAGGTGGAATGGCGCCGGCAGGCGGTCGGCCTTGAAGACGCTCACGCGCCCGTCGGGGGTCATGAAGTACAGCTCGGGCAGCGGCCGGAAGAGGTGGGCGACCCCGGCGCGGCGGCAGAACCAGGCGAGGTTGGTGCAGCAGCCCATCGAGACGTGCTGGCAGGCGTCGAGCGTCTCCCCGCTCGCGGGGTCGGTGAAGGAGCCGGCCCGGCCGCCGATGCGGTTCCGGGCTTCGAGGATCGTGACGCGGAAGCCGCGCCCGGCGAGCGCCTGGGCGGCGGAGAGGCCGGCGAGGCCGGCGCCGGCGATCAGGACGTGTCCGGCCAGGTGACACCATCAAACGAAGAGGCGGGCGGCGGGGAGGGCCCGCCGCCCGCCGGTAGGGGGGATCAGCGCTGGGCGGCGAGGCCGGCCTCGAAGGCGCGCATCGAGTAGTACAGGGCCAGGTAGGAGGCGTCGTCGCCGGGGCCGGCGGCGTTGAACGTCAGGCCCTCGCGGCGCATGTGGTCGACCAGCTCGGCGACGGTGCGGCCCTTGGCGTTCCAGGTGTTGTTGAGGAAGTTCTTCGTGTTGGGGTCCGAGAGCGAGCGCAAGGCCGACCTGAGCTGGGCCAGATAGCGCTTCGCCTCCAGGTACTGCGAGATCGGCAGGTCATCGGTGCTGGCGGTGACCTTGGCCTCCAGCGCCTTGAGGTCGTTGCCGAGGTCGGTCAGGGCGGAGCGGTCGGGCGTCTTGCCGCCCTTGATCGTCTCGACGGCCTCCTCCAGCTTGCGGGACAGGCGCTCGCGGCTCTCCTTGAACATCGGGTCCTGGAGGCCGAGCGGCCAGGCCAGCTTGCCGCCGTCCTTCAGCATGCTGACGTTGCCGGCGGCGGCCTTGGTGGTCAGGTTGATGTGGCGCAGGGTGTCCTCCTCGAGGGGGAGGTTGGGGCCGCGGCTCAGGCTCGACTTGGCGACGATGCTGCGGAGGAGGTCGTTGAGGGCCTTGCCGGAGGCGATTTCGGAGTCGGAGGCGCCGCGGCGGGCGGCGTCGAGGCCGGCGGCGGCGTCACGCTCGCGGATGGCGGCGGTGGAGAGGTACGCCGTGGACTCGAGCCACGCCTCGTGGCGGATGCGGTTCTTGGCGTAATCGAGGGCGGCGTTGTTGGCGGCGTAGCGTGTCAGGCGGGCCTTCTGGATGTCCTGGTAGTACTGGCCGGTGGCGGCGGTGACGCTGGCCACGCCCTGCAGGTAGCCGGAGTAGGGGTCCATGCGGCCGTAGTCGTAGTACGGGAGGGAGTACGGCGGGATGTAGCCGCCGGTGTACGGCGCCGTCGAGAGGCCGTAGCCGTAAGGGCCCGCGTAGCGGGACAGGTTGCTCACGTAGGGGTTGCCGGCCGGGGCGGTCGAGAGGGCGTACCCGCCCGGCACGACGGGGGCCGCGCCGGCGCCGTACCCGGCAACGCCAACCGGGACGCCCGTGACGCCCGCCCCCCCAGGGGCGACGGCGATCTGGGCCTGGGCGGCGGAGGCCAGGAGGGCCAGGGCCGCGGCGCCCGCGAAGAGTCTTTTCATGGTGAAGCCTCCCTTGAACGATACACTCTCCCACCATCTCTCATCCTACGCGGGCCCGTCAATGGCCGCAAGCGGATTCGACGGCGCGGCGGGGCCTCGCGGCCCGACCCGGCGGGGCGTGCCGGCCTCAACGGGGCCTCAATCGATGTGGACGAACGAGCTGCGGTTGAGCAGGGCCAGGCAGTAATCGGCGAGGGCCGCGGCCTCGGCAGGGCCGGCGCCGTCGGGGAGGTCCTCCGGGACCGCCACCTCGCGCCGCGTCCGCAGGCGGTCCTTCAACAGGGCCGACTGCTCCGCCAGGAACTGGGCGGCCAGGGTCAGCTCGGCGGCGGACGCCTCGCGGGCCAGGGCGAGCCGGATCGCCCTGCCGGCCTGGGCCTTCGGGTGGGCCCCGGCCTCGCGCCACACGCGGGCGGCCATCGCGCGGGCCTGCTCGTGCATGAAGGGGCCGTTGAGGAGGATGAGCGCCTGCGGGGCGAACGTGCTGACGGGGCGGGCGGCGCACGGCGACAGCGTGTCGGGCTGGTCGAACGCCTCCAGCAGCGGCTGACGCACGTTGCGTTTGTTCAACAGATAGAGGCTCCTGCGCGAGTGTTGGCGGACGTCCGGCGTGACGTGCCACAGACCGTCCGGCTCGTCCTCGGTGAAGATCAGGTCGTACACCTCCGGCTCCAGCGGCACGCGCACCGACGGCCCGCCGACGAACGGCGTCAGCTTGCCCGACGCCGCCAGGGCCGCGTCGCGCAGGGCCTCGGCGTCGAGGCGGCGGCGGTTGGCACGCCACAGGAGGGCGTTTTCGGGGCCGGGCACGTCGGAGCGCATGCGGTAGGCGGCGCTGGTGACGATGAGGCGGTGGACGTGCTTGAGCGACCAGCCGCTGTCCATCAGCTCGGAGGCCAGCCAGTCGAGGATCTCAGGGTGCGTGGGAGGGGCGCCGCGTGTGCCGAAGTCATTGGGGGTGGCGACGAGGCCGACGCCCATGTGATGCTGCCACAGGCGGTTGACGACGACGCGGGCGCCGAGGGGGTTCTCCTTCGAGGTTATCCACCGAGCCAGGGACTCGCGGCTCTTCGGCGCGACGTCCGGCCCGCCCACCGCGGCGGGGTAGCCGGGGGCCACCTCCTTGCCGGGCGTCTTGTAACTGCCGCGCTTGAGGATGTGGGCGGAGAGGGGGCCGGCGTCCTCCTTCAGCGTCCAGGCGGACGGGGGCGGCTCGGGGGCGGCGGCCTGGAGGGCGTGGATCTGGCGGCGCAGGCCGGCGCGGCGCTCGCGGTCCTCCGGCGACAGCGTGTCGAGCAGCTCGTCCCAGGTCACCTTGAGGAGAGTCCCGGCCTGGGCGGCGAGCTTCTCCTGCTCCTTGGAGCGTTTCTCCTTCGGCGTGTTGAGCGCGGCGCGGAAGCGCGGCTCGAGCTTCGCCTCCTTCACCTTGCGGAGGCGGACGCGGTAGGGCCCCTCCAGCAACGCGATCTCGGCGCGGAGCGGGGCGATCCTGGCGAAGTGCGCCGCCGACTGGCGGGCGTAGTCGGCGGCCTCGGCGGGGGTGGCGAGGGTGATCTGGGCGGGCCTGGCGCGGGAGAAGAACGCCTCGATGCGGAAGTAGTCGCGCTGTGGGATGGGGTCGAACTTGTGGTCGTGGCAGCGGGCGCAGGAGAGCGTCACGCCGAGGAAGGCGGCCCCGACGCCGGCGGTCATCTCGTTGAGCAGCTCGTGGCGGATCTCCAGAGGATCGACGTTACCGCTCACCTGATGGATCGGCCCGGCGCGGTTGAAGCCGGCTGCGATGACGGCGCCGTCCCCGCCCTTGAGGTCGCCGGCGAGCTGGTCGAGGACGAAGCGGGTGTAGGGGAGGTCGGCGTTGAAGGCCGCCGCGACCCAGTCGCGGTAGCGCCAGGACTGCGGGCGCTCGCCGTCGGCCTCATAGCCGTTGGTCTCCGCGAAGCGGGCCACGTCGAGCCAGTGCTGCGCCCAGCGCTCGCCGAAGGCCGGCGAGGCGAGGAGGCGGTCCACGAGACGCTCATGGGCGTCGGGCCGGGTGTCGGCGAGGAAGGCCTCGGCGAGGTCCGGCGCGGGCGGCAGGCCGGTGAGGGTGAAGCAAAGGCGGCGGAGGAGGGCCTGACGGCCCGCCTCGGGCGCGGGGGTGAGTTTGGCGGCACGCAGGCGGGCAAGATGCAGGGCGTCGAGGGGATTGCGGGGGAGCGGGCCCGGTGAGGGGGCCGAGGGAATCATTGGCCGCGCCGGCGGCACGAAGGCCCAGTGCTTGACCGGTGGGCCGGCGGCGAAGAGCAGAGTGAGGAGGATGGCCGACACGTTGCGGCTCCCGGAGGTTGTGGCCGACACGTCGTGTGCCTCTCATCCTATCGCCGGGTATCGGGGGCCGCCACGCATCAACGCCAATCCCCCGACAGGACGAAGGCGGCCCAGTAGTACGGCGGCACGCGCCGCGTGCCCTTCTCGGCGTGAAGCTCGCCCACCACGCCGCGCCTCACGCCCTCGCGCAGCATCGACAGCTGGGCCCGTCGGAGGGCCTCGGCGCGGGAGATGACGGTGTCCGGATCCCAGGCCGCCCGGTAGAAGTCGGCCATGAGGGCCTGCGTGGCGCGGTCATCGACCTTCCACAGGGACGCGATCACCGACCGCGCGCCCGCCGTGTGGAAGGCGCGCTGCATGCCCAGCAGCCCCTCGCCCGTCGTGAGGCCGCCCAGGCCGGTCTCGCAGGCGCTGAGGACCGCCAGCTCGAGTTTCGACAGGTCCATTTCTGACACTTCGAGCGCGGTGAGGATGCCGTCCTCCTCCCCCCCCTTCGGCTCACGGTTCGCCCCCGACAGCGCCAGACCCGACAGCAAGAGGGGGTGCCATCCCGTCACCGCTCGCCCCTCCCCGTCGGCGTCGCCGCGAGTGGCAGGCCCGCGGGGCTCCGGGGCGAAGTAGCCGTGCGTGGCGACGTGGGCGTAGCGCACCTTCCCCAGCGCCTCCCGGACCGCCGGCTTGGCCGCCTCGCCCTTCGACAGGTCCGTCAGCGTCCCCCCGGCGAACAGGCCGCGGAACGCCTTGCCCACCGCGGCCGCCTCGGCGAACGTGGCCGGCAGCCGCGTCCACTTGCGTTCGAGGCCGAGCGGGGCGGAGCGGCGGTCGTCAGCGCGGGCGACGGCGGCGCGGACGGTGTCGTAATCCACGTCGCCGACGACGAGGAGGGAGGGCGGCAGGCGTGCGGCCTTCTTCGGGGGCGCGAGCAGATCGGGCAGCGTCTGCGGCACGGGCACGGTGGCGATGGCGACTTCCTCGACGAGATACGAGCCGGACTTGCGTCCCGGCAGGGCCGCGAAGGGGACGAGGCCCAGCGCGCTGTCGGGGGAGACGAGGACCACCTTGGCGCGGCCGAGGTGCTTCTCCAGAGGCAGCCAGATCAGCCGCTTGAGGGCGGCCGCGGGCATGCCGCAGGGCTTCGCCGCGCGGAGCAGGTGGGCCCACGCGAACACGGCATCGAGGACGGGGGTGTCGCGGCCAAGGTCGATCCTGGCCGCCGTGCGGCCCCGGCGGTGGACGAAGGCGGAGAGCCGGCCGCCGTGGAAGAGGTAGTCAACCAGCACCGCGCCCTCGGGCAGCGCCTTCGCGAGCGCCTCCGGCGACGCGCGCCCCTCGTCGCGCGTCTCGCGGAAGCTCTGCGAGAGCAGGGCGAGGCGGGCCTGGGCGTCCTCCTGCTCCCGCAGCAGGGCGTCCAGCCTCTCCCTCGTCGCGGCGGGGGAATGACGCAGGGCGGCGAGCCGGCGGGTGACTTCTTGCAACCGGGCGGCGGCCTCGCGTGCGGCCGGATCGTCCGCCACCCGGAGGAAGAGGCGGCGCTGTGTCTGGCGCATGAGGATCGCGCCCTTCCAGGCCAGCACGTGGGCGGCCGCGGGCGGGTGGCTTTTCGAGCCGGGGGGCGGGACGCCCCCCGGGCCCCCTGGGGCGTCGCGGATCGACAGGCGCACGGACAGCCGGTACCTCAGGGCGTAGGCGGCGGCGAGCTGCTGGCGGTCGGACTGGACGGAGGCGAGGTCGCGGAGCTGGGCGAAGGCGGCGGCCAGAGAACGCTCGGACAGGGGGAGGGCGGCGGCGTGGTCGCCCATCCGCAGGTGCAGGAAAGCCAGGCTGTTGAGGGTGTTGGCGTAGTCAGGGTGCCCCTCGCCCAGGGCCTCCTTGCGGATGGCGAGGGCCTGGCGGAACAGCGGCAGGGCGGCCTCGCGGTCACCCATAACCCTGAGCTGGCGGGCCAGCGTGTGGAGGGCGGCCGCGTAGCGGGGGTGCTTGTCGCCGAATGCCTCCTTGTTCAGGGCGAGGGCCCGCTTGAACAGGCCGAGGGCCGCCCCGTGGTCCCCGGCCTCCTGGCGCATGGTGGCGAGGTTCCCCAGGGCGAGGGCGTAGGTGGGGTGCTTCTCCCCCCGCGCCGCCAGGGTGAGGGCGACGGCCTTCTCGCCGAGGCCCAGCGCGCCCTCCTTGTCCTTCATCGCCATGAGCAGGGCGGCCAGGTTGGTCAGGGCACCGGCGTACAGGTGGTGTTTTTCGCCGACGCCGTCCTTGAAGGCGGCCAGGGCTTGCCGGAGCAGGGGCAGGGCGGCCCCGAGGTCGCCCATGTCCTTGTAGAGAAGGCCGAGGCTGTTCAGGGTGTTGGCGTACATGGGGTGCTTGCCGCCCAGCACCTCCTTCTGCGCGGCCAGGGCCTGCCGTAGCAGGGGCAACGCCGCCCGCGGGTCACCCAGGTCCATGTGCAGCACGCCGAGGTTATGCAGGGCGAGGGAGTAGTCGGGGTGCCTCTCCCCGAGCGCCTCCTTCAGCACCGCGGCGGCGCGGCGGTGCAGGAGCAGGGCGGCCCGGTAGTCGCCCAGCTCCTTGGAGAGCACCCCGAGGTTCGCTAGCCCCGAGGCGAATTTGGCGTGCGCCGGGCCGTGCACGGCCAGGGCCACGGCCACGCCCTGCCGGGAAAGGGGGAGCGCCGCCTTGTGCTCGCCCATCTCATGGAGAAGGAGGGCCAGGTTGTTCAGGGCCTCGCCGTGGTCGGAGTGCCACTCGCCCAGCGCCTCCCGGCGCAGCGCCAGCGCCCGCCGGAACAGGGGGAGGGCGGCCTTGTGGTCCCCCAGCCTCTGCCGCACGGTGGCCAGGGTGTTCAGGCTCGCCAGGTGGATCGGGTGCTTCTCGCCCGCCAGCCGGCGGCGGACCTCCAGCGCCCGCTCGGCCAACGGCAGCGCCTTGGCCGCCTGGCCCTGGCGCAGCAGGGCCCACGCCTCGACGTTCAGGCGCCGCGCCTCCTCCCATTCCTTGTGCTGGGCGGGGGTGAAGCCGGCCCGGAGGCGGATCGTGCGTGCGTTCCAGCGGGCGTCGACGGCCCTCCAGTGGTCACGCCCCTCGAGCACCTCCCGGATGTCGGCGGACCTCTCGGCGTGCCCGGCGGAGGCGGCCCAGCGTCCGCGCTCCCGCTCTCGGCCGGCCATCCAGGAGCACAGGGCGGCCCCCAGCCGCGAGTGCGGCCCGTGCGCCTGCTCGGCCTGCGCCAGGGCCTGCTCCAACGTGGCGATGCACTGGGCCTGCCGGCCGGCCGCCCATTCCGCCTGCGCCCTGGTGAACAGCGCCCCGGCCTTGCGTTCGGCCTGGGCCTGCTCCTTCGTCGGCGTCGGCAGAGGCCCCGCCCCGAGGGCGAGTGCGAGGAAGCATACGGTGGTCATTGCCGGCCCCCCGACAGCCCCCACGCCGCCCAGGAGTTCGGCGACGGACGGGAGGCGACCTCGACCTGGAGGGAAAGGGCCAACACGCGAGGTGGCATGGCGGATCCTCCGGCGGAAAAAGCGGACGCCGGTGGGCGTAGAATGGGGGGAGGGCACTCTCACCCGCGGGCAGACCAGCGGGGGTCTCTTCACGCGGGGCAACATTTTTCCCGCGTCGCGTGCCGATGAGCGCGTATAATCCTATGATAGGGGCGGATTCTTGACCATCCCGACGGCCCGTGCGTCCCGCCAGGCAGGGCGGAGACGATGAGGCTCGTCGGGGGACGCGGTGTGGATCGAAGCGATCGAGCCGCCGGGGCCCCTCCCGAAGGCCCCCTCGTCGGAGCCAGTCTCCGAGGGGGCCGCCGGGACGAGCCGGCGGCCATCTTCGTTCCCACCTTCGTCAAGGATGCGGCCGACACCCACAGGACGGACAACATGGCCATTCGACGCAACAACAAGAAGGCCGCGCGCCTGCCGGCGGCGGCCGAGCCGGCCCCGCGCGAGCCCGTGGCCCTCGAAGAGGCGTTGATGGGCCCGCACGCGCCGAACGGGCACGCCGACGACGCCGTCGAGGCGGTCGAGGCCGACGACCTCGACGCCGAGGAGGTGGCCGAGGAGGTCGTCCCCGACGAGGTTCCGGTCGGCGAGGTCGAGGAGGGCGAAGACGACCACGCCCCCGACGACGCGCTCGGGCTGTATCTGCGGCAGATGGGCGCCATCCCGCTCTTGAGCCGGGACGAGGAGCTGCTGCTGGCGCAGGCGCTGGAGCACCACCGCTCGCGCTTCCGCCATGCCACCCTCGCCTCGTGGCGCACCCTGGCGCGCGTGGTCGAGGCGTTCGAGCGCGTCAACCGCGGGCAGCTCGCGCTCGACCCGACCATCGACGTGGTGAACACCCTCGGCCTGACGCGCGAGAACATCCTCAAGCGCATCCCGCACCACCTGCCGACGCTGCGGAACATCGTGGCCGCCGCCGACCGCGACTTCTCCGAGCTGCTCAAGGCCGGCAGCGGCGCGGCGCGGGCGCGGCTGCGGCGCTCGCTTTACCGCCGTCTGTGCAAGGCGCGGAAGCTCGTGGAGGAGCTGGCCCCGCGCATCGACCTGCTGGACATCCTCTCCGAGGAGCTGCGGCGGACCGTCGGCGAGATGCGCGAGCTGGAGGCGGAGTCCGAGGCGGGCGGTAACTCGGCGGCCGACCGCGAGCGGCGGGCGCGGGCGCTGAAGCAGCTCCGCGAGCTGATGCTGGAGTGCCGGGGCCAGCCGGACGAGCTGGCCCGGCTGTCGGCCGTCATCGAGTCGCGGCGCCGGCTGTATCAGCTGGCGCGGCGCGAGCTGGCCGAGGGCAACCTGCGCCTGGTGGTGAGCATCGCCAAGCGTTACCGCTCGCGCGGCCTGCCGTTCTCCGACCTCATCCAGGAGGGGAACCGCGGCCTGATGCGCGCGGTGGACAAGTACGAGTGGCGGATGAAGTTCAAGTTCGGCACCTACGCGACGTGGTGGATCAGGCAGGGCATCACCCGCGCCCTGGCCGACCACGCGAGGACGATCCGCGTGCCGTGCCATCAAGTGGGCACGCTGGCGGCGGTTGAGCGCGTGCGTGGCGAATTGTCGATCAGCCAGGGCCGCGAGCCGACGGTCGAGGAGATCGCGTCGGTGCTGGGCGTGACCGCCGAGGAGACGCAGTCTCTGCGGACGGTGGCGCGGCACCCGGTGAGCCTGCACGAGCCTTTGGGCGGCGACGGCGAGCGGGCGCTGGAGGACTTCCTCGACGACCCGGACGCGCAGAACCCCGGCAAGGCGGTGGACCAGCACCTGCTGCGCGAGAGGATCGGCGAGGTGCTGCGGTCGCTGACGCCGCGCGAGCGCGAGGTGATCGAACTGCGGTTCGGCCTGCGTGACGGCCAGCCGCGGACGCTGGAAGAGGTGGCGCGGGCGTACGGCATCACGCGCGAGCGCATCCGGCAGATCGAGGCGCGCGGCCTGTTGAAGCTGCGGCAGCCGCTGCGGAGCCAGCGCCTCGCTGAGTTCGCGGACGCGGAGTGAGTGGACGAGCCAGGGACCAACGACAGGGCCGGCCCTCCGCTTTGTGCGTAGGGCCGGCCCTCATTCATCGCCTGCTCGAACGCAGTACCCGTGCACCGGCTTGTGGAATTGGACAGAATTAGACAGGGAGGGCGGCCACGACCCTGGCGTTGGAGGTCTGACCACTGGACCTGCAATGCAAATTCCGCCGAGGATTTGCATTTCAGTCCCTCATGCCGCTGCGC
>CAZVZK010000238.1:0-11173 GCA_964630925.1 uncultured Alcaligenaceae bacterium
ACACGCACCAGGGTAATTCACCTGTCAAGTGACGTGATCGGCGGGCCGGGTACGCCCCGCGTAGGACTCGAACCTACAACCCGCTGATTAAGAGTCAGGTGTGAAGCCGTTCTGCCCAGATTGCCGCAACTGCGTTCCAGGCTGGCTGATGTGGCGTATGTCCATACTTGGCAGCAGGTTGCGCATCGGAACGGCTGACGGCAAGTGCCTGTGAGGGGGAGCGAGCGGCAGTGGGCGGGAGTGAGGTCACTCAACAGATCGCGCAACAGATTACCCCCCAGCAAGCCTCGTCAATGAAGTGACGCCGCTCCCGTGCAGCGAGTCCCACAAGCCGTGCGCAAGTACGCCTCACCCCTCTGTGGCCGTGGTGGCTGAGCCGGCCGGCCCGCCCTCTGCTCCGTCGGGCCGCAGTAGCTGGAGGCCCAGGACGGTGCAGACCTTCGCCGCCGCCGGCAGGGTCAGTGTCCGCTCGGCGCGCATGAACCTCGACATCTGCCCCTCGCTGAGGCCCGCCCGCCGCGCGATCTCGCTCAGGCTCAGCCCCGAACCCGAGACGGCCTCGCGCAGTTGCCCGATGATGTCCGGCACCGTCTTTCGCCTCGCCAATCTGCACCCCACGGCGTCGTCGTGGCCGGCATCCTACCGGCCAGGCGGGTGGCGAGCGAGCTATACGGATAGCCAGAGCGGGGTGTTGACATCCGCCAGGACCCGCGTAAAGTGATGTGGCCGCCCATGTCATCTGACACCCCCCGGAAGGGTGGACCATTCCCTCGCCCTGGAGGAAGGCGACGTGTCGAACACCCCGGCGATCTCGCGCGGCTCGCTCGTGCGCATCAAGGACGGGCTGCCGCCAGGGCTCCGCGTCCTCGCCGTCTCGGATGGGCAGGACGGCTCGGCCGCCGCCGTCGCCGTCTCCTGGTGGGGCACGGACGGGCGGCTGCGCCGGGCGGTGCTGCCGGCGGACGTGCTGGAGCCGAGCCAGGCACCGGCGGCACCGCCGGTCCGCGACATCGGCATGGCGGCCAGGGGCACGGCAGGCAAGGCGTGATCGGAGGGCCGGCCGTGTACCGCTACGCCACCTACCGCCTCTACCCCACGAAGGCCCAGGCCCGCCGCATGGAGGCCATCATCGATGTGTGCCTGCGGTTCGCCAACGTCCTGCTTGACGAGCGCCGAGCAGCCCGGCACGCCGGCGAGAAGGTGGGGCTTGTCGCCCAGCTACGCCGCGTGGCGGCTTGGCGGCTCGAAGATGCGGCTGCCGCTGTGCTGCATTCGCATGTCTTGCAGTGCGTGTGCAAGGACGTGGACGCGGCATGGTGGGCATGGCTGCGCAAGGGCAAGGACCGAAAGGGTGACGGGCCACACCAGAGGGAGGCCGGCGATGTGCGCGGCTTCGGATTCAAGGAAGCCGGCAACGGCTTCGGCATCTGCGGCAGGCGGCTGCGCCTCTCCGGCGTCGGGCGCGTCGCGGTGAGGTGGCACCGGCCGCTGGAGGGCGAGGTCAGGACGCTCAGGATCTACCGCGAGGCGGGCCGCTGGCACGCCGCGTTCTGCTGCCTCGTCGAGCCCCAGCCCTTGCCGCCGTCTAGCGCGGAGGTCGGCGTCGATGTTGGCACCGGCGACCTCCTCGTCCTGTCCAGCGGCGAGCGGATCGCCAACCCCCGCTTCGGGCTCCAAGTCAGGGACAGGCTCGCTGCCCTGCGCGCCCGCCTGGCCGGTGCCGTCCCTGGCAGCTCCGGCCACCGAAAAGCACTGCTCCGCTTGGGGCGCGAGCAGGTGAAGGTCGCCCGCCGGCGGCTGGACTACATCGCCAAGGCCGTGGCCGGCCTGGCCGGGGCCTACGGGCGGATCGCAGTCGAGGACCTGGACACCGCCAGGCTGTCGAACACCAGGCCGGCCGTCAGCGACGCCGGGTGGGGGGCGTTCAGGCGGCTCCTGCTGAAGAAGGCAGAGGCCACGGGGCGGACCGTCACGTTCGTCCCGGCTGCATGGACCAGCCAGACATGCTCCGGGTGTGGCGGCCGCAGCCGGCGGCACCTGCCGCTGTCCGAGAGGACCTTCGTCTGCGGGGCGTGCGGGCTGCGGCTCGACCGCGATGTCAACGCCGCGCGCGTGGTCCTGGCCCGCGCCCGCGAGATGTGGGACCTGGAAGGGGAGACGGCTGGGCCGCAGCCGGGGCAGGCCAGGGAGGCCACGCCCGAAGCCGCCGCCCCGTTGGGGTGAGCGGAGCGTGCAGGTGTACCCTCCCGCTGGCCTGTCGCGGCATGGATGCCGTGGCAGGCCGGCCCGGTCTAGGGCGACGACGGCGCGGCTGCCCTGGCCGGCTCTGCCCGGCTCGCGGGCCTCCGGGGGCTTCGCCTCGTTCATACCTCTGTCGGCCCGGCGGGGGCGGCGGCGCTGGCCGGGTCTCCCCACCTCGGTGGCCTGGATTCGCTGTCCCTGGAGGGCAACCCCGGCATCGCCGGGACGCCGGCCGAGGCCGCGCTGCGGGCACGCTTCGGGGACCGGGTGCGGCTCGATCCTGCCCAGGGGTGATGCGCGTTTTTGAATTTTCGTTTTTGCTCG
This sequence comes from uncultured Alcaligenaceae bacterium, assembly GCA_964630925.1. Lineage (GTDB taxonomy): Bacteria > Planctomycetota > Planctomycetia > Gemmatales > Gemmataceae > RGDT01. The sequence continues at coordinate 2,566 of CAZVZK010000238.1, forward strand.
CCGCAACATCATGGAGGAAAATAAGTTGCATCCGGATTGACTTCAGGGTGGCCGTGGCGAAAAATGCCCGCGTCCAACGCCCGCAGCGACGCCGCGACCGGCGAATTACCAACACCGTAGGGCGGGGCCACGGGGGGTGCCGGGTGCCGCCGATGGGGCGTTGCGCGCTGTGCCGCCTGTTTGCCCGGAGCTGTGCCGCCACTCCGGGCAAACTGGCGGTGAGTCGCCCGTGAGTGGAGGGACGGCAGCATCATGACCGCAGACGAGAAGGCCAGCGCCGTGGCCGGCAACGACGAAGGGGGGTTCGTCCGCTTCTGCCGGGCCCACGGCCTGAGACCGGACGAGGAGCGGCGACGGCAAGCCGCCGAGCGGGCGAGCGGAAGCGAGGACGGCCACGCCGACGGGAGGCCCGACTCGCTGGCGCTGGTCCGACGGCGGGGGCGGGAGGTGGCCGACGACGAAGACCTCATGCGCGTCATCCGGCGCAACGTGCCCGCGATCCTGAAGCTCCTCGGCCCCGGCATCGCCGCCGCCATCGTGGCCGTCCTGCGGGAGACGGAGGAGGCGGGCCGTGGGCGACGATGATCCCTCGTGGCGGCCGGGCTGTTGCTGGGTCGATCCCCTGGCCCCGAGCCCGGAGGAGGCTGTCGCCTGCATAGTGCGGCAAGCCGGGCTGCAAGGCAAGACGGACGAGCCCGCCAGGCGGAAGGGCTGGCGGTGGGAGCCGATCACGTCGGAGCAGCTCGCCTCCACCGACCACCAACCGACGTGGCTCGTGCAGCGCCTGCTCGTCAAGGGCGAGCCGTGCATCGTCGCCGGGCCGCCGAAAGTGCTGAAGACCAGCGTGGCCATCGACATGGCCGTCAGCCTCGCGTCCGGGGCCGACCTGCTGGGGATGTTCAAGGTCGACAAGCCGGTCCGGGTGGCGTACCTGAGCGGCGAGTCGGGGCCGTTCGTCACCCAGGAGACGGCGGCCCGCGTGGCCAGGGCGAAGGGCCAAGAGCTGGCCGGGCTGAACGTGCTGTGGATGTTCAACCTCCCGGCGCTGGCTGACCCCGGCGACCTGCGCGAGCTGAGCGACGGCCTCCACCGTGACGGCGTGGAGGTGGTCTTCATCGACCCGCTGTACGTCTGCCTGCTGGCGGGCGCGGGCCAGAGGACGATGAGCGCGTCGAACCTGTTCGACATGGGGATGCTCCTCCATCGCCTCCGCGACGCCTGCCTCGCGGCGAAGACGACGCCCATCTTCTTGCACCACACCTCGCGGCCGTCCAGCCGGTCCACCGAGCCGCTGGAGCTGGCGGACATGGCCTTCGCCGGCCTGCCTGAATTCGCGGCCCAATGGCTCCTACTCTCCCGCCGCGAGCTGGAGTACAAGCCGGGCGAGCCGCACAAGCTCTGGATGAACGCCGGCGGGCGCTGCGACCAGGGCGGCCAGTGGTCGCTCGACATCACCACCGGCGTCATCGACGACGACTTCGGGGGCAGGACTTGGGCCGTGTCGCTGATGACGGCGAGCGAGGAGCGGGACGCTCGCAAGGAGCGGAGGGCGGTCCAGCGCGAGGAAAAGAAGCGAGGGCAGGACGGCGAGGATGACTTTGCCGTCCTGGGGGCGGTGGACCGGCTGGCCGGGCGGGGGAAGGCAGCCACGAGGACGGCCGTGGCGGAGGCCGCCGGCGTGCCCAAGGCGCGGTCGGCGAGTGCGCTTGAGCGGCTCGCAGCGTCCGGGGAGCTGGCGAAGGCGGAAGAGGAGGTGCCAACCGGCAAGGGTGCCACGCGGGCTACCACCGTCTTCAGGAGGCCGAGAGCAGGCGGCTGACCCGGCATCATCCTTCATCATCCGTCTGGCGGATGATCCCCGCCGATGACCGGATGATCATCCGGTCATCCGCCAGACACACCCCTTGAGGGGGTGTCTGCGGGATGATGGATGATCGATGATCTGCGCCGGGCGGCTGTGGGCGTGGGCCGGCGGATGATTCTTGGCGGATGATCGGGGAGGAAGGCAGGAGGTAGGCAGTGCTGATCCGGCTGGCGTTCCTGATCTGCGTCGGGCCGCCGTAGCGGCCGGCCACGGTCCTCCGGCCGGAGCAAAATTCCTCGCCCCGGCTGAACACCCCTGCCGCGCCGGCGTTTCTGTTCTCCGCAGGCCGGTGACGACGACCACGGTGGCCGCCGGAGCCAGGCCGAAGGAGAAGCGATCATGAAGCGCAACGTGAAGCCCGGCAAGCTCCGGGGGGTGAAGACCAGGGACGCGCTGGCCGACCTCGGCTGCGCCGAGAGCCACCTCCAGAGCCTCATCCGGCGCGGCCGCATCCCCCGGCCCGCCAAGGACACGGCCGGCAACTTCGACTGGTCGGAGGCCGACATCGCCGCCGCCCGCGAGGCGCTGGCCGAGGCCCGCGAGCGGCGGGCCGGGCGCGGGGCGGCGTGACCGCCGGCAGGCCGGTGACGGCCCCCTCGCCGGGCCGGTTCCAGTTCATCCCATGCACGAAGAAGGAGATCGACGATGAAGTCCGAGAAGGCCGTGACGATGAAGCCCGCGAAGGCCATGCAGAGGATCTACGTCTGCGCCCCGGAGTCGGGTTGCCCTGGCCGCGATGACGCCCTCGACATCTTGAAGGAAGGCGGCGTCGTGCCGAACCTTGGGCGCGACGACTCCGGCCACTACTTGGAATTCCCGGCGGACGCCCCGCAGGTCGGGCACAAGCTCTACGACCGCCAGGGCTACCAGCACGGGCACGTCCGCAATCTGAAGGTGACGATGGGCCTGTTCGCCAGCGCCGAGGCCGTGGCCGGCACGGCCGACCTCGCCAGCGCCAAGGACGTGGAGGAATTGGTCGAGCGGGTGAACGGCCGGCTGCGCCTGGCCGCCGACGCCATCAGGCGGCTGCTGGGCAACGGCTGGAGTCCGCGCGTCGAGGGCGGGTCGCTCACGCTCGTCCCGCCCAAGGGCGTCAGGACGAATGGGCAGGCCGAGAGGGCGATCCGCAGGGCCGGGATCGATCCCAGCACCGTGGGGATCAAGATCGAGCCGTCCTCGGATGCCTTCGACGATCTGTGAGCCAGGCCCGCCGCCGGCCTCGTGGGCGGTGGCGGGGAAATGGACGACACCGGGAGGGGCGGGCGGAAGCCCCTTCGCCCCCCGTGCCCACTCTCCGAAGAGCGGCATCAGCGCGAGGCGATGGCCGAGGCCCGCGAGCGGGGGGCCGGGCGTGGCCGTTGGGCTGCGTGACCGCAGGCCGGCCGGGGCGTGCCCGGCCGCGACGAGGTCGCCCTTTCAGCGGAGACACGAGCATGAAGGCGATGATGAAGGAGGCAGCCTTGCGGCTGGCCGACTTGGAGCGGAAGCTGTTGGCGCTGGGCGGCGAGGCGGTGAACCTGCCCCGCGTCGAGCCCCACGCCGCCCGGCTCCTGGCGGGCGGGCGGGTGTTCGACATGCCGGTCAAGATGAAGCGCGGCAAGCCGCACTGCTGCCACGGCAACGCGGCCGCCCTCTGGGCCGAGAACCTGGGGCGGGTGAGGCTGGCCACCGGCTACGCCCTCTCGCACGGCCGGTGGTTCCAGCACTCCTGGGCGGTCCGCGACGGCCTGCTCTACGAGACGACCGTGGGGCGCGACATGTACTTCGGCGTGCTGCTCGCCGACGGCGAGGCGCTCAAGTTCTGGTTCGACAACTACCTGCCCCAGCGGTGCCCCGGCCTGGGTGAGCTGATCCAGGCCATCAGCAGGAAGGCGGCCCAGGCGGCCGCGTGAGGCGAAGTCGGCGGGAGGCCGGCCGCCGTGGCCGGCCCCCGCCTGCCGCATCAGACTGGTCGCCCTCGGAGCTTTCACGATGACGACGATGACCACCGGCGCGGACGGCACTGCCCGCCGCGACCGCGCTTCCGCCCGCGAGCGGCGCGGGCTGCTGCTGTACACCCGCCAGGGGGCGGAGCTGCTCGACCTGTCCCCGGCACACTTCCGCGAGCTGATGGACCGCCAGGGCATCGAGCCGGAGGCGACGTGCCCCAACCCGCATCGCGCCTCCGGCCCGGAGTGCCTGCTGTGGCCGCCGGAGGCCGTCCGGGCGCTGGCGGGCGGCCCCGAGGTCGCCGCGCTCCAGGCACGCCGCAAGGCGGCCCACGACGCCAAGGCCCGCAAGGCGGACACCCGCCGCGAGGCGATGGAGGCCCGCTACCCCGATTGGCGCGACGCCCTCGCCCCGGCTGCGGAGGCGATGTTCTCGCTCAACCGCTACGCCAAGCACGGCACCTGCCTCCGCTCGCACAGGGCGGCCATCTACGCCCTGAAGAACAGGCTCGTGCGGGCGCTGCACGAGCTGGGCAAGGCGACCGAGATCATCCACCACTCCGTGTACGGCAGCAGGTACGTCGCCTTCAGGTTCACGGTGGGCGGCCGCGCCTACTCCTGGCACCAGCCCAGGCACCTGGTGGACTGGCCCTACGAGGTGACCGCCCGTGGCAGCGCCTGGGAGCCGGACGACGAGGAGAAGCCGGTGCCCCTCGCGGCCCGCATGTTCGCCGACGCCAAGGCGCTGGTCGCCTGGGTGGTCGGCCGGCACGAGGCGGCCCGGATGCAGACGCGCCCGCCGTCGTGAGCCACGGATCGCCTGGGGACGATAACGGCCGGCCGGGCGTGCCCGGCCGGGCATCAGGAGCATGTCGCCCGTGTAATCGCCCTTCGACAGGAGAGAGCCGATGGCGGGCAAGAACAGCAAGCCGGCGAAGAGCCGGCCGGACTACCGCTGGGAGTACATCTTGGAGGCGGCGGCCAAGCCGGCGTCGCGGTGGCTGAGGGGCCTGAAGGTGCCGACGTGGCGGCCCGTCGCCGCCCTGATGCGCCACGTCGGCCGCCGTGCCGTGCGCCGGATGTGCCGGGAATTCGGCGAGAGGCGGCCGGGGCGGGGCGAGCCCAAGGAGCGGGCCGTGAAGCGGCTCCTGGAGTACCTCGTTGCCCACCTGGAGGAGCGGGGGGCGTGCATGTCGCGGCCCGGTGACGCCGGGCCGGAATTCTGCCCTGTCGTCGGCGCGGAAGCCAGGCGGCCGAAGCCCGAGGGCGGCGTGACGAGGCCGCAGGCCCCGGCTGTCGCCGCCCACGCCGCGCCGCCGCCGAAGTACGAGTGGGGCATGGGGGTGCGGCCGGGCGACGCCGCCTTGCTCGCCTCCTTCACCGCCGGCCGCGCCCCCGCCTGGGCGGCCGGCGACATCGCCAGCCGCGCCGGCGGGGCGGGTCCGGCGGTCCTCGTCGCCCAGGCCGGGGGCCGCCCCGCCGGCTTCCTTGCATGCGACATCGCCACCCGCATCGCCGGCCCGCGCCGTGCCCTGCACGTCACGATGACCATCCTCCACATGGCCGTCGATCCGAGGCGGAGGCTGGAGGGCGTCGGGCGGTTCCTGATCGATGCCGTGGCCGGCTCGCTGGCCAGCAACGAGGGCCGCCCCACGCACCCCGCCGGCCGCGTCCGGGTCCGGGCGGTAGTACCCGAGGGGTGGCTCGACGCCCAGCTCTTCCTGCGTGCCATCGGCTTTCGCGCGCCCGTGGAGAACGCGGTGCGGCGGGCCCCTTTCGACGCCCACGACGGCGACGGCTACGTCATGGTGCGCGACCGCCACTGGGGCCGGGCCGACCCCGCTTCCGATGGCGTGCCGGACAGCGGGGTGGTGGCCGCCTGATAAGGCCGGCTGCCGCCCTGTAGACGCGATGCCCCCGCCGCCTGCCGCAGGCGGCGGGGTAGGTCAGCCCAGCCCGCGCCCCTGGACCGCCCGACGAACACCACAAGGAGCATGACCATGCCGTCACCCGCCACGCCGCCCGCCCAATCGCGCCCGCCGGCCGTCAGCCCCGAGCCGGCCACGGTGCGTTTGCTCGCCCGCCTCCTGGCCGCCGACTACCCCGGCGGCGACCGCCTCCTGGACGGCATCGCCTTCATGGACGCCGTCGCCGACGCCCACGGGTGGCCCACAAGCATCCTCGGCGTCCAGCTCTGGAGGCGCTGTCTCGCCTGGCGGGCGGCCCAAGCGGGCCGCCTGCCGGCGGGCGGCGCGGCCGCCGAGGCTGAGGCGTGGACGACGCCCGACAGGCTGCTGCGGGCCTTGCTGGGCGGCCGGCAACAGGCGGACGCGGCGTGAGGCTGAGTGTTCGCGCCGATCCCGCTGCCGGCGCGTGGGTGTCAGCGCACGGGCGCTGAGGCCGGCAGGCTGGAGGAGGGTGCCCTTCGTGCCCCCGGCCGGGCATGGTAGGCTGCGGCCCGCCGATGAGGGAATTCACCCGAGAGGGGAGGGACAGCGATGACGGACTACCTGACTACCACCGGCGCGGCCGGCCACATCACCGAGCAGCAAGGCCACGAGGTCCTCGGCTGGCAGGTGCGCCGCGCCTACGAGACCCGTGAGATGCCGGAGCCGGTCACCAGGGCCGGCCAGTACCGACTCATCGCCCGAGAAGACCTGCCCGCCCTGGCCGAGGCCCTGCGGCGGATGGGCTACCTGCCGTCGCGGGCCGGCACGGCCGCCCCCGCCGTCGCCTGAAGCGACGGCGGCCCGGTGCCTGCCGCACCGGGCCGCCTGAATGGCTTTCCACCTTCCATCCCCATTTCCGACGCCCGCAGGCCGCCAGCATGCCGGGCATCTTGGAGACCACTGAATGGATAGCACTGTCCCGTGCGGCGCGCAAGCCCGCGCCGCCTGCTCCCCCGCGCGCCGCGCCGGCGAGGGGGTGGCCCGTGTCTGACCTGGTCAACGCCACCCCCTCGCGCCGCTGCCCGATCTGCGACTGCGGCAGCTCCTGCACCTGGAAGCGCGACCTCTCCCTGGTGATGTGCCACCGACGGCACGGCGAGCCCGTACCCGGCCACACCTTCATCCGGGAGTCCGACAGCCACAACAACTGGGGCATCTACGTCCGCGACGACTGCCTCCACCGCCGGGGCGATTCGACACACGCTTCGCCCTCCGACCCCTGCCCCGTCTGCCGCCAGGGCGGCCCAGGCTGCCGCCGGACCGACGACGGGCTGGTGATCTGCCAGGCCCGGTTCCAGGGCGACAGGGTCAAGGGCTGGAAGTGCGTCGGGACCTCCCAGAAGGACCGCAAGGGCCTGTGGCGGCGCGAGGGCGACGCCCGGCGCGGCGCGGCCCGGCGCTCGCCCGCCGGCCACGGCCCCGACGACGGGCCGCCCAAGCTGGACTTCCCCTCCCTGGCGCGGCAGCGCCACCTCCGCGCCCTGGGGGGCGGGCACCTGGCCCGACTGGCGGCCCGCCTCGGCGTCAGGGCCGGCGAGCTGGCGGCCATTGCCGTCGGCCACGACACCAGCCGCTTCGGCTACCGCCTGGTCCTCAACGCGGACACGGAGTCCGGCATCGACTGGGAGCGCTACCCCATCGAGGGCGAGGGCTGGTGCTTCCCGGAGCGGGACGCCGCCGGGGCGGTCGTCGGCCTGAAGTTCAGGCTGTTGCAGCCCGGCGGGAAGGACTTGCAGCGGTACGAGGAGACCAGCAGCCCCGGCCTGTGCTACCCCGACGGCTGGGAGGCCCGGCTCGGCCCGGTCTTCATCGTCGAGGGCGGCTCGGACACGGCGGCCCTGCTGACGATGGGGCTGTGCGTCATCGGCAGGCCGGACAGCAAGGGGGGCCTCGACATCCTCGTCGAGCTGCTGGCGCGGGTGCCCCACGGCCGCCCCATCGTGGTCCTCGGCGAGAACGACGGACGCCTGGACGAAAAGGAGGAGTGGCGGCACCCAGGCCGCGACGGTGCGATCCACATCGCCGAGGGGCTGGCGCGGAGGCTGGGCCGCCCGGTGATGTGGTCGATGCCCCCCTCCGGGAAGGACGCGCGGGACTGGCTTATCGCCCAGGGGGTTGACCCCGAGGACCGCGAGGCGACGCGCCTCTGCGGCCGCCGCTTCGCCGAGGACGTGCTGGGGACGGCGGGCACGGCCGTGGCCGACGAGCCGCCCGAGGAGGCCCCGGCGGTGCCGGCGGCCGCCCCCGCCGCGTCGCCCGAGGACGAGGGGCCGGAGGGCGATGGCCCGAACGACGCCGCGCCGCCCACCCGCCGCGACCTGGCCGTCGGGGCGGCCCTCCAGCTCGGCATGAAGCCTCTTGGCGTCCTGCCCGGCGGGACGGTGCTGTTCGCCCGCCCCGCATCGGGCCGCCTCGTCTACGTCCTGCCCGGCCGGGAGCCTGGCCCCGGCAGGGCGTCTCCCTGGTGGCCGTACCTGGCGGGGGCGGCCAGGCGGCGCGGCTTCGCCACCCGCGCGGAGGTCGAGAACGCCGAGCTGGCCGCCTGGGCGGCGGATTGCGGCGACGAGGAGGACGTGGCCCGGCTGCTGGCGGAGGGCGAGGGCATCGGGCCGGGCGAGGACGCCGACCTGGACGAGGCGCTGGCCGGCCTCGCGGGCGGCCGGCCGGACGACGGCCCCGCCGCCGCCGACACGGCCCCGGCGGCCCCGGCCGGTGGCCGCGATGACGGCGGGGGAATCGGGGGCCAGGCGGCGGGGGGCCACGGCGGGGAGGGTGGCGAGGCGTGCGGCGGCCCCCCCGGCGCGGCCGGGCCGCCGGCCCCCCGGCCGCCCGACCCCGGGCCCCCCGCCCACGGGCCGCCCGCCCCC
>CAZVZK010000239.1:0-11106 GCA_964630925.1 uncultured Alcaligenaceae bacterium
CAATCCGCGATCTCCTCACGTTCCGGGTGCTCCACGGTTGAATGTGGTCCTACCCAGACACCCCCCTGCAACGCAATTCCTGCGCTGATCGTGCGGCATAGGGCCCCTCCGGGCACAACTTGCATTTCAGGGGTGGCCGGCGGCCGGGCCGACGACGCCCGCGCCGCCACCGCACACCCCGCCCTCTTCCGTCTCACTCCTGTTGCCCCGTGAACGGTTACAGCAGGCCGTGTCAGCGTCACACGGGGCCGTCGCGCCTGTCAAGGCCGGAAAGCACCGCCAAGAGGCGGATGGATGCCTCTCAGCGAAAGAAACGAACCGGGGGAAACGCCTGGCGGTGCCTCTGGAATCAGTTCCGCCACCCGGAGAACGCCGACAGCCACGCCTGACGGTGCCTCTGGAATCAGTTCAAGGGCGGGCGGTCCTACCGGCTCGCGGCGAGAATCCAGACGCCGGCGGCCTGCGTGACGCCGGAGAGCAGGCCGAGGCACAAGGAGACGATCAGCGTCGGCATGCCGGGCCAGCCGGGCTTGCCCTCGCGGCGGAGGAGCAGTGCGCGCACCGCCGCGTAAGGGCCGAGCAGCACGCCGAGCGGCGGCAGCAGCGACCACAGGGCCCAGAAGTAGACCCAGCGGACGCGGCGGAAGTACGCCTCGGCCTCGGGGGTCAGGGCCTCCTCGGCGTCGGGGCCGGGGGGCCGGCGGCGGAAGGGCCGGCCGCACGCGGAGCATCGGCGGGCGTCGTCGGGGTTCTCCGTCTCGCAACGCTGGCATTTCATGGGGTGAGGATAGCGGCTCGCCGGGCCGCGCGTCCATCCCTACACATGCCAGGATGCGACACCGTCCCACCTTCGATGAGTTCCGCGAGCTTGCCACCAGGGGCAGCGTCGTCCCCGTCTACCGGCAGCTCACCGGCGACACGCTGACGCCCGTGACGGCGTTCTGCAAGGTGCAGGAGGGCGACTGGTCGTTCCTCTTCGAGAGCGTCGTCGCCGGCGAGCGCCTGGGCCGCTACAGCTTCGTCGGCAGCGGGCCGTTCCTCACCTTCACCGCCCACGGCACGAAGGTGAGCATCCGCGGCTCGGTGAAGCAGGATCTGGAGCACCCCGACCCGCTGAAGCTCCTGGAGGAGCATCTGGCGGCGTACCGGGCGCCGGCGGTGCCGGGCCTGCCGCGGTTCACCGGCGGGGCGGTGGGGTACGCGGGGTATGATGTCATCCGGTACAGCGAGCGGCTGCCGTCGCCGCCGCCGGACGACCGCGGCCTGCCGGACCTGTGCTTCGCGTTCTTCGACCGCATGGTGATCTTCGACCACATCACCAAGACCATCGCCGTCGTGGCCCACGCCCACGTCGGGCCGGACCTGCGGGCGGCCTACGACGGCGCGTGCACGCGGGTGGACCGTCTGGTGGAGCGTCTGCACCAGGGCGTGGCCGACATCCAGTTGACGGACATCGACGCCGGAGGCGACCCGACGCTGCCGTACACGTCGAACTTCACGCGCGAGGGGTACGAGGCCGCCGTCGAGAAGTGCAAGGAGTACATCCGCGCCGGCGACATCTTCCAGGTGGTGTTGAGCCAGCGCCTCCAGGCCGAGACGCGGGCGCGGCCGTTCGACATCTACCGGGCCTTGCGGGTCGTCAACCCGTCGCCGTTCCTGTTCCACCTGAAGGCGGGGGCGGCGTGCCTGGTCGGGTCGTCGCCGGAGATCATGTGCCGCGTGGAGGGCGACCACGTCACGATCCGCCCGCTGGCCGGCACGCGGCGGCGCGGCAAGACGGAGGAGGACGACGCGCGGCTGGCGGCCGAATTGGCTTCGGACCCGAAGGAGCGGGCGGAGCACATCATGCTCGTGGACCTGGGGCGGAACGACGTGGGCCGGGTGGCGCGGTACGGGACGGTGGGGCTGCCGGACGTGCTGGCGGTGGAGAAGTACAGCCACGTGATGCACCTGTGCAGCACGGTGACGGGCCGGCTGCGCGAGGGGCAGACCTCGTTCGACGCCCTGCGGTCGTGCCTGCCGGCGGGGACGCTGTCGGGGGCGCCGAAGGTGCGGGCGATGGAGATCATCGACGAGCTGGAGCCGTGCCGGCGCGGGCCCTACGGCGGCGCGGTGGGCTACGTGGACTTCACGGGGAACATGGACACGTGCATCGCGCTGCGGACGCTGGTGTTGAAGGGCCAGACGGCGTACCTGCAGGCGGGCGCGGGGATCGTGTACGACAGCGTGCCGGCGGCGGAGTACGAGGAGACGATGAGCAAGGCGCGGGGGCTGCTGCGTGCGGTGGAGATCGCGGAGGGGCAGTTGTAGTCAACAGCCTTCCTCGACCTCATCCCCCACGATGTCCGGCCGGTGTGTGCAGGCGGCCTCATCGAATTCCGTCGGCTCGCCGAGGAGGCCCTTTGTCTGGGTTTCCCGGCTCAGCCAATGCCAGAAGCGATCAATGATCTTCTGATCGCTGGTGTTCTTGTGGCCTTGCGTCTTCGCTATCAGTCCGGCGAAGTCCGGGTGGATGGGGATGGCGTTCCGACCGTAGTACACAAAATTCGTTGAGACGAGCACGTTCTCGCCGTTCGTGTCCCGCTCCTCGTCCTGTGGACCGTGAGCCGCGTGAGGTGCGAGAGACCATCCACCGGTTCCCCGATGCCAGATGTTGTCGCCACGGCGGCCGATGCGGGAGCCAGCGTTCGGCTGGCGGAAGGCGAACTCTTTGGCGTTCCAATACTCCTGGATCTTGAGAACTCGTTCAACGCGCATCGCGTAGATGAGGCCCCCTGCACGCGGATAGTGGGACGGGGCGGTGCCGACGATAATGTCGCCCACAGCCGCACAGCGTCGGATGACCGGCTTGCAACACGCGAGCGTGCAGTACCCGCCGAATGGGTTGGGCGCGAACCCACTGTCGATCTTGACGATGTACGCAGACAGTTTCATGAGAGGGCGCCTCACAACTACAGGTAACGGGTCTTCTCAGCAGTGAAGCTCATGTCGGCTCACCTGTACGCACACCGGTGCCGATGACGTGAACGAGGATGCCGACGATCTTCCCCACGTCGCGGAGGTGATACTCGGTGTGGTCGATGGTCAGCGTCGTCTCCTGGAGCCGCAGGAATCGCCAGTTCGTCCCGCTCGTGACGGCCCCGTAGATGGCCGGCACCGGCGTCTCGTCCTTCACGTTGAACTCGCGCAGGGCCACCATCGACGCGGCGCATTGGCCCAGGCCGCCGATCAGATCCTCCCGCTTGGCCTCCACGACGGCGACGAGCGGGCCGCGCAGGAAGTAATACTCGGCCGAGCGCGTGAGGATGAAGTCGCAGAAGCCGTTCAGACCGCGCGCGTGGTCCACGTCGAGCGTGACGCCCGGCAGCACGTTCATCGGCCCCACGGCCCGGCGGCGGGCCTCGGCCAGCACGGGGACGATGATGAACTCGCTCCGCGCCTTCTCGCTGCCCACGCCCACGGCCACGGGGGCGAACTCGTCCAGCCAAACACGCAGGAAGGGGGTCGGCTCAAGCCCACCCACGTCCGCGAACAGGTCGGTGTCGCGCTCGTCGGTCAGGCCGAACGCCCGCAGCGCCTCGCGCAGGTCGAAATCGCCGAATGCCACGGGCCGCGCCTCCGAACGTGTCCTCGCCCCCGCGCTCATCACACAGGAGCCGTGCGGCGGTGTCAAGAGTCAGACGGTCACCCCGGCGTGCAGCGCAGCAGCGCCAGCGTCGCCCAGGCGCTGCCGAAGTACGTGATCGGCACCGCGTTCCCTGCCGGCGTCGCCCCCGGATGCGAACGCGGCTTCATCGGCCAGGACCCGTCGGCCTTCTGCGTGGCCAGCAGGTACGCCACACCTCGACGCACCTCCGCGCGGTCCCGCTTCACGCCCGCCACGTTCAGCAGGTACAGGGCCTGTCCGGTGGCGTAGGCGTCGCTCGCCGCGTCCTTCAATTGGCCCCAGCCGCCGTCCTTGTTTTGACGGGCCAGCAGGAGGGCGACCTCCTTCTCCAAAGTCGCCGGCGGGCCTCCGTCCTTCGCGCGGACGAGGACGCGCAGCGCCAGCGCCTGCGTCGTGTTGGTGGGCTTCGCCTTCGCCAGCCACGCCGCCGCCTTCTCGCGAGCGTCGCGCTCGGGTGACTTCGCCTTCGGGTCGGCGGGGACGCGCGGGCCGAGTGACAGATACCCAAGCAGCGTCGCCACCTCGTCCGACTCGAAGAACGGCGGCGGGCGGTTCTTCGCCGGCGCCGACGACCACGCCCAGGAGCCGTCGGCCTCCTGATGCCGCAGCAGGTGGCCGGCGATGCCCTTCAGGTCGGCGGGGGTGACGGCGTCCTGCTTCGGCACGCTCAATGCCAGCACCGACAGATACAGGGCCGACGTGTTGACCATGCTCCACCCGGGCCGCTTGTCGCGCGGCAGGTCGATGCGCTCCAGGAGCCGGCCCTTCGTCCATTTGACCACGTCGGCCATCTCCTCCGGCGCGACGTGGTACCCACGGCTCTTCGCTTCGCTGAACGCCCATACGGTGAGCGTCCCGTGGTGGCACGTCGAGCAGGCCCGGTCCTTGCGCCACGTCACGGCGTCGCGGCGCAGGAAGTCCAGCGCCTTCTCGGCGGGGGTGCGGCCCGGGGGCGGCCCGGCGGCGTCGGCGTCTGCCGGTGGCAGGCACGCCAGGAGGGGCACCAGGCAGAGCAGCCGGCGCGTCATGGTGTTGCTCCTCGTCGGTGAGGCCGGCCTCCACGCACGACGCGGCGTGTCGGCCGATACGCCCCCGTGGATCATCGGTGAACGACCTGCCAACCCAACTGCCGGACGAAGCCGTCGATCATCTCGGGCGTGACGCCGTGGGAACGCAGGCGGATGACCGACGGCCCGGTGCCGAACTTGGCCACGTCCACGAACACCTCCTCCGCCCCCAGCTTATGCCCCGGCCCCTTGGCCTCCCCCAGGTGCAGGAGGGCGTTCTCGACGCACGTCGAGAGTTTCGGCCCGTCCTGCAGGATGCGCCCTCCGTCGGAGAAGTCAGCCTCGGCCGGGTCGGGCATCGCGCCGCCCGGCAGGCGTGCGAGCATCTCGGGCAGCCGGCCGGGCCGTAGGCGTGCGAGCGCGGCGAAGAACGTGCGGGTCGAGATGCGGTCCTTCCTCTCCCGCCGCGCCTGATTGTGCGCGAGGGCGAGGGCGTCCTGGAGGTCGGGGTCGAGGTCGTCCCAGACACGGTGCAGCAGGGTGTCCAGGCCGGGGGGGGCCGGGGGGGTGGCCGCGGCCCGCAGGTCGCAGAGGACGGCCTCCGCGGTCTGGTAGCGCAGCGCCGGGTCCTTCTCGAGGCACCTGCGGACGACGTGTTCGACGTGGGCGGGGGTGCCGGGAGGGAGGGGGCCGGGTTGGGCCGTCGAGATGGCCCGGACGAGGGCCATCCACTGGCCCTGCGGGAAGGGCCGCACCCCCGCGATCATCTCGTGGAGGATGACGCCGGCCGCCCACACGTCGGTGCGCGTCGAGCGTTCGCCGTCGAAGGCCTCGGGGGCCATGTAGGCCGGCGTGCCGGAGGGGGCGCCTCCCGTGGCGAGGGCGTCGGTGAGGCGGGCGAGGCCGAAGTCGGCGATCCGCGGGCACTGACCCTGCATGAGGATGTTGGCGGGCTTGAGGTCGCGGTGGATCACCCCCCTGGCGTGGAGGTGGGCGAGGCCGGCCAGGATGCCGGCCGCCATGCCCGCGGCGGCCTCCACGGACGGGGCCCTGCCGGAGTGCCCGTCGAGCCACCGCTTGAGGGTCCCGTCGGGGGCGTACTCGCTGACGATGGCGACCTGGCCGTCGTAGATGTCGGCCTCGAACATGGGGAGGACGTTGGGGTGATTACCGGCGCGGACCCAGGCCTCGGCCTCCCGGCGGACCGCGGCCATGTCGATGGAGGAGGAGAGGGGCAGCTTGACCGCGAGGCGGCTCCTGGCGATGACGCTGTCCCGCTCCGCGAGCCACACCTCGCCGAACGCGCCCTTGCCCAGGAATTGCAGGAGTGAGTACGGCCCCACCCTGGACCCGAGGGAGAATCGGCACCCCAGGGGCGGCGACTGGTGGGTCAGCGTGCGGCCTGTCGTTACGGCGTCTGAACCATCCACGGAGCGCCCCCGCCTCGCAGCCTCGGCCTTGCAACCCCGGCCATCACACACGAGCCGGGGGCGGCTGTCAAGTGCCGCCCCCGGCAGCCCGAGGCCACGGCCCGCCCGGCCCACTCGCCTTTGCTCCCGGCCCGGCGTCTGCTACCCTGATTACAGGAATCGCCGCCCGACGCCTCCGAGTACCCCATGGCCGAACAGTACATCTTCACCATCGAGAGCCTCACCAAGCACTACAACAAGCGCGAGGTGCTGAAGAACATCTGGCTCGCCTTCTACCCCGGCGCCAAGATCGGCGTCATCGGCGGCAACGGCGCCGGCAAGTCCACCCTCCTGCGCGTCATGGCCGGCATCGACACCGACTTCATCGGCACCGCCCGCCTCACCCCCGGCTTCTCCGTCGGCTTCGTCCCCCAGGAGCCTCGCCTCGACGAGACCACCGACGTGCGCGGCAACATCGAGCAGGCCGTCGCCCCCACCCGCGCCCTCCTCACCCGCCAGGAGGAGCTGGGCAACAGGATGGCCGACGCCAAGCCGGAGGAGTTCGACAAACTGTCCGACGAGATGGACAAGGTCAACGCCCAGATCGACGCCGCCAACGCCTGGGACCTCGACCGCCATCTCGAAGTGGCGATGGACGCGATGCGTCTGCCGCCCGGCGACGCCGACCCGAAACGCCTCTCCGGCGGCGAGCGCCGGCGGGTGGCGTTGTGCAAGATGCTGCTGCAGAAACCCGACCTGCTCCTCCTCGACGAGCCGACCAACCACCTCGACGCCGAGTCCGTCGCCTGGCTGGAGCGGCACCTGAAGGAGTACACGGGCACCGTCGTGAGCGTGACGCACGACCGCTACTTCCTGGACAACGTGGCCCAGTGGATCCTCGAGCTGGACCGCGGCGCTGGGCACCCGTACAAGGGCAACTACACCGGCTGGCTGGAGCAGAAGCAGGCCCGCCTCGCCAAGGAGGAGAAGGCCGAGTCGTCCCGCCGCAAGGCGCTGGCCCGCGAGCTGGAGTGGGCGCGGATGTCCCCCAAGGGCCGCCTCGCCAAGAGCAAGGCCCGCCTCGGCGCCTACGAGAAGTTGGCCAACCAGGAGTACCAGGAGAGGGACGACGAGATCAGCCTCCAGATCCCCGCCGGGCCGCCGCTGGGCGGAACGGTCGTGCGGGCGGAGGGCCTGTCCAAGGGGTACGGCGACGTGCTGCTGATGGAGGACGTGCATTTCGACCTGCCGCGTGGCGGCATCGTCGGCGTGATCGGCCCCAACGGCGCCGGCAAGACGACTCTGTTCCGCATGATCGTCGGGCAGGAGAAGCCGGACGGCGGCAAGCTGGTCGTGGGCGAGACGGTGGTGCCGGCCTACGTCGATCAGGGCCGCGACACCCTCAACAACGAGGCGACGGTCTTCGAGGAGATCACGGGCGGGACGGACCACATCATCGTCGGCAAAACAAAGGTGGCGTCGCGGGGGTACGTCTCGAGGTTCAACTTCAAGGGCACCGACCAGCAGCGCAAGGTCGGCGAGCTGTCCGGCGGCGAGCGCAACCGCGTCCACCTGGCCAAGCTGCTGCGCCGCGGCGGCAACCTCCTGCTGCTCGACGAGCCGACCAACGACCTCGACGTGGACACGCTGCGGGCGCTGGAGGAGGGCCTGCTGAACTTCGGCGGGTGCGCGGTCATCATCAGCCACGACCGCTGGTTCCTGGACCGCATCTGCACGCACATCCTGGCGTTCGAGGGCGAAAGCAAGGTGGTCTGGCACGAGGGCAACTACGAGACCTACGAGTCGATGCGCCGCCAGCGCCTCGGCCACGAGGCCGACCAGCCGCACCGCCTCAAGTACCGCAAGCTTCGCTAGTTTTCGGTTTTCGGTTTTCGGTTTTCAGTTGGCGCCTCCTGGGTTGTCCCCGCCCGTAGAGGCCCGGCTGTTGCCGAAAACCGAAAACCGAAAACCGAAAACGGCGAGGGACGAGCCGATGATGGAATTACGGGCAGTGACCAAGGTCTACACGCAGGGCACGCGGACGGTGCAGGCCGTCCGCGGCGTCAGCATGCTCGTGGAGGCCGGCGAATTCGTCTCCATCATGGGGCCGTCCGGCTCCGGCAAGTCCACGCTCATGCACCTCCTGGCCGCCCTCGACACGCCGACCTCCGGGCAGGCGCTGTTCGACGGCAAGGACCTCGCGTCGATGAGCGACGGCGAGCGCTCACGGCTGCGGCGGACGCGGATCGGCTTCATCTTCCAGTTCTTCAACCTCCTGCCGACGTTGAGCGCCGCCGAGAACGTCGCCCTGCCGCTGCTCCTGGGCGGGACGCGGCGTGCGGCGGCCCTCAAGGAGGCGGCGGCCTCGATGGAGCGCGTGGGGCTGGCGCACCGGGCGGAGCACTACCCGGATGAGATGTCCGGCGGCGAGATGCAGCGCGTCGCCGTGGCGCGGGCGCTGGTGACCAGGCCGGACGCCATCGTGTGCGACGAGCCGACGGGCAACCTCGACTCGCAGAACAGCGCCGAGATCCTGAGGCTGCTGCGCTCGCTGCCGGAGCCGGGCAAGCGGAGCGTGGTCATGGTGACGCACGACCGCGGGGCCGCCGACCACGGCGACCGGCTCGTGGTCATCCGCGACGGGCTGGTCCACGGGGAGGAGCGCGACCTGGGCATCCGCCGGCCCTCCACCGCCGTCACCATCGGGTAGGCACGAAAGCAGGAGGACACGCCATGACGCGACGCGATGTGATGATGGCCGGCCTCGGCGCCGCCGGGGCGTTCGGCCTGTCCTGGGTTCTGCGTACCGCCCCCGCACGGGCCGCCGAGGACGATGGCCCCGGCCATGAGGCGCGGCTGAAGAAGCTGGGCATCGAGCTGCCGAAGCTGACGCCGTCGAAGACGGCGCTGCTGGTGCCGGCGGTGCGTGCCGGCGACATGCTGTATGTGTCGGGGCACATCCCGACGAAGGACGGCAAGCCGGTGGTGGGCAAGTGCGGCGCGGGCGGCTTCGGCGCCGACAAGGGCGAGGAGGCGGCGCGTCTGGTGGCGTTGACGGTCCTCGCCGTTGTGCGGGCCGAGCTGGGCAGCCTGGACAGGGTGGTGCGTCTGGTGAAGACGCTGGGGATGGTCAACTGCACGGCGGACTTCACCGAGACGCCGCGGGTGGTCAACGGCTTCTCGCGGCTGATGATCGAGGTGTTCGGGGACAAGGCGGGCAAGGGGACGCGCAGCGCGGTGGGGATGGCGGCGCTGCCGGCGGGCGTCCCGGTCGAGGTCGAGTGCCTCTTCCAGGTGAAGTGAGCGACGAAGAGAAGGCATACCACGAAACACACGGAAGACACGAAAAAGAAGACGAGCAAAGCAGGTATCAAACAGGAAGATAGCAGCCGTCGTCTTCTGCTTCCTTGCCTCTTGCTTGTTTGTCTTCTTTTCGTGTCTTCCGTGTGTTTCGTGGTATGCCTTCTCTTCTCACCTGGCGGATGCCGACGAGGAGAAGGCGTCCAGCTCGCGGCCCGCCTCCGCGCCCACGCACGCCAGGGCCTGCCGACCGAGCCTGACCCCCACTCCACTCACGGCAGGCGGCGCGTCGGCGCACCCCGGGCCACTCATCAATGGGGAAGCCGTGAGGCAGTACACCGGGGCGCCGAACGAGGTCTATGCCGCCTGCTCGGCCGGCGGCGAGGGCCGGCAGATCGCCGGGTTGACCCGCGGAGCGCTCGTCATCTGGGAGGCGGGCGCCGAATCGCCCGTTCAACAGCTCCCCACGGAAGCCCCATCGACGGTGCCGGTGCTGACGGGGTAGCCGACGCCGGTGTTGAACAGGACGGCCTGGGTGATCGGCACCGCGCGGCGCGACGGCGCCTCGGCGGGCTTCTCGGGGGCGGCGTGGGAGCGGGACGCGACCCAGGCGATGAGGCCGCCGCCGCCGCACAGCACGATGAGGGCCAGTGATAAGGCCGTTCGGCGCATGACGGGTCGATCTCCGTAGGAAAGGAGTTGGGTGGGAGAGGGAACGCAGACGCGGCCCGCACTTGCGCACGCCGGTCAGTGGCGGCTGTCTTTGCAGGATCGGAGGCCCGATGAAGTGGAGCGAGTGCGTGGCCCTGATCACCGGGGCGTCGAGCGGCATCGGGCGGGCGCTGGCCCTCCGATTCGCACGCCTGGGGGCGCGCGTCGCCGTCTCGTCGCGCAGCACGGCGGCGCTGGAGGAGCTGGCCGCCCAGACCGGGGGCCTCGCGGTGCCGGCCGACGTGACGGACGAGGCGGCGGTGCGCGGGGCGGTGGAGGCGACGGCATCGCACTTCGGCGGGCTGTCGCTGCTGGTCTGCTCGGCGGGCGTGTCGATGCGCAGCCGGTTCGAGGAGACGTCCGTCGCGGCGATGGAGCGCGTGATGCGGGTCAACTTCAACGGCACGCTGTACGCGACCCACGCGGCGCTGCCGCACGTCAAGGCGGCGCGCGGCTCGCTGGTGGCGATCTCCAGCCTGGTGGGGAAGCGTGGGACGCCGACGTACGCGGCGTACAGCGCGAGCAAGTTCGCGGTGCAGGGGCTGTACGAGAGCCTGCGGATGGAGCTGGCGGCGGACGGCGTCCACGTCGGCATCGTCTCGCCCGGTCACGTCGAGACCCCGTTGCGTGATAAGGTGCTAGGGCCGGACGGCGAGCCGTACGCCGAGCCGGTTCAACCCCCGTTCCGTGTTTGGCCGGTCGAGCTGGTGGTCGAGCGCGTGGTGCGGCTGATCGAGCGTCGGCGGGCGGAGGTGCTGCTGCCGGGGTTCGTCGGCCCGCTGCTGGCGCTCGACCAGCTCATCGGCCCGTGGCTGGGCGACCGTGTGGTGCGCCGGCGCATCGACGGCGCCCCCCTGCCCCCCCGTCGCGAAGACCCATCTTCCGCCGGGCCTGGATCGTCTTAACTTTGAGATCGTGCGGGCTCACTCTGGGAGAGAGATCATGCGCAAGTGGCTAGCGGCCGGCTTCTGTGCCGGGGCTGTGGGCGTCCTGGCGGCGCTGGTGGCGTTGA
>CAZVZK010000240.1:0-11024 GCA_964630925.1 uncultured Alcaligenaceae bacterium
CGGGACACGAACTTTACGGACTTACGTCGAGTCGAGGGGGTTTTTCAGCAGTCTCGCCTGGGGGGGTGCAATGCAATGCAATCCGCACCACCCCGCCACGCCACCGTCCACTTCCGTCTCATTCCCACACCCGGCTGAGCGGGAACGTTGAGCCTTGCCCGCGGGCAGGGCGCTGGCGAGAATGGCGCGGCCCGCCCGAGGGCCGCGCCATGAAAGTCGTCTACAACGCCCAGATCGAGGACGTGGTCGCCTTCCAGCGCCACTACACCGAAACGTCCCCCGGCGAGGGGCGGCGTGTCGCCCAGGTTGTCTGGCTCGTCCCCACCTCCATGCTGCCCGTCCTCGCCGTCGCCCTCCTCTCCTCCGCCTGGGTGACCGCCGCAGTCGCCGCCGGCCTCGCCCTGCTGTGGGCCGCCCTCATCCCTTCCGCCTTGAAGGGCGGTGTCGAGGACGTGATCCACGAGCGCTACAAGGAGGGGGCGTACCGCGGGGCGGTCGGGCGGACCGAACTGGAGATCCTCCCCGGCCGCCTCGTCGCACGCCACCCCATCGGCGAGCAGACGGTGCCCCTCGAACACATCCACCGCGTCGTGTGCCTTCCCGAATACGCCTTCATCTACATCTCGCCCGTCAGCGCCCACCCGATCCACCGTCTCTCGGTGTCCGACGGCGACCTCGACGCCTTCCTCGACGCCCTCGAGGCCGGGATCGCCCAGGCCGCCTCCCCCGGCGCCCCCGGCCCTCTGCCGACGAGCCTCCCTGTCGCCCCCCGCTCGGTGCGGAAGCCCGTCGAGCTGCGGGTCACCCTGGCCGGCTCCCTCGTCACTTTTGTCGGCTGCCTGTTGCTCGTCGTAGCGATCGCATTCTCCCTCCTCATCTATTTCTTCCTGCAGCCCGGAAGCCCCGTGAGGCCGGCCCTGAACGAGTCTGTGATCCTCCTGTCGGTCCTGGCGTTCTTCCTCTATCTGCTCGTCCTCTCGGCCGCCAACGTTTTCGACCGCTCCGTCAAGGTCCTCATCACCGACGAGGGCATCCACGACCTGCGGGCCAATGACGGCATGATATCCTGGGCCGACGTGGGCCGCGTCCGCATGCGCGGCCACGTAACCAACGCCTTCCAGGACATGGGGATTCTGGTCCTCGACCTCAAGTCGGGCCGGGGCGTCGATATCCCGCTGACAGGGCTCGACAGGTGGACCGGCGACACCTTCACCGAGGCGCGGACGCGGCTCCTGGAGCACGCCGCCTCCGTCAAACTGGCCCCGCCGGCGCGCGAGGACTTCACAGCACGCCCGGCGACCTGACCGGCCGCGCCCTCGTGGCTTCCCAGTCACCTCTCCCGCCCGGCGTGGGCGTCACCACGCCAGCAGCGGCCGGCCGGTGACCGTCTTGACGGCGGACCTGCGGAAGGATTTGATGAGGAACTGGGGCGAGGGCGGCCCCTCGCTGCACTTGAGGCCGAACTTGATGCGGGCGAAGCCGCCGACCTCGGCGCCGTCGGCCGGTGGGACGACACCGTCCAGCACCCGCAGATCACCGCCGGCGGCGTCGCAGCGGATCCCGCCGTGCCCGTGCGAGATGACGGCGACGACGAAGTGCGTGCGGAAGTTGACCGGCGGGGGGGCCTTGACGCCCCAGGCCTCGGCCAGGGCGCGGTACGCCGCCTCGGACGTGACCACCGCGGCCACACGTGCCGCGGCGCCGGGTTGCCAGGGCTGGCCGGGGAGTGCGCCGCGGATCTCCACATCGCCCTGCGGGGCGGGCCGTGCGAACGGCGTCGGGGCGGCGTGGGCAGAGGTCACGGCGGACAGGGCTGCCAGGGCGAGGATTCGTGTGTCCATGGTCAGGCCATTTCGGAGGCGGGCGTACGTAGAGAAGACGAGAGAGGCGCCGCCGCGGATTTGTTGGCGGAGGGGCGGGGCGGAGCCGGTTCGTCCTGTTGCCGCCCGGCAGCGAGCCTAACCGGTGATGGGCGACACCGGCGAGGCGGGCCGGGCGGCACCTGACCGACGCGGGCGGGGCCGGATCACTCCGGCCCCGCCCGGCCCGTCCGTGCCCCGGGAGCTGACCCATTGCGTTCGGGATGACGGCCTCGTGCTCCGACAGTCGTTGCCTGGTCCGGTGATCCGCGGGCCAAGCGAGGGGTCGGGGGTCGGAGAAAACTGTAGAACAGCCAGGGGACAGCCGAGGGCCGGCTGTTCACCGGCTGTTTTCGTACTGACCCCCGACCCCCCGACCCCTCATGCAAGTCGAGCCCGGCGCCCAGATGGAGACGACCTTCTACCCCAACCCGGTGGAGGGCTCGCCCTTCCGCTACAAGGCCACCACCCTCGACGGCAAGCGCGCGCCCAAGGTCGTGCTGTGCGACGACGCCCGCATCCGCCCGGGCATGCCGTGCCTGGTTCGCATCAAGGCCGTCCACAAGCCCGAGAGGGAGGACCGGGGGTTCATCGAGGTCGAGCTGGTCCGCCAGCAGGAGTTCAAGATCGAGGGCGTCTACCTCGACCCCGTCGCCGGCAAGAAGCTCCAGGTGATGCTCGAATCCGGCATGAATATCCTCCTCGACGGCCCTCAGGGCTGCGGCAAGACCGTGCTGGCCCGCGCCATCGCCCAGGCGCTGCGCATGGAGTTCGTGTTCTTCAACTGCGGCGCGGTCGTCGAGGCCACCGACTTCCTGGCCACCATCCAGGTGCGGGCCTCCACCACCGGCGCGCCCGTGACCGACTTCGTCAAGACCGAGGTGTTGATCGCCCTGGAGCAGGCCCCGACGACGCCCCACAAGCGCTACCTGGTCTTCCTCGACGAGTTCAACCGCTGCCAGGAGAGCGCCCGGAACGCCCTCATGCCGGCGCTCGACTCGACGCGGCGCATCTACCACCCCATCGAGAACCGCTTCCTCACCATCCCCGACAACGTCCAGTTCATCGCGGCGGTCAACCGCGGCAACCAGTTCTCAGGCACCTTCGGCATCGACGCCGCCCAGCTCGACCGCTTCGCGCCCCTCCAGCTCGACTACCCGCCGGGCAAGGAGGAGGTGAAGATCCTCCAGCCGCGGCACCCGGAGGTGTCGGAGAAGGTCATCGGCGTGGTCGTGGAGATCGCCAACCGCATCCGCAAGGCGGCGGAGCTGCCGTCAGGGCTGTCGGTGCGGGCGACCGACGAGGCGTGCATCTACCTCAAGCACCCGCTCATCGCGGCGCAGGAGAAGAAGATGCTGCCCGAGGTACTGCGCTCGTCGTTCTGCGGGAGATTCACCGGGAAATGGAGCGACCCGGCGTCGGACGCCGGGGCCGCATGGGCGATCATCGAGAGCACGCTGCGTGAGAAGCAGATGTGGCACGAGGAGGAGGCGTAGCGCCAGCCGTCCCGAGGCTCACTTCATGCCGGGGATGACGATGTCGCCCTTGTCCTTCTCGGGCATCGGCGGCGTCACCTTGCCGGCCGTCCCCTTCCCACCCGTGAACCCCACACCGCCGGGGCCGAGGGCCAGGCCGCCGAGCGCCCACGCCCCGGTGAGGAGCAGGGCCACGGACAACGCCAGCGCGAAGCGGCTGGAGTTCATCCAGGAGCCGGGCTTGCCCGGCTCCTCCGCCGGCAGGACGGTCTTCTGGCCGCGCGGGGCGCCGGGCCACGGGTGCGGCATCTCCGCACGGAAGAACGCCTTCATCAGGTCGTCCAGGCCGTCGTTGGAGGCCGGTTTGTTCTCGACGCGGTTCATTTCGTTTCCCTGCCTGCCTTGATCGCTTCAGGGGAGCTGCCCGATCCCCAGGGCCTTGAGCTTGTCCGCCAGACGCTGCCGCGCCCGGCTCAAACGCATGTGGACGGCTGTGGAGTTGATGCCGAGGATCTCCGCGATTTGTTCGGTATCATACTCCCGAGCATACCTCAATGTGAGGACCTCCCGGTCCGCCTCCGCCATTTTCTCCAGGACGCCGCGAACCCTGGCGAATGTCTCCGACCTCTCCATCCTCTCGAGTGGTCCGTCGTCGCGGGCCTCCACGCCGTTCATCGTGGCCGGCGGGTGCGTCCCGTTACGGCGGAAGGCACTCTTGGCGTGATCCTCGGCGAGGTTGCGAGCCACTCGGAGGAGCCAGGCACGATGATTCAGGATCGGCTCGCCGGCCTCCAGCTCGCGCCAGAGACGCAAGAACGCCTCTTGCGTGATGTCCATCGCTGTATGTGAGTTCACGCACCGCGCGTACACCAGCGCCCAGACTTCCCGGCTGTGTCTTTGATACAGCGAGTCAAAGTCCGGCTTCCCCGGCGTGCCACCTTCTGGCGGCGCGGACCGGGTCACGTCAGGCGTGTGCGGGGTCGCGCTCATACCTCTCATTATTCCCCGCTGCACACGGCAGACCAGCCCGAATTCACGCCCGGCCGGTACATAGGAGACGAGCCGCCCGCAGGGCGCTAACAGCCCGTCAGCGGTGGAAGTTGGCGTTCCAGGCCAGGGTCATGTCGCCCTCCGCAGGGCGTCCAGCTCGGCCAGCTCGTCCGGCGGCAGCGGCCCGGAGGCGGCCTTCGTCAACAGCTCGACGATCCTGGCCAGCCGGCGGTTTGCCGCCTCTGCGTTGGTGGCGCGGGTCTCGGCGTCGGCCCGTGCCGCCTCGGCGTCGGCCCTCGCCGCCTCGGCGGCCTTCGCCCGCGCGGCCTCACTTTGCCTCAACGTGTCCAACTCATCGAATGTGCGGAACGGCTCGCCGTTGGGGTGGAAGACACGCAGCTCGCCGCCCGTCATGTCGAAGCGGATGCCCATGCGTGGGCTGGTGAAGGTGTCCTTGAACCGCTCGCGTGCCAGGGCCGCCCCCATCTTCCCGCGGATGTAGGCCTTCATGGAGTTCTTCTGGGGGTCGTAGACGTAATACTCCTCGACGCCGTTCTCCTCGTAGAAGTCGCGCTTCTCCATCATCTCGTCGGCGTCGTTCGACGGCGAGAGGATCTCGAACACCACCGTGAGCGGGATGTCCATCTCCTTCCACTGCTGATAGCTGCCGCGGTCGCCCTTGGGCCTGCCGAAGACGACGTACACGTCCGGGGCGGCCCGGAGGGTGTCCTCGAATTCGCGCGGGTACCAGTAGCTGTTGGCCGCGACGAACACATCCATCCGGCCCGCGTAGAGGGCCTCCAGGTTGTCGTACAGCACGACGATCCAGCGTGCTTGCTTGGTGTTGTCCGCCATCGGCAAGCCGTCCGACTCCGGGTAGATGACTTCCTGAACGAGCGCCATCGCCGAACCCTCCATGACTGGCACGATACCACCCGCGGCGGGACGACACAAGGGCCGCCGGATATACCAGATGCATCCCGCCTCCCCCGCGTCCCCGCGCTTTCGAGCCGGGGGCGAAACGTCCCCCGGACCCCCTGATTGGACCGCGCATGAGCATCATCGACAAACCCGCCTTCGCGCCGGCAGGTCCGCCGCCCGAGGGCTGGGGCACGTTACGCCTGCTCAACCGCTACCACTGGTTCGTGTTCGTCGTGGCCGCCCTCGGCTGGCTGGCCGACTGCATGGACCAGCAGCTCTTCAACCTGGGGCGCGTGGCGGCGTGCCGCGAGCTGCTCGTCCGCAACGACCCGGAGCTGGCCAAGGCCCTCGCCGACAAGACCGCCACCAGGGAGCAGATCGAGGCCCTCGACAGCCGCGTCAAGAGCTGGGCGTCGTGGTCCACCTCCATCTTCCTCGTGGGCTGGGCCACCGGCGGGATCTTCTTCGGCATCCTCGGCGACCGCTGGGGCCGCGTCCGCACCATGCTCCTGACCATCCTCCTCTACTCCGGCTTCACCGGCCTCAGCGCCCTGTCCGTCGGCGTCTACGACTTCGCCTTCTACCGCTTCCTCACCGGCCTGGGCGTCGGCGGCGAGTTCGCCGTCGGGGTCGCCCTCCTGGCCGAGACCATGCCCGCCCCCGCCCGCCCCTTCATGCTCGGCCTCTTGCAGTCGTTCTCGGCCCTGGGCAACGTCACCGCCGCCCTCCTCTTCATGCTCGGCGGCTACCTGCAAGGGATCGGCACGTTCGAGGGGCTGACGTTCTTCGGCTTCCCGGTCACGCCCTGGCGGGTCCTGTTCCTCGTCGGCACGCTGCCGGCGATCATCGCACTCATCGTGCGGGGCCGCCTGGAGGAGCCCGAGGCGTGGCGCAAGCAGGTCGAGGACGGCAGCATCAGGAGGGCCGGCAGTTACGCCGAGATGCTCGGCGAGCAGCCCTGGATGCGCCACGCCCTGGCCGGCCTGGCGCTGGCGTTCTCCGGCGTCGTCGGCCTGTGGGCCATCTCGTTCTTCGCCGTCGACCTGCAGCAATACGTCTTCGACAAGTCCCTGCGGGCGCAGGGCCTGACGGGCAAGGACCTCGACGGGGCCAAGGCGTACTACGCGGGGGTCACGTCGCTCATGCTGCAGCTCGGGGCGGGGGCGGGCATGTTCGCCTTCAGCACGGTCACCGGGTACACGGGCCGCAAGCCGGCCTTCGCCGTCACGCTGCTCGCCGCCGCCGCCAGCACCGCCCTCGTGTTCCTGTTCCTCAACACCGTGACCGACATCCTGTGGATGGTGCCGCTGATGGGCTTCTGCCAGCTCGCCCTCTTCGGCGGCTACGCGATCTACTTCCCCGAGCTGTTCCCCACCCGCCTCCGCAGCACCGGCACGAGCTTCTGCTACAACGTCGGCCGGTTCGTCGCCGCCGCCGGCCCGCCGATGCTCGCCTACCTGGCCACGGTGACGTTCATCGGCTACAAGACCGAGGCCCAGCCGGAATTGCACTACCGCTACGCCGGGCTGGCGATGTGCGGGGTGTACGCCGTCGGCCTGATCGCCCTGCTCTTCCTGCCCGAGACCAAGGGCAAGCCGCTGCCCGAGTGACACGAGGGATCACGATGACCACCCCCGCCCCCGAATGGCTAACGAAGCGTGGCGGCGAGCTGCGCCCCGGCAAGGACGGCCACTCCGCCAGCGTGTACTTCGCCGGCCAGCTCCAGTACGTCCTCGTCCCGGTGCCGGCACGTGGGAAGTTCGCCTGCCGCATCACCGAAACGGTCAACGGGAAGCGCCTCGACGCCGCCGCCGTGTGGGACACGCCGACGGCGGCCTTCCAGGGCGGGCTGGAGGAGCTGCGGGCGAAGCTCGGCTGGTGAGGCCGGCTCAGTAGGTGCTGACCCGCGACACCGCCGTGCGGGAACGCGCCGTCGCGCCGAAGAAGTACGACCCGCGGATGCCCAACTGATAGTCGAACGTCTGATCCCTGCCGCCCTTGAGCGGGACGACGGCGGCGACGTGCAGGAGGAAGTTGTCGCCCAGCTGGGTGGCCACCCCCGCCGTCAGATTCAGCTCGTTGAGGCTGCCGGGCGACCCGACCTGGAACAGGCCCGCGGAGACCACGTCGGCCTGCCCAACCGTGGCGTTGTAGTGAAGCTCGAGGAACGGCGCGAGGCCCTGGAGCCGCGCCGAGCGGTCCGCGGCGCGGTACAGCCAGTAGCCGATCTGGCCGTCGAACTGGGCGAGGGGCTGGTCGTCGATCCTCCCGACCTTCCGCAGGCCGGTGAAGTCGGTGTTGACCTCGACGGTGTTGCCGCGTCCGGGGGCGGTGACGGCGGCCCAGAGCTGGGCGAAAAGGCGGCTGTCGGGCATGTAGAGCGCAGCGACGTAGGGGGTCCACACGGCCGCCTGGTTGCGGACGCGGGCGAGGTCGGTGCCGTCGGCCAGGCGGGCGCGTGTGTCGGCGGCGGTGGGCAGCGCGACGCCGAAGCCGGCGGCGACGGCCAGCGTCTGGTCCTGATAGAGGAGGCCCTTCAGGGTGATGTTGACGTTGCCCAGCCCCATGGCGCGCCCGGTCAGGCCGTCAGAGGTGAAGGTGGAGTCGAGGGTGGCCGCGAAGGGGAAACGCACCTCGGCCGAGGCGAGCTGGTTGAAGAACGTCTTCTCGAAGCCGGGGGAGATGCGGTGAACGTCAACGCCGGTGCCGATGGCGGCGTTGTTGAAGTAGTCGTAGTTGAAGATCACGCGGTCGCGCGGCAGGGGGCTGTTGTCGTCGGCGATCTTGGTCCGCCCGACCACGCCGCCTGAGGACGGGGACGGGAGGATGATCTCGACCTGGCGGAACAGGGCATATCGCATGTAGGCGTCAGAGGAGTAGATGGTCGACTCGACGACGACTTCGCTGGCCACGTTCTGGGCCGTCCCGTCCAGGAAACGGACGGCGGTGCCGGGGTTGGCCTGGCGGACGGCGGCCGTGACCTGAGGACTCTCGGCGAGGGGGAAGTTCGGGAAAGGCCCCGAGAACGGGAGGGTGACCACCCCGCCCGCCGGCGTGAACGACGGCGCGGGGACGAGCGTGATCGTCCCGAAGCGGGAGGAGATGGCCGGCACGCCCGTCGTGCTGCTCACAACGGGGTCGAGCCGGGTGACCGTATAGCCCGCACCGTCGAACTCGCCCTGGAGGACGTACCTCCCCGTGGCGGCGGGCTCCGGGCGGACGAAGCCCTCGACGTTCCCGGCGAAGACCGTGAGGGGGATCCGGAGGGTGCGGCCGGCGAAGGCATCGCCGAACATGTTGGGGGAGCCGCTGGCCAGGTCCGAGCTGCCGCCCTCGCCGCCGCCCCCGGCCACGGCCCCCGCGGCCGCCGCACCGGCGGCGGCGCCTTCGGGCGTCGGCGTGGTTCCGGGCGAAGGGGTTGGCTGAGTGCCGGGCGCCGGCGGCAGAGTGTTGGGCGGGAGGACGACAGGCGAGCCGGGGGCGTGAGACCCAGGGGCCACCGGCGCCGTCCGTGCCGCGGGCGGGCAGGGGCACGGCCTGGATGGCCACGAGAAGGACTGGTGCTGGGCCCCGGAGCGGCCATGGAAGGCGGCGACACACAGGCACACGATCAGGCAGCGAATAACGGTCATATCCCCCCCCGTCCGCCCGAAGGCCTGGCGGTGGGGTTGGTATCGTCCATCCGATCCGGAAGCCTATCAACCACTCGCCGGGTGTTGTACGTCTCGCCGCCGACGCGCGCGGAGCATCCGCCCGTCCTTGCCCTGATTACCCATCCCGCCAGGGGAAATCACCTCTTGAACGGCGTCGCGAACACCTGCGTCCAGTAGCGCTTGCCGTCCTTCGTCGCCGCGACGCCCACCCCGACCTCCTCGAAGTCGCCGTTGAGCATGTTCTCGCGGTGGCCGTCGGAGCGCATCCAGCTCCCGATGGCCTCCTCGGGCGTGCGCTGGCCGGCGGCGATGTTCTCGCCGCCCGTCCGCAGGGTGTACCCCTCGTCCCTGATGCGCACGTCGAACGTCTTGCCGTCCAGGGTGTGATTCAGCTCGTCCCTGGCCGCCATGTTGCGCGAGTGCCCGCGTGCCGCCGCCATGAGCTTCGCGTTAGGCCTCAGGGGCTTGACGCCGGCCTTGGCCCGCTCGGCGTTCATGCGCTCGATCAGATCCTTCTCGTCGTCGTTGAGCGCGACCTCCTTGGGGAGCGGTAGCACCTTGGCGGGCTTCGGCTTCGCGACGCCCAGCTGATCGCTGACTTCTTCCAGCAGGGCGTGCATGCGCCCGGCCTGCTCGCGGACGGTGGGCAGGCGTGTGGCGAGGAGGAGGCCGACCTCGACGCGGCGTTGCAGGGAGCGGTTGCCCTTGATGAGCGGGCGGGCGACGGTGAGCCCCCCCTCGCACAGGCCCGCGAGGCGGGGGTGGTCGCCGGCGGCCTTCAGCTCGGCGGCGCGGGCCCGCACCTGGGCCAGATTCTCACGCAATTCGGGGTCGATGGGGGTGGGGTCTGCCAGGAGGCAGGTGAGGACCAGGAGGGGCTGCATGATTCGGGCTTCCTTCGTTGGGGTCGGAACGGCGGTTGCTGGGTGCCACGTCGGGGCGTGGCGGCCGCGTCCGTCACTGATATCATGGTTGATAACGGGCCGTCAGGCCACTTCGGACAAGGGCGGGGTGTGCGATGAGTAGCGACGGGTCTGGGGGCGCGAGCCTCCAACAGCGTGCGACGGGGATCGTGGTCGGCCTGGTGCTCGGGGCCATCGCCCTGGGGGTGTTCGCCGCGCGGGGGTGCCAGGAGGGGCCGTTCGGGCGTAGCCAGGTGGTGATGCTCTCGCCCGAGCAGGAGGTCGCCCTGGGGCTGGACGCCTACCGCGAGGTGCTGTCCAAGGCCCGCGTCGTCAAAAGCGGGGCGCAGGCCGAGGCCGTCAAGGACATCACCCGCCGGCTCGTCGATGCGGTGAGGGACCCGCGATTCCTGAAGATCACGCGGCTGGAGAAGTACCGCGAGCGCTTCGCCAACTTCAAGTGGCAGGTCGAGCTGGTGGAGAGCAAGGAGGTGAACGCCTTCTGCCTGCCGGGCGGCAAGATGGTGGTGTACACGGGCATCATGCCGGTGTGCCAGACGGACGCTGGGCTAGCGACGGTGATGGGGCACGAATTATCGCACGCGCTGGGCCGCCACGGGGCGGAGCGGATGGCGCAGCAGCAGATGGTGCAGATCGGCATCGCCGCCGCGGGCGCGGGCGTGGGTGCCGAGGACCGGCAGCGTGTGATGCAGGTGCTGAACGCGGGGGCGCAGTTCGGCATCCTGAGCTACGGGCGCAAGCACGAGTCGGAGGCCGACCACATGGGCCTGTACCTGATGGCCTGCGCCGGCTACGACCCGGAGGAGTCGGTGCGCTTCTGGGAGCGCATGAAGAAGGCGTCGGGAGGCGGCAAGACGCCGGAGTTCCTCTCCACGCACCCCAGCCACGAGACGCGCATCCGCGACCTGGTGAAGTGGATGCCCGAGGCGCTGCAGCTGTACCAGTCTTCGAAAGACAAGACGCCCACGCGGCGGTTGCCGTAACCCGCCCGTTCCCGTTCAGCCGGGTGTGGGAATGAGACGGAAGTAGACGGTGGCGTGGTGGGGTGGCGGCGAATTGCATTGCATTGCACCCCCCCTCACACCTCACACCCCCCTGCAATGCAAATTCCTGGCTGTATTTGCATTTCACGGCAAGTGGTCAGACCTCCGTACCCGGCCCGCCGATCACGTCACTTGACAGGTGAATTACCCTGGTGCGTGT
>CAZVZK010000241.1:0-10999 GCA_964630925.1 uncultured Alcaligenaceae bacterium
CGAGTGGCTCACCTACCCCGCCAAACCTTGCTCGCCCAAGTAGGCCTCCACCCGAGATCCCCTCTCGCTTGAAATAGGCCAACAGGCCCCGCTCGAGAGCCGTCATGGCCTCGGCCAGGGTGTCCGGCTTGTCGTCCTCGAACACCTGCCCGCCATAGTCCAACGCCCGGACGATGAAACCGAACCCCTCCTGGTCGCCGATCTCGATGTGGCCGTACCCGTCCACCCATCGGGCGATGGCCGGGAACAGTTTCTCCACGCCTCGCTGTTCGGCGGATGGCTCGGCGAGGCCGACGCGGCGGACCTCCCTCAAATGGCGAAGGTGGGCCTTGTAGGCCTCCTCGATGCCGGGTAGCTCGTGCAGGACCGATGCAGCGATGCCGAGCTCGGCGAGGTGCGGGAACAACTCCCGCCACTGGGGGTGGCCACGCACGGACAGCCGGGGAGGCCGACGGGCCGCGCCGGACAGGGGC
Organism: uncultured Alcaligenaceae bacterium; assembly: GCA_964630925.1. Classification (GTDB taxonomy): domain Bacteria; phylum Planctomycetota; class Planctomycetia; order Gemmatales; family Gemmataceae; genus RGDT01. Next base: position 474 of record CAZVZK010000241.1, read on the forward strand.
CTCCGCATGGCATGGGCGAGGAGCGTCGCCATGTCATTGACGGAAGGCCTGCCCCGCACCTCTGAGGAGGCCAGGAGGCTGCCGCCCTCATCCACGACCATCCCCAGATAGTCCGTCAGGCTCTGCGTCATCAGCTTGGGCAGGGCCTGGAAGTCGGCCTGCCAGGTTTCCGTTTCCAGGGGAAGACGCTTCAGCCGGCTCTTGACGAAGGCCGCGCCCTTCCCGAGTGCGAGATTCTCCTCCCGCCGTGCCATCGTTTACCCTCCCCCGCGTGCCTTCTTCTCGCCGGCGCGCTTCGCCAAGAATTCCGACTCATCGCCCCCGTGGAAGAAGATCATTCCGTGCAGCTCCTCGCCCCTGACGACGCACCATCCCCGCCCCTGTGCGGGGTCCATCTCGTCGTTGCCGTCCCAGGTCCACTCCACGGCCTGTTCGCCGTCCCGAGTGCCCAGCCTGCAGCTCATGTTCCCGTGGACGTAGCCGAAGTGGAACGACCCTCCGCGGTGGTCATTGAATTCGATGTAAGCCGGCTCTTCCTTGTCGAGGTAGTCCTCGTCCCAGGCGGACATCGAGACGATGCGCCACCGCCCGGTGAAAGGGGAGTCAGGTGCGGCCTTCTTCTTCGGCATGGTCCTGCTCCATTCACCGTCCCAAGGCGGTTCGCCCCGAATTGTGAGGCGATACCAAGGCATTGCGCCCACCGGGGTCAGCCCGCGTCCCCGCTACGCCAGGAGCGCCTCCAGCGAGCGCACGTCCGCGAGACGCTTCACGTCCTCGTGGTACTTCTTCAGCGCCGCCTGGAACGACGCCGTGTTCTTCGTGCAGACGAGTGTGTGCGGCGAGCCGCGCCGCTCCGTCGTCATGTCGAGGTCGCACTTGTCGGCGCGGATGCGGCTCTCCAGGTGCGAGCGCCGCTCCTGGATCGCCCGGAACCGATGCTCGCGCTCCGCCGGGTCGGCCAGGAACTTCGCCAGCTCGCGGCACTCCCGACAGGTGCAGCTCACGTCGGCCGGGCGGCGGAAATCGACGGGCAGCTTCGGCTCCTCGCTCGTCAGGGCTTCCAACTGCCCCCGGCAGCCGTCGATCCAGTTGCGCACCCCCGCGCCGAGCTTCTTGCCGTGCTTCTCCAGCCACGGCCTGAGCTTCTCCAGCGCCGCGAGGTGGGACTCCGCCAGCGGGTAACGTTTCGGCAGCGCGAGGGCGTGTTCGACCACGCGCGTCAGCAGCTCGTCCTGCCCAGCGGCGCTCAGGCCGCGCGCCAGCCGGCCCAGGATGGCGGCGCGGTTCAGGCGGACGGTGTCGTACTCCCACTCGTGCGCGCGTTTCCGGGTGTCCGCCTCGATCAGCGCCGCCACCACAGGCGGGGCCGCCGCCGCACGCAGCGCCCCCAGGGCGTCGTCCTTCTTGCCCTTCGCCAGACACACCACCTCGAGCAGGCGGATGTTCCTCTGGAGCGTCGCTTCCGTCGTCGCCTTGAACGCCTCCTCCAGCTCGCCACGCACCTCCGCCCACCCGATGGCCGCGCACGCCGGGGCGAGGTGGTCGCCGGGGTCGGAATTCGCGTCGGCGGGCAGGATCTCCCGCAGGTACTTCTTGATCATCCCGGCATCGCCGATCACGGCGAGCGCGCGGAACAGGGCGGCGCGGCGCTCCTCGTCCTCACCGAAGGAGCGCTCCGGCGTCCAGTTGCGCAGCAGCGCCTCGGCGAAGCCGCGGATCGCGGCTTCGCGGTCCGTCGGCCTGCCGTCCTTCGCCCACCGCTCCGCCGTGTCCGCCAGCACGTCGGCGGCCTGCCGGCAGCCGGCGTCGCAGAGAACGTCGAAATGCAGGCGTTCCGGCCAGATGACGACGGCGGCGTGGCGGTACCAGTGGTCGAGCGTCATGCCGGCGTTGCCGGTGTAGCCCTCGAACTCCGTCTGCGGCGTGATGCCGCGCAACGCCCCCTCGCCGCCCAGCACCTCCTCCGTCTCAAGGCTCATCTGCCGGAGCGGGAACGCCGACCCGTCGTCGGCCTGCCAGTGCGACAGCCCCAGCGACTCGTCGAAGACCTCCCCCATCTCGTAATCGGAGGCCTCACCCGACTCCTCCTCGTACCAGCTCCCGCGGCGGCGCGAGGTCCGCCTGCCGACGTACTCGGCCGAGCCCGATTCGTGCAGCGTCAGCAGCGCGAGGTAGGCTCGGCAGCCGGCCCTCCCGGCCGCGGCGAGCAGCGCCTGTGCCTTGGGGCGGTCTGCCCCCTTGAGGGCGTCCCAGCTCACGCCGGCCTCCGTGTACTGATGGCCGAGCGGCACGACGAGCTTGTCCGTGGCCGTCGCCGCCCAGGGGGTCAGCACGGCGGCGATGGCGTCCGTCGCGGCGGCGGCGCTGGGGGCTGTGATGCGCTTCTTCGATTTGGCGAGGGAGAGGTTGTAGACGAGGCAGAGGCGGTGGCCCGAGGTGACGGGGCGGATCTCGTGCTCGCAGTCCGCGTAGAAGGCGGCGTGGCAAAGGCGGCGGGGCGACTCGGTGGAGTGGTCGATGACACGCTCCTCGCCCTCGTGCCGCACCAACAGCTCGCCGCCGGTGTAGTTGGACGGCAAGACGATGACCAGCGTGGCGACCATGCGCTCCGCCTTCTCGCCGTCCTTGTGCGGCAGGAAGAAGCTGCCCGGCTCGTAGAGGAGCATCTCGTACAGCTCGGCGGACAGCTCCTCCCCCTCCAGCCCCAGCCCCTGCCGCACCGACTCGACGGTCCTGGCCAGGTACTCGGCCCAGTCGGGGCTGTCGAGGACGAAGCGGTCCGGCTTGAGGCGCCAGACGCGGCGGACGTCGGTGTCGGTGAGCGTGCGCTCGCCCTTGCCGAACGGGGCCCGCTCGCACAGCGCCTTCAGCTCCCCTGCCTGGTGCGTCGTCAGGGGGAAGGAGATCGGGCCGAGGCCCGGCACCTCCAGGCCCGGCAGGAACGCCGGGGCCGTGCCGGCGGCGGTGAAGGAGCCGGGGCGGTCGATGCCCTTGAGGGCCGCGATCAGGTCCGAGTCGAAGCCGCGTGCCACGGGCAACCCTCCTGTTCAGGGCCTATTCAGGGCCCATCTCGTCGATGCGGGAGAAGAAGCGCCCGAAGAAGCGCATGACCCACGACCCGAGCCACCACGCCATCAGCCCGAAGACCAGGACGATGGCGGCGGCCATCAGGTACTTGCCCAGGGGCGTGTTCAGCCCGGATTCGCGCGGGCCGCCGCCGTCGTCGGCATCGCGGTTGATGCGTCCGCCGATCCAGGAACGGTCTCTCGCGGCCACGGCGTGCCTCCCTCAAGAAAAGGGATACGCGGCGGTGCGTGCTTCGCCAATCCGCCGCCGGGTGAGAGGCGCCCGCCTTGCGTCCTTCCGGCTCGCCGCACTACAATGCCCGGACGGCCCCGGAGCGTCATCGTGGCAGCCGGCACCCAACGTCGCGTCGTCGTCCTCGGCTCCACAGGGTCGATCGGCACCAGCACGCTCGACGTGGCCCGACACCTCCCCGATCACATCCACGTCCTCGGCCTGTCCGCCCACTCCTCCCTCGACGCCCTCGTCGCACAGGCCCGCGAATTCCGCCCGCGCTTCGTCTGCGTCACCGGCCCCGGCGACCTCCCCGCCGACGCCCTCCCACGCGGGACCGAGCTGCTGCGCGGCGAGGACGGGCTGGCACGCATGGTCACCCACCCCGACGCCGACGTGGTGGTGTCTGCCATCGTCGGGGCCGCCGGCCTGCACGGCACCTGGGCGGCGCTGGAGGCCGGCAAGACCGTCGCCGTCGCCAACAAGGAGACGCTGGTGATGGCCGGGCCGCTCGTCACCGCCCTCGCCCGGCGCACCGGCGGCACGCTCCTCCCCGTGGACTCCGAACACTCCGCCATCTTCCAGGCGCTGCGCGGCAACGACATCGCGGACGTGGAGCGTCTGGTCCTGACCGGCTCGGGCGGGCCGTTCCGCGGCAAGAAACGCCACGAGCTTGAGGACGTCACGGTCGAGCAGGCCCTCAAACACCCGACGTGGACGATGGGGCGGAAGATCACCATCGACTCGGCCACGCTGATGAACAAGGCGCTGGAGGTGATCGAGGCACGCTGGCTGTTCGGCATCGGGGCCGAACGCCTCTCGGTGGTCATCCACCCGGAGTCGGTGGTCCACTCGTTCGTGGAGTACGTGGACGGCAGCGTGATGGCCCAGATGTCCCCGCCCGACATGCGGCTGCCGATCCAGTACGCGCTGACCTACCCGCGACGCCTCCCCGGCCCCGCTCGGAAGCTCGACTGGGCCGGCCTCAGCGGCTGGCGCTTCGAGCGGCCTGACGCGGAGACGTTCCCGTCCCTAGAATTGGGATTCGAGGTGGCGCGCGTCGGCGGCACGGCGGGCGCCGTGCTGAACGCGGCCAACGAGGCCGCCGTCGGCGCCTTCCTCGAAGGGGGGATGTCGTTCCTCGACATCCCGCGCGCGTGCCGGGCCGCCCTCGACCACCATGACTTCGACCCCTCCCCGACGCTGGCGGCGCTCTCCGCCGCCGACCGCCGGGCCCGCCAGGAGATAGGCCGTTGGACAAGCCGCAAGACACCCCCCCAGTGACCGACGTCACCCCAGCCCCGGCGGCCGTGGGTGCCAAGGCCCCCCCGCCGGCGGACGCGTCGCCGCCCGCGCCCCTCACGCCGGCCCAGTGGGTGTCGCAGAACGCGCTGCCGCTGCTCATCTTCCTAACCATCGTCGTCATCATCTACCGGGCCGCCGGCGTCAACGGCCTGATCCAGGCGGCGTGGACGGCGGTCGGCCTCGGCTTCGTGATCTTCATCCACGAGCTGGGTCATTTCCTGGCGGCCAAGTGGTGCGATGTCCACGTCACGACCTTCTCGCTCGGCTTCGGGCCGGCATTGCCCGGATGCAGTTACACCCACGGCGAGACGACGTACAAGATCGCCATCCTGCCCCTGGGCGGGTACGTGGCGATGGTCGGAGAGGGCACCGAGGCCGACGAGGACGAGGACTACCCGCGCTCGTTCAAGAACAAGACGGTCCTCCAGCGGATGCTCATCATCTCCGCCGGCGTGATCATGAACATCCTCTTCGGCATCATCTGCCTGATGTGCGTCTACCGGTTCCTGGGCATGGAAAGGCCTGCGGCGGGGATCTGGAAGGTGGACGCCGGCTCCGTCGCCTGGCAGGAGGGGGTGCGGGCCGGCTGGAAGATCACGAAGATCGACTCCAAGGAGAAGCCGTACTTCGAGGACCTCCTCTTCGCGGTGGCGTTCTCCAGCGCCAACACGCCGATCAACTTCCGCTTCTCCGGGCCGTTCGCTGACCCCGAGAAGGACATGCCGCTCTCGCCGTCACGCGACGGCAACCGGGCGATGCCGGCCATCGGCGTCTCGCCGTCGGTGCGGCTGGCGCTGCCCGGCGGCAAGCGCCGGCAGCCGGGCGACTCGCCGGTGATCCCCGGCGCGCCGGCGTGGCGTGGCCGGGTGCTGCCGCTGGCGGACGGCGACCGCGTGCTGGTCCCATTCCTCGGCGGGTGGATGGGCAAGAAGGAGGCGACGTGGGCCGAGGTGGGCCGGCTGCTGATGGCTTCGAATGGGTCACTCACGCTGGAGGTACGGCGCAAGGGCGGCAAGGTGGAGAAGGTGGAGGTGCCGGCGGGCGGGTTCGATTTCGGCGACGAGATCGTCGGCATGACCGACCCGGACACCCCGGACAGGCCCTATAACGTGACGGCGCTGGGGCACGACCCGCACCGCGGGCCGGAGTCGCGGCGGGCCGACCCGATGGAGTACCGCCGGCGGCAGGTGCGGCTGATGGGCAGGCCGGCGGTGTATCAGGTGCGGCGGACGGCGGGCGAGGGCGAGGAGAAGGCGGAATCGACGGCCCTGGTGTTCGTGCCCCAGGCGTTCCACCGCGATTACGGGCTGCGGATGAAGATGGGGAAGGTGGCGGCGGTGCGGACGGGCTCACCGGCGGAGAAGGCGGGGCTCTTGGCGGGCGACGTGATCAGCTCGGCGGGGTTGGTGTACGACGGGGGTAAGCCGGAGTGGATCAAGCCGGAGGCGTTCGACCCGGTGCGTCTGCCGGACGAGCTGTACGCGCGCATCCACGCCGACCCGGCGCGGCCCGCCTCGAAGTACAAGGTCGTCCTGAAGGTGCTGCGCCCGGTCAAGCCGGAGGATCTGCCGAAGGCGGGGCACAAGGGGCAGCATGCCGTGGATCTCCTGCCGATGGACTGGGACGACACGCGGCTGCCGGGGGACGACGTGCCGTTCGGGGCGTCGTCGCCGATGGCGATCGCCCAGGTGGGGGTGGCGTACTGGGTGGAATCGACGGTGGCGTCGGTGGTGCCGGGGTCGCCGGCGGAGAAGGCGGGGCTGCTGGCGGGCGACCGGATCGACGAGGCGCGGTACCGGGGGTTCTCGGAGGGCGAGAAGCCGGGGCCGTGGGGCCGGTGGGTGAAGCTCGCTTCGCAGCGCGACAAGGAGGAGGTGTACGACCAGTGGGCGCACCACTTCGACGCGTTGGACCGCAACGGGTACGCGGAGGCGGAGTTCCGCGTGATGCGCGACGGGAAGACGGTGGCCGACGAGAAGGGGCACACGGAGTTCTGGCCGTGGCTGTGGTCGTGGATGCCTTGGAACCGGGGGGTGGCGCCGAAGTCGTTCGGGCCGGTGGCGGCGCTGCCGGACGAGACGTGGCCCCTGGCCGAGCGTGGGATCGACCTGCGGGCGGACTCGGACAAGCAGAAGGCGGACAACCTGCTGGACGCGGCGGGGATGGGGGTCGATCGGACGTTCTCGTTCATCAAACAGATCTATCTGAATCTGCGGAGCATGATCGTGGGGCGGATCTCGGCGACGAGCCTGGGGGGGCCCATCGAGATCGCGAAACAGGCGTTCACGATGGCGGGCCTGGGGCCGCTGGAGTTCCTGATGTTCCTGGGGATCATCAGCATCAACCTGGCGGTGGTGAATTTCCTGCCGATCCCGATCCTCGACGGGGGGCACATGGTGTTCCTGATCTACGAGGGGATATCGGGGCGTAGGCCGTCGGAGTCGGTGCAGACGGCCGCGATGATCGTGGGGCTGGTGCTGATCCTGTCGCTCATGGTGTTCGTGTTCTACCTGGACATCGGCCGGCTGTGGTGAGCCGCGCGTGGAGGTGAGGCGATGGCGAAGGCACACGACCCGAAGCACGGGGTGCACCCGGCGCGCGGCGAGGCGGCAGCCGCGGCGCCGCCGGGAGCGGGGGACGAGTCCCCCGAGGACGCATCGCTCAGTCTGGGCTGGCGGATCGCGCTGTTCGTGTGGTGCTTCGGGTTCTTCGGGCTGGTGGCGTACGAGCTGTGGACGGGGATGCTGATGGGCCTGTTCCGGCGGTGAGCGGGAAAAGCGGTGGTCCACGGATCACACGGATCAAACGGATCAGAACCAAGAGGCGGAAGAAGGCATAGCCCCCCGCCAGCTTCCAGTCCTGGTTGTTCTCCGTGTGTTCCGTGTGATCCGTGGACCACTGCCTTCGTACACAAGACCGTCCGTCGTCAGTTGGGCGCGACGCCGCCCTCGACGCGATCATCGACCAGGTGGGAGGGCTGATCTATCTCCCAATAGTGTGCGAGCTCCGGCGAGATCTGGCCCCCGGTCTCCGACTGGTTCGTCAGTTGCAGCATCCTGCGATTCGATTCCTCGTGCTGATAATCGCGCAGGAGGCAGCCAGAGCAGAGCGCGAAGCAGGCCGCGAGCAGAGTGAGGGACAGCCCGCGCATGACGGCCTCCGGTCTGGAAATGATGACGCCGGGGGCTTGCGCCCCCGGCGGATCACCACTCACGGATCAGTTGGGCGCGACGCCGCCGTGGACACGCTCGTCGGTGAGGTGCGACGGCTGGTCGATCATCCAGAAGTGCTCCAGCTCGCGGGCGATCTGGCGGAGGTCCTCCGACTGGTTCATCAGTTGGAGCATCCGCCGGTTCGGGTCCGACGAGTAGGCGTTCAGGAAACAGCCGGTGCTGCCGAGCATGCAGCAGCCGGCGAGCAGGGCGAGCATTAGCCGCCGCATGGCAACCTCCCGTGGAATGTATGGGTTCCACCAGAAGTATCGGCCTTGGCGGCTGTCCGACTTGAGCGGGATGGTCAGGACTTGCGGGCGGCGGCGGCCTTGGCGCCCTTCTTGCGCTTCTTGGGGGGCTTGGGGATGGACTTCAGGGCGCGGACCTTCTCCTCCATCTCCTTGCCGGGCTTGAACGTCACGACGTTCTTGGGGGGCACGTCCACCGTCTCGTTGGTCTGTGGGTTGCGGGCCTTGCGCGCCTTGCGCTGCTTGACCTCGAAGACGCCGAACTTGCGCAGCTCGATCCGTCCGGACTCCAGCAGTGTCTTGATGATCGCGTCGAAGGTCAGCTGGACGATGTCCTTGGTCCTCAGCTGGGTCTCACCGATCTCCTCGGAGATCAGCCGGACGATGTCTTTCTTGGTCACGGTTGCCTTCCCCCTCAGCGAACGTCCCTGATGCTGTCCGGCCGCCCCGACTCGCTTCAACAGTATTGCCGCCAAAGAGTAGTGTCAAGAGGGTACGCGCTTGCGGCGGCCCCTCCCTACCCTGTAGGATGGTGGGTAATCGGAGGACGCCATGATCTCGCGACGCGGAATGCTTCAGGTGGGCGCCGGCGCCCTGCTCGGCCTCGACCTGCCCCGGCTCCTGGCGTCCGACACCGGGGGCGGCGAGCGGGCACGGGCCGACTCGTGCATCGTCATCTTCCTCAACGGCGGGCCGTCGCACATCGACATGTGGGACCCCAAGCCCGACGCGCCGGCGGAGGTACGCGGCCCGTTCAAGCCCATCGCCACCAGCGCCCCCGGGGTCAGCTTCACCGACCAGCTCCCGAAGTTGGCGAGGCAGATGCACCGCTGCACGCTCATCCGCTCGGCGCACCACTCTGTCAACAACGCCCACGCGGCGGCGGTGTACGCGGCCCTCACGGGGCACGACCGCGGCGAGGCCGGCGGCGGCACGAAGCCGACCGACAACCCGGCCATCGGCAGCGTGCTGGGGATGTTGCGCCCGCCGGCGAAGCCCGTCGTGCCGTTCGTGTCCATGCCGTTCATCACCGCCGAGGGCGCGGGCGGTCCGCCGCAGCCGGGGTTCTTCGGCGGGTTGCTCGGGCGGGCGCGCGACCCTCTGTTCGTCCTGCGCGACCCCAACGCGCCGTCGTTCGCTCTGCCGGAGCTGGACACCGGCGAGGCGGGCCGGCTGGCGGCGCGGCGCGGGCTCCTGGAGCGCCTGCCGGGACGCAAGACGGATGAATTGTCGGCATTCCAGGCGAAGGCGTTCGACCTGCTGTCGTCGCCGGCGACGCAGCGGGCGTTCGAGCTGCACCGCGAGCCGCGGGTGGTCCGCGAGCGGTACGGGCGGAACATCTACGGGCAGTGCGTCCTGCTGGCGCGGCGGCTGATCGAGGCGGGGACGCGGCTGGCGTGCATCTCGTGGGCGCCGGACGCCAACGCGACCTGGGACACCCACGGTCAGAACTTCACGAAGCTGAAGAACGACCTGCTGCCGCCGCTGGATGCGTGCGTCTCAGCGCTGCTCGACGACCTGGCCGCACGCGGCCTGCTGGAGCGGACGCTCGTCCTGGTCATGGGCGAGTTCGGGCGGACGCCCAAGGTGAACGCCGGGGCGGGTCGCGACCACTGGAACTTCTGCTACTCGCTGATGATGGCGGGCGGCGGGGTGAAGGGCGGGTACGTCCACGGGGCGAGCGACCGTATCGGGGCGCGGCCCAGCCTCGCGCCGGTGACGCCTGCGGACATCATCTCGACGGTGTATCACTGCCTCGGCATCGACCCGACGCGCGAGATCCACGACAAGTTGGCTCGGCCATTCACGGTGGTGCCGGGCGGCGAGGTCATCAAGGGGATCCTCGCTTGAGCCGTTCGCCTCTCGGCCCGTCCCTGGCGGCGTCTATGGCGTCGTGGCTATCGGCCAGATATGCGCCTCACTCCGTGGGCTGACGCCCCCGGCTCGCCCAGTCAATGACCTCAGGGGTCACGGATCGCCCCACAGCCTGCCGGAAACGTTGCCTGCGGGAGCCGCACGGCCGGCCCAGCCCCACGGGCATCGTCCCGCCGTGTGGAGCCCGCGTCCCGCGGCTCGATGGGCGTGCCGGCATTCTGCTTCGATGGGAGACGCGTACCGGGCACGAGCTGGGGCGGTGGGAGCACGGCAGGCCCGTCGCGCGGCTCGCAGTGCGGGCGGACGGGAAACTCGCGATCACGGGCGCGTCTGATGGGAGCCTGCGCGTGTGGCACATCGGGTGAAGGGCGGCTCCCTCGCCATCGGTCGTCCCCCACCTTTGCCGGTGTTGCCGAGGGACGGTTGTACCCGTTCACCGGCTTTTGGAGTTGGACACAATGAGACAGCGAGGGCGGCCACGGCCCTGATGTTGGAGGTCTGACCACAGGCCCTGCAATGCAAATTCCGCAGTGAATTTGCGTTTCAGTCCCTCATGCCGCTGCGCGGCACCCGGAATGATGAAAATGGG
>CAZVZK010000242.1:0-10868 GCA_964630925.1 uncultured Alcaligenaceae bacterium
TCCTGATCGAGCACTTCGCCGGGGCGTTCCCCCTCTGGCTGGCGCCGGAGCAGGCGCGGGTGCTGCCCATCACCGACAAGTCGAACGGGTACGCGAAGCAGGTCGAGGCGCGGCTGAGCGCCGCCGGCTTCCGCGTCACCACCGACACCCGCCCGGAGAAGGTGAACGCGAAGATCGCGGCGGCCTCGCTGGAGAAGGTGCCGTACATGCTGATCGTCGGCGAGAAGGAGGAGGCGAGCGGGGCGGTGTCGCTGCGCGACGAGTCGGACAGGGAGGTGAAGTCGATCAAGGGCAGCCAGGTCTCGGTGGGGCGCGACCTGGGCGCGGTGCCGCTGGCGGACGTGATCGCGCGTTTCAAGCAGGAGGTGGACGAGAAGCGGATCCGGGCGGTCAGCACGGCGTCGGCGGGGCTGACCGACAGCGGGGCGAAGTTCGCGGGGTGACGGGCGCTCTCCGTGGCGACGGGTTTCCGACTTGTCGAGAGGCGCTCGACGGGTTAGAAACCTGTCGCCACAGTGAGGGCGTGCAGGAGGGCGGGTCATGGGGCGCGTGCGTCCGGCGGCCGAGTTCGAGAACGTCGAGGAGTTGCTCGAGGCGTTCGGGGGGATCGACGCCCGGCGGATCAGGATGAAGCCGTTGCCTGGGACGGCGACGGAGGCCGATGTCGTGCGCCACAACGAGCGGCTCGCGCCGCCCTGTGAGCTCATCAACGGCACGATGGTGGAGAAGGACATGGGATTCGGCGAGGGGCTTCTCGGCGGTGACCTGTTCTACGTCATCAAGCGGTTTGCCCTGGAACACGGCCTCGGGGAGGTCGGGCCGGGTGACACGATGATGAAACTGATGCCGGGCCTCGTCCGCCTGCCCGACGTCTGTTTCATCTCGAAAGCGCGGCTCCCCGGCGGCAGGCGGCCGGCCGCGCGGCTCCCGGAGCTGGTCCCCGATCTCGTCGTCGAGGTGCTGAGCAAGGGCAACACGCGCGGCGAGATGTTCCAGAAGCGGAAGGACTATTTCCTCGCCGGGGTGCTGCTCGTGTGGGAGGTCGATGCGCGCCGCCGTGAGATCGACGTGTACACCGATCCGAAGACATGCGCCACGCTGACGGAGGCCGACACGCTCACCGGCGGCGCCGTGCTGCCGGGGTTCAGCGTGCCGGTGATGACGGTCTTTGCCGAGGTGCCGCGTGCGGAGCCGAAGCCGCCGCGGAAGCGGAAGAAGTGACGGCCCTCACACGCCCACCCGCCGGTCGAACTCGGCCTCGTCGATCACCTCCACGCCCAGCTCGCGCGCCCGGGCCAGCTTGCTGCCGGCGTCTTCCCCCGCCACCACGAAGCTCGTGTTCTTCGACACGGCCGCCCCCGCCTTGCCGCCCTTCTCCGCGATCAGCCTCTCGATGTCGTGGCGCTTGTACTTCATCAACGTGCCGGTCACCACGACGGTCTTGCCCTCCAGCGGGCCGCCCGCGGCCACGCTTCCGCCCGCCGCGGGGCCGGCCCTGGCCTGAAGGTCCTTGACCATCGCCTCGAACTCCTCCTCGGTCACCGTCTTGACGCCCAGCTCCTTGGCGCGGTCGAACTTGCTGCCGGCGTCCGTGCCGACGATGACGAGGTCGGTACTCTTCGACACGCTGCTGCCGGCCTTTGCGCCGAGCGACGTGATCCGGTCGTTGATGGTGGCCCGCGTGTAGTTGGCCAGCGTGCCCGTGACCACGATGGTCTTGCCGGCGAACACGGCGGCCGGCCCCGCAGGGGCCGTCTTCACGTCCTCGGTCAGCTTCACGCCGGCGGCGCGGAGGCCGGCCACCAGGGCGCGGCCCGCATCGCAGTGGAAGAAGGCGCGGATGCTCTTCGCCCGCACCGGGCCGAAGCCGGGCACGGCGGCCAGCTCGGCCTCGCTGGCCGCGAGGATGGCGTCGAGGGAAGGGAACGACTTGGCCAGGAGCGGCCCCATCTCCTCGCCGACGTTGGGGATGGACAGGCCCCCGAGGAGGCGGCCCAGGCCGCGGGACTTGCTGGCCTCGATGCCGCGGAGCAGGTTCTGGGCCGTCTTCTTGCCGGTGCGGGGGAGGGTGAGGATCTTCTCCTCGGTGAGGGTGTAGAGGTCGGCGACGGTCTTCACCAGGCCGCTGGCGACGAGCTGCTCGGCCATCGTCTCGCCCATGCCCTCGATGTCCATGCGGGTGCGTTTGGCGAAGCTCTCCAGGCGGCCCGCGAGCTGGGCGGGGCAGGTGGCCGTGGCCGTGCAGACGTAGAGGTTGCCCGAGTCGTTGATCCTGACCGGGGAGCCGCACACCACGCAGGCCCTGGGGAACTCGAACGGCTTCTCCTCGCCCGTGCGTGCCTCCTTGAGGGAGCGGACGACGTAGGGGATGATCTCGCCCTTCTTCACGACGACGATGCTGTCGCCGACGCGGATGTCCTTCTCCTTCACCTGGGCGGCGTTGTGCAGGCTGGCATGGGTCACGTTGGTCTGGCAGAGGTTGACGGCCTCGAAGCGGGCGACGGGCGTCTGCTCGCCGTACTTGCCGACGTGGATCTCGATCTCGAGGAGCTTCGTGATGCCCTGCTCCTCCTCGAACTTGTGGGCCACCGCCCACTTCACGTGCTTGGCCGTCGGCCTGATGCGGTCGCGCATCTTCAGGTCGTCCAGCTTGATGACCAGCCCGTCGATGTCGTACGGCAGGTCGAACCGCTTAGCCGCCCAGGCCTCGCAGCACTTGACCACGGCCTCGATGTCGTCGCACGTCTCGATCCCCGGCGTCACCGCGAAGCCGAGCTCCTTCAACTTCTCCAGCGTCTCCATCTGCGACTTCAGCTCCAGGCCCTCGACGTGGCCGGTGGTGTAGGCGAACACGCGGAGCTTGCGCGTGGCCGCCTCGCGCGGGTCGAGCATGCGCACCGACCCCGAGGCGAGGTTGCGCGGGTTGGCGGCCTCCTTCTCTCCGCGGGCCTTCAGCTCGGCGTTGCGGGCGGCGAAGTCGGACTTGGTGATGTAGACCTCGCCGCGCGCCTCGAAGTATTTGGGCGGCCTGGTGCCGCGCAGACGCAGGGGCACGCCGCCGGCGGTCTTGATGTTGTGGGTGACGTCGTCGCCGGTCTCGCCGTCGCCGCGTGTCACCGCCGTCGTCAACACGCCGTCGATGTAGATGAGCGAGATGCTGGCGCCGTCGATCTTCGGCTCGACGACATACCGCACCTTGGCCGACGCCCCCAGCTCCTTGCGGACGCGGCCGTCGAACTCGCGCAGGGCGGCCGCGTCGTAGGCGTTGCCGATGGACAGCATCGGCACCTTGTGCTTGACGCTCTTGAGGCCGGACACGGGCGCGCCGCCGACGCGCTGCGTGGGGCTGTCGGGGCGGGCCCAGGCGGGATGCTCCTTCTCGAGCCTCTCCAGCTCGGCGAGGAGCCTGTCGAATTCCTGGTCGGAGATCTCGGTGCGCGACTCGACGTAGTAGAGGTGGTTGTGATGGTTGATGAGGGTGGTGAGCTCGTCGATACGCTGGGCGGGGCCTTTGGCGGTCGCCATGAGCGTCAATCCTCGTCAATGAGTTTCAGGTGGGTTCGTGGTGGGGATTGTGGCGGATGCCTTCTCGGTTTTCAAGGTCCGCAGGCGGTCGAGCCACATGCTGGCGAGGCTGAGGATCATGACGGCGGCCAGCTCATACAGGAGCCAGCGCCAGCCGTCGGCGCGGAGGGCGTCGCGGAAGGCGGAGGGCGGGGGGATCTCGCCGGCGTCGATGGCGCGTTGTTCGAGGACGGGGATGATGGCGTAGGCGAGGGCGGTGATGACAAAGAGGAGGCCGGCAAGGAGGAGGAGCATGTAGAAGGGGTTGAGGGGCTCGACCTCCCCCCCCCCCGCCGAAGCAACCCCACCCCCCCCGCCCCCTCTCCGCTTCGGGGAGGGGGGGTCGCCGGAGTTGCGCCCCGGCGATTCCGGCGTCTGGGCGCCGGGGCTGCGCGGCTCTTGGGTTATCCCCTCTCTGGCTTCATCAGGGTCGGGTGGCACCTGCGTCCTCCGGCCGGCTCCGGGCTGCGATGCCGTCATTGTCGGAATCGGCGGGGGAGGTGGAAACGGGGGCTGGGGAGGTCACCCGGCCCGCTGACTCGGGGCCGCTCGCCTGGGCGGCGGTGGCTCGCAACGCCTCGCAAAGGGCCCCTCTGAGCTGGGGCGAGATGCCGGCGAGACGTTGCCGGCTCGCACGGACGCCCTCACCCCCGCCGCCGCGCCTCCGCGATCCAGTACAAGAACGCCTTCACCTCGAACGGCTTCAGCCCCGGACGCAGCGACAGGAGGCGCGCCGCCAGCCCCGTGATGTGGGGCGCCGCCCACGACGTGGCCGGCTGGGCCGCGAACGGCCCCAGCCGGCCCTTGCCGTGCGCCTGCATCTCGACATGCTCCACGGGGCGGTACAGGAACTCCAGCGGGCCGAGGCCGTCGCCCTTGTCCACGGACAAGAGGGGCGGGGCGAAGGCCGCCGGGTAGCTGCGTGTGAGCGGGTGGTCGTTGCTCGCGGCGGCCACCACCAGCACGCCGCGATGATACGCCTCCTCCACGGCCTTCTGCAATTCCTGGCGTTTCTGCCCGGCCTGGAGGCGCGGCTCGGGGATGCCGAGCGACAGGTTGAGGACGTGACATCCCCAGGCGTCCATGGCGTGGCGCATGGCGCGGATGACGACGCGCGAGTCGCACCCTCCCGCCGGGCCGAACACGTCGGCGGAATAGAGCGTGGCCTCCGGGGCCAGGCCGAGGATGATGTCGGCCACGGTGGTGCCGTGCGGGCTGCTGGGGCGGCCCTCGTCGGGCCTCGGCTCATGGGTGTCGTCGCGGAAGACGGCGCCCTCGATGGGGAGGTGCGGGGGCAGGCGTGCGCGGTCGATGCCGCTGTCGATGACGCAGACGCGGACGCCGACACCGGTGGCGCGAGGGTCGGTGAGCGGGTCCGCCGACGCGAGGAGGCGGAGGATGTCATCGAAAACGTCGCTCACGCCTCCCCCCCAGAGTAGGGATGAGGGATGAGGGATGAGGGATGAAAGGAAGAAGGGACAGCCGATGGCGGGCTGCTCCCTCATCCCTCATCCCTCATCCCTCATCCCTACTACGGTGTCCAACAGCCCGCCCAGCGCCTCGACCATCCGCAGGCAGTGCTCCAGCGCCGGCTCGCCGTGGCGGGCGGCCAGCGCGTGGATCGCCTCCGCCAGCTTCATCGTGCCGTCCGGCGCCAGGGCCGTGGGCGGGGCCTCGGCCGCCGGGGCGACCCCGTCACGCAGGCGGGCGGCGGCCTGCAGCGCCTGCGCCAGGGTGGCATTCATTCGCCGGCCGGCGAGGGACTGCCGCAGGAGGTCCTCGCCCATCGCGGCCAGCTCGGCGGCCAGACGCTCGTCGGCGGGCGAGAAGCCGCCCGGCTTGTCGAACAGCTCGAGCACCGCCTGCACGCCGGGGGCCACGTCCATCGGGGCGAGCAGGAGGCTCTTCCGGCCACGCTGCCAGGGCTGGGCCTCGACGCCGTTGAGGGACGCATCCGGGATGCAGGGCCGGCGCAGGCTGAGGGCGGCGGCGGCGAGCGAGGACGCGAACGGCGCGATCGGGCCGGGGAGGGGGCGGCCGTCGAGGCCGTAGGCGGCCACGCGCTCGGCGGGGGTGTGCGACTCGTCGTAGGCGCGGGCGAAGAGGACGGCGTCGGCGGCGCCGGTGGCGGCGCAGGCGAGGCGGGCGAGGGCGCGGACGCCCTCGCCCAGGGGGACGGGGTCGTCGAGCTGGGCGGCGGCCTGGCAGATGGGGAGGGCGCGGCTGACGGCGTCGGAGAAGGCGGCGAGGCCGGCCTGGATGCGGCGCTCGCGGCGGGCGGGGCGGATGCGGTCCAGCTGGCGGCGCACGGCGGCGAGGAAGGAGTCGCGGCTGAGGTCCTGGTTCTTGTCGAGGTAGTCGCGCACGCCGAGGCGCATGGCCATCAGGGGGGTGGCGCGGTGGGCGTAGCCGGTGACCATGATGGCGGCGATGTCGGGGTTGAAGACGGCGAGGTCTTCGAGGAGGCGGAGGCCGTCCATGCCCGTGCCGAGGTTCCAGTCGAGGATGGCGAGGTCGATGACGTTGGAGTCGGCGAGCTGGAGGGCGGCGGCGGCGTCCCCCGCGGAGAGGAGCGTGACGCCGAGGCCGGCCTCGGAGAGCCAGCCGAGGAAGGTCTGCCGCACCGTCGCCTCGTCATCGACGACGAGGACCGTCTCCGCCGTGCCGTTCCGGTCTGCCATACCGCCTCCCGCCGTTCTCTCTTTCCATGATAACGCGCCAGGCGGGATTGGTTGCGCCCGGGCCTCATCATTCCTCCCTCTTTCCCCTTGACGGGCGGCAGGGGGGCGCTCTACGATCAGATAATCAATCAACCTCTCTGTGCGGTGGCTCCCTCGTGCCCCGTCGCGATACCTCCACCCTGGTGAAGGCCCTGGCAGGGCTCCTCGTCCTGCTGGCGTACGGCCCATTCACCCCGGAGGCGTCTGCGGCGTGCGGCGACCACGTCCGCACGGCCAGGGACACGGCGGCGCCGATGCCGCACGAGCGGGCGCCCTGCACCGGGCCGCTGTGTCAACAGTCCAAGGACCTGCCCACCACGCCGCCCGCGCCCGCCCCGGACCAGAACGAGGGCCGCGACGCCGCCCTCGAATCGCCCACGCCGACGACCCCCGCCCTCTCCTCCTACGTCGCCGGCCAGGCCTACCTCACGCTCGACGGGCCGGCACGCACCATCTTCCACCCCCCGCGCGCCTGAGACGCCACGCCCGCGCCATCAGGTGTCTCCGCGCTTCCGTGCGCGCCTCATCACGATCCCAGCTCCGAATTCCGTCATCGCGGCGCATCCGCGCGCCGCGGCGATTCATCCGCGATCATCCATTCATCCTTCGCCGGGGGTGTCCCATGCTCCGTACCCGTAAGGGCTTCACGCTGATCGAGCTGCTCGTCGTCATTGCGATCATCGCCATCCTGATCGGACTGCTCCTCCCCGCCGTCCAGAAGGTCCGCGACGCGGCGGCCAGGGCGCAGTGCCAGAACAACCTCAAGCAGATCGGGCTGGCGCTGCACGCCCGGCACGACGCCGTCGGGTCCCTGCCGCCGGGCAACATCACGCCGACCAAGTTCTCCCTCCACAGCCAGATCCTGCCCTACATCGAGCAGGACCCGCTGTTCAAGACGATCGACTTCACCACGTCCATCGCGCCACCCGCCCCGGCGACGGCCACCCCGGCCAACCTCGCCGCCAAGGCGACCCGCGTGGCCGTCTTCAACTGCCCGGCGGACCCGCGCCAGACCGTCCCGTCCGGCTGGGGCGGCAACAGCTACGCGGGCAACTACGGCACCACCATCCTGTGGATGCAGGGCAACGCCGTGGCCGACGGCGTCTTCACCCACATGCCCGACACGGCCGGCACGCGGCTCACCGACATCACGGACGGGACGAGCAACACGGCGGCGTTCTCCGAACGCCTCAAGGGCGACTGGAGCAACGCGACGGTCAACGCCCGGACCGACCTCATCAACCCCAAGGGCGTCAACCCGACGACGCCCGACCAGGCGCGTTCGTTCTGCGCCGCGGCCGACCCGGCCGTCCTGGCGGATCAGTGGTACTCGAACTACGGGAGCAACTGGATCCAGGGGAACCAGGACGTGATGTACGGGCACGCCTCGCTGCCCAACGAGCGTCTGTGCGCCTACCCGCAGAACTCGACGCAGACCATGCCGGCGAGCAGCAACCACACCAGCTCCGTCAACGTCCTCCTGTGCGACGGCTCGGTCCGCCCGGTGACCGCCGGCGTCTCCATCGGCACCTGGCGGGCCCTGGGCACGCGGGCCGGTAGCGACTTCCTCGGCAACGACTTCTGAGCCGGGGGGGCACCCATGCAGAAGGCAATCGGATGGGCCGCCGCGCTGCTGGTGTGCGCGGCGGCCGGCTGCGGGCCGTCGCTGCCCCCGGAGACGGACGCGGCGGCCGCGAAGGCCGCCCTGACGGCGGCACTGGACGCCTGGAAGGCCGGCGGGAAGCCCGACGCCCTGAAGGCACGCACGCCCCAGGTCGTGTTCAACCAACCCGGCTGGGCCGACGGCCCGCCCCTCGAGGGCTACGAGATCAAGGGCGAGTCGCGGCACGGGCAGGGCATGAAATACAGCGTCGCCCTGCGGCTGGCGGGGGGCGGCGAGCGCGTCGCGTCGTACACCGTGGACGCCGGGCCGGGCGTCGTCGTGATCGCCCCTGAAATGTAACCACGCTGGAGACACCATGAGGATGATGCTGCTGGCGGCGGTGCTGCTGGCCCTGGCGGGTCCGGCGGAGGCGCTGGCCCAGAAGGGCAAGGGCAAGAGCGACGCCGACTTCCTGAAGGAGAAGCCGGCCGTCGGCGACGCGGTCCCCGACGTGACGGCCTACGACCCGGCGGGCAAGGAGGTGAAGACCTCGTCGCTGCGCGGGCATCACACCGTCCTCGTCTTCGGGTGCCTGACCTGACCGCCCTTCCTGTGGAACGTCTCCGGTCTGGAGGCGGTGCATCGCGACTACAGGGCCAAGGGCGTGAAGTTCTTCTTCATCTACAAGTCTCTGGCCCACCCGGAGCTGGCCGGCGGTTACGTCCAGCCGTTCACCCTCGCCGAGCGCCTGGCCCACGCCCGGCAGGCGGAGAAGCAGCTCGGCGCGTCGATCCCGTGGCTGGTCGACGCCATGGACAACCGCCTCAAGCACGCCCTCGGCGACAGGCCCAACTCCGAGTACATCCTCGACCCCAGGGGCAGGATCGTCCGCAAGCGGGCGTGGAGCCATCCGGGCGAGGTCCGAAAGGACCTGGAGGCGCTCGTCGGCAAGTCCGACACCCTGACGCGCGAGGAGGACGTGAAGCTTGCTCTGGCCCCGCCGGTGAAGGCGCCTGCGGCCCGCGGCGTGGTGCCGCGTCTGAAACGCCCGCGCATGCAGGCGCTGGAGATGCAGCCGCGGATCGAGGCGAAGGGGCAGCCGTTCTTCGCCAAGTTGCGTGCGGAGGGCGACGCGGACCTGCTGTCCGAGGGCGCGGGGAAGTTGTACATCGGCTTCCACCTCGACCCGTTCCACGGGGCGCACTGGAACAACCTGACCGCGCCGCTGAAGTTCACCCTGGAGGGCGAGGGGCTCGAGAAGGTGACACGCGAGGCCCCGAAGGTCAAGCCGGCGAGCGACGCCGACCCCCGCGAGTTCCTCCTCGACATCAAGGAGTGGCCGGACGGCAAGCCGCTGACGCTGACCGTGTATTACTCGGCGTGCGTGGGCGAGGAATCGTGCCACGTCGTGAAGCAGAGTTACACGCTGTGGCTGAGGCGGGACCGGGACGGCGGCGGGGCGCGCGGGGCGGGCGCGGGCTTCTGGGGCGAGGACGAGTTCGCGAAGCAACTGCTGTCGCGGAGCAAGTCGCGCGACAAGGTATCGGAGGCCGAGGTGATGGGGCTGGTGCGTCCGCACTTCAAGCACTTCGACACGAACAAGGACGGCTTCCTCGACCACGAGGAGCTGAAGGCGGTGGCGCGGTGGCTCAACGGGCACCACGCGCCGGGGGCGATGCCGAAGAAGAAGTGATCCGAGGGGGGTGGATGATGTTCCCACGAGCCGTCTTCTACGTCGCCTTGATGGCGGGCCCTGCCCTCGCCGCCGGCCCCCCGCCGCCGCGCCTGCCGGAGGGCGTGCGCAAGGTGATCGACGTCCTCACCAACCCCAACGTGATGGGGATGGCCGAGGACCTCTACGTCAGCAAGTCCCGCCTGGACTGGGAGTGGCTGGCGCGGCGGCACGGGGTCAAGCCCGACGGCGCCGTCACCCGCAAGGCGTTCAAGGGGCCGCCCGAGCTGTTCAAGATCCTCGACCGCGACGGCGACGGGGCCATCCGCGCCGACGACTTCGACTGGAGCGACGCCGCCCCCTGGGTGCGGCAACGCGCCCTGGCCACGTCCCTGTTCCGCCGCCTCAATTCAGCCGGCGACGGCCGGCTCAGCGCCGAGGAGTGGAAGGCGGCGTTCGGACGCATGGCCGGGGGGAAGGATCACCTGACGCCGGAGGACCTCCGCCGCGCGCTGTTCCCGCCGCCCGCCGGGATGCCGCCGGGCATGGTGCGGCCGACGCGGTTCACGCGGCTGATGGGGCTGCTCACGGGCGAGCTGGGCTCGCTGAGCGAGGGGGCGGCCTTGAACGAGCCGGCCCCGGACTTCGTGCTCTCAACCCCCGACGGCAAGGAGAAGATCAGGCTCTCCTCATTCAAGGGGAAGAAGCCGGTGGTGCTGATCTTCGGCAACTTCACGTGACCGCCCTACCGGGCCCAGTTCGGGCTCCTCGAAGAGACGCACCAGAGAAACAAGGAGAAGGCGGCGTTCCTCGGCGTCTACATCCGCGAGGCCCACGCGAACGACGGCTGGTGGCCGATCATCGACGCGAAGGCGGGGGTGGACGTGCGGCAGCCGCGGTCGACGGAGGAGAGGTGCGGGGTGGCGGCGAAGTGCAGCGCGGCGCTGAAGATGACGGTGCCCTTGCTGGTGGACGGCATCGACGACGCCGTGGGGCACGCCTACAGCGGTATGCCGGACCGCCTCTACATCATCGGCAAGGACGGGAGGGTGGCGTATAAGGGCGGCCGCGGGCCGTTCGGCTTCCGCCCCGTCGAGATGGAGCAGGCCCTGGCGCTGCTGCTCCTGGAAGACGACGATCTGGCCCGACGTTCCGGGTCGGGCGAATAAGGCATCCCCCCTCGAAAGAGAGAGCGAGGGCGGAGGGCGGCCCGGGCCGAAAGAGAGAGCGGCCCGGGCCGGGGCGAGGGGGGGCGGCCCCTTACAGGGCTACGTTTCTTGTGAGGGCGAATTCAGGTAGCGATTCTCGG
>CAZVZK010000243.1:0-10751 GCA_964630925.1 uncultured Alcaligenaceae bacterium
CGCCCTGATCTCCCCTGAACGCGAAATTTTCGGAGCAGGGGGGTGTCTGGGGGGGTGCAATGCAATGCAATCCGCACCACCCAGGCCACACACCCTGTCTAATTCCGTCTAATCCCACCGGGCCGGATCACTCCTCCATCGGGGCACCCGCCGCCGCCGCCGACCACCGCGAGTGACTCCGTCCACGGGCGCCGCGGCGGTCACGGCTTCTCCTTCGGGTTCCGCCGCTTCCAGTCCGCCAGCCACTTGTCCGGGTCCCAGTACTGCTCCTCGCGGTCCCGGAAGATGTACGCCTGCACGAACGAGCGCGGCCTCCGCCGCTCCGCCGGCAAGCCGTACGCCGTCGTGTCCACCTCGAAGGCGAGCCCCAGCGCCATCGGCTTCTCGCGCGTCGCCTCCTTCCACCCGCCGTTGCCCGCGAACCAGCGGCCCGCGTACTCGCCCAGCGCGGCCATGTCCCAGCGCGTGATCTTCCTGGCGGCGCGATCGTACTCGATCACGCCCTCCAGGCGCGCCTCGTAGCGGTTCTCCAGGTCCTTGATGAACTTCCGCGTCGGCCAGGTGTGCAGCTTCGTGGGGGCCGTCATCGTCACCGACCCGTGGATGCGCATCTTCACCGCCCCGTCCGTCACCTCCAGGGCGGTCAATTCCAGCTTACCGGCACGCACGGAGCCGGGCCGCCACATCTCCTCGACCACCCAAAGTGTCTGCGGCACCAGGCCGTAGAGGAAGATCCGCCGCGCCAGCTTCTCCGGCACCGGGTATGATTTGCCCTTCTCGGGCGCCGCCGGCATCAGCGACTCGCACTCCTCCTTCTTCAGCCACAGCGACGACCGCTGCCCGTGCGGCGCGTGCGTCCGCGCCCCGCCGAAGTCATCGCCCTCGGGCAGGCGGCACACGCCGTCCTTGCACCCCAGGGGCCTGTCGTAGATGGTCAGCACGAGGCCGCCCTCCGGCGGCGCCTGCTGCGGCTTGACCTCGCCCTCGACCGGCTTCGCGGGCCGGCGCTCCGCCTCCGGCAGCCTGGCGTAGTCCGCCAGCACCTCGTCGAGCGCCCTGGCCAGGCCGCCGCGCTCCTTGACCGTGCCGCCCAGCAGGCGGCCGGCGCTGGTCATGAGGATGAGCTGCGTGCCGGTTAGCCAGCCCTTGCCCTCGCCGGGGTTCGGCTTGGCGACGTAGAACCGCTTCCAGGCGGCCTGGAACACCTCGTCCTTGCCGTTGATGAACCAGCCGGGCGCGAAGCACACGAACTTCTCGTTCAGACGCTTGATCGCCTCTTCGGTGTAGCCGGCGGAGCCACCTGACAGGTGGTGCGAGGCGGCGCTTCAGCACACCCCGAGCGGTTCGTTGTACCCCGCCCCGCCCGTGTACAGCACCACCAGCGGCCTGTCCTCCGCCGCCGCCTTCTTCCGCGCGGCCACCACGTCGGTGATCCAGTTGACGCGCAGGTGACGCCATTCGCCGTCCTGCGGGCGGATGAGCGCGTGGACCTTCGCGAAATTCTCCGCCGTCAGCTCGGGCCCCGCCCCCAGGCACGGCAGGACGAACGCCAGCATGCTCCCGATCATGAGATCCCCCCCGCGGGCGAGACGCCGCCGAGCGACACGTCCAGACGCTTTAGCTTCTCCCCCATGCCGACGGCAAGTGCCCGGTAGATGTGCAGGCCGATGTCCGGGCGGAGGCGGATCAGCTCGGCCAGGTCGTGGTGGCCCAGGACCGCCGTCTCGACGGGCGTCCGCGCCGCCGCGGACGCCGAGTGGGCCGCCCCGGTCAGCAGCGACATCTCGCCCAGGCACTCCCCGCGGCGCACCACGCCAAGCGCCGCCCCCGCCACGCTGACTTCGGCCTCGCCCTGCAGCAGGACGTGCATCCTCCCGTCGGCCTCGCCCTCCCGGAAGATCGCCTCGCCCGGCGCGAAGCGGCTCACCCCGCACACCCCCGCGAGACGGGCCACCTGCTCGGCGCTCAGCCCGGCGAAGAGCGGCACGTCGCGCACCGCCCGCGCCACCTCCGGCAGCACGGCCCGGCTGCGGTACAGGCGCAGGACCAGCTCCGCCATCGCCGCCACGCCCGGGGGCAGCCACCCGGTGCGGCCCAGCGGCGGCGACAGCAGCCGCAGCATCTTCACCACGTCCAGACGCTTCACCTCGTGGAAGACCAGCGCCGGCAGGTACGCCGCCGGCACGAACCCCAGCTCGATCAGCGTCCGCTGCATCCGCGTGGCGCCGGCACCCACGTCCGCCTCGATGAGGCAGCCCCAGTCCTCGCGGCAGGCCCGCTCCAGCTCGGCCAGCAGGAAGCGGATCACCCCGTCATGCACGGCGATCAGCTCGAAGAGGCGCACCGCCCGGTCCACCGGGTCGAGGGTGAAGCCGGCCGCCCCGGCGATCCGCCCGCCCTCGCGGGCGATCAGGTAGCGTGACCCGCGTGCCTGCAGCTTGAAGATGCCGTAGTGTAGCCGGGACGGCCCGAAGATCTCGCGCCGCCGCACCCGCCCCCGCTCGATGCGTAGCAGGGCCGCATACCCCTCCGTGGTCAGGTCCTCCACCTCGAAGCCCGTCCCCGGCGGGTAGGCGGGGCTGTCCTCGTCCACGACCGCGTCCTGTGGCAGGCCGCAATTCCCCAGCGCCATGTGGGCCAGCGGGTACACCTCCGGGACGACCCGCGGGTGGTTGTCGCGCAGCCCCAGGGCGTCGCCGAAGTGGCGTACGAACAGCGCCAGGCTCTCGCGCTCGCTCAGCTTCCACCGGTCGGGGAGGAAGCCGACGGCCGCGAACCCGTGTGCCGCCGCGATCTTCAGGCTGTACGGGTGCGTCGCCCGCGCCTCCACCAGCCCGACCTGCAGCCGGCCCTCCACCCGCCGCAGCCGCTCCTCCATCAGCAGCGTGCCGACGCCCCGGTGCCGGTGCTCGGGGTGGACGGCCAGCCGGCAGAACTCCCCCACCAGGTCGGAGTGCGCGCCCACCTCCAGGTCCACCGACGCCGTCCCGGCCACCCGCCCCGTCGCGTCGTCCTCGGCCACGAGGAGGAGGCTGTCGTCGGAGTAGACGAGACGCGTCAGCAGCGCCTCGTCGTAGCACCGGGCGTCGGTGTAGCCCGTCCCGTACGTCGCCAGGAAGATCTCGCGGATCGCCGCGACGTCCCGCCCCGCCGCCTCCCTGACGGTGATCATGGCGGCCCCCCCTCGGCGGACACGGGCGCCATCAGCAGCAGCACCAGCAGGGCGCAGCGCTCCACCAGGTCCGGGATGCGGGCCTGCTCGTGCGCCGCGTGCGCCCCGTCGCCCACCGGCCCGAGGCCGTCGAGGGTGGCGGTGTACTGGCTCGTCGTGTTCCCGTCCGACGCCCCGCCGACCGACGCCTGCTCCAGCTCCAGCCCCAGACGCCGGCCGAGGCCCTGCGCCAGACGCCACAGGGCCTGGTTGCGTGGCAGCGGCTCCATCGGCATCTGCTCGATGCCGCCCTCGACCTCGACGGTGGTGCCGGGGCTGACGGGCCTCAGGGCGCGGATGGCCGCCTCCAACTCCGCGGCCGCCTGCCGGGTGGGCACGCGCACGTCCACGCTCGCCTTCACCTCCGCGGCGACGACGTTGGCCCGCAGCCCGCCGTCGATCGTCCCCACGTTGACCGTGATCCCCCGCGCCGCGTCGTTGAGGGCGAACAGCTTCTGGATCTGGTACGACATCTCCAGGATCGCGCTGGCCCCGTCCTCGGGGTTGATCCCCGCGTGGGCCGCCCGCCCCCTGATCGTGATCGTGAACCCGCCCGACGCCTTCCGCGCCGTCTTCAGCTTGCCCGCGAGCCCGAAGGCCGGCTCCAGGATGAACGCCCGCGCGGCGCGGCGGGCCAGCCGGCGGATCAGCGGGGTGGAGTCCGGGCTGCCGACCTCCTCGTCCGAGTTGATGACGGCGACGCACGCCGCCGGCGGACGCAGCCCCAGGTCCTTCACCGCCCGGAGCGCGTACAGCATCTGCACCAGGCCGCCCTTCATGTCGAAGACGCCAGGCCCCAGCAACGTCTCGCCCTCGACGCGGACCGGCATCCGCGCCACCGTGCCCACCGGCCACACGGTGTCGCAGTGGCCGACGAGCATCTGCACGGGAGCCACCCCGCCCCTCTCGCGCGGGCGGGCGAACAGCGTGCCCGCCGACACGCGGCCCCGGAAGTGGCGCACCGTCAGCCCGGCCCGCTCCAGCTCGGCCCGCAGCATCCCCAGCACCGCGGCCGTGGCCCCTGGGTTGTCGGACGGGGACTCGGCCCTGGCCAGGCGCTCGAGGAGGCCCAGCATGTCCTCTCGGCGTTCCCGCAGGTAGCCCACCACCCGGCCCGTCTCGTCATCCGTCATGATGCACCCCGCGAACGAGTGGCCGTCAACGGGTGAAGCCCTTGGGGAACGGGAACGCCGTGGTCTGCCGGATCTCCGCGAGGCGTCCGGGGCTCACGTAGGCCAGCAACGGGGACTGGTAGATCTGATCGGCCTCGTCGCGCTCCTCGTCACGCAGGGCGTCCTCGGGCGCCGCCGCCGCGACGACGTTGCCGATGATCAGGCTATTCGGCCCGAACCCGTCGAGGACGCTGTGGAGCCTGCACTCCAGGTACAGGTGACACCCCTTGACCAGCACGCCGTCCACCTCGCGGGCGGGGAAGGTCGGCAGCACCAGCAGGCTCGGCTTGGAGAGGTCCTCGCACCGCGGCGCCGCCGCCAGGCTAGCCAGCAGCACCTCGGAGGGCCGCGGGTAGCTGACGGTGAAGACGCCGTGCAGGCGGATGTTGACGTAGGTGCTGTGCCGCGGGCTGCACACGAAGCAGAAGTAGTTCTCCCAGCCGAGCGGCATCGCGAGGTGCTTGGGCGCCAGGTTGTGCCGGTCCGCCTCCTTGCTGCCGACGATGACAAGCGGGTAGACGCCGAAGAACCGGTCCCAGATGGGACGGCCCGTGTCGAGTGCGATCAGATTCTCGGCCTCGTCCGCGGGCATCGGCCGGCCCTCCCTGGGGCGTCCTCCCGGTCATCACACACCACCCGCGGCCCGCTGTCAAGCGGGAGGCCGTCAACGCCGCTCCTTCGGCCCCAGATACGCCGAGGGGTTGTCCCGCGCCCCGCGCGGGTGCAGGCGCTCCGCCTCGGTGGGCGTCGCCACCAGCTCGAACGCCACCCCCACCGGGTACGCCCCCTTGCGGATGATCACCCGCCCGTTGGCGTCCGTCGGCAGGCCCGACGCGTCCCCCAGCGCCACGATGTCGAAGCGTGTGAACGCCTTCTCCTTCCGCCCGTACTCCAGATAACCCAGCACCGCCGGCGCGTACAGCCCCGGCTCGTCGCGGCCACGCTGCCTCAGATCCGCGTGCCCCTCCAGACGCAGGCGCACACGCCCCTCCGACACGTCCTCGATGGTGAGCGTCAGCTCGCCGGCGTCGGCCTTCGCCGCGGTGAAGTTCGCCCCCTCGGTGAAGCCGCGTGCCGGGTCGAGGTGGTAGCGGAAGAGCCGCAGCGCGAACGTTACGGGGGCGGGATGCGTCGCGCCCTTCTTCGGGTCGTCCGGCATGAGGCCGCGCCACTCCGCCTCCGGCACCCACATGAAATCGTTCTGCGCCATGGCGTAACGCCCGGCCTCCACCTTCCCCGTCTTCGCCGGGAAGTCCTCCGGGGTGGCATGCCGCACGCCGCCGTCCTTGTCGCGTGCCAGGTGGCGGTTGAACACGCGCACCACCAGCGCGCCCTTCGGCAGCGCCAGCGCCGCCCGCTTCGGGTCGATCTTCGCCGCCTTCTCGACGCTCACCCCGCCGGGCCGGCGTTCCGCCTCCGGCAGCGCCTCCCAGGCCTTCAGCTTCTCGCGCAGCCACCGCTCCATGCCCGTCCCCGGCCCGGCGTAAGGCCCCAGCGCCTTCGCCCCGGCGGTGACGACGGCCACCGACCCCGACGCGGTCACGGTGACACACCCCGTCGCCCGCACGAAGTCGCCGTCGGCGTCCTTGTACTCGCCGCGCTCCTTGCGGGCGTCGAGTGCGACGCAGACGAACCTCTCCTTCAACAGGGCGACGACACCCTCGGTCCAGATGGCCGGCGCACGGCCGGCGGAGGCCGCCGCTCAGCACACCCCGATGGGGGCGCCGCCGGCGCCGGCCCACACGAAGATCGGCTTGCCCTCCTTCGCCGCCTGCTCGCGTGCGGCGCCCACCGTCAGCCTCCACGGGATGTCCCAGAAACGCTGCTCGCCCGGCTGCACGCGGATCAGGGCATGCAGCTTCGCGAATTGATCGGCGGGCAGCGGCTTCGGCCCGGCGGCGCAGGCCGCCGCGGCCAGGGCGGCGAATGCGAGGGCGGTGCGGATGGGGGTCATGGGGGCTCCAGGCGGGGTGAGAAGGCGGTACCCCGATTCTACCCGCCGGCGCCCTACCGGGCCAGGAAGCTCCGATGGATCACGATGTTGTCGCGCCCGCGGTCGCAGGTGTCGAACAGCATGTGGCGGTCCGTCCGCCGGGCGTGGACGTAGACGCGCTCGGTGACGGCCTCGTCGGCGGGGCCGCCCGCCTCCGCGTCGGCCAGGAACCGCTTCACCTCGTCGAGCGGGGCCGCCGCGAACGTCTTCCCCTTCTCCAGGTCGGCGAACGCCTCGACGGCGGCGCCGCGGAGCAGCTTGGGCCACAGCTTGGCGAACAGCCTCGCCGAGCCGAACACGTCGGCCGAGCTGGCCTTGCCGTTGACGACGACGGCCACGCCCACGACGTCCGTTTTGTCCGCCGGCGCCTTCTCCAGGGCGGCCAGGTACGGCGCGACGGCGTCCTGCAGGTCGGCGTGCTCGTTCAGCAACTGGTAGCTCGACCGCGACGCCGTCTCCACTTCAGCCTTGCCGAGGTTGACGGCGATCTTCCTCTGCATGCTCGCGACCTCCTCCCAGACCCGCCCCTGGTCCCGCGCCGCGTTGCTGGCGAACTTCAGCGACTTGCCCGACAGGTTGAAGTACGCGGAGGAGAACTTGGACTTCGACTCGTCGCCGCGCTGCGCCCAGCGCCCCTGCTCGACGCAGAACGAGGCGAGCGGGAGCCGGCCCGACCGCGCCGGCGCGATGAAGTCGTACGGGATGGTGCGGTCCTGCTGGCCGCCCTTGACCACGTCGCCGGCCTGGATGAACACCTCCTCATCGGACAGGTTCTCGATGCTCAGCTCGTTGACCGAGCCGGTCTCGTGGACGACGGCCTTGTCCTGGGCCAGCGCCTCCTGCAAGGTGAGGTACGTCCCGCCGGGGGCCGTCTCGCGGCCGTGGACCAGGTACAGCGTCAGGTTGGCGTGCGTGAACGGGCCGGAGAAGCGGTACTCGGCGACGGGCAACACCTCACCCCGCTCCATCGACGCCTGGAAGGGCTCCCGTGGCTGGCGGGAGGACACCCAGTACGCGATCCCGGCGGCCACTCCCACGGCCGCGAGGGCGGCCAGCCCGATGACGGCGGTGCGGGTCTTCATGCGCGTGCTCCTTCGCTCTCGACGTGACAGGGGGGGATGCTCGTTGCGATGTGTGGGCGTGCCTTGACTGTACCGCGCCCGCCGACGGGGACGCCAGTGAAAAGGCCGGCGCCGGCTACACCCCGCCCGCCTTCCGCTCCAGCCTCTCCGCCTCGTCGCGGGCCATCTGCTGCACGCGCCCGCGCGCCACGTACACCGCCGCCACCTTCATCCCCAGCCGCGCCGCCACCTCCGCCGCCGCCACCTGCTCCACCGCCGTCAGGTGGAACGCCTGCCACGTCTTCTCCTCGACACGCCGGCGCACCGCCGCCAGCGCCAGCTCCATCAATTCCAGGTCGAAGCGATGGTCGAGGCGCTGCACCAGGTCCTCACGCGCCTCCAGCGAATCCAGGGTGTCGCCCAGGCCCGTCCGCGGCGCGCCGGCCCGCTCCTCCACGAACGCCGCCCAGGCGTGCCGCGTCACCGTGTGCAGCCACGCGCGGAACCGCCCCGACGGGTCGTAGGTGAACGTCTTCATCCGCCGCGCCAGGATCGCCAGCACCGTCTGCGTCACGTCGCGGGCGTCGGCCTCCTGCAGCCCCCGCTGCCGGCACCACCCGTAGATGGTGGGCGCGTAACTCTCGACGAACTCGCCCCACGCACCCTGGTCCGGCGTGTCGGCGCGCAGGCGGTCCAGCAGCGACTTCGACGTGGACGGCTCCTTCACCATGCCTGCCATTACATCAGCCGAGGCCCCGGCCCGCAAGCCCGCCCCCTCATTCCTTGCCGAGGATGCGGTCGATCACCCAGCAGCCGCGGACGTGGGCTGTCGCGCCACGGCAGTGCTTCAGGATCGCCTCGTCGGCGCAGCCCTCGTCCTCCAAGGCGTCGGCCAGGACCGGCAACGCCTGCCAGTCGCGCGCCAGGTACGCCCCCTCGGCGATGGCCCGCACCGTCGGCGACAGCCACCCCGGACGCATCCCCGGCGTCGGCATCGGCCCGGCGATGTCGCGCAGCAGCGCCGCCTGCCGCAGACGCTCCGTCGGCGAGCCGCACGGCGGCGGCTTGCCGTGCCGCGTCTCCATCAGCGCCCGCGCCCTGGCGGCCATCTGCGCCACCTGGGCCACGTCGGACGCGGTGCGGAAGTGCGGCAGCGTGCTGGCGGCGGCGAGCGCCGCCAGGAGGCCCGCCGTCACGCCGGTGTTGCCGGTGCCCGAGGGGTCGTCGGCGTCGATGTACGCCTGGCGGGCGGCGGCGTAGGCCTTGCGGCGCTCCCACTCGTCGGCCTCGCCGTCGGCGAGGCGGGCCGCCACGCGCACGGCCTGGCGGCTGCGGTTGTCGATGAGGATCGGCCAGATGGTCTGACAGCAGGCGACGCCGAACAGACGCAGCTTCCGCCGGCTGATCCTGCCGCCGAGGAAGGTCAGCATCGCCGTCACGTCGTCGCCGTGCCACTCGCGTTCGGTCATGGCTCCCCTCACCGGATAACATAGCACGCATGAGCCGCTCCACGCTCGAATTGTCCGGCGCCGGCCTGACCCTCGCCGACGCCCTGTCCGTCCTCGACGGCGAGGCCCATACGGTCCGACTCGCCCCCAGCGCCCGCAAGGCCGTGACACGCGCCCACTCCTGCCTCGTCGAGCGGCTTGAGGCGGGGGATACGCTGTACGGCGTGAACACGGGCTTCGGCAAGCTCGCCAGCCAGCGCATCGAGGCGCACGACGTGCTGCATTTGCAGGAGAACCTCCTCCGCAGCCACGCCGTCGGCGTCGGCCATCTGCTCGGGTTGCCCGTCGCCCGCCTGGCGCTCGCCCTGCGCATCCAGGCGCTGGTGAAGGGCCACAGCGGCGTCACGCTGGAGCTGGTGGAGGCGCTGATCGCCCTGTACAACGCCGGCGTCGTGCCGGCGATCCCGGAGCAGGGCAGCGTCGGGGCTTCGGGCGACCTCGCGCCCCTGGCGCATCTGGCGCTCGTGCTGATCGGCGAGGGGCAGGCGTTCGTCGAGGGCGCGCGGCGCTCCACGTCCCGCGAGCAGCCCACCCAGAAGCCGCTGAGTGGCCGGGCGGCGCTCAAGAAGGCCGGGCTGACGCCGTACCGCTTGCAGGCGAAGGAGGGCCTGTCGCTCATCAACGGCACGCAGATCAGCACGGCCCTCCTGGCGGATGCCTTGACACGCGGGCTGGCGCTGATGAAGGCCGCCGACATCGCCGGGGCCATGACGGTCGAGGCGATCAAGGGCAGCGAGCGCCCGTTCGACCCGCGTATCCAGGCGATCCGCCCGCACCCCGGACAGGCGGCGTGTGCGGCCAACCTCAAACGCCTCCTCGCCGACAGCGAGGTGATGCGCTCGCACGCCGGCTGCCCCAAGGTGCAGGACGCCTACAGCGTCCGTTGCATGCCGCAGGTCCATGGGGCGGCCCGCGACGGCCTCGCCTTCGCCGCCGGCGTCGTGGAGCGCGAGATGAACTCGGCAACGGACAACCCGCTGGTCTTCCCCGACACGGGCGAGGTGATCTCCGGGGGCAACTTCCACGCCCAGCCGGTCGGCCAGGCCGCCGACTTCACCACGCTGCTCCTGGCGGACGTGTCGAGCATCAGCGAGAGGCGTGTCGAGAACCTGGTGAACCCGGACCTGAGCGGCCTGCCGGGCTTCCTGACGCCGCACCCCGGCCTCAACTCGGGGCTGATGATCGTGCAGGTGCTGGCGGCGGCTCTGGTGTCGGAGAACAAGGCGCTGTCGCACCCGGCGTCGGTGGACTCGATCCCCACGTCGGCGAACCGCGAGGACCACGTCTCCATGGCGCCGATCGCGGCGCGAAAGGCGCGGGCGGTGGCCGTCAACCTGACGCGCGTGCTGGCGTGCGAGGTGCTGGCGGCGGCGCAGGGGCTGGAGTTCGCGCTGCCGCTGAAGCCCGGCAAGGGCGTGCTGGCGGCGTATGAGCTGGTGCGGAAGCACGTCCGCCCGCTGGGCCGGGACCGCACGCTGCACCGCGACATCGAGGCGGTGGAGAGGCTGATCGTGTCGGGGGCGCTGGTCGGCGCGGTGGAGGGGGCCGTGGGCGAGCTGGCGTGATGGCCGTCTCAGCGGGCCACGTCGGCCCCGGGCCACACCATCGCCCGCAGCAGCACCCGGAACAACTTCCTCCGGGCGAGATGTGTTCGGGCGGGGTGAATTGCATTGCATTGCACCCCCCCAGACACCCCCCTGCAACGCAAATCCAGCGCTGATGGTGCGGCATCGGGCCTCTCCGGACACAACTTGCATTTCAGTCCCTCATGCCGCTGCGCGGCACCCGGAATGATGAAAATGGGGT
>CAZVZK010000244.1:0-10749 GCA_964630925.1 uncultured Alcaligenaceae bacterium
CTCCCCTGAACGCGAAATTTTCGGAGCAGGGGGTGCCTGGAGACTGCTGAAAAACCCCCTCGACTCGACGTAAGTCCGTAAAGTTCGTGTCCCGCGAGGACGACTTTTACGGACTTACGTCGACGAAACCGAGTTTTTCAGCAGTCTC
The DNA here is from genome assembly GCA_964630925.1 of uncultured Alcaligenaceae bacterium. Lineage (GTDB taxonomy): Bacteria > Planctomycetota > Planctomycetia > Gemmatales > Gemmataceae > RGDT01. The sequence goes on from CAZVZK010000244.1 coordinate 149, forward strand.
TCTGGGGGGGGTGCAATGCAATGCAATTCGCACCCACCCGGCCATCCCACCTGTCCACTTCCGTCTCATTCCCACACCCGCCTGGTCGGGAACCCCCCTCGGCCGGCGAACGGGCGGCCGGATTGATTGACATCCACCAGGGCCTCCGACCCCGCGAGATCGTAGACGGCGATCAGCCCGAGCCAACGCACCCCGAACGCGGCGCAGGCCTCGAACGGGTGGGTGGCCGAGATGTCGAGCAGGACAGCCTCCGCCGATCCGCGTCACTTCTTCTCTTCCGTCTCCTTCCCCTCCGCCTTCTTCTCCCCCTTCTTGTGCTTGTTGAAGAAGTCGAAGATCTTCGGCATGTTCGTGAACGCGATGCTCACGTGGTCGCCGCCCTCCACCTCGATGTACTCGTGCGTCATCCCCAGCTTCTTCATCTGCGCCGCCCACGGACGGACACGCTCCACCCGCACCAGCTTGTCGTTGTCCCCCTGCACCAGGATCACCGGCACGTGCTTGATCTTCTCCAGGTCCGACGCCGGCCTCATCGTCGCCGGCGCGATCGGCGCCAGCGCCGCGAACAGGTCCGGGTTCTTGATCGCGATGTGCCACGTCCCGCCCCCGCCCATCGAGTGCCCCATCAGATAGATCCGCCCCGCATCGACGGTGTACTCCTTGCGGACGATGTCCAGCACGTTCATCACGTCCTTCTCGCTCAGCTCGCTCAGGTTCGCCGGGCCGCCCTTGCTCTTGACCAGGGGCCGCGCCCCATACCACCCGTCCTTGCTGTACCCCATCGGCGCCGCGACGATGTACCCGTGCTTCTCCGCCAGGTCGGTCAGCCCACGGTAACGCATCATCTGCATCGGGTTGCCGCCCAGCCCGTGCAGCGCGATCACCAGCGGGCTCTTCTTCCCCTTGTCGTACCCCGTCGGCACGAACAGGGCGTACTCCATCTCCTTGCCCGCATCCTTGAAGTCATACGTCTTCTTCTGGATGCGCGAGGCCGCCCCGCCCTTCTTGCCCGGCTGGGCGTCGGCGTGGGGCAGGGCCAGGCACAGGGCGGCTAGAAGCGCGGCGCGGAACGGCATGGCCTCCTCCGGAGTCAATCTGGGGGGGATGTAGCGGTCGTAACGGCGCCCGGCGCGCACCGGCTCTCCCGGTTGCTCCTTGCGGAGGGGCCACGCCGGCTTTAGGATCTGTAATAGGGATAGCGAACGGAGCGCCCTTGGAGGAGAGCAAACCATGACACGCACCCACGCGCCGGCCCTGCTGCTCGCCCTGGCCCTCGCCGGCACCGCCGCCGCCTTCCCCGACGGCGACCCGCCCCCGACCGTCGATTCCCTCGCCCGCGACCTCCGCGACCTCCGCGAGCAGGTCGCCGCCATGCGCCGCCTCCGCGAGATCGACTCCCGCCTCAACGCCGCCGAGCTGAGGCTCCTCACCGAGCGCCTCGAGCGCATCGAGAAGTCCGTCAAGGAGCTGTCGTCCGGCCGCACCGGCCCCTTCCGCTCCGAGTTCACCCCGTCCGCCCCGCGCGTCACGGCCGGATCGGGCACCATCCGCCTGAACAACCGCCTCCCCGTGACCGCCTACGTCACCATCGACGGCGTCAGCTACTCCGTCGCCCCGTACGCCGTCCGCTCCCTGACCGGCCAGCCCGCCGGCACCATCGCCTACACCATCACGGCGGACGGCATGGGCGTCGGCCCCTTGACGCGCACCTCCCTGGCGTCGGGCGAGGCCCTCACCCTGACCATCTATTGACATGATCGTGACCATCGACGGCCCGGCAGGGGTCGGGAAGTCCAGCTCCGCCAAGGCGCTGGCCGCCCGCCTCGGCTTCGCCTTCCTCAACACCGGCGCCATGTTCCGCGCCGTCGCCCTCGCCGCCCTCCGCGCCGGCGCCTCCTGGGCCGACGACGCCGCCCTGTCGCGCATCGTCGCAGCCGTGGACCTCGAGATCCGCGACGGCGGCACCTTCCTCGACGGCGAGGACATCTCCGCCGCCATCACCTCGCCCGAGGTCTCCCAGGGCGCCTCCATCGTCGCCGCCAGCGCCGCCGTCCGCCCGCGCCTCGCCGAGCTGCAGCGTCAGGTCGCCCGCGGCAGGCCCACGGTCACCGAGGGCCGCGACCAGGGCACCGTCGTCTTCCCCGACGCCGGCTGCAAATTCTTCCTCACCGCCGACCCCGAGGAGCGTCTCCGCCGGCGGGCACGCCAGCTCGAGCGCCAGGGCCGGCCCGTGGACCTCGAATCCCTCCGCCGCGAGCAGGGCGAACGCGACGAACGCGACTCGACCCGCGAGCTGGCCCCCCTCCGCCCCGCCGCCGACGCCGTCCTCCTCGACACCACGCACCTCGGCCCCGAAGAGGTGGCCGCGGCGATGGAGGCGGAGGTCCGCCGCCGCATGAGGGCCGGCTGATGTGGTACAGCTTCTGCTACTCCCTCGTCTGGCCGGCCTTCACCCTCGCCTTCAGCCTGCGGACCGCCGGCAGCCAGAACATGCCCCGGTCCGGCGGCGCCCTGGTTGTCTCCAACCACGAGAGCTTCCTCGACCCCGTCCTGGTCGGCCTGGCCGTGCGCCGCCCCGTCCGCTACCTGGCCCGCAAGACCCTCTTCAAGGGCTGGCCCGGCCGCCTCATGGAGAGCCTCGGCGGCGTGCCGGTGGACCACCACGGCGTCGCCAAGGAGGGCCTCCAGGCCAGCATCCGCATCCTCCAGGGCGGCGAGCCGCTGGTTGTCTTCCCCGAGGGCGAGCGCACGCACGACGGCGCCCTCCAGGAGTTCAAGCCCGGCCCGCTCCTGATCCTCAAACGCGCCCCCGTCCCCGTGGTCCCCGTGGGCATCGCCGGGGCCTACGAGGCGTTCCCGCGCACGAGCAAACTCCCCCTGCTCTCGCCGTTCTTCCTGCCGGCGACGGGCGGGTCGCTGGCCGTGTCGGTGGGCCGCCCCATCCCGCCGTCGCGCTGGCAGGGGCTGGGCCGTGAGGACGCGATGTCCCTCTTCCGCGAGGCCGTCCGCGAGCAGATCGCCGTCGCCGAGCGCATACAGAGGAGTGCATAGTGCAGAGTGCAGAACGAAAACCAGCACGCCTTCACTCTGCACTCTGCATTTTGCACTCTGCACTCCTCAAGGCCCCTTCTCCATGGGAGGCGGGGGCGGCAGCTTGCCCCCCTTGATCAGGTCCTCGATCGCCTCGGAGTATTTCTTCCGGTCCCCCTCCGTCGCGCCCGCGTTGAAGCCGTTCGGCAGCATCACCGGGTACGACAGCCGCGACAGGTTCCAGAACGCCAGCTCGGCGATGGCCGGCTTCGGGTGCGCCAACAGCTTCGCGAGCAGGTCGAACGTCGTCACCGTGTACCGGTCCTTCACCGGGAAGTCGAACAGCAGCGTCAGCGCCGTCTCCGCCTGCCCCGCCCGGTAGCCCCGCTTCCGCAGCACGCCCGAATCCTCCTTGGCGTCATACAGCCGCCTGGAGTGCCCGGGGTCCTGCGCCAGCCAGTGCTTCAGTACGAAGATCGCCGTCGCCCGCACCGCGGCCCGGCCCCTCTCGTCGTCGCCCAGGATCTCCACCAGCGCGTCCGCGTCTCCGATGGCTCCGTACCCCAGCACGCCCAGGACGCGGCTCACGTTGTCCTCCTTGCTCAGCATCTCCTTGAACGCCAGGGCCGGCTTCTTGTCCTTCAGCGCCACCTCCAGGTTCTTCAGCCGCGCGCCGAACTCACGGATGTCGGCACGCTGCCGCTCCGACTCCACCGACTCGGCCGTCGGCGGACGCTTCGCCCACCCCGCCGGCACCGCCGGCAGCCGCTGCGGCGGCGTCACCCGCGTGAAACTGTCCCACAGCATCATCATCGTCGCCTTGTCGTCCCTCTCCAGGCTGTGGTTCTGGAAGGCGTCCACCTTGACCACCGCGTCCCCCGCCATCACGCACAGGAACACCCGCGCCTGCGGCTCCTCGCCGGCCTTGTGGTCCGCGTCCGGAGGGTACTCCTTCATCAGCTCCAGCCCCACCTCGTCCCCCTTGCGCGGCAGCGTGACGTCCCACACCTCCTTCTCGAACCGCACCCGCGCCTTGACCGGCGTCGCCTTCGTCCGGTCCTCCTCGTCGCGCGGCTTGACGTTCTTCAGGTAGATGCGCCCACGCCGCAGCGTCACGTCGAGGTCGAAGGAGTCGGACTTGTGCAGGACGACGCTGCTCTCCAGCAAGGCATTCATGAACGGCATCAGCGAGTAGGCCGGGACGTGCCCCCGCATCGTGATCAGGCAGCCGCCCGACTCCACCAGGCCGACCATGCCCGGCGGCACGACCAGGACGTCCGAGGACTGCACCTTGTCATCCGTCTGGATGGTGTTCCACCCGTCCGGCCCCCTGGCGGCCAGGGCCGTCGGCAGCCCCGCCACCTGGTCGTCATCCTTTACGCCGAGGTAGCGGCCCACGACGGCCCGCTCGCCGCTGGGCGGCTTGACGCGCGGCACGTCGCCGTCCTTCGTCGGCGGGTCGCCCTTGCCCGCGTCCTTCTTGCCGCCCTCCTTCGTGCCGCCCTCCTTCGGCGGACCGTCCTTCTTCACCCCATCGTCCTTCTTCGCCGCGTCGTCCTTCTTCGGGTCGGGCTTGGCAATGTCCTTCTTCCCCGAGTCGTCCTTATTCTCCTGCCCGTCCTTCTTATCGCCCGCGTCCTTCTTCGTGTCGCCGGCCAGGGGGCGTGTGCCGGCCGGGCGCGTGAGCTGCCAGACGGCCAGGCCGAGCACGAGGACGAGGAGGATGCCGGCGGCGGGCAGCACCCAGCGCAGCCAGTTGTCGCCGGGCAGCAGCTCCTCCTCGTTCTCCACCACGCCGCTCGAGGGCTTCCGCCCCGGCGCCGCCTTCTTGTACGGGTTCGACTCGCGCCCGGCGACGAGCTTGTACATGCGTTCCTTGGCCTTGGGCGGCACCAGGGCCGGCTCCCCCAGGACCAGGGTGAGGATCTGGTGGCAGGTGGCGATCTCCGCCAGATGCACGTCCGACTCCAGGCACTGCTTCTCCAGCTCGACGACGCGCTCGCCCGCCAGCGTGTTGTCGAGGTACTCGCTCACCTCGTTGGGGTCGAACGCGCCGGGCCCCACGTCGGGCGGCGTCGTCAGACGACGACGCCGCGTCACCTGCTTGAGCCGGCTGACCAGCTCCTGGGCGTTGTCGCTCTCGGCCACCTTCTCGCCGATGATCTTGATGTCGCCGGCGTCGAGGGTGTCGTCGAGGTACGCGAGCAGGGTCCGTAGCGTGAGTTTCATCTCATCCTCCGGCGTCGGGGCACACGGATATGAGTGCCGCGCGGGGCCGGTTTTCGTGCAGGAATCCCTCTGGAACCTGGCCCGGGGCGCCTGCCTATTCCTGGCCGGCCTCGGGGGCGCCGTGTTCATCTTCACGGTCAATCCGGCACAGTGGGCGCGTTACCCCGCCTGGATCTTCTTCCTGATCGGGGGCATCGTTTGCCTCATCCAGGGCATGCGCGGCCTCGCCGAGGCGCGAACGATCCGGACGTTGCTGGACCGGCCGGGCAGCGGGTTGCCTGCTTCCCGCAGGGTGCCTGGTTGACATGCCCTCGTCAATCCGGGTATATTATCCTCATACGGGCACCCCGTTCGCTGGTGTTCGTCCCGTCATCCACGCGCCGCCAACAGGCCAGGGGAAGGCCACCCCATCGCGGCGGGCGTTTGGAACGGGCATGCGCCCCGACACGTCACGCGCGCCACACCGAGGAGGGGCGGGATTGCCTCCCGTGTTCACCATGCCGGCACGCATCGAGCCGACGCACGGCAGCAGCGCGAAACGGCGTGCCCTCACGCCCCCGCCCCCCAGCGCCGAGGACATCCTCGCCGACCCAGGCCCGCCCACCGACGACACCCCCACCATCATCTCGCGCCACGCCCCCGCCCAAAGCCACGACGACCCCCGCACCGTCCGCGGACGCCGCCTCGCCCACTTCGAGCTGATCGAGCCCATCGGGGTCGGCGGCATGGCCGCCGTCCTCCGCGCCCGCGACACCCAGCTCGACCGCGCCGTCGCCCTCAAGGTGCTCCCGCCCGAGATGGCCCTCGACCCCGAGAACGTCAAGCGCTTCCACCAGGAGGCCCGCAGCGCCGCCAAGCTCGACCACGAGAACATCGCCCGCGTCTTCTTCTGCGGCGAGGACCAGCGCCTCCACTTCATCGCCTTCGAGTTCGTCGAGGGCGAGAACCTCCGCGCCGTCCTCGAACGCCGCGGACGCCTCCCCGTCGCCGAGGCGCTCCACTACATGATCCAGGTCGCGGCCGGCCTCGCCCACGCCGCCGAGCGCGGCGTCGTCCACCGCGACATCAAGCCGTCCAACATCATCATCACGCCGTCGGGCCGCGCCAAACTCGTGGACATGGGCCTCGCCCGTAGCCTCGTCCGCAAGGGCGAGGACGACCTGACGCAGTCAGGGGTGACCCTGGGCACGTTCGACTACATCTCGCCGGAGCAGGCGCTGGAGCCGCGCGAGGCCGACACGCGCAGCGACATCTATTCGCTGGGCTGCACCTTCTACCACGCCCTCACCGGCCGGCCCCCCGTGCCCGAGGGCACGGCCGCCAAGAAGCTGCACCACCACCAGCACGTCAAGCCGTCCGACCCGCGCGACCTGACGCCCGGCCTGCCCGTCGAGGTCGTGCAGGCGCTCGACCGCATGATGGCCAAGCGCCCCGAGGACCGCTTCCAGACGCCCGAGCATCTCATGCAGGCGCTGCTCGCCGTCGCCAAGCGCCTCGGCGTCGCCGACGTGCCCGACGGCCTGACGGTCGAGGCGGCCCTGCCCGGCCCCCCCTCCGCCAGCCCCCTGCTGTGGGCCGGCCTGGCCGCCGCCCTCGTCGTCGCCGCCGTCCTGCTGTCCGACGGCGTCGGCCCCGCGCCGCACAGGGCCCCCCGGCCGAAACACAACGGCGGCGGCACGCCCGTCCCGGGCACCAAGGACGCCGTCGTCGGCAAGAAGGACGACGAGAAGCCGCCCGTCAAGCCGCCCGATGTCGATGCGAAGCCGGTGGTCATTATCGTGGACGCGGAGACGCGCCCCGCCGACCTGGCCAGGACGCTGGAGATGCATGCCGACGCGGCCCGCATCGAGCTGTTGCTGGACGCCACCCTCGACCTGTCGGACTACAAGGACCAGTCGGGCCTCCTCGTGCGGGCCAGGCAGCAGATCACCGTCCGCTCACGCGACCCGGCCTCCCGCCAGACGATCCGGCTCAAGTACGACGGACGCCCGCCGGGCGAGGACCGCCGCCTCGTCGCCCTCACGCTGAGCGCCCCGCGCGTCACCGTCGAGGACGTGAAGTTCGTCATCGACGCGACCCTTTCTGACATCAAGCCGCGCGCCCTGCATCTGCCGACAGGCAGCGCCACGGTCAGCCGCAGCGTCTTCGTGCAGGCCCGGCCCCCACGCGGCGTGCCGCACGCCGCCGCCTCCATCCAGGCCGGCGGCAGGGACCTCACCATCCGCGAGTGCGCCTTCCTCGGCTACGCCGACGCCGAGCCGTACTCCGGCCCCGACGCGGCGCAGGCCGCCATCCTCATCGACGGCCCGGCCCACGTCGTGGCCGAGCAATCCGTCTTCGGCCCGCACGCCTCCGCCTTCCGCATCGAACGCGGCGACGGCGTCAGGGTGACGCTGCGGCACAGCTCCGCCCTCCTGCCGGGCCGGCGCTCCGCGCTGTTCGACATCGCAGCCGGCGCCTCCGCCGATCTGAACGTGTCCCAATGTTTGGCGGGCCGCCTGCACGGCGACACCGGCGACGCCGTGCTGGTGCGCGACGCCACGGCGGGCCGCGTGCGCTGGACGGGGTCCGACAACGTCTGGCACGACCTCGACGGCTACTGGGTGCAGGGCGACGACCTCCCGAAGGCCCGTTGGACCGACTTCCGCCGGCTCGCCGCCGACGAGAAGATCAAGGACGACTCGCGCCTCGCCCTGGCCTCGCCCTGGAAGACGCCGCCCGCCGCCCAGCGCACCGCCCTGGAGGCGGAGGATCTCGCCGCCGCGTTCGCCGTGGCCCTCGCCCCGCGCGTGCTGCGCTCGCAGAGGAGCGTCGTCGGGGTGCGCACGATCCTCGGCACCTCCTGGGTGCCGGCGGATCTGCCGGATCCGGGGGACGAGGCCGGCCGTCGGACCCTGGTCGTGGAGAAGGACGCTGACGGAGAAGAGCGCAACGGCGTCTTCGGCACCCTGGAGGCGGCGGTCCGTGCGGCCCGTCTGAACGACGTGGTGGCCATCCGCCACGACGGCGTCCTCGATTCGGTGCCACTGGCGCTGAACACCAAGGCGCTCGGCAACCTCCTGGTCCGCCCCGCCCGGCGTTGCCGGCCGGTGCTGGAGCTGGCCGTGACATCGGAGACCGACAACCCGGCCCTGTTCAAGCTCTACGACGGCCGGCTGCGTCTCGAGGGGCTGGAGATCCGCCTCAAGACCGACGGCCCCGCCGGCCAGTCCGCGGTCACCCTCCTCGGCGACTGCGAATGCGTCCTGAGCGGCTGCGTCATCACGATGGCCCGCGCCACGGACGCCACCGGGGTGTTGTCCGTCGCCGCCCTCCCGCCCCCGCCCAAGGGGCCGCCCAGCACGATGATGATGGCGGCCCGCGACAAGGACAAGGGGCCACGCCTGGTCCTGGAGAATTGCCTCGTGCGCGGCGACGGGGACCTGTTGGCCGCGCGGGCGACACGCCCCGCCGCGCTGGAGCTGACGAACACGCTGGCGGCGTTGACCGGGTCGGTGTACACCGCCGATTTCGACGGCGGCGAGACGGCCCCGCAGGCGGCGCACAAGCTCGCCCTGGTGATGAAGAACGCCACCGCCTACCTGGGGGGGCCGCTGGTGCGCGTGAAGGTCATCAAGGGCGTGCGGGCGATGGTGCCCGTCGAGTGCGACGCCGCCCGGTCGCTCTTCCTGCCGGCGGCCGCCAAGCTGAACATGATCCACCTGGAGGCCCCGGAGGGTGAGGACCGCGACATCCGCGAGCGCTTCAAGTGGACGGGGGATCAGAACGCCTACGGGAAGTTCTCGTCGCTGCTGGCCCAGCCGGCCGGCGAGGAGATGATGATGATGATGACCGCGGAACAGTGGAAGCGGGCGACGAATGACGGCGAGGGCAAGTTCCGGGTGGAGCCCGTCAAGTCGCCGGCGGAGGGGGCGACGTTCCCCAGGATGCTGCCCGAGGACTTCGCCGCCCCGCGCGAGGCGCCGGAGGCCGGCGCCCCGCACGCCAAGCTGCCCCAGCCCCGCCCGTGACGGAGCACGCGATGTTCGACGCCGAGGCCGCCCGCGCTCAGTTCCCCGCGCTGCACCGCCCCGGCCCCGGAGGACGCCCCCCCGTCTTCCTCGACGGCCCCGGCGGCACCCAGGTCCCCCACTCCGTCATCGACGCGATGGTCGGCTACCTGACGCGCCACAACGCCAACCGCGGCGGCGCCTTCGCCACCAGCCGCGAGTCCGACGCGGTCCTCGACGAGGCCCACCGCGCCGCCGCCGACCTCGTCGGCGCTGCGTCGCCCGACGAGTGCGTCTTCGGCCAGAACATGACCTCGCTGACGTTCCACGTCTCGCGCTCGCTGGCGCGGACGTGGTCCCCGGGCGACGCCGTGCTGGTGACACGCCTCGACCACGACGCCGACGTGCGCCCGTGGGTGCTGGCGGCACGAGACGCCGGCGCCGAGGCGCGTTTCGTCGGCGTCCGGCCCGACGGCACCCTCGACGAGGACGACCTCGTCCGCAAGCTCGACGGCAGGGTCAAACTCCTGGCGCTCACCTGCGCCAACAACGCCATCGGCACCATGCCGGACGTGCCGCGCCTCGTCCGACTCGCGAAGGACGCCGGCGCCCTCGTCTACCTCGACGCGGTGCATTACGCCCCGCACGCGGTGATCGACGTCCAGGCCTGGGGATGCGACTTCCTGGCCTGCTCCGCGTACAAGTTCTTCGGCCCGCACGTCGGCCTCCTGTGGGGCCGCCGCGAGCTGCTGGAGTCGCTGGAGGCGTACAAGGTGCGGCCCGCGCCGGACACAGGCCCCGGCAAGTGGATGACCGGCACGCAGAACCACGAGGGCATCGCCGGCACCCTCGCCGCCATCGACTACCTCGCGTCCTGGGGCCAGGGCGCGACCCGGCGGGCGCGGCTGGTGTCGGCCCTCACCGCGATCCGCGAATACGAGACTTCGCTCGTGGGCGAGCTGCTCGCCGGCCTGCGGGCGACCCCCGGCGTACGTGTCTGGGGGCCGGCGACGGGCCGCGCGCCGACGGTGGCCGTCACATTCGACGGCCTCGACGCCGGCGTGGCGGCGCGGCGTCTGGCCGACGAAGGCATCTACGCGTGGTCGGGGCACTTCTACGCTCTGGAGCTGGCGGAGGCGCTGGGCGTGCTGGGCTCGGGCGGCTTCGTGCGGCTGGGGCTGGTGCATTACAACACCCGCGCCGAGGTGCGTCGGACGCTGGAGGCGGCCGCGAGGGCGGGGGGCGGCAGGTGAGCCGGGCCGGGACACACCCAGATCCCGATTGTTCGGCGTGCCGGCGGCTCAGAGCATGTGAATCTTTCGACGTTCGTACAGGCGATTTCGCCTTCCACGG
>CAZVZK010000245.1:0-10507 GCA_964630925.1 uncultured Alcaligenaceae bacterium
CGGCGGTCAAGATCCGCGCGTTGCTCGGCGGTCAGGATGATCGGCTTCATGGCCAAGCGCTCTGTCTGCTTGTTGGGCCACCTTGCCCTATCCTACAAGCCTTCATATCGTACTCGCCGATTCTCCACCGCCGACGGTATAGCGCGAATGATCTTCAGGGGGAGATCACCCCCGGCCAACTGATCGAGCGTTTCAAGCTCCGGAGAAATGCACTCTCCCGCACCGAACCAGGTGACCGCCGCGCTGCCCATCACACACGGCGGACGCCCGCCCGTCAAGGACAAATCTGGGACGGCTGGTGCGGCCATCCCGGCCGCCGCGCCCTATGATGCGCCCCGTGCCATCCCACGCACAGGCGCGCCCCATGCCCGACCCGACCCCAGCCGAGCCCCCCGTTTGGACGCCCGCCGCACGGTGGACGCTCGCGGGCCTCGTCGCCCTCACCCTCGGCCTCGCCTCTTGGCACGCCGCCGGCCGCACCCCCTGGGCCGCCGACCCCATGCCCCTCAAGAAGGGCGTCGTCCCCCTCGCCCCCATCGACCTCAACTCCGCCGGCGAGGACCGCCTCGCCGCCATCCCCGGCATCGGCCCCGCCCTCGCAAGGCGCATCCTCGACCACCGCGCCGATTACGGCCAGTTCCCCTCTGTCGATGCCCTCCGCCTCGTCAGAGGGATCGGGCCGGCCACCCTCGAACGCATCCGCCCCTTCCTCGTCGTTGAAGACCCCGAGGAGGCGGCGCCCGCGCCCGCGCCCGCGCGGTTCGTCCGTGGCGCCCGGCCAGACGGCGTGAAGGTCAACATCAACGCCGCGTCCGCCGAGGATCTGCAGACGCTGCCGGGCATCGGCCCCGTCCTCTCTTCCCGAATCATCGAGGCGCGCGCCAAGGGCCGCTTCTCGTCGGTGGACGACCTCCGCAAGGTCAAGGGCATCGGCCCGAAGACTCTGGAGAAGCTGCGTCCTCACGCCGAAGTCGGCCCATAAGTCAGCGCCGTCCCGCGTGGAGCTGGTTGATCTTGGGGAAGGACGGCTTGAGCTTCTCGGCCGCCTCGGAGGTCACCTTGCTCCCCTCCAGGTAGAGGATCACCATCCCCTTGTGGACGGCGAGGTGTGGCAGGCCGGCGTCGCTGACCGCCGTGCCGCGCAGCGAGAGGAAGCTGAGCGCCGGCAAGCCCTTGAGGTGTTCCAGCCCCGCGTCGGTGACGGCGGTGTCGTCCAGGTGGAGGCGCGACAGGCGTTTCAGGCGGGCGAGATGAGCCAGGCCGGCGTCGGTCACCTTCGTGTTCCCCAGGGAGAGGTACCCGAGGTGTTCGAGGCCGGCGATGTGCTTCAGTCCCTCGTCGGTGACGGCGGTGTCGTCCAGGTCGAGATGGCCGAGCCGCGGGAGGCCGGCCACCACGGCCATGCCCTCGTCCGTGACACGGGTGCCGCCGAGGTTCAGCTCGCGAAGCCCCTTCAACGCGGTGAGAGGCCGTAGGTCGCCGTCGGTGACGGGGCACTTCCATAGGTAGAGGGTGTGCAGCCGCGAGAAGCCCGCGAGGTGCGTGATGTCGGCCACGGCCGTGCGGCCCAGGAACAAGGTCTCCAACGAGGCAAGGGTGGACAGGGCCTTAAGGCCGGGGCCGGTGACCGCGGTGCCGGTCAGGTTGAGGTGGCGGAGGGCCGCCATCTCGGCGACGTGTGCGAGGCCCGCGTCGGTGATCTTCGACCCGCCCACCTCCAGTTTGCGCAGGCGCGGCAGGCCGCGCAGTTTCGCCAGGTCGGCGTCGGCGACCGGGAGCGTATTCAGGTACACCTCGACGACGGGTCCGCCGGGGTGATCTTCGGGGTGCGTGACGAGGCCGCCGAGCCGTTTGATGAGGGCCAGAGCCTCGGGGTCGTCGGCGGCGGGCCGTTTCGGGGTGGGGCGTGGCGGCCCGTCGCGTCCGGGGACGGTGACGGGCCGTTCCCCGCAAGACAGGGTCAGGACGCAAAGCAGCGGCAGGGATCGGCGCACGGGGCGGCCTCCGGATGGGTGCGCTCATCATGCGGGGGCTCGCGGGCCCTGTCAAGCCAGCGGGGCCGGGTGGAGGCGGACGGCTGGCGCGGCTGTGGCGCGCCGCGCCGCCCCGCACGCCCCGTTCCCGCCCGCGCGGCACGCCGCCGGGGTGTATGGTTGATCCAGGAAACCACCCCCGCTCATGGAGGCAGACGGATGATGCGCACCCTCTCGGCGCTGGCCCTCGGGGCCTTGCTGGCCGGCCAGTCCCACGCCGGCTGCCACGGCGACGGCTGTGGCCCCCTCGGACGGCTCCTCATCCCCCACGGCGCCCCGCTAGGCTACGCCCCCGTCGAGGTGATCGACACCCCATTCAACTACTCCTGGCTCACGCCGCACGGCGGCTACGTCACCTACCCCGGCCTGCCCGGGTCGGGGTTCGGCAGCGTCACCGACTACTCGCAGCATTCGTGGGTGGTCCCGCCGGAGGCCAGCGCCAACGCCGTCCGCGAGAAGCTGCGGGCGATGGGCATCCCCCTCGTGCCGCCCGAGACGATCTTCCTCGGCAAGAACCCCCGCGCCGCCGACAACCTCAAGCTCCCGATCCCCCGCCCGAAGGAGAAGGACAAGGAAGACGAGAAGAACTGAGCGAGTAGCTGATGGCCAGCAGCAGCCTGCTTGAAGAAGCCAACAGCCGGACTCCCTTCAGCAGGAGGCCGGCTGTTCTGTCTTGAGCTGGCTGTTGCTGGCTGTTTGCTGGCTGTTGCTGGCTGTCAGCTATTCACACACGTCAGTTCTTCCGCGCGTGGATCGTGATGACCGGCGGGCGCGGTACGGAGGCCGGCTTCACCTCCGCCGCCCGCGGGTCGCCGCCGTTGTCCACCGCCGGCATGCTCGTCTCGGCCTGCGTCCCCTGCACGGCGGGGGACGCGTCCGCGGCAGGCGCGGGCGTCGGCACTGGCGCCGGGGCGGGGGCGACGTGGTTGGCAGTCACGACGGCGCCCAGCTCCTCGCGCGCCCGCCTCAGCTCGGGCGAAGCGGGATCGAGTTGCTCGGCGCGTGCCAGCAAGGCGTTGCCGTCGTCGGGCTGCTGAATGCGGTGCAGGGCGCGGGCGATCTCAACGCAGGCCCGCGCCTCGCCCTGGATCTTCGCCAGAACGGCGACCGCGTCGCCCTTGCGCCCCGACACCACCATCGTGAACGCCAGCTTGTTCGCGTAGTCCTTGTTCCCCGGGTCCAAATCCGCCGCCTTCTGGAACGAGGCGACGGCCGCCGTGAAGTTCTTCATCTTCAACTGCACCTGCCCCAGCTCCGACCACAGCCCGGCGTTCTGCCCGGCCAGCGCCAGCGCCTTCTGGAAGCGGGCCTCCGACGCCGCGTAGTCGCCGCAGCGGTTCTCCAGCCGCGCCAGGCCGATGTGCGCCGGCAGGTGCTTCGCATCGACGGCGATGGCCTTCTGGTAACCCGTCCGCGCCTGCTGGCGGAACTCCATCTGCTGCGCCTCGGTGTACTCCGGCGAGAAGGCCGACGCCGCCCGCCAGTCGCCCGCGCGGACGTAGCTGTCGGCCTTGTACACCGGCTCGGCCTCCGGCGTGGGCGGACGCAGCCCCCGGGACGTGACGCAGCCGGTACTGGCGCAGGCCAGGGCGAGGGCGAGACACAGGGACGCGCGGATCGACATGGCAAAGCTCCCTAGCCGCGTGGCGAGGCGATGCCCGGGAAATGAACCGAGCGGGGCATCGTCCGGAGGGGCCCTCGCCCCCCTGAACCGCCCCGCTCGCCCTGGCTGCCTACTCGTGACGGGCTATTTGCTAATTGAATTCACGGATGAAGCTGGCGGCCGCCTCTATCATCAGCGGCTTCGTCAGTTGCACCGGCATCCTCTTGAATCGGCAGATCGACACCACCGTCTCCAGCAAATCCCGGCAGTCGCTGGCCCGCGGGGTCCGCCCGCGGTCGTAGTAGCGCTCGTACAGGTAGTTCACGGCGTCCGGGCAGGGGTTCATGCCCAGCTTCTTGCAGTAGGCGTTGAAGATCTTGTCATACACCTCGCGCAACGGCGCCAGGATCTCCACCTTGTGCCGCATACGCCGCAGGAAGGCGTCGTCCACCAGGTCCTTCGGGTCGAGGTTCGTGCTGAACATCGTCAGCTGCTCGAACGGCACCTGGAACTTCTGCCCGGAGGCCAGCGTCAGGTAGTCCACGCGGTTCTCCAGAGGCACGATCCACCGGTTGAGCAGCTCCTTCGGGCTGCACAGCTGCCGCCCGAAGTCGTCGATGAGGAAGATGCCGCCGTTGGCCTTCACGTGCAGCGGGGCCTGGTAGAAGTTCGACTCCGCGCTGTACTTGAGGTCGAGCATCGGCAGGTTCAATTCGCCGCCGGTCACGATGACGGGCCGCTTGACGCGGATCCACCGCTGATCCACCGTGCCCGTGTTGAGGAGCCGGCGGATGGTCGCCTCGTTGTCCTCCATGCGCGTCTCTTCGCCGGTCTCGCACGCCTCATGGATGGCGCCGTCGTAGAGGGTGATGATGCTGCCCTCGGCCATGAACGCGAACGGGATGTAGATCTCCCCGCCGCAGGTGTTCATGAAGTTGCCGATGGCCTGGGCGATGCTCGTCTTGCCGTTGCCCGGCGGGCCGTAGATGAACACCGACTTGCCGCTGACCACGGCCGGGCCGACCGCGTTGAACAGCTCGTCGGGTACGACGAGGTGGCCGAAGGCCGCACGCAGGGCGTCCGGCGACACGTCGATGGCCGTGACCGCCTGGCGGTACGTCTGTTCGACGTAATCCTCGAGAGGCACCGGGGCGGGGCCGACGTAGGCGCACAGCTTGAACGCCTCCTGGGCGCGGCGGCGTCCCAGCTCGGTCAGGTTGAACTTGTAGGAGATGCGCCCGATGAGGTCGCCGCCGAGGACCTCGATGCACTTCTCGTGCTTGAGGAAGCCGAGGGCCTCCTCGATGACCTTGAACGGCAGGCACATCAGGCGTGCGAGGTCGAGGCCGAGCATGCCGCCGCGCGTGTACAGGGTGCGGAGGATCATGTCGGACAGGAAGCCGAGGTTCAGGCCGGTCTGTTGCAGGGTGTCGGGGGCGCTGGGCGCCTCGGCGGCGTTGCCGACGTCCCAGTCGATATTGCTGACCTTGGGGTGAGCCATGAGGGGAGTGCTCCAATCAGCGCGATTCGAACTTCTTGAGCATGATGAACAGGGCGATGGCCACGGTGACGATGCAGATCTGGATGACGCGGCTCTGGGTGGCCAGGCCGGAGAAGTAGGAGCCGATGCCGGCGAGGGCCGGGGTGGCCGACGCGGCGAGGAGGATCAGCGCGAGCAGGATGATCCAGCGGGGGGAGGACATCGGCGTTACCCGGAAGACCGTGGCCGTGGCGACTCGCCCCAAGCGTAGCATGCAATTCCGGTAAAAGCGAAAAAGCGGGCACGGGGACGAATCCCCGTGCCCGCCTCTCGTGTGATCCCCGCTCCGCATCAACGGCCGGTGCCGCCGCCGCCGCCGCCGCCGGTGGAGGTGCCGCCGCCGCCGCCCGCGCCGCCGCCGGCCACGCTGGGCAGGCCGCCGCGGTAGCGCTGGTACATCAGGTTGACGCCGTAGTTGATGCCCTGGGTGTGGATGCTCGGGTCGTTCGGGTCGTGGACGACGACGCTGAACTCCTGGCCCCTGCCGCAGTTCAGGCCGGTCAGGTACTTCTGGACGGCGGCGGTGCGCAGGGTGTCCAGCTCCTGGCGGGCGCCGCAGTAGCGGTCCGGGCAGTTGGGGTCATACTTGATGTCGAGGCTGGTGGCGAGGTAGATGTTCCTGTCCGGGCAGGGCCGTCGGCGGGCCAGGTGCTGCAGGTGCGTGAGGCCGGTCTCGTTGAGCCGGTCCGTGCCCTGCTCGAAGTGCGAGTTCCACACCGTCTGTTCGAGGACGTGGCCGTTGAGCACCTGCGGGGCCGTGGCCGCGTTGACGGAGCGTTGGGCGAGGTTGGTGTAGCGGTCCGGGTAGCAGGGGTCGTAGAGGTTCATGTTGCTGACGTACGGGCCGGGGCTGAGACCGCAGGCCGGGCCGTTACAGGCCCCGTTGGTGGCACAGCCGGACACGAGGCCGGCGGCGCAGCCGGCGAGGACGGCCGCCATGCGCAAGAATCGCTTCATCCTGAAACCCTCCCGGTATGCGAAGACGCCCCACGCCGGAGGCGGAGGGCCGTTGCAAGCCCAATATTCCATTCGGCCGGCAAGGCCGTCGTCCTTCGCAAAAAGGGGAGAGGAGTCAGGGGTTCAGGGATTGGGCAAGATGGGCAGGCCCCCGACGCGGACACGCGCTCCCCGTGATCGCGTCCGCCGGCGTGGTCAGCGGGCGGCCTTGAGGCATCTGGCCGCCGTGACTTCTTGTCCGCAGCCTGGACGAGCGCGCGTATCGGGTTTGAGCTGGTTGGGCCGCCCCGACGGCCGCTCGGAAGCACGGCGTCAACACGTCGCCCCCGACCTTGTACGACCCAGGAGAGCCCTGCCCGGCTGGCTTCAAGCGCTCCCGGAAACGCCAGGGGCGGCCGGATCACTCCGGCCGCCCCCTGTTTCCGCACCCCGCTCGCCCGATCACGGCTCATTTCTTGAGCATCACGTCCATGATCTTGATCGCCGCCGGGCCGACCAGCACCACGAAGATGCCGGGGAAGATGAACAGCACCAGCGGGAAGATCAGCTGCACGGCCGTCTTCGCCGCCTTCTCCTCGGCGATCTGCCGGCGCCGCGTCCGCATCGAGTCGGACTGCACACGCAGGGCCTGGGCGATGCTCGAGCCGAACCGGTCCGCCTGGATCAGGATCGCCGCCAGGGCCTTCACGTCGTCCACGCCCGTCCGCACGCCCAGGTCGTGCAGCACCTCGCGGCGGGGCCGGCCCATCTGGAGCTGGAAATTGGCCAGCGACAGCTCCTCGGTGATCGCCTTGGCGTGCGGGCCCATCTCGTCGCACACCTTCCGCATCGCCTGGTCCAGGCCCAACCCCGACTCCACGCACACCACCAGCAGGTCCAGCGCGTCGGGCAGCGTCAGGAAGATCTGCTGCTGGCGGCCCGTCCGCAGCCACCACAGGCCGAGCTGCGGCAGGTAGAAGCCGATGCCCGTCAGGATGCCGATGGGCTGCAACGCCGACCACGTCATGCCGTACTTCGGAAGGAAGATGGCGCAGGCCACCACCAGGAAGAACATCAGCACGCCGAAGCGGATGCTCAGGTAGATCGACACCGCCGACTCGCTGCGGAAGCCGGCGTTCGCCAGCTCCAGCTTGAGCTGGGACTGCTCCAGCTCGGTCTGCGGCATGAGCGGCTGCGAGAGCGCCTTGGCCGTCTCCATCAGCCCCGCGAACCGCTCCTTCTTGGCGACCTTGGGGTCCTCGATCTCGGCCAGCGACGCCGGCCGGCTGATCCGCTCCAGACGCTCCGCCGCCTTGCTGTTGCGGCCGGAGATCATGTTCAGGACGGCGAATATGGCGGCCACGATCGCCGCGAAGATCATGAGCGGGATGATCTCGGCCATCCCGACGAATGCGAACAGGGTCATGGGGAGTCGCTCCGTATGGCAGGGCCGAGGGGTTTAGACCTTGATGTTGACGATGTGGCGGATGACCAGCGCCCCGATGATCTGGGCGATCAGGGCCGCGATGCTCATCTGCTGGCCCATGGGGTGCTCCCACAGGGCCTTGACGTAGTCGGGCTTGGTGTTCAGCAGGAAGCCGAACAGGGCGAACGGCAGGGCGATCAGCACGATGCCGGACAGCCGGCCCTCGCCGGTCAGGGCCTGCACCTGGCCGAGGATCTTGAACCGCTCGCGGATCACGTAGCCGATCTTGTCGAGGATCTCGGCCAGGTCGCCGCCGGTGGTCCGCTGGATGGCGACCGAGGTCACGAAGAACCGCAGGTCCATGTTGGGCACGCGGTCGGCCATGTTCTTCAGGGCGTCCTCGATGGGGATGCCCAGGTTCTGCTCCTCGAACACCCGGCCGAACTCGCCCGCGATGGGCTGGGGGCACTCCTCGCCGACGACG
Organism: uncultured Alcaligenaceae bacterium; assembly: GCA_964630925.1. GTDB lineage: Bacteria > Planctomycetota > Planctomycetia > Gemmatales > Gemmataceae > RGDT01. Next base: position 8,023 of record CAZVZK010000245.1, read on the forward strand.
TGCATCGCCGCCGCCAGCGACTGCCCCGACCGCAGGGCACGGGCCACCAGCTCCAGGGCGTCGGGCAGCTGCGACATGAACTTGGCCAGCCGGGCCGACCGCTTCCAGTACAGCCACATGGCCGGCGTGGTGAACAGCAGCAGGCCGTTCAGCGGGATCAGGTACCAGGGCAGCTTGATGAACCACGTCACCGTGGCGCCCAGGCCGCCCAGCAGGACGGCGACGGCGAACAGGGTGCTGGGCTTGATGTGGCAGTCGGCCTGCTCGAACAGCTTGTCCAGGCTGATGAACTTCGGCATGATGGCTTCGAAGAGCGACTTCTTGTCGTTCTCGAAGGCAGTGCGGCGGAGGATGTCCGCCGCCTGCGAGTCCTGGCGGGTGCGCTTGCCGACCAGCAGGTCGAGGCGTGTGGCGGTCTGCGGGCCCTGCTCGCGGAACACGAACGCCACCATGCCGATCAGGCACGAGACGCCGATGAAGACCAGCACGGAGATGAGGATAGGGGTCATTGTCGGGGAGGCCCTCGGGGAGTTGCACCAGCCGGACAGCCGGGCCGCTGCAACTATAGGTCGAAAAAACGGGGCGTGCCGGGGAAAGTTGACAGCCGGTCAACAGCCAGTCAACAGCCGTTAGCAGCCAGTTCCAGCAAGAACAGCCGGCCCCCCCTTGATGGGTGGGCCGGCTGTTGGTTTTCAACTGGCTGTTGACTGGCTGTTGCCGGCTGTTAACTGGCTGTCAACTAATCGCGGAGCAGCACCCGCTCCTGGAACAAATTCGAAGGCAGCTTGATGCCCGACGCCTCCAGCCGCGACACGAACGACGGGCGCACGCCCGTGGACTCGAACTGCCCGTGCGAACGCCCGTTCTGATCGATGCCCAGCTGCTTGAACTTGAAGATCTCCTGCATCACGATCATGTCCTGCTCCATGCCCATCACCTCGGTGATGCTCGTGATCTTGCGCGGCCCGCCCTGCAGACGGTTCGCCTGGATGATCAGGTCCACCGCCGACGCGATCTGCTGACGCATCGCCTTGATGGGCAGCTCCAGGCCCGCCATCATGATCATCGTCTCCATACGCGCCTGGGCGTCACGGGGCGTGTTCGCGTGCAGGGTCGTCATCGAGCCGGCGTGGCCGGTGTTCATCGCCTGGAGCATGTCCAGCGTCTCGGCGCCACGGCACTCGCCGATGATGATCCGCTCGGGACGCATACGCAGGGCGTTCTTCACCAGGTCGCGGCACAGCACCGCGCCCTTGCCCTCGATGTTGGCCGGCCTCGTCTCCAGCCGCACGATGTGGTCCTGCTGCAGCTGCAATTCGGCGGCGTCCTCGATGGTCACCACGCGCTCGTCGCCGTGGATGAAGCTCGAGAGCGTGTTCAGCAGCGTCGTCTTGCCGCAGCCCGTGCCGCCCGAGATCACGATGTTCAGACGCGCCTTGATGCACGCCTCCATGAGCATCGCCATCTCCGGCGTGAACGCCTTGTAGTTCAGCAGGTCCTCCAGCTTCAGCGGGTTGGAGCCGAAGCGGCGGATCGACACGCTCGGGCCGTCCAGGGCCAGCGGCGGGATGATGGCGTTGAAACGCGAGCCGTCGGGCAGGCGGGCGTCCACCATGGGCGACGTCTCGTCCACGCGGCGGCCCACCTTGCTGACGATGCGGTCGATGATCTGCAGGAGGTGGTCGTTGTCGCGGAACTTGACGTCGGTCTTCTCCATCTTGCCGCGGCGCTCGACGTACACCTTGAACGGCCCGTTGATCATGATGTCGCTGATCGTCGGGTCCTTCAGCAGCACCTCCAGCGGGCCGAAGCCGAAGGTCTCGTCGAGGACCTCGTCGATGAGGCGCTCGCGCTCCATGCGGTTGAGCAGCGGGTTCTCGGTGTCGCAGAGACGCTCGACGACGAGGCGGATCTCGCGGCGCAGCGTGTCGCCTTCGAGGTCCGACACGCGCGAGAGGTCGAGCTTGTCCACGAGCTTGCCGTGGATGATGCGCTTCAGCTCCTCGAAGCTCTTGGTGCCCTGACGCTCGTTACCGACGCCGCCCAGCGACATGCCGAGACGGCTGGGGCTGCCGCCGCCTCCGAGGGAGCCGCCGGCGGTCCCGTTGAGCCCGGTCAGACCTCGCTGCAATCTGGACATGGTGCCTAAGGGGGTTATGAGTCCGTGAGGGGTAGGCACGTAAGCATAGGTCAGGCCGGGGCGTGATGTCGGCATTTTTTCTGTAGTGGCTGACAGGAAGTTTACAGCCGTTCACTGCCAGCAGTCCCCGTTCAGCCGGGGGGTGGGAATTAGACGGAAGTAGACGGTGGTGGAGGCCGTGGAGGGGCGGATTGCCTTGCATTGTACCCCCCCAGGCGAGACTGCTGAAAAACTCGGTTTCGTCGACGTAAGTCCGTAAAGTTCGTGTCCCGCGAGGACGACTTTTACGGACTTAGGATAGCGAGTTTATCAACTGTCGCATTCGGCCTTTCCGGCACGCGGCTT
>CAZVZK010000246.1:0-10474 GCA_964630925.1 uncultured Alcaligenaceae bacterium
GCCCTGATCTCCCCTGAACGCGAAATTTTCGGAGCAGGGGGGTGTCTGGGGGGGGGTGCAATGCAATGCAATCCGCACCACCTAGGCCACGCCACACGTCTGATTCCGTCTAATTCCCACCCTGGCGGAACGGGTACGGCTCAGGGAGCCAGACCGTAGAACCGCCGCGCCGTCCCGCCGAAGATCATCGCCCTGTCCTCCGCGTCCAGCGGGCCCAGCGCCTCCTCCAGCGCCGCCTTCACCTCGCCGTACCCCGCCGCCAATTCGCACACCGGCCAGTCGCTCCCGAACATGCACCGCTCCGGGCCGAACAGCTCCAGCGCCGCCTGCACATACGGCTTCAGGTCCGCCGGCCTCCACCCCTTCCAGTCGGCCTCCGTCACCAGCCCCGACAGCTTGACGTGGATGTTGCGGCACGTCGCCGCCTTCTTCAGATGCGGATACCAGTCCTCGATCACCCCCTCGCGGACCCGCGGCTTCGCCAGGTGGTCGATCACCAGCGGCAGCGACGGGAACGCCATCCCCAGCGTGTGCGCGTGCCGCAGGTGCCGCACATGGAACAGCATGTCGAACGGCGTCGCGTGCCGCTCCAGGATGCGCAGCCCCTGCATCACCTCGGGCCGCACGACCCAGTTGTCGTCCGCCTCGTCCTGCACGATGTGCCGCACGCCGACGAACTTCGGGTGCCTCTTCATCTCCGCAACCTGGCGGTCGCACTCCTTGCTCGCCAGGTCCACCCACCCCACCACGCCGGCGATCCACGGGTATTGATCCGCCAGCCCCAGCGCCCAGCGGTTCTCCTCCAGATCGTGCTGCGTCTGCACGAACACGCACCGATCCACCTTCGCCGCGTCCATGAGCAGACGCAGCTGCCCCGGCAGGAAGTCGCGTCTGATCGGCGCGTGCGCCGGAGCGTCCAGCCACCGGTAGTCGAACGGCTTCGAGAGCTGCCAGAAGTGCTGATGCGCGTCGATCACCTCGGCCATGTACTCACCCCATCCTTACGCCCACCGACAGCAGCACGTTGGCGAAACGCTGCTGGTCGGCGGTCAGGATCGTCAGGACGTGGTCCGGCACCTCCACGGCCTTGTAGAAGTCCCACTTCGGGATCGGCTCCAGGGCCAGCCCCAGACCCATCCGCTTGATGACCGCCCGGTACTCGTCCCACGCCGGCGGGTCCGACGCCAGCGTGTACGGGTCGTCCGCCGTGTACATCATCGTGTTCACCGCGTCCACCGGCACCGCCGACAGCAGGGCCTCCAGCGCCTGGGCGCAGGTGACCACGCCCGGCATCAGGTTCAGGCAGATGACCTCGGCATTCGGCCCCTTCTTGGTGGAGGCCGGGTAGTTCCCGTCGGCGATGAGGATCTTCGCGTGGTGACCCGCCCGCCCCAGCACGGACAGGATCCCAGGGTGGATGAGAGTGTGCGTCAGCATCGGGGCCTCGGCCGGCGGGCGTCGCTCCTCTCAGCGTATCCACCCCCCGCCCAGGCGTCCCGCATCACCGCTGCTCTTCCACCGGGACCGCCTTCACCGCGACCGCCTCCACGCCGCCCGACTTCAGCGCCCGGCAGAGCGGGAGCAGGTCCGGCCCCTGGCCCAGCTCCCCCACCTGGCTGCGCTCCACACGCCGGCCTTCCAGGATGGGGGCCACCCCGTCCGTGTCGGCGGCGTAAGGGATGAGGTGCCCCGTGAGACGCGACCACTTCACCGGCCCCCGCGCCTTCTTCCACTCCTCGTAGGGCGGCAGCGGCTTCCGCGAGGCCACCACCGCGAATGCCTGCAGCCCCCCGCGAGGCTCGTCGTTGAGGTACAACACCAGCGGCCCCCCCTTGGGCCCCACGCCGTCGGGGAACTTGATCCTCTCCACGGGCCCGCCCGCCTCCCCGGGCGGCGGCCACAACTGCTGCTCGCTCCCGTCGGCGTTGAACGCGATCAGGATCGCGTACGCCGGGGCGCTCAGCTCGGCGCGAATGATCACCCCGGCCTTGAACGGCAGCGAGGCGACCTCATTCGCCATCCCCTCGCCGGTCACCACACCCAGCCGCTCAACCCTCTCGAGGGTGTTGAACGCCTCCAGGCGGAGATGCTTCACCGCCGCCGGCCCCGGCGGCCCCGGGTCCGGATCCGCCTTCTTCCCGCGCCCCCACGCCGCCCACAACGCCACGCCCCCGGCCACGAGCAGGCACGCCGCCAGACCCGCCAGCAGCCCCCGCCGCAACAGCCCCCCGCCCCACTCAGGCCGCGCCGGCAGGATCTCCGTGGACCCCTTGCTCAGCCACGCTTCCAGCGTCTCCGCCAGCCCCACCATCGTCGGCCTCCGGGCCGCCGACTTGTCCAAACACGTCGCCACCACACGCGCCAGCTCCGCCGGCACCCCCTTGAGCGGCGGCGCCGGCACGTGCGCGATCTTGTACAGCAGCTCCGCCAGTGACGGGCAGTCGAACGGCAGCTTCCCCGACAACAGCCGATACAGCACCACCCCCAGCGCGTACACGTCCGCCGGAGGCCCAACGTCCGCACGCCCGTCCGCCTGCTCCGGCGCCATGTACGCCGGCGTCCCCAGCACCTCCCGGTCGCGCGTCACACGCCCCGACGCCCCCGACCACATCGCCAGCCCGAAGTCCGTGATCTTCGGGCAGCCCCACGACGTATCGAGGGCCGGCAGGCCCGTCGCCGGCGCCAGCAGGATGTTCTCCGGCTTCAGGTCCCGATGCACCACGCCCCGCGCGTGGGCATGCGCCATCGCACGCGCCAGGAGCGCCACCAGCCGCGCCGACTCCACCGGCTGTTGCGGCCTGCCCTGCGGCAGACGCCCCGCCAGGCTCCCGCCCTCCGCCAGCTCCATCGACAAAAACGGCACCGCCGCCCCCTCGCCCGGCGGGCTCCACGTCCCCACGTCGAACACCTTGATGATGTGCGGCTGATCCAAAGCCGCCACCGACCGCGCCTCCACCTCGAACCGCGCCATCAGCTCCGGCGAGGTCCGCTCAGGCCGGATCAGCTTCAACGCCACGCGACGCCCGAGCTGCAGGTCCATCGCCTGGTACACCGCCCCCATCCCGCCCACGCCCAGCGTCCCCTCCACCTGATACCGCCCCGAGGTCCCCGGCAGGACCGCCGTCGCCTCCAGCGCCGGCCCCGGCGACGCCGTGAACGGGCTCGCCCCCACCGTGCTCTGCCCCGCCGACTCCGCCAGCCCCTCCACATGCCCGGCGAACTCGGCCAACTGCTTCAGCTCCGCCGCCACGTCCGGCCTGCCGGGGCACAGCTCCTCCGCGCTGACACGCTTGCCCTGACGCTGCAGCCCACGCCACCGCTCCAGCAGATCAAGCAGACCGTCCTCGTCGGCCGGGGCCAGCTCGTTCATGACGCGACAGCTCCACGGGGATCTACAGAAAGAACGGAGCCCGACGCCCCGGCCTGACAGACCCACCAGAAAAACTACCGCGCCGCCGCCCCGGCTCCAAGCCCTTCCCGCTGGACGGCGGCCGCCCCGCCCCGTTGAATGACCCCTGTGGACACCATCCAGATGAACGCCTGCCTCGGACGCTGGCGCGCAGGCGAGGCCGCCGCCGCCGACGCCCTCCTCGCCTCCGTCTACCCCCGTCTGGAGGCGCTGGCCCGCAAAATGCTGCGCGGCTTCCCCGGCGTCCGCCGCGTCGGCGACACCGGCGACGTCCTCCAGAACTCCGTCCTGCGCCTCATGCGCTCCCTCCGCCAGCTCGAAACGCCCCCCGGCACCACACGCGAATTCTTCGGCCTCGCCGCCGTCGAGATCCGCCGCGAGCTGCTCGACCTCGCACGCCTCGCCTCCTCCAACAAGCGCCGCCTCGAGGTCGCCATGGGCGACGAGGCCGCCGAGGCCGCCATCGACCCCCACGCCGCCCCCGCCGAGCTGGAGCGCTGGGCCGCCTTCCACGAGGCCGCCGGACGCCTCCCCGCCGACGAGCGCGAGGTCCTCGGCCTGGTCTTCTACCACGGCTGGACCCACTCCCAGGTCGCCGCGCTGTTCGGCGTCTCCGAGCGCACCGTCGCCCGCCGCTGGCTCTCCGCCATGATCCGCCTGAAGGCCGAGCTGAAGGGCGGCCTGCCGACGGAATGACCGCCCCGTCTGTCGGGGGCAGGCGATCCCCCCAGCGCAGGACGTCCGGCATCAGGGCGGTATCGGGATGGACAGGCACCGGGGCTCCCGATAGGCCAACTGCTCCGGCGCGGGCGTCCGCACCCTTGCCGGATTCCTCCTCCGGCGGGCAGGCGAGGTGCAAGCCGATGATCCAGTTCCGTTGTGCCTGCGGGCGGATGCTCCAGACGGGCGAGGCCAACGCCGGCAGCGAGGCGCAATGCCCCGCCTGCGGGAAGCTGGTGCCCGTGCCGTCGTTCAGCGACACCCCGCCCAGGCGGCCGGAGATCGCCGAGGGGCCCGCGCCGCGCCGGCGGGGCGACGACGAGGCCCGTCCGCCGAAGCCGTCGGGCGGGATCGGCGTCGTCGCCCTGGTGCTGATCTGCGTGGTCGGCCTGATGTGCATGGGCGGCGTCGGCGTCGGCCTGCTGCTGCCGGCGGTGTGGAAGGTGCGGGCGGCGGCGACGCGGATGCAGGAGTCGAACAACCTCAAGCAGATCGGCATCGCCATCCACAACTTCGCCTCGGCCCACGGCGGGGTCGATCTCCCGTGCGCCGCCGCCTACCGGGGCAAGGACGGCAGGCCGCTGTTGAGCTGGCGCGTCGCGATGCTGCCGTTCATCGAACAGGAGCCGCTGTTCCGGCTGTTCAAACTCGACGAGCCCTGGGACGGGCCGAACAACATCAAACTCCTCGGCCAGATGCCGAAGACCTACGCCCGGCCCAACGCCCCGCCCTCGCCCGACGGGCTGACGCACTACCTGGCGGTGACGGGGCGCGGCACGGCGTTCGACGAGGGGTTCAAGGGGGTGCGGACGGTGCCGGGGACGACGCTGCGGCTGGGGCTCACCCTGGTGGACATCACGGACGGCACGGCGAACACGATGGGCGTGGTGGTGGCGGCGCAGGGCGTGCCGTGGACGAAGCCGGAGGATCTGGACGTGGACGCCGGGCCCATCGGCCCGCGTCTGGATACGCTGCACGGCGGCGGGACGATGGTGATGATGCTCGACGGCTCCGTGCGGATGATGGCCGCGCGCGACGAGGCCCGCTGGCGGGCGCTGGCGTCGGCGTCGGCCAACGACCCGCCGGGCCAGGACTGACGTGCCGCGCGGCGATCCGTATGCTGTCCTCGGATCGGCCCGCCCGGTCCGAGGAGGCCCGCCCCATGGTCCAGTTCCGTTGCCGCTGCGGGAGGATGCTCCAGGCGAGCGAGGCGAACGCCGGGCGCGACGCCCAGTGCCCCGCGTGCGGGGCGCTGACGCCCATCCCCTCATTCGGAGAAGCGCCGCCCCCGGGCCGCCGCGCCGGCCCGGAGGAGGACAGGCCCCGCCGCCGCGAGGACGATGACGCTGATCGACGGCCGCGGCCTGGCGGAGTGGCGGCGCTGTACATCATCCTCGGCGTGGTGGGGCTCTTGGTGCTGGGCGCCGTGGCGTTCTACCTGCTGGCCTAACCTGGAACGGCCCGCCCTGTATGAGGAGGCCCGCGATCATGGTCCAGTTCCGATGCCGCTGCGGGAAGATGCTCCAGGCGAGCGAGGCGAACGCCGGGCGTGACGCCCAGTGCCCCGCGTGCGGGGCGCTGACGCCCATCCCCTCCTTCAGCGAGGCACCCGCGCCGGCCCGCCGCGCCGGCCCGGAGGAGGATGACAGGCCGCGCCGCCGGAGCCGCCGCGAGGACGACGAGGACGAGAGGCGGCCGCAGTCGGGGGGGACGACGGCGCTGTACGTCATCCTCGGCGTGGTGGGTTTCTTCGTGCTGGGCTGCGGCGGCCTGGCCTTCGGGGCGTACTGGCTGCTCTCCGGCGCGGTCGGCTCGGTGCGCTCGGCGGCCTCGCGCATGCAGGAGCAGAACAACCTCAAGCAGATCACCATCGCGCTGCACGCCTACCACGACACGAACGGGAGGCTGCCGCTCGGCGCGGCCTACCGTGACCCGAAGACGGGCAAGGCGCTCCTGAGCTGGCGCGTGGCCATCCTGCCGTTCGTCGAGGAGCAGAACCTGTTCACGCAGTTCAAGCTCGATGAGCCCTGGGACGGGCCGAACAACAGCCGGCTCCTGGCGCGTGTGCCGCGTGCTTATCAACGGCCCGGCGAGACTCCGTCCGCCGATGGGCTGACGCACTACCTTGCGGTGACGGGGCGCGGCACGGCGTTCGACGAGGCTTTCAAGGGCGCCCTCACGGCCCCCGGCTCGACGCGGCGGCTCGGGCTGCGTTTCGCGGACTTCACGGACGGGCTGTCCAACACGCTGATGGTGGTGACGGCGGCGCAGGGCGTGCCGTGGACGAAGCCCGACGACTTCGACATCGACGCCGGGCCCATCGGCGGGCGGCTGGACACGAGGTACGGCGGCACCAACGTGGCGATGGGGGACGGCTTCACACGACTCATGACCGCCCGGGGTGAAGGGCAGTGGCGGGCCATGATGACCGCGGCCGGCGGCGAGCCCGTGTTACCCGACTGAGGGCGCCCATGAGCGGACCACGCTGCGGCTGTGGCCGGACGCTCGACGCGGAGGCGCATTGCCCCGCGTGTCAGGCGGTCAGCCCAATGCCAGGCGTGACCGACGCCCCGGCCGCGCCCCCGTTCACATTGGCGGGGCCGGACCTGCGGAAGCCGCGGCGGCCGTCGCCGGCGCTGCTGCTCGGCGTGACGGCCGTGCTTCTCGCCGTCGGCTATTTCCTGTTCGTCGTGCCGGCCAGGGAGGCCGCGGCGCGAAGGACGGAGAGGGAGCGTTTCGAACAGATCGTCAACGCCTTGCACGCATTCCACGATGTCCACGGGAGATTCCCGCAGAGCGTTGGGACACGCGGCCCCGAGGGGAGGCCCCTGTTGAGCTGGCGCGTACTGATCCTGCCGTATATCGAGGAGGAGGCGCTCTACCGCCGGTTCAGGCTCGATGAGCCGTGGGACGGGCCGAACAACCTCCCGCTTCTCGCGCAGATGCCCCGAGCGTTCCGCCGTGGCGACGACCCGGAAGGGAAGGGCGGGCTGACGCATTGCCTCACCGTCACCGGGCCGGGATGTGCGTTCGATGAGGCGTACCCCGGTGCGCAGGATAAGCTGACGGAGCGGGGGTGGATTCGGCTGGGCATGCCGATTCAGGCCCTGACTACCTCCTATGTATTCCTCGTGACAGCCGCGGCTCCGGTGCCGTGGACGAAGCCGGAGGACTTCGACGCCTTGAACGGCGACATCGCATCGCGGCTCGATGCCCGGTTCGGCCCGTGGGCACAGGTGGCTCGGGCGAACGGATACCCCCACCGCATGCGCCACGCGAGCAATGCGCGTATCCTGGCCGCCTTTCGGGGCGAGTCGGATCCGCCCGAGTAATAGAAACACCCAGACGCCCCGCCCGAGGTGACGCCCCATGCTCCGCTTCCAGTGTCCATGCGGCCAACGGCTCCAGGCGCGCGACGACTGCCGGGGGGTGGACGTCGCCTGCCCCAGGTGCGGCGCCACCATCATCGCCGGCGGCAGGCCCGAGCCGGCCAACGGGCCCGCCACCCCAGCCACGCCCGCCGGCCCCGCCCGCCTGTGGATCGCGGGGGCGGTGGTCGTGCTGCTCGCGGGTGGCGCGGCGTGGCTCTCCGGGCTGTTCGACGGCGTGTCAGCCCCGACGGGCGAGGCGGCCCGGACACTCGAGCGTGAGAGGCTCAAGCGGATGGCCGCCGGCCTGGAGGCGTATCAGGAGGCCCACGACTTCCAGATGCCGCCGGCGGACGGCAAGGGCAAGGGGCTGAGCTGGCGTGTCCACATCCTCCCGCACGTCGGCGCGCAGGGGCTGTTCAAACGGTTCAATCTGGAGGAGGCGTGGGACGGGCCGACGAACCTCCCACTGCTCTCGGAGATGCCCGACCTCTACCGGCGCCCCGGCGACGCCGGACGTGACGGGCTGACGCCGTACGTCGCCGTGCGCAAGGACACGCTCGACTTCCCGCCCGGCGGGGCGTTCGTCGTGGTGGCATCCAGGCCCGAGCGGTGGACGGAGCCGGGCGTCCTCGACCTCGACGAGCCGGGGCTGGCGGCGCGGCTCGACTTTCGGTTCGGCAAGGCGCACGCCGTCTTCCGGGGCGGCGAGATACGCGAGGCCGCCCGCGAGCCCGAGGAGACGCTGCGGGCGGCGCTCGCCGGGGAGGGGCCGCCATGAGCCGGTGGTGGCTGATCCTGCTCCTGGTGGTGGCGGGCGGCGGCGCGGCGGCCTGGTGGCTCGCTTCGCGCGACGCGGAGAGGAGAGCAGACGCGGAGCGGACGGGGGAGGTGGACAACCTGAATCTGATCTCCTGGGGCCTGCACGGCTTCCACGAGCGGTACGGGAGGTTCCCGATGGCCGTCGGCACGCGGGGGCGGGACGGCAGGCCGGGGCTGAGCTGGCGTGTCCTCATCCTGCCGTTCATGGAGGAGGGTGATCTGTACGCGCGGTTCAAGCTCGATGAGCCGTGGGACGGCCCCAACAACCTCCCGCTCCTCGCCCACATGCCGGCGGCCTTCGGCCACCCCGCCGTCGCGCCGGGCGAGGGGCTGACACGCTACCAGGGCGTCCGCGGGGCGGGCTGTGTCTTCGACGAGGCATTCCCCGGCACGAGGGGCATGAAGGTCCAGGGGGGCGTGATCCGCCTCGGCAAGGGGTTGAGCGACCTGCGGCCCGATACGGGGCGCGTCGCCCTCCTCGTCACGGCGGCTAATGCGGTGCCGTGGACGAAGCCGGCGGATTTCGAGGCGTGGGAGGGCGACATCCCCTCGCGCCTCGACGTGAGGTTCCGCGGGCGGTATCGTGGGCAGAAGGAGACGTTCGTGGCGATGGCCGACGGCGGCGTCCACGGGATGACGCGGGGGGCCAACACGTCGTGGCGGGCGCTGTTCACGCACGACGAGGGCGATCTGCCGGAGTAATCGTTGACCCGATGTCTGGAGTTAGACAAAATGAGACGGGGTGTGCGGCCACGGCGCTGGTGTCGGCGGCCTGACCACTTGCCCTGAAATGCAAATTCCCTGCTGAATTTGCGTTGCAGGGGGTGTGAGGGGGGGGTGCAATGCAATGCAATTCGCCCCACCCCGGACACACCACACGTCCACTTCCGTCCAATTGCCACTGCCGGCTGAATGGGTCCATGTCGGGTGGGGCGCGGAGGTGATGGCATGATCCAGCTCCGTTGCGGGTGCGGCCGGCTGCTCGATGCCGGACAGGACTCGCGGTGCCCGGTGTGCCTCGGCGTCTCGGCGGTGCCCGGCGTCGCCGACGCTCCGGCGGCGCGGCTTCCGGCGCTGCCCGGCCCGGAGGATGCGCCGGACCTCCGCCGGCGGCCTTGGATCAGCCTCACCGAGGTGCTGGTCATCGCGGTCATCGCCTCCGTCCTGATCCTGCTTTTTGCGCCGGCGGTCCAGAAGAGGCGGGGCTCCGACTGGCGGCTGTTCGAGGCCAGCAACCTCAAGCAATGCGCCATCGGCCTCCACGCCTTCAACGACGTGTACGGCGTATTGCCGCGTGCCGTGGCCACGCGCGGGCCGAAGGGCGAGCCGCTGCTGAGCTGGCGGGTGGCCATCCTCCCTTTCATCGAACAGGAGGCGCTGTTCAAGCGGTTCCGCCTCGATGAGGCGTGGGACAGCCCCCACAACATCGCCCTGCTCTCCCTGATGCCCAGGACGTACGCGCACAACACCGGGATGCCCAGTGACGGCATGACCCGCATCCTGGCCGTCGTCGGACGCCGCTGCGTCTTCGACGAGTCACCCCCGCCGGAGGACGCACTGCCGGGGACGCTGCTGACGGGGAGGACACTCAAGGACATCGCGGGGCGTCAAGGGGGCACCGCCGTCATGCTCGTGACGGGTGCGACGCCGGTGCCGTGGACCAGGCCGGAGGACTTCGACCCCTGGGCGGGGGACATCCCCTCGCGGCTCGACTCGCGGTTCCGGGCCGGGACGCAGGTCGCGCTGCTCGACGGGACGATCCGCACGAGCCGCATCGTGACGAACGCCAAATGGGCGGCGGCGTTCACCGGCGCGGCGCCCTTGCCGGATGAGTGAACGGGGCGGCCGTCTGGAGCGTGAGCGGCTCTTGGCTGTTGGCGAGCGGGGATGCGTCAGCGCCCCGAGTGGAGCGTCAGCGGATCTGTCTGTGATGTGGAGCGTCAGCGGCGCTGGCTGTTCTGGTTCGTGGATGAGCGCCGAGCCACGGCCCCGCTGAGCTGCCACGCCGCCCACCACGCCGCGCCAGGACGCTTCTCCCCAGCCTCCACCCACTCCGGGCGACGCATCACGCCACTTGTGAAAGCAGGCGAGGGGGGCCGCCCCCCTTACAGGGCTACGTTTCGTGACACGAGAAATCCTCTTCGTTCAAAGTGGC
>CAZVZK010000247.1:0-10440 GCA_964630925.1 uncultured Alcaligenaceae bacterium
TGGTGGGTCCGGATTGCTCGCCGATGTGGGTCTGAATTGGTTGCCGATTACCAGGTGTTCATCCGCTGGTAGTGCTGTAGCAACTTCTGCTTCACCGATGGCTCTAGCACGCTTCTGCCCTCCTGCCCTTCGGCGCGTTTTGGCTGTGGAAGGACCTGCCTTGTCGCGAAGACAACCGTTCCCTTCAGGTGTACAAGGCTTGGCAGCTCTGGGACTGCTGTTGAACTGGCACTGCTCCCGAAGGTGGGGCAAGGGTCAGTAGCCTGCACCTTGTTCGCTCAGCCGACGCTTCCGCTCCCGGTAGTCGGGCATCAGCCGTTCCAGCCGCGTCCAGAAGGCGCTGTCGTGCCTCGGCTCGATGAGGTGGACCAGTTCGTGGGCTACGACGTACTCCACGAGCGACGGCGGCAATCGGATGGTCCGCCAGTGGAAGTTCAAGCCGCCCTCGGTGGAGCACGATCCCCACCGGTTGCCCAGGTCGAGGACGCGGACCTGGTTGGGCTGCTTGCCGGTACGGACCGCTAGGTCCTGCACCCGCCTTGAGATCCATTGCCGGGCGTGGTCGGTGTACCAACGGACGAACAGGCTCGCGGCGTTCGGCTGGTCTTTCCGCCGCAGGGTGAAGCGGCCATTCACCAGCCGCAATCCGGCGGCGTCTTTCCCGTCCACGCCGTCCACCAGGAGCAGACGGTAGCTGCGCCCGAGGTAGAAAAAGCCCTCGCCGGAGATGTACTCCTTCTCCGGTACGGGCCGGAACAGCAGCGCCTTTTCAGCGAGCTTCGTGAAAACCCAGAACAACTTGGCGCGGACGACCGCCTCGACCCGCGCCAGGTCGGCCTTCTCGGGGATGGCGACTGAGAGATCGCCTTCGCGCTCGACGGTGATGCCGACCGTCCGTCGCCGGGCGCTGCGGTGGACAGCGAAGGTCAGGCCCTCCACGTTCAGCGTCTCGCTCATGCCGTCAACCGCAAGTGGAGCTTGCGGGCCTGTTGCATGATCTGGTCGGCAGTCGCCTCCAGTTTGTCGAACTGCACGAGGTTGCGGTCGTCGAGGAACGTGACCAGCCAGCCGCGCAGCCGCTTCTGGGCCGGGTCGTTCCTCCAGAAATCCACCGTCCGCAGTTGCTGGCGAATGTGGCCGACCATCTCCCGGCACGGCCCCACCAGCTTGGGGTCCGGCTGGGCCGGATCGACTTCCTCCCCCCGTGCCTCCGCGAGCGTGCGGAAGAAGGGGGCTTCGCGGTCGCGGTCCAGCCCGGCGACATCGAGGTTCTCGGCGCGGCACAGGTCGGCCACGAACGCGAACAGGGTGCCCGCCAGCTCGTCCCAGTTGTTGCGGAACTCTTCAAGGATCTGCTGGAGCCGCTCGCTCAGCCTGCGGTAGTGGGCCGGGTCTTCCGCGAAGTGGACGGTGATGTGGTAGCGGGCCGCGTGCTCCATCTCCGACGCCTGGGCGCGGCTCGACCCGGCCTCGCGCACGGCCTCGGGGAATGCCACGTCCGTGATCGAGATCGGCGGCACCTTCGGATCGATGCCGTTGGCGCGGACGAAGGCGTCGATCAGTTCCTCGACCCTCGGACCAGCACCGCGGACATTGAGCTGCTCATCGCGGTAGCGGTTGCGGGCCTGCATGTTGATCAGCCCGAGCTGCCTGGCGTCCCTGGTGAAAGGAAGACCCTCGGGCCTCGGCAGGATCATGTCCAGCGCATCGAGGTAGCGGTGCAGCTTGACGGTGAACTCCGCCCGCAGCCGGACGTTGGCGAGCAATGCCACGCACTCGGCGCGGTCGCGGTAGATGTTCAGGCCCTGGTCGGTGAACAGGTCGAGGACCTCCCGGTGCCGTTCTTCCAGGGTCGGCAGGGTATCAATCAGGCGATTCATGACGCCTTCGCGGTCGCCCCGGCTGTACATCGCCAGGGCATCGGCCAGGTTCCTCGCGATGCCGCAGTAGTCCACCACCAGGCCGCAGCCCTTGCCGGGGTAGGTGCGATTGACGCGGGCGATGGCCTGGAGCAGCTCGGCCCCCTTCATGGGACGGTCGAGGTACAGCGCCTGCTCGACCGGCGCGTCGAAGCCGGTGAGCAGCATGCTCTTCACGCAGAGGACGGCCAGCCCGCTGCTGTCGTCCGGGTTCTCGCCTGTCAGCGGCTTCTTGAACGCCGCGATCCGCTCCCGGATCTTGCCCTCGTCGGTCCACTCGCGCCAGGACGGCGGGTCGGGGTTTTCCCCCGTCAGCCGGGGGGAGATGACTGCGGCGAACTGGAGCCGTTTCAAGGTCTCCAGATGGGGATGAGTACGGATGAGGAACTGTTCTTCCTCGGGCAATCGGGCGACCTCGTCGGGGGGCAGGCCCACCAGGTGCTTGTCCACCGATTCGACGCGGCTGATCATCTCCTTGGCCGCCTGCTCCAGATGGTCCCTGTATCGCAGAGCCGCCTTGCGGCTGACGGCGACCACCTGGGCCTTCAGCCCTCGGGGGAGGACCTGATCGACGTAGTGGCGCAGCACGTGCCGCGCCTTCGCCTCGATCAGCTTGTCGGCCTCCAGGATCTTGAAGCGGTTGGAGTACCTGCCTCGGATCGCCTCCCTCTCCTTGGCCGTCCTGTCCGAGAAGTAGGTGTCGAACAGCGTGTCGAGGTCGTGCCCCTCGATGACAACTCCCTTCGCGTCCCAGCCCTCGTACATGATGGGCAGCGTCGCCCCGTCCGCCTCGGACTCCTTCAGCGTGTAGGTGTCGAGGAACGGCCCGAAGATGTCCTCTGTCCTCTTCTTGTCGTCCTCGACGATGGGCGTGCCCGTGAAGCCAATCATGGCGCAGTTCGGGACGCAGCGCCGGAGGTTGGCGTGCATGGTGTTGGTGTGGGACCGGTGGGCCTCGTCCACCAGCACGAGGATCTCGGTCGAGGGGTTGACCCCGTCGCCGAGGGCGGGGGCTTCCCCTTCTTCGTTCTCGTCGTCGGCGCGAGCCTTCTGGACCATGCCGAAGACCAAGGCCGGGCCTTGCTCACGGAGGGCGGCCACCAGATCGGCCCCGCTCCTCGCCTTGCGCGGCACCTCGCCGGACAGTTTGGCGCTGCTTTCCAGTTGCTCCTCTAGGTCGGTGCGGTCAGTGACGACGACCACCTTGAAACGGCGCAGCGTTGAGCCTTCGGGCTGGGTGCGAAGTTTCCGGACCAGGAAGGTCATCGTGAAGCTCTTGCCCGCTCCCTGGGTGTGCCAGATGATCCCGCCGCGCCCGTCCTGGTCGCCGGTCTGCTGCCGAGTCCGCCCCTCGCGCAGCCGCTTCAGGGCAGCATGCACGGCGCGGAACTGGGGGTAGCGGGCCACCAGCTTGATCGTCCGACCTTCCTCCTTCTTGAAGAGGATGAAGTTCCGCACGATGTCGAGGAGGTGGGCAGGGCGGAGCAGCCCGGCGGCCATCACCTGCTGTCCCGTGAGTTGTCCGACAACGCCCAACTCGGCCTTCACCTGTTCGGTGGTGAACGGAGCGACATCCTTCCACTCGGCGTAATGCTCCGCCAGCGCCCCGACCGTGCCGACCATCGCCTTATCGCCGCAGGTCGAGACCAGGAGCTGGTTGAAGTAGAAGAGCTGCTCGGCCCCCTCGTCCTCGTCGATCCAACCGCGCTGGTTGCTGTAGTGCAGGAGCTGCTCGATCCCCGCACCGAGCGGGTTGTTGATGCTCGGGCCCTTGCACTCGATGACGACCAGCGGGATGCCGTTCACGAACAGCACGATGTCGGGGATGATCGAGCCGCGCCCGTCCACTCGGAACTGGCGGACCAGGAGGAACTCGTTGCGATCCAGGTGGTCGAAGTCGATGAAACGCACCGTCCGTCCGCGCCCGCCGAACTTCTCGGGATCGCCCTCGACACCGACCCCTTCCAGCAACAGGAGCGTCGCAGCCTCGTTCGCCTCCATCAACCTCGGTGCGGAGAGCCTGTCCAAGGCGTTGATCGCCTGGCGGATGCGGCCCTCGTCCAGCCAGGGCTGGCCCTGATCGTCGCGGTTGATGCGGGCCAGTGCCGTCGCCAGGCGGTCCTTGAGCAACACCTCGCGGAAGTTGGCCCGGCGGTCTGTCAGGCCTGGGATCTCAACGTCGCCATCGAGCACTCCCCAGCCGAGTTTCTCCAGGTCCTGAACCAGCGGCCATTCAACCTGCTGGAACTCGTCACCGTTCTTCGACATGGAGGCGGCCTCCTGGGAGTCAAACCGGGACCCGGCCTGTGAGCAGGTCGTGCATAAGGCCTCGCTTAGCTACTGCCAGCTTTTCCAGAACGACTTCCTCGTCGTGGATACGGGCATCCAGAGCGCGAAGTGGCCGAAACAAGGCATGTTGCTCCGCGATAGGCGGGACAGCCAACTGGAACGCGCGGAAATGCTCCAGGTGGATGTGCTTCAAGCCGGTCCCCGCTGATAGATGCCCAAGTTGCGATTGAAATGCTTCGCTATCGAAAAATGTCGAAATCAATTCTGGAATGCACTTGGTTGGATTTGGTTTCAGCAAGGCAACCGAAACGAAGAGGCTGAACTCTGGCGCATCGGCTGGGACGACTCTTGCCACGCCCAGTGTACCGTCTTTCGTAACGAGAACATCTCCCGGTCGAGGATTCGCACGCAACGCGAACATTTTGTGGTCGGCTGGTGCTATTCGCCGAGCTGACGAGAACACAATGCCAGGTGTGGCAGTCAGATTCTCTACGGTCAAAAACGGGATTCCGTAGCTGGTGTACGTTGGAGTGTGATGAATCCCGTCAACGATTTTAATCGTCAATTCTTCAAGAGAATGATTGGTCCATTCTCGCGGAATCCTCCCAATGCGTGACTCTTTAAACTGCTCAGGGGGCCGCTTGGGACCACGGAGGAGGCCTTGGTCGTTCAGTCCCAGCGTCAGCAGGTCGTGTAACAGGCCGGCTCTCATCTGCCGCATCTTGGCGATGACCGCCGCGGATTGCCGGATGGCCGCGTTGGCAGCGTCGAGGATCTCTGCGATGCGGTGTTGCTCGGGAAGAGCGGGGATGCGCAGAGGCACAGCAAGCAGCACGCTGTTAGTGAAATTGACTTGAGATTCAGCCATCCCTGTCGTTCGTGTATCCAGGTACTTCTGAGGCCCTGGCAACGATAGTAGCCCAGATAATATCGAAGGAAGCACAATGTCACGGCGAGGACGCAGGGCAATCATCTTGCCTGAGACAATCAATTTAGGTGGACACTCATCAACATGAACCACGACGGCGCAACGGTGCCTTGGGCCAGCTTTGGTGACAAGTACGTCGCCAGGTTGTACTTCTAGCTGTGGCTGCTTCCAGTAGGTCCGAGGAAGCACTTTGTGAGCAGTTGCGTCCCACCCGTTCCAGGTAATTGATGTTGTTTTCAGAACACCCCATTCATCAGCAGAAAGGATTGTTCGCTCTTCACAGTCTGGACTCGGGCCTGAGAAGTGCCTGCGGATGACGGCTCCGACTGTAGTTTCAATCATATCCGAGTCCTTTCAGAAACCCGTTCACTCTCTCCAAGGTCACAGCCTTCGCAGCCTCGATCTCTTGCAAAGGCACGCGATATTTGTCCCAGAGAGATTCGATATTCATGAGTATCTGTTGTCGGTGTTCCGTGACATACCGCTCGACCTGCCTGGCCAAATCGTCACGTGTCATGCCCAGCACCAAGTCCTTCCGCTCGTCAGGACAGAGGGCCGCGACGGCCTGCTCCAGTCGCCCCAGCAGTGCATTCGTCAGCTCACGCAATTGCCGCCGTGCCGCAGCCAACTCCGCCTTCAGCTTCCGATACGGCTCCAGTTCCTGCTCGACTGCCTTGATCTGCTGCTCGACCGGAGCAACCTGCTCCCGCAGTCCTGCTAGTTCCATCTCCAGCCCACTGGCGTCCTGGTCCTGCTTCTTCGTCCAGGCAATCGATCCCACCGAGCGCGGCCCCTTGGTCAGTTCCTTGATACGCTGCGTCTGGGTCTCGGTGGACTGCTTGAGTTCCCGGATGCGCTCGTCAAGCTCCTTGGCATGGTTGGCCTTCTCGCCGTCCTCCTCCTCGACCCCGTCGCCGTTCTCTCCACTCTGCTCAAATGCCTCGATCTCTCCCTTGATGCGAGCGATCTCCCCCTCCAGCGTCTCCAGTTCCGTGAGGTAGGCGGGCAGCAGCTTGCGGATGAGTTTGTGTTCAAAGGGGTCGTCTTTCGACGCGCCGTCTTCCTCATCCCCTTCCACGGCATCGCGGACGGTGGCGACCCAGCCGTCGAGGAGGCCGTCGAAGCCCACCGACGCGACCGTGCGGAACTCGTACTGGCTCTCGTTCCACCAGCTAGCGATCACCCCGGCCACCGCAAACGGGCCGAGCAGCCGGATGCCCGGCGACTCCGCGCCGCCACCGGCCAGGGCGGAAACGAACGACGCGATCAGCGCCGCCCGCATCTGCATGAGGTTCTTGCAGCCTGGCATGGCCCGCAAGGTGTCGAGTTGCCCGTCCCACCACTGCCCGAACCGCTCATGCAGCCGACGCTCCTGGGCCTGCAACCCGGCGTCGGCCTCCAGCACGGTCTTGAGTTGATTCCGCGCGGTCAGACTCGGGGCGAAGTCGAGGTAATCGGCGTCGCGGTCCACGAAGAAGATGGCCGGATCGACCCCGTGGGCGGCGAACAGGTCGCGGTAGGCCTCGACCTCAGCCTTCGGCACGCCGCCGACGAGGTGAGCGCGAACATCCTGCGGCTCGGGCGGCGGGGCGTTGTCGGCGTAGCGGCGGATGTTGCAGTTGTAGTCGTTGTCCTGGATTGTCTTTTTTAGGATCACGGCGGCGTAGCCGGGCACGTCGCGGTACGCCTTGAATGTGCTGACGATCTTCTCGACGTGTTCGGGCCGCAGGAAATTCTGGGCGCGGCCCGCGTGGAACTCGGCGTCGGCGTTGATGAACAGCACCTTCCCCTGCCGGTCGCTCGGCTTCTCGCCCTTGCGCCGCATGACCAGGATGCAGGCGGGGATGCCTGTGCCGTAGAACAGGTTCGGCGGCAGGCCGATGATGGCCTCGACGTGGTCGTTGTCGATGAAGCCCTTGCGGATCTCCTTTTCCTTGCCGCCCCGGAACAGCACACCGTGAGGCATGACCGTGGCCATCACCCCGCCTACGCGCAGCACGCTGAGCATGTGCTGGGCGAACATGAGGTCGGCCTTCTTGCCCGTCTCCGGGGCGAAGCCGTGCTCAAAGCGGTTCTTGAAGTTCAGATCAGCCTTCGTGTAGCTTTGCGAGAACGGCGGGTTGGAGATCACCCGGTCGAACCGCATCAACTCCCCGCCCTCGGTATGGTCTGGGTTGACGAGGACATCATCGTGACGGATGTCCGCCCCGAGGACTCCGTGCAGCAGCATGTTCATCTTGCAGATGGCCCAGACGCCGCCGTCGCTCTCCTGCCCGTAGAGTCCAAGATTTGACCCGTCCTGGCCGTGCTCCTCCAGGTACTGCTTCGTCAGGATCAGCATGCCGCCCGAGCCGCAGCACGGGTCGTAGACGCGCATCCCCGCCTGGGGGTCCAGCAACCGCACCATCAGCCGGACGACATCGCGGGGGGTGTAGAACTCGCCGCCCTTCTTCCCCGCCGAGTCGGCGAAGTGCTTGATGAGGAACTCGTAGGCCGCCCCGAGCAGGTCGGGGAACTCAAAGTCCTCGTTGCGAAGGCGGCGCTTGTTGAAGTGCTTGATCAGGTTCCGCCATCGCGTCTCGGGGACCTGCTTCTTGCCGACCTGCTTCGTGAAGTCGATGCCCTTGATGACGTGCTCCAGGGCGTCGGGGTTGGCCTCCTCCAGAGCGGACAACGCGACGTTGAGCCCGTCCGCGACCTTCTGGTGCAGGTCGTCGTGGAGGTAGCGCCAGCGGGCCTTCTCCGGCACGAAGAACGCCCCTACCTCCTGGTATCGGGCCGGCAGGTCGGCGCGCTTCTCGGCCTCATCTTGTGGACGGCTCAGGGCGAGCTGCTCGCGAATGATCTGCTCCCGGCGCTGGTCGAACACGTCCGAGCAGCGCCGGAGGAACAGCATGCCGAAGATGAACTCCTTGTAGTCGGAGGCGTCCATCGTGCCGCGCAGGACATCGGCGGCCTTGTAGAGGTGGCGCTCCAGTTGTGCCAGGGTCAGTTTGCTCATACGTACCTGTCGTGCCTTCTGACTGTCTGCCTCAGGGTTGTCGCGTGCCGGCGATCACCGGAGGAACTAGCCGAGCGCCCTCGATCATTGCTGCAATCTGCTGGCAGTCTTCCCTGAACTCCTCAGGTGGCACTTCAAGGCATCGCCAGTAGGAGAGATCGCGTGTGACACGCCGGGCGATCCGCCGAAGGGCCTTCTGGAGGAACTCCTTGGCCCGCACAGCGTCCTTGAGCCGCCAGTAGACCAGCGCCAACGCCTGGCAGTCGGGTGCGTGCGTTTCGCAAGCCGAGGGTGGCTGCGTGAGTTCCACGATTTGCCGGCAGAGGTCCTCTGGCATCTCTCCGACAAGCCCCCAGACGGCGAGCGCCTGGTGGAAGAGCGCCATCGCGTGATTGCGGCGGGTAAAGAACTTGGTCTGGCCCTGCCACAGTTCAAGAACCCTGGCCCACTCCATTCGGTAGAGTAGATATACCGACAGTTGTTGACGGATGAACCAGGCCGTCCCTGCACCCACTTCAGCTCCGGCGACGGCATCTGCGAGCAGCGAAACTGCTCTCGCGAACGAGTCTCCTGGGGTCGCCAGGAGGCCGGCGACTTGGGCCTTCGCCCCTGGCGACATCGCTTGGAGCCGATCAGGACTCACGTCCCGGAGAAGGCGGGCCGGATCGATTCGGTGGAGGTCGCGCAAGGCCTCGACGACGAGATCCTCTTGAGGCGTCTCCAACGTGAGGACTTCCATCAGGTCCTTGACCGCATCCTCCTTGCGCCCGAGTTGGAACAGTGCCCGGCTCCGTTGAAGCAGAGCCTGGGGGGCCTTGCCGAGGTTGACGGCCTGGTCGAGGACGGCTGCCGCCGTGTCGAAGTTGGACATGGTCGAGTGCATCTCGGCGACCTGGAGAAGGATCTCCTGATCGTTCGTGAACGCATCGGCAATGCGCTGGAGGTAATCTCTGAACCCCTCCGCAGCGAGGACGCCGCCAGGGGGCCGCCGCCTGGGGTGCGCGACCGCCTCTTCCAGCAAGGGCACGGTGGTGGTCGATCCGATGCTGGACCCAGGCCGGAAATGGTGCCCACTGATGCGTGCCATTCCTTCCCGGACAGACGCACCGAGTTCCTGGCGCAATTGACCGAGCTGGACAAGCACCCCCTCACGGTCCTCGGGGTTCCGGATGATGAGCCGGTGAACTAGCCTCCGGTACTGCTTCGCGAGCCGGGACTTCGGTCGTTCAAGGGCAAACACGCGCTGGTCCAGGTGCATCAGGCTGTCATACCGCTCGATGACCCCGTCCAGGTTCTGAAAGCTGAGCGTGTCGAGAAAAGTCCTGACGTGACGGCGCAAGATCCCTTCCTCGTCGTCCAGCCTCGGCACGTTCGACATGACGAGGTGCATCGCAATCGGACGCCCGTTGGCTTTCTCCTCCGCGCGGATCTCGCTACAGACATCCCGCAACCCGAGGCGGTTCTGCTCATTTGGCGTGAAGAGGAGCACGACCGCGTCCGCGAGCTGTCGCGTGCAAATGCCGCCAACGTCGGTGTGGCCAGTCCTTGAGTCGATCAGCACGTAGTCGGGCTTGATGAACTCCTTCCACTGGGCCTTGGTGTCCTCAAAGAAGAGGTAGCCGTCGTTGTGCTCGTACAGCGAGGCCCAGTTGATCTGCGCCAGGGCGGCACCATAGGCGGCATCTCCCCTCCCCGAGGGCATGACCCAGAGCTGGCCGGTCGATTCGCGCTGGTCGGCCTCCGGCAAGCGGTCGTTGTGGCGGCCCAACTTGCGGCGGCTCCGGACCTTGGCAAGATCGACCGGGTAGATGAAACGAGCCACCTCGGGGGATTCCCCCGTTCGCAGGTACTCGGTGACGTACTCCACGATTCCGGGTGATTCAGCTTCCTGCCGGAGAGCGTCGTAGGTGGTCAGTCCGGGGGCCTCAAGGTCGAAGTCAACCAGCAGGACACGCCGCCCGCGCCGGACCAACTCAAGGCCCACGTTGACCAAGGCCATCGTGCGCCCGACCCCCCCCTTGAACGAGTAGAACGTGATCGTGTACACAACCAACTCCATTGAGGGGGACGATTCAGGAGAAACAAGGCTGTCGAGGCCGCCAGGTCTTGCTCCTCTCGATCTGGGCCAGGTCAGGGTTGAAGCTGCGGAACTTCCTCGACCGCGTGCTCCCGTTGCCCATGTCAGCCTTCGGCTCGTGCGCAGCCCGAGGGGCGGAAGTCAGGTCCCCAGAGGGCAGACCTGCGTCCTCAGGCCTTCCAAGGTGGCTTGACATCGCTATAACAGTAGTGCCCTGAGCGAGATA